>NZ_JBLXHQ010000010.1:0-142515 GCF_048259445.1 Marinobacter sp. | reverse complement strand
TCGCACGAGGCAAGGAACAAGGCTACCTGACTTACGCCGAGGTGAACGACCACCTCCCGGAAGACATTGCCGATCCGGATCAGGTCGAAGACATCATTCGCATGATCAACGACATGGGCATTCAGGTGTCTGAAGTGGCACCGGACGCCGATACTCTGCTGATGACAGACGGTGACTCCACTGCCGACGAAGCCGCTGCCGCTGAAGCCGCTGCTGCTCTCGCCGCCGTGGAATCGGACGCCGGTCGTACCACCGATCCCGTGCGCATGTACATGCGTGAAATGGGCACGGTGGAACTGCTGACCCGCGAAGGCGAAATTGTCATCGCCAAACGCATTGAAGAAGGCATCCGCGATGTCATGGCAGCGGTATCTCACTTCCCCGGCACCGTAGGAACTGTCATCCAGGCCTATGATCGCATCATAGAGAATGAAGGCCGTATCAGCGATATCGTGACTGGCTTTCTTGATCCGGATGGCGCTGAGCCATTCATGCCGGAAGAACCCGCAAAAGACGAAGTCTCTGACTCCGAATCTGAAGACGATGATTCCGACGATGGCGAAGAAGAAGAAACCGAGAGCGGACCAGATCCCGAAGAGACTCGCCTCCGTTTTGAGCTTCTCAGGGAGAAGTTGATCGAGGCTGAAGCGCTACTTGCCAAACACGGTCGAGCTGACAAAAAAACCCAGGCAGCCCTTAATGAACTGGGCCAGGTCTTCGCTCCATTCAAGCTGGGTAACAAGGCATTTGATGAGCTGGTAAACGTAGTTCGCTCCACCAACGACCTGGTGCGTCAGAATGAGCGTGCGATACTGCAGATCTGTGTTCGTGACTGCAAAATGCCACGCAAGGATTTCATCAAATCCTTCCCCGGCAACGAAGCAAATCAGGACTGGGCTGACAAGATCATCAAGAGCAAGAAGCCTTACGCTGCGGCTATGGGCGAGCGCATTGATGAAATTATCCGGCTTCAGAAGCGCATACAGAATGTGCAGACCGAAGTCGATCTTGATGTTGTCGACATCAAGGAAATCAACCGTCGGGTATCCATCGGGGAAGCAAGAGCCCGTCGCGCCAAGAAAGAAATGGTTGAGGCCAACCTGCGACTGGTTATCTCTATCGCGAAAAAATATACCAACCGCGGCCTTCAGTTCCTCGACCTGATTCAGGAAGGCAACATCGGCCTTATGAAGGCTGTCGACAAGTTTGAGTACCGCCGTGGCTACAAGTTCTCTACTTATGCCACCTGGTGGATTCGTCAGGCCATCACCCGCTCCATTGCGGATCAGGCGCGCACCATCCGTATCCCGGTGCATATGATTGAGACCATTAACAAGCTCAATCGTATTTCCCGCCAGATGCTCCAGGAAATGGGCCGCGAGCCCACTCCGGAGGAGCTGGGAGAGCGCATGGAAATGCCGGAAGACAAGATTCGCAAGGTACTGAAGATTGCCAAAGAGCCAATCTCCATGGAGACGCCGATCGGTGATGATGAAGACAGCCACCTGGGTGACTTCATTGAAGACATACAGGCGCTCTCGCCGGTGGACTCCGCAACCGCTGAAGGCCTGCGTGAAGCCACTCGCTCTGTACTTGCAGGCCTCACTGCCCGTGAGTCCAAAGTATTGCGCATGCGTTTTGGCATCGAAATGAATACCGATCACACACTGGAAGAAGTCGGAAAGCAGTTCGACGTAACCCGTGAGCGCATCCGTCAGATCGAAGCCAAGGCACTGCGCAAACTGCGCCACCCGTCCCGCTCCGACCATTTGCGCGGATTTATTGACGATCAAGGCAACGGATAAGCTTCACAACAGTAGCGGGCGCCGCACCTCCCCGGTATAATGGCGCCCGCTTTGTTTCCCTGAGAGGAAACACTTTCCTGACAGCGTTCGCTGAAAGGGCCTATAGCTCAGTTGGTTAGAGCAGAGGACTCATAATCCTTTGGTCCCTGGTTCGAGTCCAGGTGGGCCCACCATTACTCGAAAATATCTCGTCACCTACTCCCGGCAACTCACACATTCCTGCTTTATTTAAACCCGACTCTCCATGACAGCTTGTTCACTGCCCTGTCGTTCAGGTTAATCCATTCATTTCAGTAAGTTATCCGTAATACACTCAATCATGCCTTGCAATCAGCGGCTTTCCTCTCCGGATTTGTTGCGAATCAGTCATGGTCTATTACCTGCTGCCTGCTAGAGTTAAGGTGTGGTGAGCATGGAACTCCGTCGTTTTACGGCACATCTCGCCGTCGACAAAAGTCCGTCAACCCCCGACGGCAGGATGATTTCGTGCGTAAAACACGTTCCTGCATAGCTTACATATTGCTGAAAGGAGATCGTGCATGAGCAAATTCAAGTCGATTTTATACACCGCTGGTATTACTGGCGTTGCTCTTACCATCGGTGGTTGCGCCAGCTCTGGCGAACGGCCGGATTCAGACCTTCAGTCTGCGGAGAGCTCTCTTCAGCAGGCCGTTGCTGCAGATGCCCGGAAGTTTGAACCGGTACTGCTCAACAACGCGCAGAATAAGGTCGCCGACGCGAAGAACCTGATTGAACAAGAGCAATACACCGAGGCCGAACGTCTTCTGGAACAGGCTTCCGTCGATGCTCAGCTGGCGGGCGCGCGCGCTGATACCGCAAAAGCACGCCAGGCTGTTGAGGAGATCAACCAGAACATTGAGTCAATGCGCAACCAAATCAATCAAGACCAGTAATCGCCATATCTGGAAAGGAGACTGTTATGAACAAACGCAACATAACACTGGGCGTGGCTGTGGGCTTGTCAGTGCTGGTCGCCGGCTGCTCTTCAACCCCAGTGGAAAACGCGATGGTCGATGAAGCGCGCGCTTCTTACACCAAAATCAAAGACGACCCGGATGTCGCGCGCAGTGGCGATCGCCAGCTAAGAAGTGCGAGAGATGAACTGAACCGCGCGGAGTCTTTGCTGGAAGAAGGTAAGGACACGGTCCTTATAGAACATGCGGCTTATCTCGCCAATCGCCATGCACAGATCGCCAGCGAGCAGGGAGAGCGCGCACGCTTGCAGGAAGAAATAAACTCGGCTGAAGAGCGCCGGCGTGAATTAATGCTTGATCAACGTTCCAGTGAAGCAGAGCAGGCCCGCAGGGAAGCCGAAATGCTGCGAAAAAGAATGGAAGAGTTGCAAGCAGAACGCACCGATCGCGGCATGGTTCTGACTTTGGGTGATGTCCTGTTCGACCTTAATAAAGCCGACCTGAAATCATCAGGGGAACAAACCATCGGTCGCCTCGCCCAATTCATGCGGGAGTATGAAGAACGTAGAGTCAGCGTCGAAGGTTATACCGATAGCACAGGCGATGAGTCATACAACCAGAAATTGTCTGAGCGCCGGGCCGAGGCGGTCCGGGATGAACTCATCTCTCAGGGCATTGAGCGCCGTCGTATAGAAACCAGAGGCTACGGAGAGCAATATCCAGTGGCCAGCAATGACACCTCCGCTGGTCGGCAACAGAACCGCCGTGTAGAGATTGTCATCTCGGATAATGACGGACAGATTGAGAGCCGGCAAAACTAAGTGTCGCCGGGCATCAGAGAAGCAATGAAGGGGGGGGGGCGAATGCCCCCTTTTCGCCGCTCTATTTGAGCCAACCCCGCAGAATTCCGGAGACATTGACGAGGATCAAGCATGTCAATGTGAAACGGCCTAAACTAAAATTGATTGGTAAGCCTACACACCTCAGGAGCACTGACGAATGCCACTCGAAAAACACGATCTTCTACGCGAACTGCCAGAGTCTAAAGACGCCATTCATAAACTGAAAATGACGGATCAGCATTTCGCGAAGCTGTTTGAAACTTATCACGACATTGATCATGAGGTGCATCGTATTGAACAGGGTGTGGAGACCACCTCTGATGAGTATCTGGAAGAGCAGAAGAAAAAGCGGCTAAGCCTGAAAGATGAGCTTTACGGTATGATCCGCGATTATGAAGCTTCAATGGCAAGCTGAGCCCGATAAAGTTCAACGAACCCCGCCGTTGCCTGTGGGGTTCGATTTCACCTTCCTGCTATTCGTTGATCCCCCTTTACCCCTCGAGTCAAACCCGGCTCACGACTCCCACCTTCATGTTATCAACCACAGCGTAAATTTAATCGCCCCGTAAGGCATTGTATTATTGTGACTTTTCGTTAAATCTCCCCATACATGGTCATTCCGACACAATATCGTGTCAAAAATGCCAACGTCCTGAAGGGACAAGCCCCATACACTCCCGGGTGAACAAGTGTACCCGCCGTATCTGGTCCCCAATTCCAGGGCACTGAATTGCGGTAAGAGTATAAAAACAACGAGATAATGGAGTGTATTAATGGTCCCCACCTCCCGGTTTTCATTACGGGCGCTGAGCCTGGCGGTTGCAGCAGTATCCACAACTCTCTCCATGCCGGCCTCAGCCAGCATGGGCAATATCGGTACAACTTATGGCGTCATGCCCATCGACGTTGCTACCGCCCAGTCTCTCTCCATGTTTAATGATCAGGTGTCCGCCACTTATTACAACCCCGCGGCACTCACCCGGGATGAGCGAGGCGAACTGACGTCAGGTATCCTGCACGCTGAGCAGGAACTTCGATCGGCTAATCCGAACGCCAACGGAGATGTAGTTTCCAACTCCCCCAGCCAACACGTACTGATCGGCATGAAAACCAACCTGGGCTCACTTACACGCTTCGACCATCCTCTTTACCTCGGTTTCATTGCCGGTGTGGAAAAGTACGGCAAGGAAATGCTGGCATTTGATTCCCAGACCTCAGCCAATGGCCAGTTTCTCCAGTATGGGAAAGAACCCCTGTTCCTGAACATCGGGGGTGCCACCCCTGTATGGCGCGGCATTTCGGTGGGCGTATCCGCCCGCATAACCCTGGATGCAACAGCTAATCTCGATGCAGTATCTACACTGGGTGGAGAAACCAGCCGAGAGCGTCTGGCAGTCAATGCTGAACCACAAGTTAAAACGATTGTTGGCACCACCATCGATCTCGGCAGCACTTTCTGCCCAGAAGGCATTTGCTTCCTGCAAGGCTGGGAAACTGCTTTCACCTATCGCACCAAGTCATCAGCTTCAACCGCTGTGGACTCAAACATTATCGTTACGCAAACCATTCCCGACCCGGGCCTTAGCCTTGTCGTATCCACAATCGACTCTTTCCAACCGGAAACCTTCGGATTCGGCGCGCAATATAAAGGTGGAAACTGGCGCATCGGTGGCAGCGTTGAGCAGCAGAACTGGTCTGAGCTGTCGGATGAATTCACAGGCGACACAATCAAAGATCAGGCAACCATCCCCGCTTCCAGCCGTATTCAGTTCAACGACACGATAATTCCACGGCTTGGTGCTGAGTACGACCTCAACAAAAACTTTTCCATTCGGGGCGGTGTGGCCTACGAAGAGTCTCCACTGAAAACGACTCGCAATCCGGAAATCAATTATCTGGATACTGACAAGATCGTGGTTGGCCTTGGCGTCAGCGCCACTTACGACCGCACTCGCTTCCTGGCCTTTCCTGTGCGCTTTGATCTGGGCTATCAATACCAACAGTTGCAAGAGCGCGACTTCACACTGGTAGATTTCGATGGCACTGAAACCGACGTAACAGCAGACGGCGATGTCCACGTTATCAGTGGCTCAGTTACCCTGAAGTTCTGAGGAGAGGTTTGCCATGAAGTACAACAAAACCCTGGCACTGATTCCTGCCCTGCTGCTCGCAGCCTGTGGCGGGGATGAACAGACAATAAACCAGAAAGCCACACCGGGCTCAGTTATTTACTCATACCCGGCAGATGGCCAATCAGATGTCAGCCCTGCAGCGGATATTGTTCTCAGGTTTTCACACGCTATAACTGAAGAGGTCACTGACCTTTCCAGCAAAATCAGCCTGGATTCAGACGGCACGGCTGTGTTGTTCAATGTTGAAAAAATTGATGATGGCAGAAGTCTGAAATTAACAACATCCAACTCGCTGAGCAGTGCCTCAGACTATTCTCTGGTCTTTAACGAGCCACTTCGTGCCAAGGGCGGACGCTTGATCGATACGCCGAATGGTGGCGGCGATCCGGGCATTCAGTTCCAGACCCGGGGCGGCCTCTCCGGGTCTGCCGGTCTCGTGAACACCTCTGATAGCTTTGGCGTTGCCTGGAAGGTACCGGCCAGCGATGACCAAACCGATAAAAGCTTTCAGGCGCTGAACTTTTCCACGTTCCGCCTCGCCATGACTCAGCCCGTCCATCCGGACTGGAAAGCGCTTGGCGGCTCGATTGAGATGCTGGATCAAAACGAACAGCCTGTGCCTGCGACCGTTCTGATCAAGGGCAACCGTATTACAGTTGATCCTTGCCTGACTTCCGACCCGCAACAGTGTGGCGGCAAACAGGACGTCCTTAACAGCGATGAAACCTACACACTCAAATTAACCAATTTGGCGAGCCTGACAGACTCTGGCGAAGGCAATCGGCTAACCCGGAGCTTCAGCTTTACACCCCGGAACACGGGCCCAACGGTTGTGTTAAAACAAAGTGCAGTGGACTCGGGCCTTAATGCCGGCTCAGCTGAAGGTGATGTAACACGCTCCATTCTGAACAACGAGATCATCAATGGCGTCACATTGAACTCCGTACTTCAGGGTGTCGCCGGCCCCTCCCGGCAAACAGGTGACTTGTTTGCTGAGCTGGCATTCGCACCGTCATTTGACGCAAAAGAGGCACTTCCTCTGCGCATAGCCAAAGGCAGCATTCTTCGCAGCACCAGCCTGGATGTTCTGGTTGGTGGTGTTGTGCCCGTCACGGAAGCAGTCAATCCTGGCGAACCTGTTGGCGCATTGCAGACAACAGGCGATATCAAGGTAACGATGATCTCTGATGCATCCGGTTACCTGAGCCCGAACCCCTATACCGATGATATCAACGCTCCTCGACAGATCACCTTGTTCATGGACGTATCCATGAACACCGGGGAGGCACAGCCAAATGCTTCCCTGTCCCAGGATCTGATGGGGGTTGAGCTGAGAGGCATCGCCATCGTAAAAAATGGCGTGCTCACTATCGATGCTATTGGCATGGTGGAACCGAACCTGCTCGGGCAGGAGTACACGGACTCAACCATTGCCTTTCACCTGCAGGCCGCCACAGATGTAGAGTCTGCTCTTGATGCAGAGCTGGATCGCGAGCTGGACAGCACACCACCTGAGCTGGTGAGCTGGACGCCCGGTGCCGCTGATGCAATTCCCGCCACCAGGCAATCCATGCACCGCCCAGGCGACCCGGTGATCCTGTTCTTTGATGAGCCGCTGGATCCCGCATCCATCGAAAATGGCGTCGCCCTGTATGCAAACGGGCAGGCAGAGGAAGATCTTCATACCAGGCTTGATGGCACAGCCCTCATACTCAACCCGAAGGGAGGCTTGAAACAGGGTGTTGCCTATCTGGTATCGGCTCGCGGCGTGACAGACCCCGCCGGGAATACAGCAATGGTAGAGGATTTGAGCTTCCAACTTGATCCGACAGATACTGCTGCGCCCTCGGTAACCCAGGCCCCGCCTCTCGCGCTGACAACCTACCCGGGATTTCCCTGCGAAACGACCTATAACGACATTGACCTTGCCGCCGGGATTCACGGCCAGTGCTGGGACGCCACCTCCGGCGGACAGGCAGGCGATGTACTTCCTGTATCGGAAATGCCGGAAGACCGCCCTATTGTTGTTGTTTTCTCCCAACCGATGAAGCTGGCCTCAATCCGATCTGAAGAAACCTTTATCGTAGAGAAGGTGACCGCAGATAAAACCGCGATTGAGACTGTATCCGGTCGCCTGGAGAAAAATAACCAGCGTATTCGCTTCTTTCCCGACCAGCCATGGGAACGCAACGCTTTCTACCGTTACACCATGAAAGTTAACAGAGCCGCTCCCGGTTGCGCACAGGAAAACCCGACATCAATCTGTGGTGCAAACACGCTTCCCCTGAAAACAGATCTGCTTGAGGGTCTTAATGGTGGGGGTAGTGGCGACAACTCAATGGTCATCTACTTCAAAGGCGTGGCAGCGCAAGACTCGGTGTTTACCCCGCTACGAAACCTGCCGATTCGCGACACCAATGCCAACTTCCGGATTGATTGCAGTTCGAACGACAATGCCAACTGCATCGAACCTTTCGCCCACCAGGGCAGCGACGCAGATGGCTGGGCGCCTTCTGCCAACACAACAAAGCTGGCCGTCAAAAACAATCAGGCCTCTGCCACACCTGGCCTGGTTTCCGGAAAGGCAGACGCCCGCGTAGGTTGTGAAACGGGGGAACGTTGCCCGAAAAACAAGTTTATCTATCAGACATATGCTCTGAACACAGAAGTAAAAGGTCCGGGAATCTACGAGCCAACAGGTGAGAAAGGCATTCTGGTGGATCTGTATCCCACCATGCTCGCAACAACATCAATCAGTGTATTCGTAGAACTCAAGGTTCTTGGCTTTATTCCACTTATGGAAGAATCCATCACCAATACTCAGATCATTCGTATGCGCTACTCCCAGGACCCCAGCTGTGCCGGTGGCTCTGGTTGCCCACGAGATCAGCTTATTCCCGGTGCCATTATCGAGGGCGATAACGGGCAGCCGGTGTTCAAGACACAAGTTGAGCTAATGCTGGATGCGCCAGATATGGAAATCCCCCTGGGTGGCACTCATGATCTTTACGCTCGTGAGTTTGTCTTTGATCTGGAGGGAGACATCACATTCTTCGATGATGGCCGAATGCAGATAGAGCAACGCAATACCAACCTGGTCGATATCAACGTGAGAGCAAATACCCTGGGGATACCCAATGCAGGCCTGATAACTATAAATCTGCCCCTGCAAATCCCGGTTGGAGGAACCTATCTTAATTTCATAACCAATCCCGTAAAGGATCTCCCCGCAGAGCAGTAAACCCGCTGCAACGCTTTTCAGGCCAGTCTCCGGACTGGCCTCTTTTATGCCGGAAACAACGACTGGCCGTTTCCCTCCACCACCGTTTTCCTGCTAATCTGGTTGCACAATGAAACCCAACCTGTCACAACAAAAATATCAGGAGAGATCTTCATGGATAACGGCACCCATTACCGCACCTGCCATCTGTGCGAAGCCATGTGCGGCGTTGCCGTTGAAATGAAAGGAGGCCGCATTGCATCCATTCGCGGGGATGACAACGACCCGTTGAGCCGCGGGCACATTTGCCCCAAGGCAGTCGCTCTGCAGGACCTCCACGAAGATCCAGAACGTTTGCGCAAGCCGGTTCGTAAAACCCCCACCGGGTGGCAGGAAATGGAATGGGATGAGGCTTTCAGCAGGGTTGCCGAAAAACTCCATAGCACCCGCGCCGCTCACGGCCGGAACAGTATCGGTGTGTATCTTGGCAACCCGAATGTACACAACCACGGCTCGCTAATCGCCACCATGCCGTTTCTGCATGCCATTGGTACCCAAAACCGCTTTTCAGCAACGTCCAATGACCAGCTTCCACACATGCTTGCGAGTCTGGAAATGTTCGGCCATCAGGTTCTGTTTCCTATACCTGACATCGATAACACCGACCTGTTTATCTGTATTGGCGGGAATCCGATGGCGTCCAATGGCAGCCTGATGACCGTTCCGGATTTCCGTGGCCGGCTGAAAGCCCTGAAACAGCGCGGTGGAAAAATGATTGTTGTGGACCCACGACGCACTGAAACTGCCCGGCAAGCCGGAGAATTTCATTTTATTCGACCCGGCACCGATGCATTTCTGCTGATGGCCATGGTGAACACTCTGTTTGCCGATGAGCTGATCCATCCGGGGCGGTCAGAGCACCTTATAAAAGATCTGGACCTTTTGCGGCTGGCGTCCCTGCCCTTCACGCCCGAAACCGTTGCGGAGCGCACCGGCATTGATGCCGAAACCATACGTAATCTCGCACATCAGTTGGCAACAACTCCCAAAGCTGCGCTCTACACCCGCATGGGTACCAGCACACAGACGTTTGGCAGCACCGCAACCTGGCTGGCTTACTGCCTGAACATCCTGACCGGGAAGCTGGACGCCGTTGGTGGTGTCATGTTCACACAGCCTGCAATTGATCTGATCACCCTGGGAGCCATGTCCGGGCAGCGCGGTCATTTCGGCAAGCGCCATAGCCGCGTTAAAGGGCTTCCGGAATTTGCCGGTGAATACCCCGCCAGCACCATGGCAGACGAAATACTCACTCCGGGCGAGGGACAAATCCGTGCCTTCGTGACCGTTGCGGGGAACCCTGTGCTCTCCAGTCCGAACGGACGCCGGCTGGACGAGGCTCTGAGCCGACTGGACTTTATGGTGTCGGTGGATTATTACATCAACGAAACCACCCGCCACGCGGACATCATTCTGCCCCCGACTGCAGCTCTTGAGCGCAGCCATTACGATATCGTTTTCAACATGCTCGCCGTGCGTAACGTAGCCAAATACAGTGAGGCACTGTTTGATGCCGGCCCCGACAGCCGGCACGACTGGCAGATTCTTCTGGAGCTGGCGCACAAGCTCGAAAAGCTGCGCAAAGGTGGAAAACTACCAATCCGCGCCGAGTTGGGCTGGAGAGCATTCAAGCAGGTAGGTCCTGACCCGTTCATTGACCTGCTTCTGCGAACCGGGCCCTATGGCACAGATACAGGTCGCGCCCGCGGGGTGCTGGAGCCAGCTACAAGTCTGGCAATGAGCCTGCTCCCGAAACACTCCCCGTTACGCAGCCTCGCTCAGCTGAGCTCACTCAATCCACAGTGGCAGGAACTGCCAAAAGGTCTTTCTCTCAAGCGCCTCAAGGAAAATCCCAGCGGAGTTGACCTGGGCGCTCTTCGGCCCGCCCTTCCCAACCGCCTGTTCACACGGGACGGTAAAATTAATCTGGCTCCACGCCGCTACCTGGAAGACGTTGAGCGCCTCCATCAGCAGCTGTCAGCGACACAGACACCGGATGAATTGCTGCTGATCGGCCGCCGCCATGTGCGCAGCAACAACTCATGGATGCACAACAGCCAAAGGCTGGTGAAGGGAAAGGAACGCTGTACCTTGTTGATGCACCCGCAAGATGCAAGCAGGCTGGGCCTTCAGGAAGGCGGTCACGCAGAAATCAGCGCCGCCGGGCGCCAGATCGTATTGCCTGTAGACGTCACAGAAGACATGATGCCGGGTGTGGTCTCTATTCCCCATGGCTGGGGTCATGACCGCGATGGTACAAAACAATCCACCGCGGCCAGCCATCCCGGAGCAAGCATTAACGATGTATTGAGTGACGATCATACCGATCCGGTTGCGGGCACGTCCGTATTGAATGGTCAGTCGGTAACTGTCAAAGTCTGGCGTCCGAAACAGCAACGTAAATCGGCCTGAATAAAACAGGGAGAACAAAATGCCTGAGTGGCTACAGTGGGGCCTGATCATTGCCGGTGCTATTGTCATTATTGTGCTGCTGGGTTTTATCCGGCGGCAAACGGTCGTATTGTCCGAGAACCGTAGACGCCAGCAAAAGTCGGAGGCTTTCCAGACAAAGCGGCGCAAGGATATGATCGACAGTATTCGCGTTATCGCGATGGCCATAGAGGAAGATCAAATCGAATACTCGGAAGCCTGTCTGCGCATCAAAGGCCTCCTCGACCATGTCGCGCCCCAGCTCATGGAAAAACCGCCTTTCCGGGTCTTTATGGAGGTGTTTGACCAACTTCGGCATATGCCCACCCACCAGGCACGTCAGGATACGGAAACACGGTTTGTAGAGAAAATGGATAAGGAACGATTCGAGGTCGAAAAGCGCCACGCGGATGAAATACGCCGTGCAGCGACAGCCATCCGGAACCATACGTTCTGATTAACGCCGAGAATTGTGTTTTTTTGTAACCGAAAGAAGCAAAGAGACCAGTTTTATCAATTCAATATCAGCAGCTTGCTCAAAATCAAAAAAGTGACAAAACGCTCAAGTTCATCTTAGCGCTTCAAACACCTTTTCTTTTTGCAGACCTTGTCTAAATTGAAATCAGGACGGTGATTTTTTACTGCATCGATTTACCGCCCTGCGTTGTTTCTCCTGAAACGTTCGGACGACTCTGCTATGAGCGAAAATCTTGCCGGCCTTTTTTCTCAAGGCCGGCTTTTTTGTTACTGACCCATCATGCCGGCCATAGCCATAATGTTGTCCTCGCTGGCAACCAGTTCATCAAACTGCTCTTCTACCTTCTCGCGATCCAGCCCCAACTCGTCAAAAACCTCTTGATCCACAGTCTCGCAGGCGCCAAGGGCTACTCCTCTGGCCGCCAACAGTTGCCGCCCCAACCATAGCAGCCGGGCGTAAACACTATTAGCGCCTTTATAGCCACGATGCTTCTGATACCTGAGAGCCAGAGTGATCTCTTCAGGCATACCCCAGTTTTCCATAAGCTGGGCGGCAATCTGCTCTCGGGTGATGCCAAGGAGATAGTGCTCTGTTACGGAGGAATCGATGGCTGAGTTCACTTCCAGGGAACGGCATACCAGATTGAAATGGGGAGGGAAAACCTGAGCCAGCAGCAAATAGCCAAAGTTATGCAGCAGGCCTGCAAGGTAAGCCAACCCGAACACAGGCCGCTCGCCGCGGGGCATCATACTTGCCAGAACACCGGCCGACTGTGCCTGCCAGATGGCTTGTTGCCAATAATCCACATAGCCATCCGGGTGATCCTGGGGCTGTTTGAGTGCGCGCCCGAGAGACAATCCCATAGCCAGGTTCATGACCATATCGAATCCGAGCACCCGTGATATCGCATCATGCACAGAGCGAACTTGCCCGGCTGCCGCATAGAAGGAAGAGGATGCCCAGCTGACAACCTGAGCAGCAAGGCTGGGGTCACTCTCAACAATATCCACCAGATCTCCCATTACAGCATTCGGGTTTACCCGCAAGTGAATGATTCGTTGGGCAGTTTCCGGAAGCGGCGGAAGTTCAAGAGTATCTTCCAGACGCTGCTGAATACGCAGGCTGGTAAATTTCTTGATAGCGAAAGTCAGCTGGCTGCGATCACTGGCCGGATCATCCAGATTTACCGCAATATTTTCCGATGCCACGGTGAACGACCGGCGATCTGCATTTGACGTCAGCGCACGAAAATCTTCGGCAGGCATCACCATTGCCAGATTTTGCTCACCCAACTCCAGCGCGACCGAGGGTATATCATCGACCCGGCGATCGACTATGGTCGGCCAGCCGGTTAGCGAAGGCAGTGCTGGAAGCTCCCTGAGCCCGGCGCGCTCTTTCACGCGAACCTGCTCGCGCGGCTTCATAAGACGAAATTCCCGCTCCAGCTGTTTGTTCAAACGCTCCAGGTCAATCAGATCTTCTTTGCAACAAATAGCCTGAAGATTCTCTTGCCCGTCGTTGAGCAACACCATTCGCAACAGCTCATGCCTGTTAGCCTGGCGTGCGTCTCTCAGCGACACACCCTTGGCTGCATCGCCCAGAGCTTGCTGAACCGTGACAGGTAATTCCATCATCTTCTCCCGAGTATCGCTGCTTGCCATCCGGCCTTCAATTCTGCCGTGGGGTTTTCAGTATAAGGCATGGTTTTAGCCTAAACGTTGACATAGAGCCAGTTAGTGCAGATGCACTGAAGGCCTTCCATACATGCCAACCCGGTTTATACATCTCCATAACGTGTTTTTTCACCCAGCCAACGCCTGATCAGAGCTTGCACCAGCTGTGGATACTGCATGAGTTCCGGTGCCATCTCGCGCACCGGTTCAATCCAGCCCTTGTCTCGTTCAAAGTCTGCCAGCCGGAACTGCATCATGCCAGTTTGCCGGGTGCCCAGGACTTCACCAGGCCCCCGTATTTCCAGATCTTTTTCGGCAATAACAAATCCATCCTGGCTGTCACGCAGTGCCTGCAACCGGGCTTTGCCATTGGCAGACAAAGGAGGATGGTACATGAGTACACAGAAGCTGGCCTGCTCACCCCGGCCAACCCGCCCCCGTAACTGATGAAGCTGGGCCAGGCCCAGGCGCTCGGGGTTTTCAATAATGATCAGTGACGCATTGGGTACATCCACGCCCACTTCTATCACGGTTGTAGCAACCAGAAGGTCCAGTTCGCCTTGCTTGAATCGCTCCATCACGGTTGCTTTTTCTGACGATTTCAGGCGTCCGTGCACGAGCCCGGTCTTCAGGCCCGGCAACCGCTTCTCCAACTCCTGAGCCGTCACTTCTGCGGCCTGGCACTGCAAGGCTTCGGACTCCTCAATCAGTGTACAGACCCAGTAAGCCTGGCGACCTTCTGTGCAAGCGCTGCGCACGCGTTCAATAACATCCTCCCGACGGCTGTCCGGGATTACGATGGTCTCGATCGGTTTGCGGCCTGGTGGTAGTTCGTCTATCACCGAAGTATCAAGATCGGCATAGGCGCTCATGGCCAGAGTGCGCGGTATAGGCGTGGCAGTCATGATCAGCTGATGCGGCGCCAGGGTTCCGCCTACACCCTTCTCCCTCAGAGCCAGGCGTTGATGCACACCAAACCGGTGTTGCTCATCCACGATAACGAGCGCTAAACGATGGAACAATACGTCATCCTGGAACAGTGCATGAGTGCCGATCACCACGCTGGCAGCACCAGAATGTACAGCTTCCAACGCGTCCTTCCGGGCTTTACCTTTGACCTTGCCAGAAAGCCAGGCCAGCTGAATGCCCAGTGGCTCAAGCCAGCCGCAGAAATTCTGATAATGCTGCTCGGCGAGTATTTCTGTTGGCGCCATAAGAGCCACCTGAGCGCCCGCCCCTATGGCCTGAATAGCGGCCAACGCAGCAATCACGGTTTTCCCGGAACCCACATCCCCCTGAACCAGTCGAAGCATGGGCAGTGGATGGCTGAGATCCTGCCGAATATCGCTCATAACGTGACGCTGGGCGCCCGTCAGAGAAAACGGCAGTTCATCGAGAAAGCGCTCAGACAGATTTCCGACAGGCAGCAGGGGCAGAGCCTGGCGCGCCTGAATCTGAGCGCGAACCTGCAACATGCTCAACTGATGGGCAAGCAACTCTTCCATAACCAGCCGCTGCTGTGCCGGATGACGCCCCTCCATCAGCAGATGAACCGGAGCATTGGCTGGCGGTGAATGCACCAACTGCACGGCTTCACTGATTCCAGGCAGTTGATAGCCAGCCAGCAGTTCAGCAGGCAACCAATCACGAATAGGATGGCGCTGAAGATATCCCAGAGCCTGCTGACACAAGCCCCTCACTCGGGGTTGCTGAATGCCTTCGGTCAGCGGGTAAACCGGCGTGAGGGTTGCCTGGCTTTCTGCGGGCATGGGTGGTGGATTGGTCTGGTATTCGGGGTGATAGAACTCGTATCCGGCCCGTCCCGGCCTCACCTCTCCGAAGCAGCGAACACGGGTACCTTCCGCCAGCTGATTTTTCTGGGCTGCGTTAAAATGGAAGAACCGCATGACCAGAAAGCCGCTATTGTCTTTCAGCGTAACCTGGAGGCTGCGGCGGCGCCCCATTACCAGGTCTGCCTTCATCACCTCGCCTTCTACAACGGCTACATCGCCGACTCGCAAGCTACCCATGGGTATAATTCGAGTACGGTCTTCGTAACGATGGGGGAGATGGAACAGCAAATCCTGCAACGAGGCGATGCCCAGCCGCTCAAGCTTCTCTGCCAGGGCGCTTCCTACGCCCTTAAGCTCTGTAACCGGTATATCATCCAATGCCGCCATGGTTAAGATCAGTCCGTTGCGGCTGCAACCGGAGTATCCTCTTTCGCTTTCTCAACCACCCGACACTGTCCGGCTGCAAGCGAAAGAACATCGATAGCTTTGGGCCGCGGGAAGGTTACCCGCCAGGCCAGGGCCACCGTGCGGGAAGGCACCGGAGGGGCAAAAGGCCGGGTTACAAGTACGTCTTCCTGGTAACGCATGCCGGTGGCTGCCGAAAGCGGCAGTACGGTAATCCCCAAACCTGAGGCAACCATGTGGCGAATGGTTTCCAGAGAACTGCCTTCAGTCACCAGTGATGGTGAGCCGATATCAGCTCGCCGCGTAACCGCTTCAACCAGAGGCGGGCAGGATTCAAGCACCTGATCCCGGAAGCAGTGCCCCGGGCCGAGCAGGAGCAGCTGTTCGTGGGCGAGCTCATCGCCCGTGATCTGTTCCTTTTGTGCCAGTGGATGATCCGCCGGCAGAAGCACAACAAAAGGTTCATCGTAGAGCGGCAATGTAAGAACTTCTGCTTCTTCAAATGGCAGGGCGATAATAATAGCGTCCAGCTCCGACTGGCGCAGTTTCTGCCGCAGGTTGGCCGTATAATTTTCTTCAATATACAGCGGCATTTCTGGCGCCGCACGGCGCAGTTCCGGCAACAGGTGCGGGAAAAGATAAGGGCCGATAGTGTAAATTGCCCCGACCTTGAGCGGCGAATTCAACTGGCTTTTGCCGTCCTGAGCCATATCGCGGATCACGCCCACCTGATCCAGAACACGCTGAGCCTGTTCCACAATCCGCTGACCGGTTTCCGTTACGCGAATGCTGCTTTTGCTGCGCTCGAATAGCGGGATACCCAACTCGTCTTCCAGCTTTTTGACCGCAACGCTGAGTGTTGGCTGGCTGACATGACAGCGCTCGGCGGCCCGGCCAAAATGCCTTTCCCGGGCAAGCGTAACGACGTATCGTAACTCCGTAAGAGTCATGGTGATCTCCGGTCAAATGGATACGGGTCAAAGTTTCACTGATTTATCGTCTAAAGGATAAGGATTGATATTGTCTATGGCAATCACTGAACGCAATAGTATGCCCGAAATTCTCGTCGCTGGTTGTGGCAAGCTCGGAGGCGCCATCGCCACCATGCTGAAAGACTCAGCACAGGTCTATGGACTCCGCCGCAGCCCGGATAAGGTTCCAGAAGACGTAAAGGCTATTGGCGCAGATTTGACCCGACCGGAATCCCTGGATGGCAAGCTGCCAGAGAACCTGGATAGCGTGATCTACTGCCTGACCCCTTCCAGTTACGACGCGCAGGGTTATAGAGATGCTTACGTTAACGGCCTCTCTAACCTGCTTGCAGCAATAGGCCACCACAAGCTCAAGCGGCTCTTTTTTATCAGCAGCACCAGCGTTTATGCCCAGGATGATGACAGTTGGGTTGATGAAAGCAGCCCGGCCTCTCCCGCCCGCGTTACGGGCCAACAAATACTGGCGGGTGAACAGACGGCACTCGAGAGCGGTCATCCCGCCACCATTATCCGTTTCAGCGGAATTTACGGGCCGTCAAGAAGACGCTTCCTTGAGGAGGTTATCGAAGGCCGCATGAATCCGGTGAAGCCTGCGCCGTTCAGCAACCGCATTCACGAGGAGGATGCAGCTGCAGCTGTTGCCTATCTCAACGGTCTGGCGCTTTCCGGGAAACCACTGGATACATGCTATGTAGCCAGTGATTGCGAACCAGTTCGCCTTGATGATGTGGTTGAGTGGGTCCGGCAACAGGTTCCTTGCGCCGAGCCTGTCGCCGATGCCAGAAAAGGTGGTCGGGCCGGCAGCAAGCGCTGCAATAATCACCGACTTCTACAGGCTGGATTCACCTTTCGCTACCCGGATTATCGGGCCGGATATCGCGCAATGATCGATCAAGGCTAGGCCCTGAAACGAACAAAGACGGCCATAGCCGTCTTTGTTACTGCCTGAGCATTCCGTGCGATATCAGCTGAGCACCATCACTGCTTCCACTTCTACGGGAACGCCTTTGGGCAACGCTGAAACCTCAACGGCCGCACGGGCCGGGTAAGGCTCCGGAAAGTAGGTCGCCATAATTTCATTTACTGTGGCAAAGTTTGCCAGATCCGTAACATAGATATTCACTTTGACAATATCCTTCAGCTCGCCGCCAGCCGCTTCACACACTGCTTTCAGGTTTTCGAAAACCTGACGGGTTTTGGCCGAAAAATCTCCGGCAACTACATCCATGGTTTCGGGATCCAGCGGAATCTGACCAGAGATATAAACCGTGTCACCCGCCTTTACAGCTTGCGAATAAGGACCAATTGCCTGAGGGGCATTTTCAGTCTGGATTACGGATTTGTTGGTCATGCCGTTTAATTTCCTCTCGTCTAAAACACTAATCGTCGCCCTTAGGCACAGGAGCTGTCAACCACTCACCTGCACCGGGATCAGTATTTCACGCGATTGATCGACGTGACGGCTTTGATATTGCGAACCCTGCGCATTACGCGGGCCAGGTGCTTTCGACCATGGACCTTGACAACCAGACTGACCACACCAAAGCGAGCATTCTGCTCGTCCACATTAATACGCTCAATATTGCCATCGGCCATCGCTACCGCGTTGGCGACTTCCGCAATCACCCCTCGCTGGCGTTCAAGCTCAACCCGAAGCTCTACGGAGAACTCATCGGTAATGTCCTTGGCCCAGGTAAGGTTGGTCAGGCGAGATCGACCTTCATTATCTTCTGGCAAGCGAGAACAGGTATCCGAATGAATTACCATGCCACTTCCGGAGTCCATCACCCCGACAACCGGATCCCCGGGGATCGGTTTGCAGCATGTAGCAAAGTGAACCAGCATCCCTTCGGTTCCCTGTATGGTTACAGGCGTATCTTCACCACTCTCGATATCCGTTACCAGCTCCTCGGGCCCTGCATTTTCAGCACCACTGACAAGCTGGCGTGCCACAAGGTAGGCCATGCGATTGCCCAAACCTATCTCACTGATCAGATCATCAAAACTGTTAACCTGGTTATGGTTCACAACGGCTTGTTTCTGGACATCGTCAATATCGGACAGACGAACACCAAACCCATTGAGAGACTTTTTCAGCAAAGTACGCCCCAGATCGAGCGATTCAGCCTGCTTTTGACTATTGAGAGTGTGACGGATACTGCTGCGCGCTTTGCCGGTTACCACAAAACTGAGCCATGCAGGATTCGGGCGGGCACCGGGCGCCGTAATCACTTCTATGGTCTGACCACTCTGCAGCGGCCTGCTGAGAGAACCCAGATTCCGGTTTATCCGGCAGGCCACTGTGGCATTGCCTATGTCGGTATGGATCGCGTACGCGAAATCTACTGGCGTTGCGCCTCTGGGCAGTTCCATGATTTTGCCCTTGGGGGTAAATACATAGATTTCGTCCGGGAACAGATCCACCTTGACGTGCTCGATAAACTCGAGAGAGTCATCTGCGCGCTCACGCATTTCCATCAAGCCTTTAACCCAGCGGTCTACCCTTGTCTGATTCACGCTTGTTACGCTGGTCGGCTCGTTTTTATACATCCAGTGCGCCGCGATCCCGTCGTTGGCTATATGCTCCATTTCCTCAGTACGTATCTGGACTTCGATATTCACATGCATGCCAAACAGGGTGGTGTGCAGTGACTGGTAGCCATTGGCCTTGGGCATCGCGATGTAGTCTTTGAACCTGCCGGGCATTGGTTTGTAAAGGCTGTGAACCGCCCCCAGAATCCGATAGCAGTCGTCTTCGTTATCCGTAATGATGCGAAAAGCGTATACGTCCATGATTTCATAGAACGATTTCTGCTTGAGCTTCATCTTGTTGTAGATGCTGTTCAGGTGCTTTTCACGCCCGAGAATCCTCCCCGGAAGGCCTCGTTCTTCAAGCTTTTCCTGCAGCCGGCCCCGAATCTCCTCAATGATTTCGCGGTGACTGCCACGGAGTTTGTCTACTGCCTTGGATATGTAGCGGGAGCGCATGGGATGCAGAGATGAAAACCCCAGATCCTCCAGCTCGGTGGAGATCGCATGCATACCAAGGCGATTGGCAATAGGGGCGTAGATATCGAGGGTTTCTGTGGCAATACGCTGGCGCTTTTCGTAGGGCATGGGCCCCAGAGTGCGCATGTTGTGCAGGCGGTCGGCAAGCTTGACCAGAATAACCCGGATATCCCGGGCCATGGCCAGGGTCATTTTCTGAAAATTCTCGGCCTGCGCTTCTGCTCTGCTGCGGAACTCTATCTGGGTCAGCTTGCTGACGCCATCCACCAGTTCTGCTACATCGTCTCCAAATTGCTCTGCCAGGGCATCTTTGGGAATACCGGTATCTTCGATAACATCGTGGAGCATCGCTGCCATCAGGCTCTGATGGTCGAGCTTCAGGCCGGCAAGTATATGAGCGACAGCAAGGGGGTGAGTGATATAACGATCACCGCTTTTGCGCATCTGGCCTTCGTGGGCCTGCTCGGCATAATAGTAAGCCCTTCGCACCTGATTAATGCGATTGGTATCAAGATAGGTACTTAGCTCAGTTGCCAGCCCCTCTACCGTAGCATTTAGCGACACCACGCCTCCGTATCCTTCCGATCCCAAACGTTACCGGCTCAGAAACAAAAAAACCCGAATGCATGCATCCGGGTTTTCCTTCTGTCCTTCCAGCAACCATCTATAGCTACACTATAAAACTGCGGAGACAGATTTCAATGCTTTACTTTGCCGCCGGGCCAAATATGCCCGCGCAAATTCAATCTTCTTCGATTTCGGTCAGCAGATCGCGGCTAACCAGGCCGCCAGCAATTTCGCGCAATGCGATTACCGTAGGCTTATCGTTTTCTTCTGCAACCATCGGCTCGGCACCTTTGGTGGCAAGCTGACGGGAACGCTTGGTAGCCAGCATGACCAGCTGGAAGCGGTTATCAACGTGTTCCAGACAATCTTCAACGGTAACTCGTGCCATAACTTCCCCGACAAAATAAAAATGACTGATTTAGCAGACCGCGTAGTTTACTGCCAGCGGCACAATTTGTATACAGCAAAAGCCTCTATCAGGCTTTACTGTCGGTTAGTCCTGAAAGCGTCGAGAGCAGGTGCCTGTGCCGTTCCTGCTGGGCAACAATCTTCAGCCGCTGGCTGCGAACAATCGCCAGCAAATCGCCCAGCGCATCGTGGAAGTCATCATTCACCACAAGGTAATCAAACTCCGCAGCGTGGCGACACTCTTCCTGCGCCTCGAAGAGGCGCCGCTCCACTACCTCTGGCGCATCTGTACCCCTGCCCACAAGGCGGTCCCGCAAAACTTCAGACGAAGGTGGCACAATGAATATACTGACGCACTCCGGCACAAGCCGCCGCACCTGACCGGCACCCTGCCAGTCGATTTCCAGAATAACATCACGCCCATGGGCCAGCATCTCCCGTACCCAGACCTGAGACGTGCCATAGTAGTTTCCAAAAACATCGGCATGCTCGAGAAAATCACCGCGGCCAATCATCGCCTCGAACTCGTCACGGCCGACGAAGTGATAGTTAACGCCGTCTTTCTCTCCTTCACGCATGGGGCGGGTGGTATGAGAGACAGACACCCCAAGCTTCTGGTCGGCGTGTAACATTTCTGCTACGAGACTGGTTTTGCCAGCACCCGATGGCGCAGAAATGACAAACAGCGTACCCGTTTCACCGGCCTGGCTCATGACTCGACAACTCCTGAACTGGATCTGGCCGTCATTAATGAGGGCCTGTAAAACAGATAATTATACGGCCTTTGACCAAACACCGCATCCCGGATGCCTCGACAACTGATAACATTAGAAGAGCGACAGGAAAAACCGCGGTATCAAACCCAGGCACAACCAAATGACGGAAAGGCAGCATGGATAAACTTCTGATTGTCATGGACCCGGCCCACAAGCACCAGAAGGCTCTGGCTCGGGGAATAGATCTGGCGCGCGCCACCGGCGCTCAACTGGAAATCGTGGCCTTCACACACGAACATCTTGGCGCCCTGCCATCAGACCCGGCTGTACAGCAACGTGCCCGAGACGCTTTGATCGGCCTGCGCCAGCGTTGGCTGGATCAGATGCTGGCACTTTCAGATTGCAGCGACCTGCAAGTTACCACGCACACTGTGTGGGAAAAGAACATACACCTGTGGATCATCGAACACTGCCATCCCAACCGATTTAAAGCAGTGATCAAAACCGGGAGCCGTTCCGAAACCTTGCTGTATACGCCGACCGACTGGCACCTGATAAGGGAGTGCCCGGTTCCGGTAATGCTTGTAGCGGAACAGAAGTGGAATCACGCCCACCCGATCCTTGCTGCGGTCGACTTGAGCTCCACAAAACCCGTCAAAAAGGCTCTCAATACAAAGATAATCGAACAGGCCGGCGCTCTGGCCAAAGCGCTCGAAACGGAACTCCATCTGGTGCATGCGCTGCATATATCCGAGGTGCTGGCAGATCTTGAGATCATCAACGTGACCGAGCATGAACAGAAGCGCAGAGAAGCACTGGAACCGGCTATTACCCACCTTTGCAACACCTGGCACCTGAACAGGGATCAGATTCACATGGCCGTTGGCCCGGCCCACAAGGTAATTCCCAGCATTGCCAGCAAACTCAAGGCCGATATGGTGGTAATCGGAACCAGCGGCAAGACTGGACTGAGGGCAAGAGTCATCGGCAATACTGCAGAAAAAGTGCTCACTCATCTGAGAACCGATCTGCTCGCCATCAAACCTGGAGATGCCGGCCAGTAATGCGCAGAAAATTCGACGTTACAACCACCCAGCCCGAAACCGCGATTGAAGCTCTGAGCAGGAAATCAGGGCTTCCGCGCCAGCGCATCAAGGATGCCATGAACAAGGGCGCATGCTGGTGGACGCTTAAAGGCAAACTGGTACGACTTCGGCGCGCCACCAAGGAGGTCAAGGCTGGCACGCGATTGCAGCTTTATTACGACGAGAACGTGCTCGACCGGAAACCGGAAGCAGCAATCCTGATAGCGGACAAGAGCCGCTACAGCGTGTGGTTCAAACCCCATGGCATGCTCGCGCAAGGCTCCCAATGGGGAGATCACTGCAGCCTGTTGCGATCGGCAGAGCTCGAGCTCAAACGGCCGTGCTACCTGATTCACCGGCTGGACGCCGATGCGGCCGGGCTGATGCTGATCGCCCACGATTCAAAAGCGGCTGGCGCGCTCTCCCAGTGCTTTTCGGGACGCACCATCACCAAACAATACATGGCCAGGGTAACAGGCATTATTCATACCCGGGATCAACTCATCGATACGCCGATTGATGGTAAAGCCGCCATTAGCCGGGTCACCACGCTAAGTACAGATGAAACCGGACCGACGAGCCTTCTACAGGTCATCATTGAAACCGGCCGGAAGCATCAGATCCGCAAGCACCTGGAAAGCATAGGGCACCCCATTGTCGGCGATCGCCTGTACGGCAAACCAGCGAAGACGCCCTTACAACTGCTGGCTGCCTGTCTTGAGTTCGACTGCCCCCTGAGCCGACAGCGCGTAAAACTGGCGCTGCCAGAGCCGTTGAGCAGCCTGGACAACTAAAACCGGATCACTCCACGTTCTGCACCTGCTCCCGGACTTGCTCAATCAGTACTTTTAAATCCACTGCGGCGCGGGTTACACCGGCATCAATACTCTTACTGCTCAAGGTATTTGCCTCCCTGTTCAGCTCCTGCATCAGAAAATCCAGCCGGCGACCAATCGCTTCATCGCGTTTGAGAGTGTCTACAACTTCACTGATGTGGGCATCCAGCCGATCCAGCTCTTCCGCCACATCGCTCTTCTGCGCCAGCATGACCATTTCCTGAGCAATACGTTCGGGATCAAGGTCGACTTTGGCCTTCTGAAAACGCTCACGTAAATGCGCTTCCTGCGCCTTCAGCAGCCCGGGCATGCCTTCACGAACGACTTCAACCAGCGCTTTCATTTGCGTCAGGCGATCTTCAAACAAAGGCCGCAAACGCTCACCTTCGCGTTCGCGGACAACGGCCAGCTCCTCAACGGTTTTTCTGAATAGCTCTATGGCAGCTTCGCGAACAGAGCTGAAATCCTGCTCAGGCACCGACAACACTCCGGGCCAGCGCAGAATATCCAGGGCGTTGATGTGCGCAGGGTTATCCAGCATTCGATTAACGTGATTTGCGGCTTCGTTGACCGCTTTGGCTATATCCTCGTTAATTTCAAAGCCGGGCCTACCCGCTTCGGTGGACTGCAAGCGAATCGACACATCCACCTTGCCCCGCTTCAACTGCTTTCGCAGCTCCTCCCGAAACGGGTTTTCAAGCTCGCGGAGCGCCTCCGGCAACCGGAAAGACGGCTCCAGGTAACGATGATTGACGGTTCGAATCTCGCAGGTCAGCGTTCCCTGACTGTCCTGAATATCCCTCCGGGCAAATGCAGTCATACTTCTGATCATGGCAGCTCCGGCTTTGTGGTTGATCGCAGTCGATTGTTCTATAAGCTGAGTCTAACAGGCCGGGATCACCTGCGGCGAACTCCATTCAAACAACTGCAAGGGTCCGGCCCGGCAACCCGATGTCCGGGCCTAACGTGTTATACTTCGCGGCTTTTAAATCCGAATCCGGCCGGGACAGCCTCCCGGACACTTACCTCAGATATCAGGAAACACTATGCGTCCAAGCGGCAGAACACCCGAACAACCCAGAGAGATACGCCTGACCCGGAACTACACCCGCCACGCGGAGGGTTCCGTACTGGTGGAGTTTGGAGACACCAAGGTCATCTGCACTGCCTCTGTCGAAAACAAAGTCCCGCCCTTTCTGCGTGGCGAAGGCAAAGGCTGGATCACCGCCGAATACGGCATGCTGCCCCGCTCCACCGGCAGCCGCATGGGCCGTGAAGCCGCCCGCGGCAAACAAGGCGGCCGCACCGTTGAAATCCAGCGCCTGATCGGCCGCTCACTGCGTGCCGCCGTCGACATGGAGGCTCTTGGCGAGCACACCATCACCATCGACTGCGACGTAATCCAGGCCGACGGCGGAACCCGCACGGCAGCCATCACTGGCGGCTGCGTAGCCCTGGTCGATGCTCTGAACCACCTGGTTGCAACCAAGCGCCTGAAAAAATCACCCCTGAAGCAAATGGTAGCGGCCGTGTCTGTTGGCATTTACAAAGGCACACCGGTGGTCGATCTGGACTACCCGGAAGACTCCGCAGCGGAAACAGACATGAACGTGATCATGACCGACCAGGGCGGGTTCATCGAAATACAGGGAACTGCAGAAGCTGCGCCGTTTGTTCAGGAAGAGCTTAACAGCATGCTGGAACTGGCCAAGCAAGGCATTGAGAAGTTGTTTGTACTGCAGAAAGAAGCGCTGGAAGGCTAAGGAAGGCAACTCTCAAGTCTGGGCGGCTAAGTTCTCCAGGAATGATAGAGGCTTATTGCAATGTAGCGGGTTCGGCGGGGGAAGCCTTTCCGGAACCGTCTCCGGCCATGGACGGCCGGAGTCGAGCGCACAAGGATGTGCTTGTAGCGTGTTCCGGAAAGGCTTCCCCCGCCGGACACGCGGCCTACGATCACATGCCGATTTCGATATCGTAATCCATAATCACCGGAGCGTGATCTGAAAAGCGGGTCGTGCTATCAATCCAGCCATCCTGAATGGTCTTGCGAATACCCGGTGTCATAAGCTGGTAATCCACCCGAATACCCGCATTCTTGCGCGAACCCTCGGTTTGCTCCGGCCACCAGGTGAACTGATTGCTCTGCTTGTTGATATCACGGAACGCATCCACGCAACCCATCTCATCAAACAAGCGATCCAGCCAGGCCCGCTCATGTGGCAGAAAGCCGGAAAAGTCCAACTTATGATAGAGAGGGCTGGCATCCGTCACATGATGTGCCGTCTGAAGATTAGCTCCGAAAATAAACTGGCGACGTTTACGAAGCGTTTTCTGCATGTGCAGGCCAAACGCGTCCATAAAATCATCTTTATGGTCGAGAACCGTCAGATCGTCCTCACTGATCAGCTCTTCTTCGCGACCAAGGGCGCAGGGAGCCAACACACAGGCAACCGAAACCTTATCAAAATCCGCCTGAATAAAACGCCCTTCACGATCCGCCTGCTCATTGGCGAAACCGTACATGATGGCTTTGGGGAAATGCCGCGTGTATATTCCCACGCCACCATCCTCATTATTTTCGCCATCTATGAAGTAAGCCTCATACCCTTCAGGGATAAGGTTCTGATCCTCAATCTCATAAGCCCGCATACGGTGATCCTGAACACAGACAACATCTGCATCCTGCTCGGCCAGCCAGTCAAAAAAACCCTTTTCAACGGCCCGGGCAAGACCATTGACGCTGATTGATACTACCCGCATACGTATTCCCTGATTCGGTTTGTGTGTATGATACCGTTTTTACGCGTTATTAAAAGATCCACACCCGCCAGAAGCCTTGCCATGCACGACTATCAGCAAAATTTTATTGAATTCGCCATCCGCCGTAACGTACTTCGCTTTGGTGATTTTACACTCAAGTCCGGTCGCACCAGCCCATACTTCTTTAATGCAGGGCTTTTTAACACCGGGGACGACCTGCTGCAGCTCAGTAAGGCCTATGCCTCAGCCATCGCCCGCAGCGGTCTGGATTATGACATCATTTTCGGGCCTGCCTATAAGGGCATTCCGCTGGCAACCGTCACTGCCATGGCGCTGGCCCGCGAGGGCGACAGCAAGCCGTTCGCCTTTAACCGTAAAGAAAAGAAAGATCACGGCGAAGGCGGTAATATTGTTGGCGCACCGTTGCAGGGTAAAGTACTAATCGTCGATGATGTAATTACCGCCGGTACAGCCATACGCGAGTCCATCGACCTTATTCATGCCTCGGGCGCAGAGCCCGCGGGTGTACTGATCGCCCTGGATCGACAGGAGCGGGGTAACAGCGAGCTCTCCGCCATACAGGAAGTGGAAAGCGAATTCGGCATTCCGGTGGTCAGTATCATACGTCTGGAACAGGTTCTGGACTATCTTGAGAACAACCCGGAGTTTTCTGGCCACGCCGCAAAAGTTGCCAGCTACCGGGAACTTTACGGAGTCTGACTGATGCACAAGCGCCTGATCGCATTTTCAGCCACGGCCTCTGCACTCTTGCTGACATTAGGTATAGCAACCCATGCGGAAGCGGGCATGTATCGTTACACAGACGAAACCGGCCAGGTCGTAATCAGCAACACTATTCCTCAACAAGCCACAAAGCGCGGCTACGACATCCTGAACTCCAATGGCCGCGTCGTGGAGGTCATACCGCCGGCGCCAACAGAAGATGAAATCTTAGCTCGCGAAGCCGAAAAACAGCGCCAGGCAGAACTCGCCATTCAGCGCGAGAAAGACGCTCAACTACTCAAGCGCTTCAGCCATCCGGACCAGGCAATCAGGGCCATGCACCGCAAACTTAGTGAACTGCGAGGCCTGATTCAGCTCAAGCGAGGCAACATCTCCGTTATCTCAAGCCAACTCGACAGCGAGCAGAGCCGGGCTGCCAATATGGAGCGTAGCGGACAGAAAATACCGGATGCAACTCTCGACAAGATCCGTCGGCTGGAATCGCAGATTCGCGATATCGAGAGAGAAATCTCCTGGCAAACCCAGGAAACAGACGCTCTGATACAGTCGTTCGAAGACGATATAAAACGGCTTGAGAAAGTTACTGGCGAGACCCGCACGCTGTCACTGGACCCAGACACTACCGCTGACTAATCCGCCTTCAAGGCAATACATTCCTGAACACTATCAACCAGACAACAAAGGGGCGCCAAAACTCAGCTTGGCGCCCCTTTTCGTACACCAGCACTCACTTCGTGCCGGTTCTACTGCCTCACCTTAAATCAGGCTGAAGCAGCTTCTTTCTTCTCTGTAGCTTTTTTCTTTGCAGCCGGCTTGCTGGCTGCAGGCTTCTTGGCCTCTACAGACTTCTTGGCATCCTGCGCTGCTTTGGAAACATCGTCTGCAACTTCAGATACTGCGTCTGCGCCTTCAACTGCTTCTTTCTCAAGCTTGGCCACCAGATCGGCTGCAAAGCTGCCAAAGCGGCTGTTCAGGGTGCGCAGCTGGCCAAAAAGGCTGTCGCTGTAGCCGTTGTAACGGGTGCGCAGTGTCTTGACACTGTACTCACGCGCTTCTGATTCCAGCTTCTCTGCGTAGTCAAATGGCTTGGCCGCCAGCTTCTTCTGCTGCTCTTCAGCAGCGTTGATGCCTTTGTCTACGATTTCCTGAAGCTGTTCCTGATATGTTTTAAGTTTACCCATGATAATTCTCCTTGGTTTACTGAAGTTCTCTTGAGCCTTCCCCTTATCGTTTATCATCGGGAGTGGTTACTCGATGGACTTTAAGATGAAAGCTTTTCTTTGATCTTGTAACCAAGGTTACGGGGTAAAATTAGAATGTTCATACTAAAAGCCAGCACCTTTAGCATGAAGCATATAGGTTATTTTACGGATTATTTACTTGCCACACGCTCCCTGACCCGCATAATGCAAAACTGTTTTTGCAGCCTGCCTTCCCTTTTTACCCCGGTTCTGCGAGCCCAACGGAAACAGAAACTGCAATACCATCACTATCAAGAAAGCCATCCGGGGCGCTATACCTTCTCAAAGGCTTCCCCCTCGTTAAGGAAAGGAGCCAGTGCTTACCCACCTGCCACTTATTATTTTTATCTCTGCAATGATAATGCTGTCCGGCTGCCAGGAGGATGACCGGGGCACCCGCACAACAGCTCTCCGCGCATCGGAACTCGCAAATGAACGGCTGGGCACGGCCACTGATGGATTATTTGAAACATTAGGAAAAGGAACAACCGGGGAAGGCCCCGAAGAAAAAGCGAAGCCACCCAAAGCGCTCAGCTGGAGCGCACCCACTACACGGGAAGACGGTTCCGCGTTAAAGCCTGATCAGATTGCCGGATTCCGGATCTACTATCGTTTACGGCATGAGACTCGCTTCAACGTGATTCCGGTTAACAGCCCCGAGCGAACAAGCCAGCCGCTCACACAGCTGCCGCCCGGCGCATACGAATTTGCGATCACAACGATTGACGCACAGGGATTGGAAAGCAGGCGATCCTCAGCCGTAATGGTCGATCTGATCTGAACAGAAGCTCACCAGCGGAACAAAATCCAGCTCGGCACCAGCATGTCGGAATCAGTTTCCCGGATCCAGCCACCGCCGTCCGCGGGGACGAGGTAATACTCACGTCCGACTTCGGGCACCACCTTTATTTCCATGAGCTGCCCGTTCACCCGGTACTCATAGAACACCTCATCATCGCCGGGCCGGATAACAATCTGTGGCCCCTCACTGGATGACTGATAATCAGAAATCACGACCGGCTCTTTGGGCGTTTCAACGACGGTCTTATCCAGAGCACCGCTTTCCTGTGCCAACGCAGATCCGAGGCCGCAGACAAGCAGCAATGCGGAACAGGCGATTCGTTTCATTTTCGTGATACCCTTTTGTTCATCGAATTAAGTACAGAGTTGCACAAGCCAACCCACGCTTCAATCAGAATCCGGATCCGTTTTGACATGACTGAACAAAAGACCCCACCTGTGGTGCTTGTGGACGGTTCGTCCTATTTATTCCGTGCTTATCATGCACTTCCGCCACTGACCACCAGCAAAAACCATCCTACTGGCGCCATCAAAGGCGTTATCTCGATGATCCGGCGCCTGGAACAGGACTTCCCCGGCTCGAAGCTTGTTGTCGTCTTCGACGCCAAAGGCAAAACCTTTCGCCATGACCTGTACGATGAGTATAAAGCCAACCGCCCTCCCATGCCGGACGATCTGGCAATGCAGATTGCGCCTATCCACCAGATGGTAAGAGCCATGGGGCTGCCACTGCTGATTGTAGAAGGCGTAGAAGCCGACGACGTGATTGGCACTCTGGCCGAGGAAGCTACCAGTAAAGGCATCGATGTCGTGGTCTCAACCGGCGACAAGGATATGGCCCAACTGGTCAGCGATCACGTAACGCTGATCAACACCATGACTGAAACCCGGATGGACCGGAACGGTGTGGTAGAGAAGTTTGGCGTTCGCCCCGACCAGATCATTGATTATCTGGCTCTGGTTGGCGACAAAGTCGATAACATTCCCGGCGTCAATAAATGCGGTCCGAAAACGGCAGTCAAGTGGCTCGAAGCTTACGATAACCTGGACAGCGTGATTGAGCATGCGGGCGAAATCAAAGGCAAGATTGGTGAATACTTACGAGAAGCCATAGATACCCTGCCTCTGAGCCGTGAGTTGGCCACAATCAAGATGGACGTTGCCCTGGACTTTGGCCTGGAAGACCTGAAAGAACGGCAGCAAAATGATGAGGAGTTGCTGACACTGTTTCGCGAGTACGAGCTGCGCAGCTGGATTGCCGAGCTGGAGGCCAAGACACCGGAAACTGGCGAAGCCGGCGACAGCAAAACAGCAGAACCCGCTGACAACAGCGCGCCAACACCCCAGGAAAAACGCTACAGCGTAATCGTCAATCAGGAAGAGCTCGACGAGTGGGTCGAACGGCTCAGGAAATCCGAGCTCTTCGCGTTTGACACTGAAACCACCAGCCTGCGCTATATGAGTGCTGAAGTGGTGGGTGTATCCTTCGCGGTAGAAGCGGGCGAAGCGGCTTATGTACCCTTCGGCCACGATTACATGGGAGCGCCAGAGCAGCTTGATCGCGAAAAGGTGCTGGCTCAGCTCAAACCTCTGCTGGAAGACCCCAAACAGAAGAAAGTTGGCCAGAACCTGAAGTACGACAAGAACGTACTGGCTAACCACGACATCTGCCTGGAAGGTATCGCTGAAGACACCATGGTGGAGTCCTATGTGCTCAATTCCGTGTCATCCCGCCATGACATGGACACTCTAGCCAGGAACTACCTGGACGAAGAAACCATTACCTTTGAATCCATTGCCGGCAAAGGCGCCAAACAGCTTACCTTTAACCAGCTGGAGCTGGAAAAGGCGGGCCCCTATGCCGCCGAAGACGCCGACATAACCCTGCGCCTTCATCAGGTTCTGCGCCCACAGTTGGCCGCGACTGGAAAGCTGCAGTCAGTTTATGAGGATATTGACCTTCCCCTGGTACCTGTTTTATCCCGCATGGAACAGCGCGGCATACTGATAAAAGCCAACACTCTGCGCCAACACAGCCAGGAACTGGCAGAGCGGATGGCCGAGCTGGAGAAGAACGCCCACGAAGTCGCCGGCGAGAACTTCAACCTGGGCTCGCCCAAGCAATTACAAGTCATTTTCTACGAGAAGATGGGGCTGCCGGTCATCAAAAAAACACCCAAAGGGGCACCCTCTACAGCAGAGCCCGTCCTGCAAGAGCTGGCACACGAGCACGAACTTCCGAGACTGATTCTCGAACATCGCAGCCTGAGCAAACTCAAGTCAACCTACACGGATACCTTGCCAGAGCTGATCCATCACCGCACCGGGCGGGTACACACCTCTTACCATCAAGCAGTTACGGCTACCGGGCGGCTCTCATCCTCCGAGCCCAACCTGCAGAACATTCCTGTGCGCACTGAGCAGGGCCGGCGTATTCGCCAGGCATTTATTGCAGAAAAAGGCTGCAAACTTATCGCGGCTGACTACTCACAGATAGAGCTCAGGATCATGGCCCACCTGTCCGGGGACAAAGGTCTTCTGACAGCTTTTGAACATGGCGAAGATATTCATAAAGCAACCGCCGCAGAAGTCTTCAGTGTTGCCCTGGAGGACGTAAACAGTGACCAAAGGCGCAGTGCCAAAGCCATCAACTTCGGCCTGATTTACGGTATGTCCGCGTTCGGGCTGGCCCGCCAGCTGGATGTGGAGCGCAAGGTTGCCCAGCAGTATATTGATCGGTATTTCGAGCGCTACCCGGGTGTTTTGCAATATATGGACAACATCCGCAAACAGGCCCACGACGATGGTTATGTTGAAACTTTGTTCGGTCGACGCCTGTACCTGCCGGAAATCAATGCGCGTAACAAACAGCTTCAACAGGCAGCCGAACGTACTGCCATTAACGCGCCTATGCAGGGTACCGCAGCGGATATCATCAAGCGGGCGATGATTGAAGTAGACAGCTGGCTGCGCAAAGAACACGCAAACGATGCCAGCATGACCATGCAAGTACACGATGAACTCATCATCGAAGTGCGGGAAGAATCTCTGGAAGAGGTCAAAGAAGGCCTGGTTCAACGTATGTCCGCTGCCGCCAGCCTGAAGGTTCCACTCCTGGTTGAAGCCGGCACAGGTGACAACTGGGATGAGGCTCACTAACCTCCGATACCGACACGTAACGCCCCGTTTCTGTTCGCATTTAGCATGGCCTGCACAGAAACGGAGCGCATCTCCCCAGCTGCCTCTCACAGACCGGTGATTTTGCTATATCTTCTAGACGGCACAAAACCTGCATTAATCCGCAGGTCCGGGATAAAACCCGATGCAGTGACACCGATGTGAGGCCTTTCCATGAACCCAATAGCGACTGAACGCAGCTGGCTGTTCGATCCTTCCCTGCTAAAGCTGGTACACCAGTGCCGGCGCCTGATCCAATCGGAATTCGGAGTAAAACTTCATTTCGACGAAGCGAATCTGGAGCAACACCTGGCCGACTATGCGAGCAAAACACGCTCCCGTCATCTGATTCATACTTGGGAAACACTAAAACAGCGAGTGCCCGAGTTGCAAACACAGGATGAAGAACAAGACTTGGCACAAAAAACGTACCGGGGGCAACCGATCATGGAAGATCAGCGTGAGCAAAAAGAGGGCGGCTTCGGGGAAGAGCCCCGGCACACAAAGAGAATATACCGGGGGCAAGTGGTAGGCTGAATCCGGAAATGGAACCAGCCTCCAGGTAAAACAAACGGATCAGAAGGCTTTACTGATCTGGACCGCAGCACTCCAGGCCTCAAGCTCGTACTCACCTTCATAGGAAGAGTTCGGGTCTGTTGCCTTCGGAATGGTGCCTGCCGAGGTTAATTCATAAGATTTATCTGACACTTGCGGGTCATCGGTAAACAACAGAGTGCCTACTGCAGCATCTACCGTCCAACCGCTTTGACCCGAGTTCCATTGCGCGCCCAACGTCAGCCAATGACGATCACTGGAAGGGATACGTGCGGTAACATATTGGTCAACCGGCGACTCATCCCACGCATACCCGGCCTTCAAAGCCCAGGCAGGTGTTGCCTGCCAGATGCCACCCACGTTGAGCTGCCAGGTATTACGCCACTCTTCGGGCGTGTGGGTGAGCTGGTCAGGCATGCCACCCGGGCTCTGGCTCGTAACAGGCTGGCTGGAATCGGTTCCATAAATATCCAGAGACTCGAATCGGCTCCAGCGGGAGTAAGTTGCACCCGCCAGAACTGTAACGTCATCGGTCAGCCTGTGTCGGACACCGGCTGTGATGCTTTCCGGTATTGCAAGTGGAACCTTTGCTGGCTCCGTAGAGTTGAGCGGTACAGAAACTCCAGGCCCTGGAGGCATAGGGGTACCCGCAGGAGTGACGACGGCCAAATTGGAAAATTTGGCATCGCCTTTCAAGTCCACTTCTGTGCCTGTCTGCGCTTTCAGCCCGAATTGGGTTCGATCATTCAGTTCATATAAAAAGCCGACCTGAAAAGTAACGCCGATATCGTCGCCCTCGATATCAACATAACCTTCCCCTGGCGCGAAGGATCCGTTGGGAGCTCCGAAATTCCTGCCCGAATTATCCAGAAACTTGGTGAGCTTGCCTTCAACGTACAATACGTTGAGGCCGAGACCCATCGACAACCCCTGGCCATTGTTTACAGAGATGGCTGGCGTAAACGAGAGGGCTGTGAGCTCGGTTTCATCTGCAAAGAAACGCCCGACAAAGTCGTCGTCATAATCAGCAGCCAAACCATAAGGTGCGTGAATACCGAAACCAACGTCTATCGACTCATTGATTTCATGGGTCAGATAAAGGTTTGGCAAGACGGCCATATCCGCGATGTCGCCACCACGCCCGCCAGAAATAGGCTGACCAAGCTGGTTGGTTCCACGAGCGCTTTTAGCCTCTGCGTCGATATCCAGAACTGCAGCACCAAAAGAAAGGTTCGTACCCTTTAACTGGCTCATGCCCGCCGGATTAAAAAATACAGTGGTAGCATTCTCAGGATTCGCAACAGCTCCGGCGTTCGCAACACCCATGGCGCTGGCACTTTGCTCGTTCAGGGAAAAACCGCCAGCAAAGACGCTGACGGGGGCCGCTACTGCGGCCAGCGTGGCCAGCCGAATAGCGCGGGTAAGAAGTTTGGAATTCATAACAGCGGCATCTCCTTTGTATTGTGGGGCGGAGTATACGCAGCTGTGGCCAGCGGCCTCAAATGCTAAAGCTACTGATTTGAAAAACTAACCGTTTAGGCCTTTCGGCGGAATCTGTTTTGTCAGTTGTCCTGAATGGTCAGCTTATCAACAGAGGATGACAACTGGTCTGCCCCCTGGGCATCGGTGCCCAGTTTTATCATCAGGCGCAGGTCATTCGCAGAGTCGGCGTGTGCCAGCGCATCTTCGTAGGTTATAGAGCCTTCCGCATAAAGTTCATACAGAGCCTGATCGAAGGTCCGCATGCCGGATTCGTTAGACTTGGACATCAAGCCCTTCAGTTTATGCACCTCACCCTTACGAATCAGGTCTGCCACCAAAGGTGTGTTGATCAAAACTTCAATTACAGCCTTACGACCTTTACCATCCGGCGTCGGGATCAGTTGCTGCGCCACGATAGCCTTGAGGTTCAGGGACAGGTCCATCCAGATCTGGTTATGCTGCTCCGACGGGAAAAACTGGATAATCCGGTCAAGTGCCTGGTTGGCGTTGTTGGCGTGCAGTGTTGCAAGGCAGAGGTGACCCGTTTCAGCAAACTGAACGGAATATTCCATGGTCTGACGGGTACGCACCTCACCAATAAGAATAACGTCGGGTGCCTGGCGCAGCGTGTTTTTCAGCGCCACTTCAAAGCTTTCAGTATCAATACCGACTTCCCGCTGCGTAACGATACAGCCCTGGTGCTGATGCACGAACTCGATAGGGTCTTCGATGGAAATGATATGCCCCCGGCTATTCCGGTTGCGATGCCCGAGCATAGCCGCCAGCGACGTCGATTTACCTGTACCCGTCGCTCCCACAAACATGATCAGGCCACGCTTGGTCATGGCCAGTTCTTTGATTATTTCTGGCAGCGACAGCTCATCAATCTGAGGAATTTTTACTTCAATCCGTCGCAACACCATGCCGCACAGGTTGCGCTGGAAAAACGCACTCACCCGGAAGCGACCAATACCGCGAGCGCTGATAGCAAAGTTACACTCATGAGTTTCCTCAAACTCGACTCGCTGCTTTTCATTCATCGAGCCGTATACAAACTCCCTTGTCTGCTCTGGCGTTAATGCGTTTTTGGTGACCGGCAACACTTTACCGTTCACTTTCATGCTGGGCGGAACGCCGGCTGTGATAAAGAGGTCTGATCCTCCTTTTTCAACCATCAGTCGAAGAAGCTTTTCGAATTCCATCTTTAATTACCTATGTTCTTTTTATACAACGACTCGCCACAAGCAGAGGGTCAAAAATTATCAGGCATTTTCGCCTTGGCCCGCGCAGACTCTCTCGAAATCAAACCTTTCTGCAGCAAACGCTCAAGGCATTGGTCCAGCGTCTGCATACCGAGCGAAGCGCCAGTCTGGATCGATGAATACATCTGGGCAATTTTGTCTTCGCGAATCAGGTTACGGATCGCGGCTGTACCAATCATGATTTCATGAGCCGCTATGCGGCCACCGCCCATTTTCTTCATCAGCGTCTGAGAAATAACGGCCTGAAGTGACTCCGAAAGCATGGAACGCACCATAGACTTTTCTTCCGCCGGGAATACGTCCACCACCCGGTCAATGGTCTTTGCCGCTGAAGTGGTGTGCAGGGTGCCGAACACCAGGTGACCGGTTTCCGCCGCAGTAAGCGCCAGACGGATGGTCTCAAGATCTCGCAGCTCACCTACCAGAATGATATCGGGGTCTTCCCGCAACGCGGAACGCAGTGCTTCGTTAAAGCCCAGCGTATCCCGATGCACTTCCCGCTGGTTAACCAGGCACTTCTTCGAGTCGTGCACGAATTCAATCGGGTCTTCTATGGTGAGAACGTGCTCATAGCGGGTATCGTTAATGTAATCAATCATTGCGGCCAGCGTGGTGGACTTACCGGAACCCGTCGGCCCGGTTACCAGCACAAGCCCTCGCGGTACAGAAGACACATCCTTGAACACCTGGCCCATGCCCAGGTCTTCCATAGTCAGAACTTTCGAGGGGATGGTACGGAATACGGCACCGGCCCCGCGATTCTGGTTAAAAGCGTTAACACGGAAGCGGGCGACACCCGGCACTTCGAAGGAAAAGTCTGTTTCCAGAAATTCCTCGTAGTCCTTACGCTGCTTGTCGTTCATGATGTCGTATATAAGCCCGTGAACTTCTTTGTGCTCCAGGGGCGGAAGGTTGATGCGGCGAACATCACCGTCAACACGAATCATAGGAGGCAGGCCGGCGGAAAGGTGCAGGTCAGACGCACCCTGTTTCGCCGAGAAGGCAAGCAGTTCAGTAATGTCCATAGAAGTCCTCGGAAGGCTTTTCTTTCACACAGGTAGCGTCTGTCTGGCACAACCTGTCTGCGATCACTTGGCATTTCAGTGACCTGCGAGTAACGTATCGCCATCGAACAGGCAGACCCAACACGACTATTTGGTAATATGAGCAGCATAGCAGACAACATCGGGAGCGTAACCCGACGCATACAAAAAGCAACATTGCAGGCGGGCCGGGAGCCCGATTCTGTGAGCTTGTTGGCGGTCAGCAAGACGCGCTCGCCAGAAGAACTGCGAGAAGCTGTGGCTGCCGGCCAACTGGCATTCGGGGAGAACTACCTTCAGGAAGCCCTGGATAAAATTGCAGCACTTGCCGATCTGGTGGATATAGACTGGCATTTTATCGGCCCTATACAGTCCAATAAAACCCGGCAGATCGCGTCGGCTTTTTCCTGGGTGCACAGTGTGGACCGCCTGAAAATTGCTCGCCGCCTCAGCGAGCAACGGGAAACAGGATTGCCGCCCTTGAATATTTGTCTTCAGGTCAACATCAATAATGAAGACAGCAAATCCGGATGCCAGCCGGAGGACTTGCCCGAGCTCGTACCGGAAATAGGTCAGCTGCCGGGGCTCGCTCTACGTGGACTTATGGCAATCCCTGATCCGGAGCAGGCCGAGTCAGCGCTTCGGGCGAGTTTTCGCAAACTTGCAAACACGTTGAAAAAGCTGCGACAGGAATACCCGGACGCCGGGCCACTGGACACTTTATCCATGGGGATGTCCGGCGATCTCGAAATGGCGATTGCAGAAGGCGCCACCTGGGTTCGTATTGGTACGGCCGTCTTCGGCGCACGACCAGGCAAGAGCTGAATTGACCGGTTCCTGCTATTATCGGATCCGAATGTCTAACCGAATAACCGTTGGAGCAGACCTTGAGCAAATCACCAACCATTTCGTTTATCGGTGCCGGTAATATGGCCAGCGCTATTATTGGCGGCATGCTGGATAGCGGATTCAAAGCCAGCAATATATGGGCAAGCGCACCAGATGATGGTCACCTGCAATCCATTCGCAAACGTTTTGGGATTAGCGTAACAACAGACAACCGCTACTGCGCTCAGCAGGCAGACATGGTTGTTCTCGCAGTGAAGCCCCAGGCAATGGCCGACGTCTGCCGCGACATAGCTCCCATTGCCCAGAATACACGCCCTTTAATGGTATCGATCGCAGCAGGCCTGGGTGCGGATACACTTGATGAGTGGCTCGGTGGCGGTCTGCCTATTGTACGAGTAATGCCGAACACACCCTCGCTGGTTGGCAAGGGGGCAGCAGGCTTGTTTGCCAACACCAGTGTCAGCAACGCCCAGAAGAAAATGGTTCAGTCAGTTTTTGAAGGCATAGGCATTGCCGTTTGGGTTGAGGATGAAGCTCTGCTGCATGGCGTAACTGCGCTTTCAGGCAGTGGCCCGGCCTACTTTTTTCTGATGCTGGAAGCCCTGGAGGCAGCCGCAACCAAAGCCGGTGTAAACCCGGAAACAGCTCGGCAACTGGCCATTCAAACCATGGCAGGTGCCGCTGAGATGGCGGCCAGAAGTGAACATGACCCGGCTCAACTGAAGAAAAACGTCATGTCACCGGGTGGTACAACCGAGCAAGCAGTCAAGACATTTGAGGAAGGCGGAATGCGCGATCTTGTGAACAAGGCGTATAGCTCCGCTTACAAGCGCTCGGAAGAAATGGCCAAAGAACTGGCAGGCAAAGAGTAAAACAGTCACTGACAACGGAGAAACAGCTACATGCTGGCAGACATCCTGATTACGATCCTGCTGATCGCGTCTACCTTTTACATGACGATCATACTGCTGCGCTTTTTGCTGCAACTGGCTCGGGCCGACTTTTACAACCCGATTTCCCAGTTTGCGGTAAAGGCCACCAACCCTTTGCTCAGACCTTTGCGCCGATTCATTCCTGGCTGGGGCGGAATTGACGGTGCGGCTCTGGTTCTTGCTGTTCTGATTCAGGCGATCACTTTCTTCCTGATTCTTATCGCTCTGAGCGGCGGCATTCCATCATTCAACCCACTCATACTCCTGGTTTGGGGCGCGGTTTCCGTTCTGGACCTGATCGTCAAAATATACTTCTGGTCTGTTATCGCTGTTGTCGTCGTCAGCTGGATTGCTCCAGGCAGCAGTCACCCGGCAATACAGCTGGTCGCCCAGATCACTGAACCTGTCATGCGACCCGTGAGAAAACTGATGCCATCCATGGGCGGACTGGACCTGTCACCCATCATTGTTTTCCTGATCCTTAACGTGCTGTCTGTTGTTATTGATCATATGAAAGTTGCGGTCGGCCTCGGGGCCATTGGCCTGGGACTGTAAACCACGTCACAAACAAACAATTTGTAACAGTTCTCCACAAAAAAACTGATCCCCTAGCCGCATCTTCACTTCGTTGATTTTGCGGCTTTTTTCGTTCAAATCATGTCTACAATAACCACACACCTGCAAACACCCGGCCGCAAAATTCCCGGGAACAAGCTAGTATTAACCGTAATTAATCAACTCATGCGTCACCATTCGTCGCCACGTGGGTCTCCGCGAACCTGCCCGGGGAACGCCAGAAGTCGTGTAGAAGGAAAATCCGATGAATCATCAGGGACACCTGACTCAACAGGTAGAGGCGTACCACAACTGGAAAAAAGAGCTGATCCGCCAGATCGGCCGTTACCGGCTGTGGCTCCAGGATAACAACCTGTTCTCTGACGACATCAGCACGCGGATCCGTCATGGCCTTGAGCTGTTGATTGAGGACGAGCTCACCATTGCATTTGTGGGTGAATACTCCCGTGGCAAAACAGAGCTGATAAACGCGCTGTTTTTCTCCGAGTTTGGTCAACGCATGCTGCCCTCCCAGGCCGGACGCACAACCATGTGCCCGACCGAGCTGTTTTTTGACCGCAGCGCCAACGAAAACTACCTGATGCTACTCCCCATAGAGACCCGCACCGGTAAGCTGTCTCTACAGCAATTACGCAAACAGCCCGAGCGCTGGGTAAAGCACGGTCTGGATGAGCGGGATCCTGAAATAATGCGAGAGATCCTGGGAGAAGTCGCCCGGGTTAAAAGTGTTGATCCCGATCAGGCGCGAGCGCTCGGCTTTGACGAAGGCATGCTCGAGCATGATCGCAACAACCCCGGCAACGTTCTGGTCCCCGCCTGGCGCAATGCCCAGATCAGTATTCGCCACCCTCTGTTCGAGCGCGGCCTGCGCATTCTTGACACACCTGGTCTTAACGCGCTCGGCTCAGAACCCGAGCTCACCATCAGCATGTTGCCAAGAGCTCATGCCATTATCTTTGTACTAAGCGCTGATACCGGTGTTACCGCCAGCGATATGACCATCTGGAAAGAATACATAGATACCGAGCACGCCGACCACCGTGCAGGTCGCTTTGCGGTGCTGAACAAGATAGACGTGCTCTGGGACGATCTTCAGGGCGACAAGCACACCAACGAAGCCATCGAGCGGGTGCGCGGGTATACCGCGGATCATCTGGGCATCCGGCAGCAGGATGTAATACCCCTTTCCGCCAAGCAGGGGCTGGTCGCCAGAGTTAAAAAAGACAACAACCTGTTTGCCCGCTCCAACATCGGCAATCTGGAACAGTTGATCATCCAGCGCATTCTGATGCACAAAGAGCAGTTGATCACGCAAAGTCTGATCAATGATCTGCTGGGTATGCTGCAGAATAGTCAGGCCGCGATGCAGACCCGTCTTGACTCTCTCGAAGAAGAGTCGCAGGCCTGCTCCGGCGCCACCATTGACAAAGCAGCCCTCGCCCGGCTGGCCGATCGTGCCCAGAAAGATTACGAATTCTATTATAAAAAGCTGATCACACTGCGCTCAAGCCGACGCTTGATGGGCTCCCAGGGTGATATGCTCAAAAGCCTTGTTGCCGAAGATCGCTTTGAAACCCATGCCGAGACGATCCGCAAAAACATGTCGAAAAGCTGGACCACAGCGGGCATGAACAGCGCAATGGACCAGTTTTTTGAAATGTTGGAAAGCGATTTCAGCAACCTGCTCAGTGAAGGGCGCCTGGCAGAGAAAATGGTCGGCGCCATATATCGCCGGTATAACGAGGATACCCGCGCCCGACATCTGGAACCCATTCCGCTGCGTGCCGGCCGGCATGTTATTGCTATCAGGGAACTGCGCAAAAAGGCCCGGCGATTCCGTGCCAGCCCCAGGAATCTTCTTACCGAGCAGTCCGTGCTGGTTCAGCGCTTTTTCAATGTGATGGTAAGTGAAGCCAGAACCCTGCATGCCCGTGTACGCCAGGATGTGGAGCGCTGGCCCTCAGAAGCATTGCTGCCGATCATGCAATACTCCATGGAACAGAAACAATTGCTGGAGCACCAGATACGGCGCCTTCGGGACATGGTAAGAAGCGACCGTGACGGTCGCTGCGAGCGTGAGCGCCTGGGCAACACCATCAGCGACTTGCGCCGACAACTGGAATTGGCCGACGCCATGCAGCGACAGATCCGTAAACCTGCCCCCACGATGATTCAGCAGAAAGTCGTTAATATTTCTGGTGCTATCTAGTCGCCACATAGCCTGTCGGTTGCAGCCGTGACGGCCCGCCTTTAAACTGCTTCGCTGGTGGAGGTTTTCGCCCCGACCAGCAAAGCAGTCACTAACGGACCGAACCAGGAACTTCTCGCACCGATGCCCGATCCCATGCCCGTGGATTCTGTCGGGGTAGTCACCCCACAGACGTATCATTTTGAAACGCCCATTGAGCTGGCGTGCGGACAAGCACTTGAACATTATGACCTGGTGGTCGAGACCTATGGCGAACTCAATGCTGATCGCAGCAATGCCGTACTCATATGCCACGCACTGAGCGGAAACCATCATGCCGCCGGCTACCACTCCGTAGATGATCGCAAGCCAGGCTGGTGGGATACCTGCATCGGGCCTGGCAAGCCCGTGGATACAAATCGTTTTTTTGTGGTCAGCCTCAATAACCTGGGCGGCTGTCACGGCAGTACCGGCCCTAACTCAACCAATCCGTCTACGGGCAAGCCCTACGGCCCGGACTTCCCGGTCGTCACCGTTGGTGACTGGGTAAAGAGCCAGGCTCTGCTGGCGGATCGCCTCGGTATTGAGTGCTGGGCAGCTGTCGTGGGCGGTTCTCTCGGCGGCATGCAGGCCCTGCAATGGAGCCTGGACTACCCGGATCGCCTGAAGCATTCTGTGGCCATCGCCTCCAGCCCTCGCCTGACAGCACAAAACATCGCCTTCAATGAGGTCGCGCGACAAGCCATTACATCAGACCAGGAATTTCATGACGGCCGGTACTACGATTTCGACACCCTGCCCCGTCGCGGCCTGATGCTGGCCAGAATGGTGGGCCACATCACCTACCTCTCGGACGCCTCCATGGGTGAAAAATTTGGCCGCGAACTGAGAGATCAGGCTTACAAGTTTGGCTACGATGCCGAGTTTCAGGTGGAAAGCTATCTCCGCTACCAGGGTGAACGCTTTTCGGAGGTCTTTGACGCCAACACTTACCTGCTGATGACCCGGGCGCTGGACTATTTTGATCCCTCTTATGAGTTCGGCGGAGACCTTTCCAAAGCGCTCGCCAAAGCCAGTTGTGAGTTTCTGGTGTTGTCTTTCAGCACCGACTGGCGCTTTACGCCGGCCCGCTCTGAAGAAATGGTGAACGCTATGATCTCAGCCCGTCGTAAAGTCAGCTATGCAGAAATCGATGCGCCCTGGGGCCACGACGCGTTCCTGATTCCAACCCCGCGCTACACAGATATCTTCACCGCCTACATGGATCGTGTTGCCAGAGAGGTGGGCGCATGAGGGCGGATCTTGAAATCATCCAGCAATGGGTAAAGCCTGGCCATCACGTGCTGGATCTTGGTTGCGGCGACGGCACCCTGCTCGACTTCCTGAAGCGGGAGCGCAATGCCAGCGGCTTTGGTCTGGAAATCAATCCGGACCACATCACAACCTGCATGAACCGCGGTGTTTCGGTGATTGAACAGAACCTGGACACCCAGGGGCTGGATAACTTTGAAGACAACAGCTTTGATATTGTGCTGATGACGCAGGCATTGCAGGCAGTACGCCGCCCAGACAAAGTGTTGGACGAAATGCTGCGGCTTGGCAACGAAGGCATTGTTACCTTCCCTAACTTCGCCCATTGGCGCCTGCGCTGGGGACTGGCTCTCAGCGGCCGCATGCCCGAATCCGATTCTCTTCCGTATAAGTGGTATAACACGCCCAACATACGGCTATGCACCTTCAAGGATTTTGAGGCACTGTGCCGGCAAAAAGGCATTCGCATCAAAAGCAGGCGTGTAGTGGACGGTCAGCACCAGAACAACTGGCTGGCGCGCTTTTGGCCGAACCTGTTGGGAGAAATCGCCATTTACCGTATTACCCGGGAGAAAACCCAATGAAAAATAGAACCTTGCACAGCATTCTTTCCTTGGCGACAGCGGCCTTACTCGCTGCCCTCATCAGCCTGCCTGCCCATGCCGGCTCGGAAGACTTTGGAGACTACCAGGTAAACTGGAGCGTGCTGAACAGTACTTTTCTGACCCCGGAGACAGCAAAAGCCAACAATCTGCAGCGCAGCAAAGGCATTGGTCTGGTCAATATTTCAATCATGCAAGAAGATGAAAATGGCATTTTGAAAACCGTAGCCGGGCAAGTAGAAGGCAAAGTTTCAAACGACATCCAACAAGTGAAATTTCTGGCATTCCGCAGAATACAGGAAGGCGACTCCGTCTACTTTATTGCCCAATACCAGTACTCAGCCGGCGAACTGATGACGTTCAACGTTACCGCTCGACCTACCGGGCATACTCGGGACTTGCAGGTACGGTTCGCCCACACCCTTTTCAACGACTGAGCGGAATATGTCTGAACAACTTGTTATCGCCAGCAACAACAAAGGCAAAATCAACGAATTCACCCATCTCCTTGCGCCGCTGGGTTTTATCCCTGTGCCGCAAGGCGAATTGGGCGTTGGCGAGGCCGAAGAGCCGGCGGTCACCTTTGTAGAGAATGCAATTCTTAAAGCACGCCATGCCGCCCGAGAAACCGGTTTACCCGCACTCGCCGACGACAGCGGCCTGGCCGTCGACATACTGGGTGGTGCACCCGGAGTTCGTTCCGCACGTTACGCCGGAGCTGGCGCTTCCGATCTCGATAACCTGAATGCGCTTCTGGAAGCCATGGTTGATGTGCCCGACGGACAGCGCAGCGCACAATTCCACTGCGTTCTGGTTTACCTTCGACACGCCGACGATCCGACCCCGATTATCTGCCACGGCCGCTGGCCGGGCTCAATTCTCAGGGCGCCGACGGGCAATGGCGGTTTCGGCTACGATCCTGTCTTCCTTTGCCCGGAACATAACTGCAGCGCATCGGAGCTGTCCCGGGAAGAAAAAAACCGGATAAGCCACAGGGGCCGCGCCCTGGCATTGCTGATGGAACAACTCAGGGCGGAGTCCTGAACCGGTGACCTCAATCGTCCCGGCATCGGTCACTCCCCCTCTGAGCCTGTATATTCATGTGCCCTGGTGCGTGCGTAAATGCCCATACTGTGATTTTAATTCTCATGCCATCCAAAGCGATCTTCCCGAGTCCGCCTATCTGACTGCCCTGCTTGAGGACCTGGACCAGGACCTTGCATTTTCATCTGGTAGAGCTATCGAAACCGTTTTTATTGGTGGAGGAACGCCCTCTCTGATGAGCGGCGATTTTTACAGGAAACTATTCAAGGGCCTCTCTGAGCGCCTCACTTTCGCAGAGGACGCGGAAATCACGCTGGAGGCCAACCCCGGGACTCTGGAGGAAGGTCGGTTCGAAGCCTTCCGTGAAGCCGGCATTAACCGTCTCTCCATTGGCGTACAAAGTTTCAATCCGGTTCACCTGAAGGCCCTGGGGCGTATTCATGACAGCGCAGCGGCGCACAGGGCGATCGACACAGCAAGAAAGGCCGGGTTCGATAATTTCAACCTGGACCTGATGCACGGCCTGCCTGATCAGACTCCTGAAGAAGCTCTAGAAGATCTCAGATCCGCCATGAGTCATGAACCACCGCACCTGTCCTGGTACCAGCTGACATTGGAGCCCAATACCGAGTTTTATAGCCGTCCACCGGATCTGCCAGACGACGACCTGCTCTGGGAAATCGCAGAGCGCGGCGGTGAGTATCTGCGCCAGCAAGGCTTTACTGACTACGAAGTGTCGGCCTGGTGCCGGGACGGCAAGGCCTCGCGGCATAACCTTAACTACTGGTCGTTCGGGGACTATATGGCGCTGGGCGCGGGTGGCCACGGCAAAATCAGCCTGCCGGATGGCACGATCAGGCGCTACTGGAAAACACGGCAGCCGGACGCCTACCTGAACCGTATTGGCAGCCGTACCGCCGGGAGCGAAAAAATCGACGTAGAGGAACTCCCTTTGGAGTTCCTGATGAACGCACTGCGCCTGCGAAAAGGTGTGGATGAGAGCCTTTTTTTCGAACGGACGGGTTTACCCGTGACATCCGTTGGGGTACAACTTCAGAAACTGCGTGAAGATAAACTGCTGTTCAGCGACCGACTTCAGGCAACAGCCCTGGGACAAAGATATCTGAACAGTCTTTTGGAGCGTTTTCTGTAATGGACACAGAAAAGGGATTACCGGCTTTGCCAAAAAGCCTGAAAGCCTGCCTGGTTGCGACTCTGGCTCTTTTGATTGCCCTACTGGTGATCAATCAATTCCTGAAAACAGGATCGGCACATCAGGGAATTGTCAGCTACCAGTTAGCGGGAAGTGCCGAGCAGGCGCTGGCTATTGCACAGAGCTGGGGCGATGAAGGCCTGCAATGGGCAAGACTTTCTCTGTGGGTGGACTTTCTGTTTATCCCCGTTTACTGCCTCACTCTTATATTGCTGACCCGGCACTGCACCCGGGACAGGCCTGGTGTTCGCGAGCGCAACACTGCGCGCTGGATTCGAACACTTTTTATCGCCGCCGGTCTGGCCGATGTTACAGAGAACGTGTTGCTGCTGAATAATCTGGAGGCCCCAACGGATGCCATCAGTCTGGCCGCCGCCATCAGTGCGCTAGCAAAGTTTACCGCTCTGACGTTGGGCATCGCAGGGTTGGTGATTATCCGTGCAGCCCGACGCCATCCATTGGCACCGGGCTGATTCAGGCAAGGAGAACAGAGGCTCAGAGAGCTTCAGCCAGAATTTTAATTGGTGCGATGGAACAACAGATCCCACACGCCATGGCCCAGGTTCTCACCGCGCTTCTCGAACTTGGTAACCGGGCGATAGTCAGGGCGCGGTGAAAACTCGCCCTGCTCCTCAGTATTGGCAAACCCTTCAGATTCACCCATTACTTCCATCATGTGCTCAGCGTAGCTTTCCCAGTCTGTTGCCAGATGCAGGATGCCGCCCACTCTCAATTTGTGACGGATGCGCTGAACAAACTCAGGCTGAACAAGCCGGCGCTTGTGATGCTTTTTTTTGTGCCAGGGGTCCGGAAAAAACACCATAACCTGATCCAGACAGGCATCCGGCAGGCACAGATCAATCACATCGTTGGCGTCTATGTTGTAAATACGGACGTTTTCGAGCCCTCGGTCCTCAATTTCCTTGAGCAGAGCTCCGACGCCGGGCAGGTGAACTTCCACGCCGATGAAATCCTGCTCCGGCGCGGCTTCGGCCATTTCGGCCAGAGAACGCCCCATCCCAAAGCCGATTTCAAGGTTGAGCATGGCATCCCGGCCAAACACCTGGCGCGGATCAATCACGCCATTTTCACGGCTCAAGCCAAATCTTGGCCAGCTGCGTTCATAGGCCTTTTTCTGACCTTCTGTCATACGCCCCTGGCGCAGCACGAAACTGCGGACACCTTTGCGTGTAGTGATTGGTGAGTCGCTGGCCGTCTGTTTCGGAGCATTATCATCTTGCGGCTCTTTGTGATCAGTCATCTGCAATCCTTAACCGCAGCTACGGTTCTGATTAACGGTATTTGCATACAGTTTAACAGAGTAGGGCCAGTCAGGCGGATACCACAGTGCTCTTACCTGCCTGGCGATCAAACTGTCGGTAACCCAGGGCTTCCACCAGATGCGACTGCAAAACAGCTTCGCAGCCCTCAAGATCCGCCAGGGTGCGCGCCACCCGGAGTATCCTGTGCAATGCCCGGGCCGATAGCCCAAGCTTTTCCATAGCGCCGGCAAGCAAGGTTTCACTTGAACATTCAAGACTACAGGCATCTCGCAAGTCACGACCCGATAATGTGGCATTCACACACCCGCGCCGCGTTTGACGTTCCCTGGCAAGCATTACTCGCTCACGCACCACTGCACTGGCTTCGCCATCGCCACCTGAGTGCATGAGTATATCGCCGCCTTGTACCGGCACCTCAACATGCAGATCAAACCGGTCCAGCAAGGGGCCTGAAATTTTTGACCGGTAACGCATCACCTGCTGCGGCGTACACTGGCATTCAAGGGTCGGATGTCCTCTATAGCCACAAGGGCATGGGTTCATCGCGCCAATGACCTGAAACCGTGCAGGAAATATCACCTGACGCGCGGCACGGCTGATGGAAATCTCTCCGGTTTCCATAGGCTCACGCAGGACTTCCAGAACCCTGCGATCAAACTCTGGCAGCTCGTCCAGAAACAATACTCCGCGATGCGCCAGGGATATTTCTCCGGGCCTCGGACTGCTACCACCACCGACCAGCGCCACTGCTGAGGCGGTGTGATGAGGCGACCTGAACGGGGGCTGGCGCCAGCCCCCTGTTCTTAAAGGCTGCCCGGCAACCGAGTGCACACTGGCAACCTCCATGGCATGCTCATTGTCCAGATCCGGAAGAATTCCGGGCAGGCGACTGGCCAGCATACTCTTGCCAGTGCCTGGCGGGCCGAAAAAAAGCAGATTGTGGGCACCCGCCGCAGCCACCTCCAGAGCCCTGCGCGGGACTATTTGCCCTCGCACATCTGCAAGGTCCGGCATACCTGCCGCAGCCGTCGATGCAGGCATCGTTCCGGGCACCGGAACCAGACGTGCACGGCCACACAGGTGCTCACAGACTGCCAGTATATGGCCCGCCGCCAGCACATCATCCTGGCTGGCAAGGGCGGCCTCTTCGGCGTTAGCATTTGGCACCAGCAGATTGCGGCCTTCCTTACGCGCGGCCAGCACCGCAGGCAGCACGCCCTTGATCGGGCGAAGCGCGCCATCGAGCGAGAGTTCTCCGAGGAATTCACAGGAAGACAAACTTTCCGCCGGAATCTGTCCGGAAGCGGCGAGAATCCCCAATGCAATTGGCAGATCGAAGCGACCACCTTCTTTGGGCAGATCAGCAGGCGCGAGGTTGATCGTTATCCGGCGGGCGGGAAATTCAAAACCTGCATTCAGCAGGGCACTTCTTACACGCTCCCGGCTTTCACGTACGCCGGTTTCCGGCAAGCCAACAATGGTGAGTGCTGGCAAGCCACCGGAGAGATGCACCTCAACGGTCACCTCCGGTGCAGAAACGCCAATGGAGGCGCGGGAATGAACGACAGCAAGCATAAAAACCTTCCATGGTTTCTGAATGTCAGTTTTGGGCCTTACTTAATCGGCCTCCCCGGCTTCCTGCCGGGAATCAACCGGGTTTACTGTGCTTTCGAAGATTTCTCCAGTTCAGCAACCCTTTTCTCCAGAGCCTCGACCTTTTCGCGGGTTTTCATAAGCACCGCTTGCTGGCCATCAAACTCTTCCCGGGTTACGAGCTCCAGGCGAGACAGAACCGCCATGACGGTTGCACGAGCCTGGGTTTCGAAATCTTCCCGGGCGGCGCGAGCCATGTCCGGGACAAACTGACCGAGCTGCCCCTGTAACTGGCCGAAAATATCCTGTGGACCTTTCACACATCACCTCGCTGATTCAAATAATGTCCGGTTTCGACACAAAGAGCAGCGCCAAAGCCGTTTTGCAGGAGTGTATCACACCGCCAGCCCTGCCATAATGTGCGCGGTGAGCACTATAATAGTTCTGCCCATTCCCATGGCTTGCTCCGATTCGGCTCAAGGCGTGGCAGAACGCACCATAATGGTGCGACAACAGGTTCTCAGACTTATGCCTTACGGCCACCTGAGCCTAGCAATATATTGATTTTAAAGTATTTTTTTGCGTTGGCATACCCGGTGCTAAAGCTTTGGTACGCAATCCGCACAATTGACGTGCGAAGCAGCGGCACCCCGAACTCAACAACAGGCCAATGGGCTCTCATGTTGGGACGGTTTTACCAAGGAGAAAGCAATGAAACTTGTGACAGCGATCATTAAGCCTTTCAAGTTGGATGATGTCCGCGAGGCACTATCCGAGATTGGCGTACAAGGCGTAACCGTCACTGAGGTCAAAGGCTTCGGGCGGCAGAAAGGCCACACAGAGCTTTATCGTGGCGCGGAATATGTGGTGGATTTTCTGCCCAAAGTAAAAGTGGAAGTCGCTATTGGCGACAACCTGCTGGACCAGGTTATCGAGTCCATCACCAAAGCAGCCAATACCGGCAAGATCGGGGATGGCAAAATTTTCGTCACCGAATTGCAGCAGGCAATCCGGATCCGGACAGGTGAAACGGGCGAAGAAGCCGTCTGATCCAGCTCTGATCAATTAGCAGCTAACGCAAAAAAATCAATCTGAAGTGCCTCGTGCGGAGGGCCTCTCATGGAAAACAATGTTTTTCACCTGCAGTACGCAATAGATACCTTTTATTTCCTGATGTGCGGTGCATTAGTAATGTGGATGGCCGCAGGCTTTGCCATGCTCGAATCCGGGCTGGTACGTGCCAAAAACACCACGGAAATTCTCACAAAAAACGTCGCGCTCTATGCGATCGCGTGCACCATGTACATGCTGTGCGGCTACGCCATCATGTATGACGGTGCTTTGTTGCTGAACGGTATTGAGCAGACGGATGCAGCAACCGTATTAGGAGACTTTGCAACCCGGGAAGATGGCTTCGAAGGCGGTGCGATTTATTCCAGCGCGTCGGATTTCTTTTTCCAGGTAGTGTTCGTAGCCACCGCCATGTCGATCGTATCCGGCGCCGTAGCTGAACGCATGAAGCTCTGGGCATTCCTTGCCTTTGCAGTCGTAATGACCGGCGTTATCTACCCGATGGAAGGCTCCTGGACCTGGGGCGGCAAGGACGTTTTCGGGCTGTATAACCTGGGCGATCTTGGCTTCAGCGACTTTGCCGGCTCAGGCATTGTCCACATGGCCGGTGCGGCCGCTGCACTTGCCGGCGTACTGTTGCTTGGGGCACGTAAAGGCAAATATGGCCCCAACGGCGAAATCCGCGCCATCCCAGGTGCCAACCTGCCTCTGGCTGCGCTGGGTACCTTTATCCTCTGGATGGGATGGTTTGGCTTTAACGGCGGCTCGGTTCTGAAACTGGGCGATATCGCCAGCGCCAACTCGGTTGCCATGGTGTTCCTCAATACCAACGCGGCAGCCGCCGGCGGCGCCATAGCCGCGCTGATAACCGGACGTATGCTCTTCGGCAAAGCCGATCTGACCATGCTCCTCAACGGCGCTATTGCAGGCCTTGTAGTTATCACCGCGGAGCCTTCTACACCCAGTGCTTTGGTCGCAACCCTCTGGGGTGGCCTGGGCGGAGTAGCCGTTGTATTCAGCATCATCTTTCTGGACAAATTGCGCATCGATGATCCTGTGGGTGCCATATCGGCTCATGGTGTGTGTGGTTTTATCGGGCTGATGCTGGTTCCTGTCACTAACAGTGGCGCTACCTTCAGCGGACAATTGATTGGCGCTGCAACCATCTTCGTCTGGGTATTCCTGGCCAGCCTGCTGGTCTGGGGCATCATCAAAGCGGTGATGGGTGTAAGGGTAAGCGAAGAAGAAGAGTACGAGGGCGTGGACCTCTCCGAGTGCGGGATGGAAGCCTACCCGGAGTTTGTCAACAGCAAGTAACATTCTCTGACGAACGAAAAGGGGTGCCTGAATGGGCACCCCTTCTCATTTTAAGGAGACCTGCTTCTTTACAGTGGTTTTGACATGCCCCGCAGGTGACAGTGTTTTCGGGTTCCGCTACTATCATTCTGCATTTTGGTCATCTAAGGATAGATGAAGGCAGCCATGAAGGACTCCACAGCCCTGAGCCACAAGGCTCACTCGACCACGTCGTTTTACCATCACAAAGCATCACTGCACGCAGATTCCTGCTGTTATCTGGTTGACCAGGCAAAACACCCTGAAGTATTGCGCCTGCTGTTTGAGCATGACCCTGCACCCGTTTACGACTTGCCTTATGTTCATTCGGAATACCGTGAACAAGCCAGTGACGGCCCTTTGGTTATTAAGCCCACCACAAGCCGGAGCGCCGAATGGCTGCACAACTGGCTGACGGAAGGCAAGGCCCTGGCACTAAACGGCCCGCAACTGGCGCTGGAAGAAATTCGCGATCATCTTGTAAGCCTGAATACCGTTCGCGCTCCCCACGGTGACAGCCTCTTTCGTTATGCAGATCCGGCAACACTCGGCAGCCTTGGCATATCCTTGTCAAACCAACAGTGTTTGCGTGTCCTCGGTCCACTTGCGTCTCTCCATGGATGCTATGCAGGCGCCAACTGGTCACTTGCGAAAAATGAAGCCGAGGAAGCCTCCAGTGAGTCAAATAAGTTCTGCTCACGTCCACTCTTGCTAACCAAAGAGAATCTCGCCGCTGTAGAACGCTATCGCCATCAGCTTTTGGCAAACGCTCTTGCAGCGAACAATGAGCTGGATGAGGAGGTAGTTTCTTGCTGGTTCCAGCAATTGATCACACTGGGCGCGCCAGATGAGCAAGCTTTGGTTGAAGGATCCTTGCTCCTGGTAACGCGAGGCTTTAGCAGGGAATTGAGCGACGATGAGCTCACAACGATATGCAACACCAGGCACGGAGCCTGCTGGTCAGACACACTCGAAATGCTCGCAACATTAGTGCATTCACAGGAGGGAACCTGAATGACACCCGCTGGCAACCTGCCCTTTTCACCCAGCTCTTCGCCCCTGGGCGCACACGGAGCGCCCATTTGCGCAAACGAAACCGCGAAGGTTCTGTTACGCCGCTCGGACAACCTCAGACGACCGAAAGCTTTTATCAATGCCGGTACCATTCAGGATGAAAGCGGCAAGGTCATCACCGCCGAACTGCTGAATGGCACAGAACATACGCCGGACAATGCAGAAGCCCGTTTCAACAAGCTCGTTACAGGCAACGCGCAATGGCACTGGTCTGAAAAGCCCGAGGGAGAGCATCTGATCGGGTTTGATACCGTGAGTGAACAACGCCGCTTCGCCCCCGGCCAGCACCTTGGCGAAGGTATAGGGTTCACCGTCATTCAGGGCGAACGCAGAGCAACAGCAATACACTTGCCACCACCAGTCATCATTAACTTACGCGAAACCGCGCCCGCAGCAGACGACTTACTGACAGAAGAACAACTCAATTATTTCCGTGAAAATGGCAACAACGCGCTCATCTACATACACGGCTACAATGTGCCCCACGGGGATTGGGGGCGTTTTTTTAAGTACGACGACAGACGGGAGCCCTACCACGGCAACGCACCGTCGTTCGTGAAGGCCTATAGCTGGCATCCCGATAAAGCTACGGTCTGGCAGAATGGGGAAGCACTGTCGGACAAAAGGGCCGGCGCACCGAAAGAAGATAAACTGAATGGCACCGGCGCTCATAACTGGGCTGTTCATATGGAGTACCAACTGAATCGTGCAGCGGGTTTTGACGGTGAGGATTGGATGCCTTACAGCCGCATCATCAATATCTCCTGGCCGGGTGACACGGGTTCCACCGATTTTATGCAGGCAGAGTTGAATGCCATGGCAGCCGGGCGACGCCTGTTGCCCCTACTTCAGCAACTCGCGAACGCCAACATTGGTGTCAACCTGATCACCCATTCTTTGGGCGCGCGGGTGGGCCTGACGGCCCTGAACATTCTGGGAACCATCGGGCACCGAAACCTGGTCGACCACCTGTTCCTCTGGCAACCCGCCGTTGCCGACAATGCACTTACCAACGACAGCAACCGCGATGCACACCCTTTGGGGCTGGGTGTGTTTCCTGCCGCCCATATAACAGCCCGAAAAATCGTCGTGCTGCACTCCCGTGGCGATGGCATCCTGGGCCCGGGTGACAATGAAGATAGCACCTGGTGGCAAAAAGCTCTGTTTCGCTCGTCTCCCGGAGCAATCGTTGGCGCGACAACATGGCATCTAGCAACCGCAGACGATCCTGCGGACGATGTGCTCGGTTACTTCCGGGGTGCCTATGATAAAAAATGGTGGACCTTCCCCAGCTTTTTAGACAACGGCTTCGGGCCGGCAATCGAAAAGCTTTACGAAGACTACTTACCGCTGACTTACGATGCTCGAATGACCGCTCACCCTCAGCGATCTCTAGCTACACCTGAGGCATTAAAGCGAACAATCCTGGAAAACTGGAGCAGGCTGGAGAAGGACATCCTTGCTGAAGCAGATGCCCTATGGCAGCCCTGTGTAGACTGCCTGCGCAATGGTGAGCGACCGCCCGAGTACACTCTTTTGGCGCCACTGAACCACCGGGCGAGCGTAAGCCTGCAGGTGGCCAAGGATTATATTTCGCGTATGAAAAAACTTGCGGTCAACAAGTGGGTTCCGGAGCAGCCGCCGAGACCTGCGCTGGGGCATGTAGGGTTTAGGGACTTGGCTGGCGAGCATGCGACAGAACTCGATGATTTTATCGATCGATCTTTAACTGATGGAAAGCTCTTACCTGTTGATCAGTCAAAATGGCTGTTTAGCCACTCGGGGATGAGGATTCCTACCCAAGAACTGTTTGAAGAAGTCTATCAGCGAGAAATCATGCAGAGCCAATTACTGGCAAATTCAAAGTTTGGACGTTACTGATGAGCAACTTCAATCTACGGGTACTTCTGCTAGTGGGAGTTACTTTAGCTGTAGGGTTCAGCTTGTGGGAAGTTTATAACTCACCCGGGCCGGTCATGAGTGCCTCAGTTTCCTCAAACGGGGCATTTGCCATCACCGCCCACAGGGATCAGAAGTTGATTCTGTGGGATTTGAAAGCACATAGCCGGAAAATTATTAGCCGCGACGCTAACATCTATAGCGCTTACTTCATCAAAAATCAGCCCATATTTCTCTGGCAGGATCTTGATAATGTCGTCACCGCCCAAACAACAAATGGAGTGACCCAGACAGCTTTTGAGTTAGACAAACCGACCTATGGTCACTTCATGACTCAGGATCTCAGCACCTATTACTACTCTGACATTGGCTGGGGAATATTTCGACGATCGAAAGACGGATCTACAGAGACTATCAAAGCAACCGATGGCAGAGCCTTTCTTGGCTACCACAAGCTCTTCAATCTCTCGATGGACGAGTCAGAGCGATGGCTGATTTCTGCAGGAAGCGGGGAATCCAAAGCATTTGAACCACCATATTACCGGTCGATACAAGAAGTTCTTGATCAAGGAGAGAAATACCAGCGCATGAACGGTGTCGCTTTATGGAGTCCCGAGACCGGGCAACCAGTTGCTAAACTGGACGGCAACTCCTCCAAAACCCACGCCACAATCAGCCCGGATGGGCAGTGGGTGGTTAGCGGAGATGAAGCCGGCAATAGCATAACCTGGCAAACATCCAATCCCGAACACCGAATGCGAACAGCGCGTTACCACTCAGGGATTTATATCGACGGCCTTCCTGACGACCTCCCAGACTCTAACTATTTTGACAAGAGCGGGCTGATCGAAGCTCCACGCGGCGTCAATGACTTCACCATCGCGCTAGCCTTCATCCACAACAGCGAATACTACCTCCGCTTCGGCAACAACAGCCACTTCGCCGCTTTGTTCGAAACCGGTAGCCCCTGGCCCGTGAAGTACTTCGATCTGGGCGAATCGCCCAAGCTGGTTACCTACGGCAGCCAGTACGACCGCAACACCGCCATCGCCACATCACCCGAAGCTGGCATTCTGGCCATGGGGCATAAGTCTACAGGCGGGATCAGCGTGTATCAGTTTGATCCTGAACAGCTGACGCTGGAGCGAATCTGGGTCGTGGAGTAGGACGCTCACCAGCGTCCTTTGCCCCACATTTCCGGGTTAGCCCAGTATTGGGGGTTGTTCCAGTCCCGTGGCCTGTTGTAACTATCGATGTTGTAAGTATACAGCGTGCGGGCGGGAGTACCTTGCAGGAGCTCTTGGCGTTGAAAACCGAGGCTGAGAAAATCACTCATCTGCCAGTCCGACTCGTTGGTCATAATCACAGCTATCCTATGCGTGCCAAAATTGCGTAGCTGGCCGAGCATCTGCGTGCCTTCTTCATGGCTCAACTGCTCCAGAGCGCCCTCAATCAGGGCCAGATCGTGCGTACGCGCCGGCGGAAGACCGCTATTGAGCGCTGACAGCAACAGCTCAGTGTAGTGCCTGTCCGGATACTGCTCATGCCAAGCCCGGCCCAGACGAGCTGGTAGCGTGCCGCATACCAGCAGTGTATCAGGCTGACAATCGTCCAGGGTTTGCGCAAGCGCCTGCTGAGGCGTCAGCCTGGGGTCTTTTTGCTCGATCATTTCATTGACCTATGCACTTTGAAGCGCTGGTATTCCAGTGAACAGAACGTTCGGAACAGTAACCAAAATACCACTTGCCTGGAAATTAGCGAGCCAGGAAATCAACACCGGGCCCGGCTAGACGCTGAATCGGGATACCTTATCGCGCAGGTTTTCGGCCAGTCTGGCCAGTTCGTTACTGGAGCCGGCTACCTGATTGGCAGAGGTAGCCGACTGATCACTGATATCGCGAATGGCCGTGACATTTTGATTGATCTCTTCGGCGACCGAGGTCTGCTGTTCCGCCGCTGTGGCGATCTGGCTGTTGTGCTGGCGAATATCGTTAACCGCACTGGCAATGGCCGTAATACTCTGGCCGGTATCGCGGGCATTATCCAGGGTGCGGTTGGCCAGTTCTGCACCGGCTTCCATGGTTTTGACCGATTCGGCCGCGCTGTTAACCAGTTGAGTGATAAGGGTATCAATCTCTGACGCGGAATTTTGCGTGCGCTGGGCCAGAGCACGAACTTCATCGGCGACGACCGCAAAACCACGGCCCTGATCGCCAGCCCGGGCCGCCTCAATAGCGGCATTCAAAGCCAGCAGATTGGTCTGATCCGCCACCGATTTGATAACATCAAGTACCGAGCCAATATTCTGGGTATCCGCCTGCAGACCCTGAATTCGGGTCACCGCTTTACTTACTTCATCGTGGAGAGAAGCCACCAGAGACAAGGTGTCTCCAACTGCCTTTTCCCCAACTCCGGCCTTGTCGCTGGCACTTCCAGCTGCACTGAATGCCTCTTCAGCACTGCGCGCAACTTCATTGACCGTTGCGACCATTTCATTCAGTGCTGTGGCAACCTGGTCAGTCTGGTCTCTTTGGCGCCCGATTCCCGCACTGGTCTGGTCTGTCACCGTCGACAACTCTTCCGCCGACGAAGCAATCTCGTTCGCACTGGTGTTGATTTCCTGAACAAGGTCGCGCAGGGATGTCACCATCATCCCGAGGGCCGTTAACAGTTGACCGAATTCATCCCCACGATCGCTGCTGATGCGGGCTCGCAGGTCCCCGGATGCTACGGTGCTGGCAAAAGCCACCGCCTCCCGCACAGGGCGGGTAATGCTGCGGGTCAGCATCCAGGATAAAAGAGCTCCGAGAGCGATAACAATTCCGGCGGCCGACAGTATCAACACCATCGCTGATACCCTGTCTTGCTTCATTTGTTGTAGCTGTATGTCCTGTAAATCACTGGCGGCAGCGATGCTGGCCGCTGTGGTTTGTTCTACCAGCTCGCGGGTCTCCAGACTTTTTGTCAGCAGCTCAACGGTGTCGTGAAAGGCACTCAGGTAACTGTTGAACATCTCCACAATCGGCTGCTTCAGGACATCGTCCAGACGGGACCTGTTGATGGTCGCCAATGCTCGCTCTGAGGTTACGTCAAATGTCTTTATGACATCCTGGTCGTGGTTGACCAGAAAGTTACGCTCATACTGTCTTATCTGTCGTAAGAGGGCATTGGCCGCGTATAGATCGTCTTCGATGCCGATCCGGCCCTCCAGCGCAAACGCCGTCTCACTCAGGGCCTCGGTAGCGTCGTTCCGGGCCTTGATGTTCAGGACCATCTCATCGAGCAATTGGCGATACTGATGGACGCCTTCTTCGATTGCTTCAAGAGTCGCCCGGTCAGCATCCACAACCAGCCGCTGTTTCAGTGTGTCGATATATCCGAAAGCCGTATCGATCCGTGATTTGGCCTGGTCAATATCAGCTTCATTACCGTCGAGCAGATAGCGAGTCTCGTTGATCTTTGCACTCAGAAGGTTGGACTCCAGAGCACTTGCGATCGTTACTGTGTTTGAGCGCTCGTCATAGGTATCAAGTGCCTTGAGTCCGACCAGGCTAATGATGACTGCAAGCACGATCAGCGTCGAAAAGCCCGCTGTCAGTTTCAGCCCAATGGACAGGTTTCGGTAAAATCTGCTGACACTCATGGAGTTCATCCTAGAATATGGCTCGGCCTGAATTCTTTAACGGCCCGGGCGGATGATTCTTGAGCGATAAAGCGAAGCGATGTCTGACGAGCAGTAAAGTTTCTCAGGGCTGAGCCTGCCGGGAAATAGCGCCTTTCCGACCCGGATCAACTGACTCCGCAGACGATCCGGGTGATTGAACTGGTGCTTACATCAGCCCTCCTGCGGCCGCACTTCGTCTTCCAGGGCGTCGATCATGAACTGAGGCATTGCGAGGGCGCCGTGGTGAATGCCGGCATTGTAGTAGCGGGTTACAAACGGGCGGTTGTTGACATCGTCCTCGCGGAAATATCTCACCGGATTGTCTTTGCTGGCCATGGTGCAGCTCCACCAGCCGGTGGGGTAAACGGGCTGGGGGAATGGCAGTGTTTGCACGTGGTCGAAGCCGGCTTTGCGCATGTCGTTGTGAATGTCTTTTATGATGGTGTTCGTGTGCAGCAGCGGGGATTCGCTCTGCTGCACAATAATGCCGCCCTCACCCAGCGCCAGCATTGCGTCGCGGTAGAAGTCGAGAGCAAACAAGCCCTCTGCGGGGCCAACAGGGTCGGTACTGTCAATAATGAGAATGTCGATGCTGCCGGGGTCTACTTGCCGCATCCATTGTATGCCGTCGCCGAAGAAGAAATTGGCCCGTGGGTCGTCGTTGGATTCGCATAGTTCGGGAAAGTATTCCTCTGACATGCGGGTAACTCGTTCGTCGATCTCGACCTGCCAGGCTTCCTCTACGTCCGGGTGTTTCAGGACTTCTTTCAGGGTACCGCAGTCTCCACCACCCACAATCACAACTTTTTTTGGCTTTTTGTGGGTAAACAGCGCCGGGTGGGTCATCATTTCGTGGTAAAGAAAATTGTCCCGGGTGGTCAGCATTACGCATCCATCCAGCACCATCAGATTGCCGAAGGTTTCGGTTTCATAAATTTCAAGTTTCTGGAAAGGCGTCTGTTCTTCGTGCAGCTTCTTTTTTGCCTGCAGGGAAAATGCAGTCCCCTGATCCTGGAATACCTCGGTAAACCAGTTGTTGTTCAGCGTCGTCATGGTGCTCTCCTGCAAAACCTGGAATTTCGTCAAAGGGCGTATTGTAGAGGCGCGAACCGGCTAGCCAAAATATTTGTTGGCCATTGTTGTGATTCCGCACATCCGCAGGCGCGATCAACAACAGCGGAGACTTTCAGGCACAGAGCCCAGGCCCTACAATACCAGCCATTCAGCCGGCCCGCCCGGCTCCGGTTTTCCCAGAAGGATAGCAGTCATGAGTAATACCAGCGCCTCCCCGGCTCACAAGGTTTATAACATCGCCCACTGGAGCGACGGTTATATAGGCGTCAATCCGGAGGGCGAGGTTGTCATCAGACCAAACCGTGGCAAGAGCGACGCGGAAATCAATCTGCCGGAACTGAGCCGCTCGCTTATAGCTTCAGGGCTTCAGCTACCCGTGCTTATCCGCTTTACAGACATTCTTCACGACCGGGTGAATAAACTGTGCAATGCATTCAACAAAGTTGCTACAGAACATAGCTATGAAGGGGGTTACACCGCTGTCTATCCCATCAAGGTAAACCAGCAGCGCCGTGTGGTTGAAGAACTGATAGCCGCAGAACCCGCTGCGGGCAATGGACAAATTGGCCTGGAGGCAGGCAGCAAGCCGGAACTGATGGCCGTGCTGGCTCTGGCAAAACAGCCAGGCTCGGTTATCGTGTGCAATGGCTACAAAGACAGAGAATACATCCGCCTGGCGCTGATCGGTCAGAAGCTCGGGCACCGGGTGTTTATTGTGGTTGAAAAGCAGTCGGAACTGCCGCTTATTCTGGAAGAAGCCAAAAAGCTCGAAGTATCTCCGCTGATTGGTGTGCGCGTTCGCCTGGCAACCATCGGCAAGGGTAACTGGCAGAACACCGGCGGTGAAAAATCCAAGTTCGGATTATCCGCCAGCCAGGTTCTCGATGTTGTGAATACGCTGCGCGAAGCCAGTGCCCTGGAGACGCTTCAGCTTCTGCACTTCCACCTGGGTTCGCAGATTGCCAATATCCGCGATATACAGACAGGGCTGCGGGAATGCGCGCGTTTTTACAGCGAGCTCCGACAGATGGGCGCACCGGTGAATACCGTTGACATCGGCGGAGGCCTGGGTGTCGATTACGAGGGCACTCGCTCACGCAGCGCCTGTTCCATGAATTACAGCATGCACGAGTACGCCTATAACGTGGTACACGTGCTGCAGGCTGAATGTGATCGCCACGGGCTTCCCCATCCGGACCTGATCAGCGAATCCGGGCGGGCTCTGACAGCGCACCACTCGGTTCTGATTACCAACGTGATTGATCATGAAGTGCCGGAAGACCTTCCTGCCACACAGCCCGAGCAAAATGCGCCGGCACCCCTGCAGGATCTCTGGCGCGACCTGGAAAGCCTGGAAGACCCTGAATCCCCGCGCTCACTGGCCGAAATTTACCACGACGTGCTGCACGCCATGTCGGATGTGCATGGCCAGTTCGCCCACGGCATGCTCTCACTGCAGGAGCGGGCAGATTCAGAAATACTCTATATTCGCTGTTGCCGCTTGCTTCAGGAGCAGTTGGACAAGAACAGCAGGGCCCACCGTGAGATCATTGATGAATTGAACGAAAAGCTGGCCGCAAAGCTGTTCGTTAATTTCTCACTGTTCCAGTCTTTGCCCGATGTCTGGGGCATAGATCAGATATTCCCGGTTATGCCGGTAAACGGCCTGAACCGGCCGCTAAGCCGGCGCGCCGTGATTCAGGACATTACCTGTGATTCTGATGGCCGGATTGACCGCTACGTAGATGGCCAGGGCACGGAAACGACCCTGCCCTTACCTGAAGACAAACCAGGAGAACCCTTATTGATGGGGTTTTTCATGACCGGCGCCTATCAGGAAATCCTGGGCGACATGCACAACCTTTTTGGCGACACTCACTCTGTGGATGTGCGCCTGAACGACGCGGGCGGATTCGACACCAGCTCTCCCATTCTTGGCGATACGGTTGCCAACGTGCTCAGGTATGTAAATTTTGAGCCCAAAAATCTCCTGACAGCGTACCGCGACAAGTTTGCCGCAAGCGAACTGTCTGAAGATGTTCAGGTTGCCTTGATGCAGGAACTCGCCGCCGGGCTTGAAGGCTACACCTACCTGGAAGACTGAGAGCTCGCTGAAATCCAGCCAAAAAACCCGGTTACAAAATTACTTTCGCAAAAGGCTGATCCACACTCGGAACGGGCGCGTAAACACCAAGACTGACAAATCCGGGGCGAGTGCATAGAATGATAAGCAGAACGAATTTGAACCATGCGACTGTCGAGGAGCGTCCGGTGACCACACTGGATAAAAAACCAGCAAACGGTGAGGGCCGAAAGGATCCCTGGAGCCAACTGCTGGTGAAAGTGGGGAAAAGCCAGGACCGCCAGGCTTATCATTCACTGTTTGAGCATTTTGCACCGCAGCTCAAGTATTACGCGATGGCAAATGGCATGGCCAGCCACGCGGAAGAACTGGTACAGGAAGTCTTTGTATCCATCTGGAGACGAGCGTGTCTTTACGACTGGCACAAGGCGGCTGCCTCGACCTGGATTTTCACCATTGCTCGTAATCAGCGCATTGATATGCTGCGCAAGATGCGTCGCACCAGCGCAGAGATGCCGGTGGAGACAGAAGATCTCTGGCAAATACCGGGCGAAGATGATGATGAGCCAGTAACCTCGCTGCATCGACTGATGTCTGAGCGTCGGGTAAGAGATTCTCTCAAGCACCTGCCAGAAGAACAGATTACCGTAATAGCCAAGGTGTACATGGAGCAGAAGTCCCATCAAATGGTAGCTGACGAACTCAATATTCCCCTTGGAACGGTCAAAAGCCGGGTGCGCCTGGCTTTGAACAAATTGAAAGTGATTTTGCAGGATCAGAACGTATGACACGGCATCACCCCGAAAGCCTCCATTTGATGGAGTACAGCGCAGGTAATCTGAGCGAGCCTCATGCTCTGTGCATCCGCCTGCATCTCAATGAGTGTGCTCTTTGCCGGAGCCGGGTAGATACTCTCGACAGCCTCGGTGCGGTGATGATGGAACAACAGCCTAAAGTCAGCGTATCCGAGTCGATGTTTGACAGCATTCTGGCCAGGATAGACAGTTCACCGTTGCCCGAGCCATTAGAAAAGAAGTTGCCCAGAATAAGCATTCTTCAGAAATTGCTGGGAGACGACATAAATAACTTACCCTGGAAGCGCCAGTTGGGCGATGTCAGTGTGCTGGATATCACTGAAAAATTTCCCGGCCAAAAAGAACAGGTTGTTCTCCAGAAGCTGGTTTCAGGTGGGAAGGCTCCGGCCCATACGCACCGTGGTATTGAGACAACCATTGTGCTCCAGGGCGCTTTTGCCGATCAGAAAGGCGTTTTTAACCAGTGGGACTTTGTTGTTCTCACGGATCAGGACGAACACAAGCCGGTCGCAGTTGGATGTGAAGACTGCATCACTCTCTCGGTGCTGAGCGCTCCGGTCAAACTGACCGGAACCTTTACCCGCATGCTGAACCCGTTTATAAGCTGATTCTTGTTGTATAGTTGGCCGCTTTTACCAGGGAAGTTCTGACCCGTCCCAACTCAGAAAGCGGCCGTTATCCTCAGAAGTTATCCCCTCAATAACAGCTACCAGATTCCCCGCGGTTTCGGCGGCGCTATGTACCTGTAGCTGAGCCAGAGACTGCCTGAAAGGGTCACTCAGGGCCGAGTCAGTTGTTCCCGGATGTAGTGACACACAGGCGACAGGCTTGCAGCGACGTGGCAACTCTACTGAAAGCGTTCGCACCAGCATGTTTAACGCGGCTTTCGAACTTCTGTACGCATACCATCCCCCGAGACGGTTATCTTCAATCGAGCCCACCTTGGCGGAAATCGCTGCGATCCGCTTCAATTCACGATGACGCAACCACGGTAGTAGAGCCTGAACCAGCAAGGCGAAGCCTGTTGCGTTTACCGCAAAGGCCCGGGCCAAACTGTTCGCTTTCAGCTCCTCCAACCGTTTTTCGGGAAACACAGCGCCGTCGTGCAGCAAGCCTGCGGCGTATATAAGTGTGTCGATGCCCGCCGAAGCAGGAATCGTTTTTTCGAGGGCCCGAGCAACGGCACCGGGCGATTGATCATCCTCTGCATCCCAGGCCAACACCGTCAGTCGGCTATGGCTGCGCAACGGCTCAGGTACCCTTGCTGGATCACGAGCCAAACCAACCACTCGCGATTCTTCGTCGCGCTCCAATAGCGCTTCTGCCAGAGCTCCACCTATCGCGCCAGATACGCCGGCTACTAAAATCCGCTTCATGTCATCCCTCCATACAAGTCTCAACCATATACGAAAAACTTGAACAGCAGACCGCATGAACGGGTGAACCACAAAATTTAAACAGTCGTATGAAATAGCTCTGTTACCTCTTGAAGGCTTGATAACCTCAGTAAGGAGAGTGCTCATGCAATACCAGGCCCCGGCAAATGATCTTCGTTTTTTGCTGTTTGATGTACTGGGTGTAGACCGGCTTCATGAGCTGGAAAAGTACGCTGACGCCACGCCGGATCTGATTTCCGCCGTTATTGACGAGGCGGGTAAGCTGGCCGCGGAAGTGATTCAGCCAACCAATCAGACCGGTGACCGCGAAGGCTGCCACTACGATCCGAAGACTCACGATGTGAAAACGCCGGAGGGCTTCAAAGACGCCTACAAAAAGTTTGTAGAAGGCGGCTGGACAGCACTGGATGCACCTGTGGAATTTGGCGGACAGGGCTTGCCCCATACACTGAAGTTTGTGGTTGATGAGATGGTCTGCTCCACCAACTTGTCTCTGGGCATGTACCCTGGGCTGACCCACGGTGCCATCAGTGCACTTTACGCCCACGGTTCCGATGAACTGAAGCAAACCTATCTGGAAAAACTGGTTTCGGGTGACTGGACAGGCACCATGTGCCTTACCGAACCCCAGTGCGGCACGGATCTGGGCCTTATTCGCACAAAGGCAACGCCAAATCAGGATGGCAGCTATGCCATTGAGGGCACGAAAATCTGGATTACCGGTGGTGAGCACGACCTGACCGACAACATTGTGCACCTGGTTTTGGCCAAGTTGCCCGGCGCGCCAGACACCACAAAAGGCATTTCCCTGTTTATCGTGCCCAAGTTTCTGCCCGAGTCCGGCGAGCGCAACCCGGCCTTCTGCGGTGGCCTCGAGCACAAGATGGGCATCAAGGGCTCCGCGACCTGCGTGATGAATTTTGAAGGCGCCAAGGGCTGGCTGGTAGGTGAGGCCAACGATGGTATGCGTTCCATGTTCACCATGATGAACGAGGCCCGCCTGATGGTTGGCATGCAAGGCCTTGGCCTTGCCGAGATGGCGTATCAGGAAAGCCTGAATTTTGCGCGCGAGCGCCTGCAGAGCCGTTCCCTGAGCGGGCCAAAAAATCCGGATGGCCCCGCTGATCCGATTATTGTGCATCCGGATGTGCGTCGCATGCTGATGCGCCAGAAAGTTCTGAACGAAGGCATGCGTGCCCTTGCGCTGTTTACCGGCCACCAGCTGGATCTCTCGGTCGCCCACCCGGACGAAACGGCACGTGAATCGGCTGATGATCTGGTGCAGCTGCTTACCCCGGTGGTCAAAGCTTTTCTGACCGACGAAGGTTCCAACAATGCAAATACGGGTTTGCAGGTGCTTGGCGGCTCTGGCTTCACTACTGATTGGCCACTGGAACAGCTGGTTCGTGACGGCCGTATTGCGCGCATCTATGAGGGCACAAACGGCATCCAGGCGATGGATCTGGTCGGTCGGAAGCTGAGCCTGAAAGGCGGGCAGCTTGTACGTACCCTGTTCGGAGTGCTCTCGGGCTACCTTAAGGAAAATCCGGAAGCCCCCCATCGCAAAGAGCTGAAGGGTGCAATGGGTGCGCTGGAAAAGGCCACCATGTGGCTGGCAACCAACGCCCCGAAAGATCCGGAGCAGGCCGGCGCTGCTGCCACACCTTACCTGCGTCTGATGGCGCTGACGGTGATCGGCTATATGTGGTCGCGCATGGCCAACGTGGCCAGCCAGCAGCTTGCAGCCGGAGAAGGCAACAAGCCACTGCTGGAGAGCAAGCTCGTGTCTGCCCGCTTCTACTTTGAAAAGCTGCTGCCGGAAATTCACTGGTTACTGAGTGACATCGAAAGCGGCAAAGACACTCTGATGGATATGGGAGATGACCACTGGGCCGCCTGAATCTGTATAGGTGACCCTGTGCCCGGGCGCTGAGCTTTGCGAACAAAGCACCTCGCCCGGACTAAAGCCCTGAAAGCCACGCACCGCGTGGCTTTTTTTGGGTGTTTTCGGTCTGCTCCGGCACTGGGGTATAATCGCGACCTTTGATTTTCTCCGGCCTGCGGCCGGATACAAACGGAGATCGCATGAACGCCGACGATTACGCTTTCCGCTTTGGCGGCATTGAACGGCTATACGGGCGCCGGGCTCTAGAGGCCTTTCGCGATTCCCATATTGCCGTGATCGGCCTGGGTGGCGTCGGGTCGTGGGCGGCCGAGGCACTGGCACGCAGCGGCATTGGCACTATCACCCTGGTTGATATGGATGATATCTGTGTATCCAATACCAACCGCCAGCTTCATGCTCTCGAAGGTCAGTACGGACGCACCAAGACTGATGCCATGGCGGATCGGCTGAAAGCCATCAACCCCCATGCGGATATCCGGATTCACTTTGGCTTTCTCACTCTGAAAAACCTGACAGAGCTGATCACCCCTGACATGACGGGAGTGGTTGATGCCATCGACAGCGTAAAGCCAAAGGCTGCGCTGATTGCCCATTGCCAGCGTGGAAAAATTCCAATCATATGTGCGGGCGGCGCTGGCGGCCAGACAGACCCCACTAAAATCCTGGTAGCGGATCTCAGCAAAACTACTCAGGACCCTCTACTGGCCAAAGTTCGTAACCTTCTGCGGCGGGAATATGGTTTCTCCCGCAATCCCAAGCGACGCTTCGGCATAGAGGCCGTATACTCGACCGAACAGCTCACGTATCCTGCCGGGGATGGCGAAGTCTGCCTGCAAAAGCCTGCGACCGCTGGCCCCTCACGGCTGGACTGCGCGTCTGGCTTTGGCGCCGCCTGCCCGGTTACTGCCAGCTTTGGTCTGTTCGCAGCCTCCAGGCTGTTAAATCGCATTGCACGACGCACCAACCAATAACCACACGGATACCCGATCTTTATGCCAGCCAGTACAGTCGTGATTCTCGCAAGCATTGGTATCCTCTCATTATCTTTTCAGTGGCTCGCCTGGCGCGTGCGGGTGCCCGCCATTCTGTTTCTGCTTGCCGGCGGGATTCTTGTCGGACCGGTGCTGGGTTTCCTCAACCCGGATGAAGTATTCGGGGATCTGCTGTTTCCGATGGTTTCGCTGGCCGTTGCCATCATTCTGTTTGAGGGTAGCCTGACCCTGCGCTTTGATGAAATTCGCGGGCACAGCAAGATGGCTCGCAACCTCATACCGGTTGGCTCCATTGTTACCGGTATTATAGGCACCCTGGCAGCGCGCTGGGTTCTGGATATTTCCTGGGCCGTCGCCATGCTCTTTGGCGCCATTTCCATTGTTACCGGCCCAACAGTTATTGCTCCTCTGCTCCGCTCCGTGCGCCCGAGCGCAAAACTGGCAAACATTCTGCGCTGGGAAGGCATCATCATTGACCCGGTGGGCGCTCTGCTGGCTGTTCTGGTTTTCGAGGGCATAGTTTCCTGGGGCCAGGGCAACGTGTTCGGTCACTCCCTGTATATTTTTGGCAAAACCCTGCTGATCGGTTTTGTTCTCGGAGCCCTGGCTGGCTATCTGAACGGCCTGGTATTGCGCAAACATCTTATGCCGCACTACCTGCACAACGCCGCCACGCTCACCTTCATGCTCGGCGTCTATGCATTCTCCAATGAGCTGGCCCACGAATCCGGCCTGCTCACGGTAACGGTGATGGGCATCTGGATGGCCAACATGAAGCAGGTCTCCGTCGACAGCATTCTTGAATTCAAGGAATCCCTGAGCGTACTGCTGATTTCGGCTCTGTTTATCATTCTGGCTGCGCGGGTAGAATTCGCGGCCATTGCGGACCTGGGCTGGGGCCTGGCCGTGGTGCTGGCGGTGCTGATGCTTGTTGCCCGGCCGCTTAGCGTATTTCTGTCCGCTATCGGCACCGGACTGAACTGGCGGGAAAAACTGTTTCTGAGCTGGATTGCTCCACGGGGCATTGTAGCTGCAGCAGTTTCTGCCCTGTTTGCGTTCCAACTGCAGAAGCTTGGCTACGAAAGTGCGGCAGCCCTCGTACCCATGGTGTTTGTACTGATTATTGCAACCGTTACCCTGCAAAGCCTGACAGCCCGGCCTATCGCCCGATTGCTGAAGGTTACTGAGCCTGCGGAATACGGATTTCTGATTCTCGGCGCCAACCCGGTTGCCCGCATGATCGGACAGGCGCTAAAAAAGCATGAAGTGCCGGTCGCTCTGGCAGATACCAACTGGGAAAACGTGCGCCAGGCGCGGATGGATAATCTGAAGGTGTACTTTGGCAACCCGGTTTCCGAGCATGCTTCAACCCACCTTGACCTCACGGGGATCGGTAACCTGCTGGTCATCTCCCCATACAAGCATATGAATTCGCTGGCGACTTACCACTTTCTGGACTGGTTCGGTGACACCAATGTGTTCAGTCTTTCAGAAGGCGACCAGGATCAAAAGGCGAGACACCAGACGGCGGGAAAAATCCAGATGACCCGAGGTCTGTTCGACGATGTGAGCTATGCCAAGCTCGCCAGCCTGGCGAGCCAGGGCTATTCGATAAAAACCACCCAGCTCAGCGAAGAGTTCGAATACAACGATTTTCTGGCGAAATACCAGGGCCAGGCACTGGTGTTGTTTGTATTCGACAGCAAGAGCCGTATCAAGCCAGTGCGCAACATGGACGATCTGAAGCCTGACGACGACTGGATACTGATCAGCCTGGTGCCACCCCAGAACCGCAAAGAACGCAAAGACAAGGGAAATGCAGCAGAGCCTTCAACCCTCGGGAAAGAGCCCTCTGCGGACCCCGACCCAAGAAGCTGAAAATCTAGCGGCAATCCAATACCAGCTTGCCACGCACATGCCCACCTTCAAGAAGTTCGTGGGCCTGTGCTACCTGGTCCAGCGCAAACGTTTTCTCGATGTGCACCTTCACGTCGCCGTCTTCAATAAGCTCGGCAATTTCATCCAGATGAAACACATCCGGGCGCACGGTCATGCCATGCGCCCTTAATCCCAGCTCTTCGGCAGCGCTCACGATTTCATCTGCGGTGATCGTAGGGATGGTTACCAGCATGCCATTCTCACCAAGGGTACGCAGAGACCGTTTGCCGGTGTCGCCTCCCACCAGATCCAGCACCAGGTCCAGCCCAAAACACTCATCCGCAATGTCGGTGGTGTGATAGTCAATAACTTCATGAACACCAAGCTCTGCAAGAAAGTCCCGGTTGCTCGCTGAAGCGGTTGCAATAACGTGTGCGCCCCTTGCCAGCGCGAACTGCACGGCAAGATGACCCACACCACCGGCACCTGCGTGCACCAGAATTTTTTGCCCGGGCTCAAGCTTCGCCACTTCAAACAGTGCCTGCCACGCTGTGAGCGCTGCAAGCGGCAGAGCGCCGGCTGTTACCAGGTCAAGCTCTTCCGGCACGATCGCCAATTCATCTGCAGAGGCAAGGGCATACTCAGAATACCCCCCACCATTCAACGGAAAGCCAATCATCCCCATTACCCGGTCACCGGGTGCCAGAGTGGTCACGCCATCTCCAGTGGTTACCACCTCCCCGGCCACATCGTAGCCCGGAACCCAGGGCAGCGAGCTTTCAATCTGCTGCGCCACAAACCCGAATCCTTTGCGGGTTTTCCAGTCGATAGGGTTAAGCCCGGCGCCGTGAACACGAATCAGTACCTGACCCTCTTGCGGGGAAGGAATATCCGAGCGTACGACCTGCAGAACATCACGCTCGCCAAACTGGTGGTAAACCACTTGCTTCATGGCAGATTCAGTCTGCTGATCAGTAGGTGTATCCATGGGTATCTCCGGAAAAGGGCGCTGATAGTAACGGATTGCGACGAGGTATTTTGTATTCCTTCAGGTTACCAGAAGTTGCCGGCAATAGTGACTCGGACATCCTAAAGACCTTTACCTCCGGCGACACAGGCTGCCGTCATAATATCTGCAAACTCTTTCGGTGCACGGGAGGGCCGCTGGGTTTTAAGATCCACACAGGCGTGGGTCGATACTGCCCGCACCAGGGTTTTGCCATCTTCAGGGCGTACCAGCTGGAACTGTCTCGCAGAGCGAAAGCGGCCATCAAAGCCGGTGAGCCAGGTTCCCATAATCAGCCGGTCACCGGGGTTGGCAGCCACGAGATAGTCAATTTCTGTGCGGGTGATCGCCCAGGCTTTACCCGTAGACTCATTTAGCTCCCAGGTCATACCCAGACTTTTGACGTGCGCCCAACTGATGTCTTCCAGCCAGCGCACATAAACCACATTATTTGCATGCCCAAGTTCGTCGGTATCGTCTTCGACCACCAGAATCTCAAGGGTAAAGGGATCAGGAAGGTCCCATTGTATTGGCTTCTGTTCTGTCATTACGGCTCTCCAAGGCCCGGTATGTCACGCAAGGGTAAGCGTCCTATACGGTCATTATGAAGTGAACCAAAGTACAGGTGACCGCCGTGGGGATTCACCGAGGTAATTTCCTGCAAGTGCGTGCCCCGGGGGTCGTGAAGACTGGTGATCACCTCACCGTCACGATCGAATGCCACAACAAGGCCATACTCCTGAGGAGCCGGCTGCAGGCTTGACGGCAGTTTGGCGACCAACTCCTTGAGCAAGGGGTGCGGGTGCAACGTATCGATACTGGCATTACGAAGTGCAGGAAAAGCTACCCAGAAGCGGCCCTTTTCATCCACCGCGAGATTGTCCGGGAATCCCGGCAAATTATCGGCAAAAACCTCTGTTTGCCCGGCTTTTGGTCCTGTTAGCCAGTAGCGGTGAACGCGATATTTCCAGGTTTCGTTTACCAGGACAAAGTCACCGTCTGGCGCCACTGCGACGCCGTTGGCAAAGTGCATGTCGCCCAGTATAACCTCCGTCTCACCGGTTTCAGGGGAATACCGCAAGAGTCGGCCATGAGGCCTCATTTCCAGGAGATCAAGCTGGTAGTCAGGTTGATAGAAACGGGAACTGGCGTCGGTGAAATAGATCCGGCCATCGGCCGCAATATCAACATCATCGGTGAACCGGAAGGGAACGCCCTCAGCCTCTGTGGAAAGCACCGTGATATCGCCATCTGGCGTGATGGAGAGAAGCCCTTTCCAGGCATCAGCAACAATCAGGTTTCCGTCCTGATCAAACACCATTCCGAGGGGACGGCCTTCTGTGGAAACCCAGTTTTCAACCCGGCCGTCCGGAAACACACGCACAATGTACCCGTCCTGGGTTCCCGCAAAGACCACTCCGTCAGCGTTAACGGTTGTATCCTCAGGCCCATAGACCTGCCCCAAAGCTAACAGCTCTGCCTGACGCAGATCTTCATTCGGCGTCAACAAACCGGCCATAGGTGCCGGGGTTGGCGGCTGCCATGCCTCGGCGTCAATCGGTGACGGAGCCAACAGCAAACCACCCAATAAGACAAACACAACCAGCAGCCCGGCCACCAACCACTTCATACGCTTAACCTGTCTGTTATCGGATTTATTATCAGGGTCAGTCTTGGTTGCGCCCTTCCAGAAAACGCCGGCACAGCGCTATAAACTCGTCGGTCTTCTCAACATGAAGCCAGTGCCCGGTATCCTCAATGATGCTTAACTGAGCCTGCGGAAACAGCCGATAGATCTCGTCCCGGTGTTTTTCCTGAATATAGGCCGAATCGGCACCTTTCAGGAACAGAACAGGGCCGTTATAAGGGGCATCAGCTTCCGGTGCCTTGGCCAGATTGGGATAGCAGGCTTCAATCGCATTCAGATTCAAACGCCACCGATACACCGGACCACCGTTAACCTGGTCCTGCTTCGGGATGCGTTCAAGGTTCATAAGCAAAAACTGTCGTGTCGCGGCCAACTCCACAAATTTGGCCAACTGTACATCGGCATCCCGGCGAGAACGCACCTCCGTGAGATCAATCTGCTTCAGGCCGTCGAGGATTACATCATGGCCCGCCTTGTAAGACACAGGTGAAATGTCGGCTACAATCAGCTTTTCAACGCGCTCCGGAGCCTGCAAAGCAACCTGCATAGCCACTTTTCCGCCCATCGAATGCCCCAACAAGCATGCCTTGTCGATCCCCTGGTCATCCATATACGCAACAACATCCTCGGCCATGGAGGGATAATCCATGGTGTCGGTATGGGGAGAACTCCCATGGTTACGCTGATCCAGAGCATGGACCTGCCACTCGCCGTGCAATTTCCGGGCAATAGCACCAAGATTCTCAAGTGAGCCGAACACACCGTGCAAAAGGATCACGGGGGAACCTTCTCCGGTAATTCTGTGGTTCAGTTTGACGCTCATAGGCAGGCAATCTCCGTCAGGAATTGTATTGTTTGAATGCCGATACAGTACCACTGCCAGTAACACGAGCAAGTAGAGCGAGGGAAGAGAGGAGTTTCTTGCAGTAAAAAAAGACCGGGCAAAGCCCGGCCTGAAGGTCATAGACGATGTATCTGAATACTTAGCAGCAATACATATCGCGCAGATATTCAGCAAGTGCAGCAACGTTTTCACGTTCCCGCTCGGTGCTGGGTACAAAAATTTTGTGTTCCATAAAAGCCTCCTGGCTCGACCTTCGATTACTTTGATCCGATGAATAGATGCTATCGTTGAAGAAGGCAAAACCCGTTGACAGACTGTCCCATTCGTTTGACATTTTGTATCAGCACCCATGACAACCCGTTAATGAGACGGTTAATGTGACCACTGCGCCTTCGGACACTACAACGACACCCTTCGTTGCTGCCTCCAGCACACTGGCACTGGTGCATTACCTTGGCCGCCAGGGTGTTCTGGACAGTCCTCGTGTAGAACAGATCATCGGCATGGATATGCCAGCACTTCAAGATCCCGACCGACGCATACCTGCACAGGCGCATTACAGATTGTGGGATCACGCAGAACAAGTCACCGGAGACCCTGCAGTGGGACTGAACGCCGGCCAGATTATTGACCCTGAACGCATGGGGCTGGTCGGGCACGTATTTTTCAATTGCGACACTCTGGGCGAGGCGGTCACACAGTATGTGCGCCTGCACAGGCTGATTAACGAATCGGTGATTCTGAGCTTTGAGCAGACTGAGGATCAGGCTATTCTGACCTGGCAAGCGGACTCACCAGAACATTACTGCCGTCAGGATATGGACCGCACTCTGGCTGCGGCGTTGTGCCGGACCCGACATTTCATATATCCCGGAATTCAGGCCGAATGGGCAGAAATTGGTCACCCACGCCCGGAATACGCAGACAAATACGAAAAACTGCTAAAAGGCCCGGTAACGTTCGGGGCAGCAGCGACCCGGCTGGCATTCAACACCCGCCACCTCAGCCATCCTATTCCACACCGCAACCCTTACGTGTATTCAGCGGTTCTTCGCCAGGTCAACGGGCTCCTGGCACGGCTACAAACCCGGCGCTCATTCGGTCGCAAAATACGCAGGTTAATATCGCGACAGATGTCGACTGATAAAATTGATGCAGATACTCTCGCCCAGCAGTGCCACATGAGCCGCCAGACACTCTATCGGAGACTAAAAAAGGAAGGGCTGAGTTTCCATGAACTCGTCGAGCAAGTGCGGAAAGACAAAGCCCTGCGCTACGTCGCTTCCGACCACTACGCTCTGGGGGAGATCGCTTTCCTTCTCGGCTTCTCCGAGCTGAGCGCTTTCAGCCGGGCCTTCAAACGCTGGACGGGTACCGCACCGGCTCAGTACCGAGCCCAGCACCACACCCGGAAAACCGAGCAATGATGCCTGACACCTCATTACTGGCCATCGCCGTCAGCCTGCTTTACCTGGGCTCCGCTGCCTGCATCTATCGTATTTTGCTGACCTACCGCACTACTCAGGGCGCTATCGCGTGGATCATAAGCCTTCTCGGGCTACCCTATGTCGCTGTACCTCTGTTTCTTGTTTTTGGTCGCTCTCGCTTCGGCGGGTATATCAAAGCCCGTCGTATGGGCGATCAGTCTCTCGCTGAATTGCTTGACCGGTTTGAACAGCAGAAAACCTCTCTCTCTACTCCGGAACAGGAGCAGCTTGATAAACAGCTGCAGGTTCTCTGCAAGCTTGGACGACAACCCTTTACCGAAGGTAACCAGTGCGTATTGCTGCGCGATGGCGAGGCGACTTTTGAGGCTCTGATCTCGGCTATGGAGAAGGCAACCTCTTACATTCTTCTCGAGTTCTACATCGTGCGTTCAGACAAAATTGGCCAACGCATCAAGAGCATTCTTGAGCATAAGCTCTCAGAAGGTGTGCAGGTCTGGTTCCTGTACGATGACATTGGCAGCGTCGGACTGCCCCGCACCTACCTGAAACAACTGGCGAAAGCCGGCGCCCGGGTTGCCTCTTTTGGAGATGGCGATATCCGGCGCCGCCGGTTTCAGATAAATTTCCGAAACCACCGTAAGCTTCTGATCTGTGACGGCAAAATCGGGTTTATCGGAGGCATCAACCTGGGCGATGAATACCTCGGCTCCGTCATAGACCAGGAGCCCTGGCGAGACACTCACTGCCGCGTTGAAGGCCCCGCCGTTACGGGTCTCCAGCTGGCCTGGCTGGAAGACTGGAACTGGGCGAGCAACGAATTTCCCGAACTCGACTGGGCGCCAGAAGGCAAGCTGCCGGGCAATGAACGGGTTCTCGTGCTTCCCACCGGGCCTGCCGATACATGGGAAACCTGTGCGTTGTTTTTCCTGAACTGCATCAATAACGCACAGTCTCGCATCTGGATCGCTTCGCCGTATTTTGTTCCGGACTTCCAGATCGTGAATGCCTTGCAGCTCGCTGCCCTTCGGGGAGTGGATGTACGAATCATCATCCCGGAGAAATCGGACAGCCAGCTTGTTCGCCTTGCCGCATACTCTTACCTGGTTCAGGCCAACCAGGCGGGCATTGGCATCTATCAGTATCAACCCGGCTTTATGCACCAGAAGGTGGTCCTGGTTGACACGGACTACGCCGCCGTGGGCACCGCAAATCTCGACAACCGTTCCATGCGCCTGAACTTCGAGATCATGGCGATCAATACCTCCGGATCCTTTGTTTCCGACGTAGATGCAATGCTCACAGACGATCTCATTCATTGCCGCAAGATGACCGAGCAGGACTACGAGGGTCGTTCTATTCTGTTCCGGTTGACGTGCCGGGCAGTTCGCTTACTGGCACCGCTACTGTAGGTAGCTCAGGGATGCTGGCTCCGAAACGGGAGAGTGTGCGATTATTCCTCCCTCATTCCGCCAATTCAGCCCAGTGAACGTCTTTCATGAACGCTTTCAAACCCACCGTTACACTGACCGAGCAGGTCGCACGCCACATAGAAAATCTGATTGTTTTTGGCCAGCTTGACTCCGGAGAGCGCATTTATGAGGCTTCCATGGCCAGGCAGATGGAAGTCAGCAACGGTTCAATCCGCGAAGGCCTGTTACTCCTTGAAAAACGCCACCTGGTAAATAACGTGCCGCGCAAAGGCGCTTTTGTTACAACGCTGGACAATTATTTTGTGCGCAGTCTTTATGAAACACTGGAGTTGTATCTGACCCACACCGGTCGAAAGCTTGCCAGACAATGGCAACCGGAAGATCTGAGGCGGTTGGAGGGGCTGTATCAGAAAATGGAAGACTGCTTTAAAAAGAACGATTTGACGGCATTTCTCGACCTGGGAGTCGAATACACCCAGGCTTCGCTGGCTTATGCCGATAACTATTTTATTCTCGCGGCAATTGATGACCTGTGGCCATCAGCCAGACGCTGCGCCTTCGTAGCCTTCAAGTACGGTGGAAAGCGAGTGCTGGAAGATAACCTGGCGCACATGAGGGAATCTATCAGCGCGATCAGGGACAGGGATGAACACAGGCTGGCGTCTGTCCTCCACCGTTATGCCGTTCAGCAGTGCCAGCAAGTATGCGACGCTGCTTCAACCACATAAGCTCGTGCCGGAGCTCCTAATAGAAAAGTTGAGTAAACGAAAACCCGATATTCAGGTAAGCAGCCCAGTTATCTTTGTTGCTGTAAGCCGTTGCTATCTGAACCGGGCCGAGGAAGGTGTCCACACCGGCAAATATACTCCAGGACCTCACGGAGCTATTCCAATCGGCATCACTGAATGACTCCCAGGCATTCCCAGTCTCCAGCCCCATCCCTGCAAACCAGGGAACTATCGGGCCGCCGAATGCCTGGCTTGCATAGACCGATCCCATAACCGCACTTTCGCCCGTAATCTGGCCCGGAGCATAGGCCGACAAGCGTCTGAAACCACCGAGACGCACTGCATTTTCGATACCTGCCTCACCACGCGTAACCGCGTGAGCATAGAGCAGTCCCGTCAAAGTAAAGCCTCTCCAGCTATCCGTACCGAGCACCATCCCGGTTACCGCGTCAAAATGTCGGTCGGAACCCAGGTCTTCCCGTTCCAGTCGGCCCCGGATGCCCGCAAAGGCACCGTCGCGGGGGAAAAACGCATCATCGAGGGAATCGTGCACCAGTTGAAGGCTCACATTGCCCTGGTGAACCGCACCTTCGGGCGCCACTGCGGTACCAATCTGCTTGTCCACGTTGGCGTATCCGCGAGCGTAGGTAAACCGGGCCTCGGCGTTTCCACCGAGCTCCGTTCCCAGGCCAACATCAGCCTGGCGGAACGCAACATCCAGCTCGGCCACACGCTCGCCCCCGGCGTCATACACGCTGAACGTGTCGCGGGAATACTCAACACCCGTCACCAGAAAACGCTCATATCCGTAATCAAGAGGCTGGTACCACTGGGTGCGAATACGCGGTTCCGTGCCAAGCTGCAAACCGGTCTGCCACTCGGCCCCGAGCTCATTCAGTTCTGTCATACGCAGGGAAGCAGCAAGATTGAAGCGGGTATCACCGTCAAAGTTATCCTCATAATTGAGGCCAAACGACAGATAATTGGGCCCCCAGCTTTTCTCCTGAACCTTGATTTCAAGCACCGTTCCATCCGGTGATGGCGACAGGGAATAGGACACTATCTCGTAATAGCCCAGGCCATAAATACGCTTGAGGTCTGCTTCCAATGCTTCCACGTCCAGCGGCTCGCCGATTTTCTGACGTATTCGCTCCCGAAGGAAATCCCGCCCCAGACGACGATCATGCTCAACCTCAATGCGGGCAACAAGCCCGGCACTGTGGTCGGCGGAGGCCAGTCGCGACCGATATGCCTGCCAGGCCTCGTTTGATACGACAAGTGCGTTCAGATCCACAGCGTGTTCACGGGCACCGCTGGCCCCCAACTCGAACAGCAGCGGGGCGTTGTAGAAGTCCGCAGAGCCCTGACCTTCCAGATCCGGCCGAATAAGCACATCCTGCTCACCCAGCATATCAAGCTGCTGATCAGCATTGCGCCGGGTCATGATGGTCGTCAACTGGCCGAATACGGAGAAGGCTTCACGCAGTTCATCGGGGCCCATCAGAGTGTCGGTGATATCAACAGCAATAATGATGTCGGCCCCCATTTCACGGGCGACACTGACCGGCAGATTGTTAGCTATGCCTCCGTCCACCAACAAACGGCCATCAAGACTGACCGGTGCATATACCCCCGGGATACTCATGCTTGCGCGCACAGCGGTAGCGAGGTTACCACTACCGAGCTCCACCATATCGCCGGTTTCCAGATCGGTTGCAACCGCACGGAAAGGAATGGGCAAGCGATCGAAGTTCTCGACAAGAGCTGCGCTGCGGGTCAGTTCATTGAGAATAAAACCAAGATTCTGGCCGGAGATAATACCGGCCCCGAGGTGCAGGCCATCCAGGCTGACACCAAGACCCGGCGTAACAGGAAATCTCCATTCTCCCTGCTTCCGGCGGACAGGCTTGTAAGCCCTGCCGGGATCGTCGCGAAAGCTCGACAACCAGTCCAACTTGATAAAGCGCTGCTCGATTTCTGCGACCGACATGCCAGAGGCATAGAGTGCACCTACCGCAGAGCCTGCGCTGGTTCCCACCACCATATCCACCGGGATGTTCATTTCTTCCAGAACCCGCAGCACACCAACGTGAGCCATGCCTTTTGCCCCGCCGCCACTGAGCACAAGGCCTACACGGGGTCGTTCGGCTACGGTATTACTCGCCGCGACAGGAAGCGACACGAGGAGCGTCATTGCCAGGCAGACAAGAGTCAATCCCGATGACGGTGTCAAAACGTGGCAACTCCCACAGGCTCAATCTTCATTTGTTGCCCGGCTTATCATCTACCAAAGAAAGGTGCGAGACATCTGGCACTATCGGCGGCGGCAGATCACGCCTGACACCTATATCACTGCCGGCCGGCGCCAGTGTCCAGTCATCGAGGTGCTGAAACATGGGAGGCTCTGCCTCCTCAGGCTCCACCAGCGTGACGCCGACCGGGTCGAGACCAAGCGCTGACCCCGCAAGAATGTCATCTACCCTTTCACCGGCTACAGGCAAACGATCACCCGGTTCTGTATTTGAGGCGCCGGTGCGGGATTGCGGACTGGCTGCGGGGGGAACGGTTTTCGCAGGCCCCGGTGTCGCGTTGCCTGGCTGGGCTGCCGGTACTGGCTTTGCCTGAGCCTGGGCACCTTGCATAGGCTGAACGTAGGCAACCATGCCGTGTTTGCTCAGCACCGCGCGATACTTTTCTGCCTGTTCCTCATCCAGCTTGTTCCGGATAACCACCGGGCTACCGCTGAACATGCGCTCTACCTGATCAACACTGGCCTTGAACAGCGCCCGAGCATTACTCCGCGCCGTTGCTATATCGGTCCCGGGAACACACTCACCCTTGAATACGAGTTGAAACATGGGCCTCTCTCCTGCCGTCGATTTTCGTTTCATGATAGTTGATACAACAACGCCAGGGGAGCCCCGCGCACCCGGAACCCCGGGCTTAAATGTATGCAGACTGCAAACAATTGAAAAAAACTAAAGAGATACCGCGCAAAAAACGACAGTTTTTGCAATAATCAACCGTAACCAAACATTACATTCTGTTACACTCTGACCGGAATGCCTTTCGGGGAGCTGAAATCATGAACATCCAGAATCTGATCCGTGCCGCAGCCGCAGTATTACTGGCCTCTGCGCCAGCCGTTCAGGCCGAGAATCTCGATATCGTGATGAGCCAGGTCTTCCATCAGGACCACGCAACCTACATCGGCTATGAAAGCGTTGAGCGTGAAGATATCCCGGTCTCTGCTGCGATCGAGCGCAAGTATCTGATAGTTGATTTCCGGCTCGCCGCTGCTCAGCCAGCATCAGAGTATCTTCAGGCCAGCGTTCACAAAGTCTGCATGGCTTTGCTGAAAGACAGGGAACTGGTCCGTAGCCTGTCTGATTCGGGCTACGACATGGTCTCTGTCGCCTTTGACCGTCGCTCCCAGTTCGACTGTCTGTAAAACCGCCCTGTAAAGGATCGACTTGCCGGTCTAGTCATCTCGCCCGAGCAGCTTTGGAAACGCTTCCAGAGCGCTGTTGACCGCATCCAGGTTGAAGGCTTCCACATCCGCCATCAGTTTTTCACCAAAGCTGGTAACAGACCTTGAACGATAATGTTGCCCCCATTCCAGTACCCGGGAGGCGAAATATCTCATTTCTTCAGGATCGCCGCTTTCCCGCACTGCTTGCCACTCATCTCCAAAATCAGCCGTCAGCTGCTCCTGCAGCCAGCCCCGCTCCTGCATACTCAGCGTCTGTGCCAGCAATCGTTCGGATTCTTTGGTCTCGCCTTCGTCTTGAGCCTGTTCGCCGGTTACCTCGACCCGGGGCAGGGTGAGCGTAAACACAGACCCGCTACCCGGTTCGCTTTCTACCTCAAGCTCACCACCCATCATCCGGGCCAGTTTCCGGCTGATAGCGAGCCCCAGACCAGTACCTCCGTAGCGGCGGGTGTTCTGTCCTTCCTGTTGTTCGAACGCATCAAAAATCCTGTCGCGCTGATCGGAAGGGATTCCGATACCAGAGTCCGTTACCTTGACCGAAAGCCGGTAGGTCTGGTGCACCGGCACCTCCCCGGATTCATCTCTGGCTGCACGCACGGTTGCCCGCACGGCAACGCCACCCTCGTGGGTGAACTTTATAGCGTTACCTACAAGGTTGAACAAAACCTGACGGAAGCGGGTTTCATCAAGCATCATGGTGGCAGGCATATCTGACCCGACACTTACCTCCAGGGTTATGCCCTGCTCACGTGCGCGCAAATCAAATATGTGGCGAACATCATCAAGTAACCGGCGCACGGATACCGGTGAGTAGTCGAGTCGCATCTTCCCGGCTTCAATACGCGATAGATCAAGAATGTCGTTAATCAGCATCAGCAGGCTGCGACTGCCCGCCCGGATGGCATCAAGATAATTGCGCTGCTGGGGATCGGTTACGCTGTTACTCAACAGATCCGAGTACCCGATCACCGCATTCATGGGTGTCCGGATCTCATGGGACATATTGGCCAGAAACTCACTTTTGCTCCGGCTGGCGGCCTCCGCCTCCCGGGCCAGACGTTCCGCCTCCAGCTTGGCAGCCCGCAGCTCATCTTCACTCCGGCGCAGTGCGTTTTCAGAGCGAATACGCTCATCCACCTCCCGTGACAGCTTGCGGTTCCAGTATAAAAAGATAAGCACAACCACAATAGCGATGAGAACAACCCGGCGAACCACGGTGTAGTCGGTTTCCTGTTCGATATCCAGGTGGATCCAGCGATTGTATATGGCTTCGGTATCGGCAGGTTTCAGGCTACCCAACGCCTTGTTCAGAATGCGGTGAAGCTCAGGGCTGTCTTTGCGCACAGCCAGCCGGAGGTCATACTGGTATGGCGTGATACTGGTGATCCGCAAATTGGAAAGGCCCAGCCTGGCAACCGTATAGCTGACCGCCGGAATATGGGTCACCATCACATCGAGATCGCCATTGGAGAGCGCCAGCAGCCCGTCCTCTACCGTAGTCATCGGATAAAGATCCAGGTTCGGATGATTGATAAGCAGGTAGTCATGAGCCGCGTGACGGTTAACTACCCCGACTCGCTCACTGCGCAGTTCCCGCAGATCCCCGATAAAGCGCCCATCATCCCGTATAGCCAGAGCAATCGGCACGTTCACATAGGCCCGGGTGAAAAGGAACGAATCCTCCGTTCGCGGTGTGCGTGACAACCCGGGCAGAATATCTACCTCTCCGGAGACCAGTGCCTGCTCAGCAACGACACGGTCGTCCAGAATCCTTTTCTCAAACCTTGCACCCAGCTGGTTTTCCAGGCGAGCGACGAGGTCCGGCACAAGACCGGTGGCACGAGCGTCCTGAGCGTATTCAAACGGTGGCCAGTCAGATCGATAGGCAACCTTGAGATCAGGGTGGCGTTTGAGCCAGTCAATATCGGAAGCGGAGAGCTCCACCCCGCTCTGTTCCAGCGCGGTCAGGTCCACCTGCAGCCATGACTGCCGGATAACCCGGTGCTCATTGTGGCTGATCGCTGCTACCGTCTGATCGAGAACACGGAACAAGGGCCCTTTGCTGTCATCCACCTGGAAGACCACGTCTACCGATTTCTCATCAAGCAACACAGACAGGCCAATACCATTGATCATCGCAGACTGAAGATAGTCCGACACCACGGGCACCGGCCCCAGAAAGGCATCTGCCTGGCCAGACAACACATGGCCGACAGCCTCGCCCAGGCTCTGAACAGGCACCGGAGTAAAACTGTTTACAGAATCAAGCATGGTGTACTGGTTGGGGTCACCTTCAACGACGGCTATACGGCCATCCTCCAGGTCAGCCAGTGAACGGATGGCAGCATCGCCGGCACTGACAAACAAGCCATACGTAAGCGACATCAAGGGGCTGGTAAAGCGTTTTCCGTCGGGCACAAGCGTACCCTGCGCTCTGGTGGTCAGAAGTGCATCGATTTCTGGCTGATGAGCGACGGGTTCGGCATTGGCATTACTGCTGACGACGACAGGCTCGATCGGCAGGCCCAGCTTGTCGGAAAGACGTGCAAGATAGTCGATATAAGTGCCGGCAAGATTCCCGTTACCGGTATCAAACACCAAAGGTACCTGATCCGCACGCACACCAATCCGGAGACTTTCCTGCTCACCGACCCAGACCAGCTCCTTGCTGCCCAGAACCGGTGCCGGTGATGCCTGCGGCGGGTCTGCCAGCACCACAGATGAAAAAACCAGCAACAGCCAGCTACACTGATACAGAAGAGTGGCCTTCACTGGATATCCTCAGGGGTTACGCTACATTTCAGGGAACAATACCTGCAAATGGTCAAAATTTCATTCAGGTAATCGTTAACCGGAGAACCTTTCCATGGACACAAGCAAACACAACCTTAGTACGCTTTTTGATCAGCTTGGGCTGGCCTCTGACGAGAAAAGCATTGAAGCGTTTACTGCCCGCCACTCTCCCCTGCCCCGTGAAATTGCTCTGCAGGACGCCCCTTTCTGGTCGGAAAGTCAGTCCCAGCTACTGGAAGAAGGGCTGGAGGATGACAGTGACTGGGCCGAAGTGATCGATGAACTGAATGCCATGATGCGACATTGAGACGCCGTTGGTGTAACCGACAAGCCTTTACTGACTCTCTGTCGGGCTTACCCTGACGCAATTCCGACCTGCGTCCTTGGCGGAATAGAGCGCGCGATCCGCACGATCAAAGACAGTCTCTTCGGTATCGCCAGGGATAAAATCCGTCAGGCCTGCGGAGAAGGTAATCGTTACAGGATTACCTCCAAAATGAAACGGCAGAGCACTGATGTGGGAACGGAGTTTGTCCATCACCATCAGTGCATCTTCTGCCCGGGTCTCCGGAAACAGCAGCACAAACTCCTCACCGCCAAAGCGCGCAGCAAAGTCTGTGTTGCGTAGCCGGTTTTTGATTTCCCTGGCCACCAGTTGCAGCACTCTGTCACCGGCTTTGTGGCCATATGAATCATTCACCCGCTTGAAAAGGTCGATATCCATCACACCCACGGTCAACGGGTACTGATAGCGTTTCCAGCGATTGAATTCAAAAGACAAGCGTTCCTGCCAGGCTTCCCGATTGGGCAACTGCGTCAGCAGATCTGTCAAAGCACGTTCGCGTTCTTTGCGCACCAGCCCCTGCATCTGCTCTGAATGCGCCTCCATAACCGCCACTTTTTCCTGTACGGCCAGCAACTGTTCAGAAAGCATTTTTTCGCGCTCCGTTTCCTCAACCCGGAAACGGCCAACCGCCTGACCGATAAACTCCAGATGGCGACTGACTGACTGCTTCAGATCCTGAATATCATCACTCGCTTCAATGTGTCGGCCAACCAGCTCAATTTCTTCACGTATGTTGCGATCAAGCGCTTCTGCGGCGGCCTGACGACCGGACTGAGCAGATGATTGCACGGAAAAATGCTCCTGCAGCACCTCAAGTCTCTCGTCAAGGCGCTTGAGAAAGCCCTCAAACTCTCTCTGGCTGCGGGTAACGGCGGCGACAATCAAGTCAGCTACCTGATTCAGCCCATCCCGCAACTCATCCCAGTTGTCACTGGAGAGCAGTGCTCTTTGCAGATTCCGGGCTTTCGTCTCAGCGTCAGGCTCCAGAGAGACCTGGGTAAGCAGCTGCCCAAGCAGATGGCCGACACGCCGGGCAATCCGGAGGCGCTGGCTCTCATCCTCAGCATCGGCCGCACTATCCGGAGAATCAGTCTCATCCTCAGCCCTGGCCGAAGGCTCCGGTTCAGGAACAACCTCTGCAGAAAATCCGGGGCGGTTTTTATTGTGGGCCGGAACATCGTCCAGCAGAGCGACCTGGCGATCGATCTGCTCCTGCAGCTCTTTCCAGCTATCTACATCAACCTTGTTCTTGCGCAGGTCTGATCGAACACGTGCAAGCAGGCGGTCGAGCTCTGGCGCCTGGCCTTCGGAGGCCAGACAGGTGCGCACCAACATACGCTCAAGCGTATTGCGCTCGGCTTTCCAGCGCTCCGTCCTGTGTTCTGCTGTTTCGAGTTCCTGGAAATACTTTTCTTTCCAGGATTGATCCGATGACATTACGCGTTCCCTTCCTGTCCGGAGTTCTGGTCGTCGTGGCCACGCGAATTACCCCGGCGTGCTCTGGGGTGGCTCTGGTCATAAACCCGGGCCAGATGCTGGAAGTCAAGATGAGTATAGACCTGTGTAGTGGCTATGTCCGCATGCCCCAGTAATTCTTGTACCGCGCGCAAATCTCCGCTGGATTCAAGCATATGACTGGCAAACGAATGCCGCAGCATATGCGGGTGGAGCTTCTGATCTGCTCCTTTGACAACGCCCCAGCGGCTCAGGCGAGCCTGAATACTGCGATGGCTCAGGCGATCGCCCCGGCGGCTAACAAACAGGGCAGCCTCGGATTCAGGAGCCAGCGCTGTGCGGACAGGCAACCACTGGGCTATGGCATCCAGCGCCTTTCTGCCTACCGGTAGCAAGCGGGTTTTGCTGCCTTTACCCACAACCCGGGCCTCGCCACTCTTGCAATCGACTGCATCGATATCGAGGCTGGCCAGCTCCGCCAGACGCAAGCCAGAAGAGTACATAAGTTCGAACATGCAGCGGTCGCGCACTTCAAGCGGATCATCCGGCCGGGCGTCAAGAAGAGAGCCGAGTTGATCCACATCGGCCACACGAGGCAATCGCCTACGGCTTTTCGGAGCCCGAATATCCAGCGCCGGGTTATCCGTGGCCCGTCGCTCACGCAACAAATACTGATAGAAACGCCTTATGGCCGAAAGGTGGCGAGCAATGCTGCGACCGCTGAGTCCCTGCCGGCTGAGGTGGGCCACGTAACGGCGCAGATCATGACCGCTGACAACCTGCCATTCGGTGCTACCTTGATCAAAGAGCCAGACTGCGAGTCGGTACAGGTCGTGCTGATAGCTTTCACAGGTGCGGGGAGAGTGGCGTTTTTCAGATGCGAGGTGCTGAACAAAATCCGCCACGTACCCGCTCAGCCCATCAGGTAATTGAGCCGGCGCGGATACAGCGGTCACTCTAGCGGGACTCCGTCGCAAGATCCGTCACCGGAGCAGCTGTTGTGTAGCGCTGAACCATAGGTGGCAGAAGCCGGCTGAGCGTATCACTGATGTAGCTGAGGAAAAGCGACCCCATGCTCTGGTCAAAATAGCCTGGCTGGCAACTGCCCACTGCGAAAACGCCCACAAGGTCGTCGTTGCGCAAAGGCACGAGGGCGACCGACGCGATAGGCTCATCCCGGTCAGGAAACAGAAACTCCCGTTCACTCTCCCGAAACTGCCCGCAAACCGCCCTGCTGCCATCCAGAAGGTTACCAAGACGACTCCGGGCCTCAGCCGGGCTCACCACATGGAGCGCTCCCTGAGAACTGCCGGGCACTTCGGCGTCGGTAAACAGGATCACAGATGCGGCATCGAGCCCGAAATCACCGCGGATACTGTCATCAATGGTGGATGCCATATCCATGAGGTTGCGGGCTTCAATTACCTGCATCAGCAGCCGTTTGCTTTTTTCAAAAAGGCGATCATTGTGCCGCGCAATGGAGACCAGCTCTACCAGTTCATGCCTCAGAGTGTCACGTTGTTCGCGGAACAGGTGGACCTGGCGCTCAACCAGAGAAATGGCCCTGCCGCTATCGTGGGGCAGCGTCAAACTACGCAGAAGCTCATCCTGTTCAATAAAAAAATCGGGATTACTTCTCAGGTACTCAGCCACATCTTCCTGGGTGAGTTCACCGGCCTTCTGGCGGGCCGTTTGGTCTGTCATCGTGATCTCCTGGCGTTCAGATCCGTTGTTTGTGTGGGCGGCCGGGCTTTCTGCGCCTGCCGCCGGCTGAGTCACCAGGCAGTCTCAACTGCCCTTCAAATACGCTTGTTGCAGGCCCTTCCATCATAACAGGCGTCCCTTCACCCTGCCATTCGATGACCAACCGTCCCCCGCGCAAATCCACCTCTACGCGATTGTCGAGCAAACCCCGCAGGCAACCGGCCACCACGGCCGCACAAGCTCCGCTACCACAGGCCAGAGTTTCACCGGAACCACGCTCATACACCCGCAGGCGCACCAGATTACGGTTTACTATCTGCATAAAGCCGATATTGGCCCTGGACGGAAACCGTGGATGGCTTTCAAGAAGCGGCCCAAGGTCTGCAACTGGCGCTGTATCCACATCATCAACCACGATAACTGCGTGAGGGTTACCCATGGAAACAGCACTGAGCTCAACCATTCCAGCGCCGGCTTCCACCGTGTATACGTTTTTGCGTTGCTCAGCCGCAAAGGGTATTGCCGGCGGATTCAGCTCGGGCACGCCCATATTAACCATAACAGTATTGTCTTTGACCATCCGCAGTTCGATCACACCTGCGGCAGTCTGCACCCGGATAACCTTTTTGTTGGTCAACCGCTGATCACGCACGAATTTTGCGAAGCAACGGGCGCCGTTACCACACTGTTCAACCTCCGACCCGTCGGCATTGAATATCCGGTAACGGAAATCCACGTCCGGCAGCCCAGGGGGCTCAACAACCAGCAACTGATCAAAACCGATGCCAAAATTCCGATCCGCCAGCTCCCGTATCATTTCTGGCCGCGGCCGGAATGGCTGGCTGATGGCATCAACCACCATAAAATCGTTGCCCAGCCCGTGCATTTTGCTGAACCGGAGTAAGGGTCCCTGATTTCGGCGATGCTGTGTCATTTCCTGCCCTGCACTCATTCCGGCAGGCAGCTTTCTGGAGCAAGCTGATCCTCAATGGTCTCGCGGCGGCGAACAATATGCACCTGATCTCCATCAACCATAAGCTCTGCCGGGCGATTTCGGGTGTTGTAATTAGAGCTCATAACGAAGCCATAGGCGCCCGCAGAGCGAACGGCCAGCAGGTCGCCGGCTCTTAGCCGAAGCGGCCGGTCTTTGCCAAGAAAGTCCCCCGTTTCACAAACCGGACCAACCAGATCCCAGGTCTTTTCTTCAACATCCTGATGGGGCTGCACTGGCACTATGGCCTGCCAGGCGCTGTAAAGCGCAGGGCGGATCAGGTCGTTCATGGCGGCATCAATAATCGCGAAGTTGCGGTGTTCCGTGCACTTCAGGAATTCGACCCGCGTAAGCAGTATGCCTGCATTGGCTGCAATTGAGCGGCCGGGCTCGAGAATCAGCTCAAGCTTGCGGTTTCCGATACGCTCATCCAGAGCCTTGACATACTCAGAGGGCTGCGGCGGCTGCTCATCTTTGTAAGTAACGCCCAGACCACCACCCATATCCAGGTGCCGGATGTGAATACCGCTCTCGGCCAGAGAGTCGATCAGCTCCAGTACCCGGTCGAGAGCATCCAGAAAGGGCGAAGCGGATGTCAGCTGTGAACCGATGTGGCAATCCACACCCTTGATATCAAGATTCGACAGTGTTGCAGCCCGGGCGTAAACAGCCGGCGCTTCCGCGATATCAATTCCGAACTTGTTTTCTTTAAGGCCCGTGGATATGTATGGGTGAGTTCCGGCGTCAACATCGGGGTTCACTCGCAGTGAAACCGGGGCTTTAACACCCAGCTCTGCAGCCACCGCATCAAGCCTGTCCAACTCGGTATCGGATTCCACGTTGAAGCAGCGCACGCCCGCTTCCAGAGCCCTGCGCATTTCCCATTCCTGCTTGCCCACGCCGGAAAACACGACCTTGCCTGCATCGCCGCCAGCGCGCAGCACACGCTCCAGCTCACCGGCCGACACAATGTCAAACCCGGCTCCCAGACGCGCCAACACGTTAAGCACTGCAAGATTACTATTGGCTTTTACCGCGTAGCACACAAGATGCTCCCGCTCCTTCAACGCATCATCGTAGGCCTTGTAATGGCGTTCCAGAGTCGCCCGGGAATACACGTAAGCCGGTGTACCAAAGCGTTCGGCAATCGCAGAAACGGCCACTTCTTCGGCATAAAGCTCGCCGTCACGGTAGTTAAAATGATCCATTAGGTTCCTGATCGTGTAGCGGAGTCTGGTGCGGCATGGCTGACACTTCCGGGTTCTCCCGGTATAAAGGCCCTTTCTGGCCACAGCCGCCAAGTGCCGTTGCCACAACCAGAATCATGATTGGCAGTGTCCACGCGCGCATGCTTGCCACCCCTGAGTTTGTAATTGGCAAAGTATACCTGACCTGTGGCACGCACGGCGAGGGTGTCGGGCTACCGAAACGCCTCCAGTTCACGGTTCAGTGCATCCTCCAGCGCGGCGCGATAGTAGAGGTACTGGCTGGTCTGTATATCCTGCTGGTAAACCCGTGGATCCAGGTCATGAGGCAGATGCACATCCGTCAGATAAACCGGATAACGCTCGCGGCTCTGGCGCAGCGAATGAATATAGTGAGCAACGGCGGGGATCAGCTGGTCACCGTATTGCAGCACCGTGAATTCCTGCTCACCACAGTAAAGATCAAAGCGAACGCGGCTGTCACCCTCCTGCACGCCCACTGCTTGCACCTCCAGCCCAGGCAGCGCAGCTCCGGAATCAACTTGTGGCCGGTACTCCGGGCGCCATAGCCCATCACTTGCCAGCATTTCGTAGCACCGCACACCGGCTAAAGCGACAGGCATTTCGCTGTTACGGAGGGTGCGCCGCTCCACCAGGTTCTCCAGAAAGCGCAGCAGAGGTGTCAGAAAATAGCGGCGGCTGGTGGCAGACTGCCCCCAACTGAACAGTGAACCGCGCTCGTCAATGACCCATATCTGCGCCCGCTCGCCACGAAGAGCATAAAAGACCTGAATGCTGTCCGGCTCACTGGCCTGGCACGCCGCGCGCAACGCAGGCTCTTCCAGTAGTGCGTGGCGGTCAAAAATGACGGGGAGATACAGGTCACGGGGCTGCGCCAGGCATTCCATGAGGGCATCCCGGCTTTCAAGGGCAATAAATCCCGGCTCCGCACCGCTGAACTCAAGCAGAAAATACCGCTGATCCATTTCGATGACGTAACGCAGGGGATGCGGCCCGGAACCACCAGCGAAAAACTGGCGCAACACATCAGCAAACAGCTCCTGCACCCGCCGCGCAATAGCGCTGCCATGTCCACGCTTGTGACTGTGCACCTCAATGCCAGGAACTGAGCGGGGATCAAGAGCAACCGATGCAAGAACGTTCTTGAGACACTGAATCAGCGTATCGCCGGAGGCATAATGCTGAAGACTGACTTCGTGCCAGCTGTTAAGCGTGATCTGGTCAATCGTGACAACCAGGTTCTCACGCCCGCCACTGAAACCCAGCGAATCATGCCTGGCACTCAGCTTGTGCAGCCCGCGTTCGGTAAGATGGGCCTGTGGATCAACACCCACATTGACCAGGAGGAGGTTGCGCAGGGGGCGAACGCCGCGAGCAAGCGCTTCACGATCCGCCGGCGTCACTGGAAACGGCACAAAACCCGAAAGCGCATCCAGCATTTCCCGCAGTTCACTGATGGATGCAACGCCCTGCCCGGAGCGGACGTTGAGGCGGGTAGACCGGGTCAGCAAGCCGTTGCAATAACACCAGGCAACCAGTTCAGCAAGGTTGCCAGAGCGCCGAATAACCGGCTGCCAGAAGGCATCCGAAGGGTCTTCCAGATCACGGTAGAGTAGCCAGCCGCTCCCTGCGCCGCCCTGTTCGGACTGATGATGAAACGCCAGATTCTCTTCCGCCAACGACGGAGCAAGACCGGGGTTAATCTGCTCAATCTTACCGGCCTTGCGCTGGAATGCTGCATAAAGTTTGCGCCCGAGAAGGCTGATGTCGCTGGTGCTGATCGCCGACTGCTCACCATGATCGCGAGCCATTTTCGAGAGCAGCCGGTAACTGTGTGTCAGTTCCGACACCACCACACGACGCAGGGAAGAAACATCTTCGGCCCGCCAGAGCTGACGATTATCCAGCGCTTGAACCTGCTTTTCCTGCCAACCCCAGCCAGCCACGAGCTCTCTCAGCAGCCGTACTCTCCAGGGCTCCGCACCCCGGTCGCCCGGCGTTCCGATTCGGGTCAGCGGCAGCCCCGCTTTAATGTACAAACTCCGGCGTACCAGATCGAGCCTTGCTCCCGCCTCCGCGGCTGTCAGCCAATGCTCCAGGCGCTGATACAACATTACATAGGGGTCAAGAACATCGACATTGGTGGTACCACTGAAAACCGCCTGTTTGAACGTCCGCGACAAAACCGGCTGATCTTGAGTCTGTGCATAACATTCAATAAGCAACAGCTTCAGGATAGATTTCCAGGGCGCATCAATACCCTTGTAGAGCTGCCACACACCGGCGCCGAGAAATTCGCTGGGCGGTATGGCGGGCACAGCGCCAAAATCGATGTATTCGTCGTCCCGGATAAAGCGGAAGTCCACCAGCCTGTTTACACACTCCCGGTAGCAGTCTTCTTTTTCTGAGGGAATGAGCCACCAAAGCGGATAACAACCCCCCAGATGGATTCCGGTACGGTAAAACTCATCCAGCAAAAGATAATGCTGAGCGCTACCGCAGTTTTCACCGCTCACTTCGGCGCGCGGCCGGCCTTCACGCCATTCAGCTGCAGAGAACACAAACACATGCAGTTCAATGCCAAAAGACAACGCCCACTCGGTAAGTTTCCCTGCTTTGCGCTCCAGGCAACGGATGCCAGGCTCCTGCAGATCGTCCCTATGGCACAGCCAGACATCGAGATCGCTGGCCACGGAGTGCCCCAGAGTGCCAGGACTACCCATCAGAAACAGGGCTTCGAGATCCGCCCGCCGCCTGCCTTCATCCCGAACGCTGAAGGTACGGGCCAGGCGACGTGCGGCCCCCAGAGTTTCGGCATCCGGCTCGTAGTGGCTGAGTCCGTAGGGACAGTCGACGTCCAGATAGCCGGGCAGCGCCGGGTGATTGGTGTGAAACACCAGCGGCAAAACCTCCAGCACTACCTGTTGCCGATAAGTGAGCGATGAGTGAGCCCTTTCCCAGCGCTGACGATTAACCACGAGAAACCTGTCCCGCAGTCGACGCAGGGTTTTGCGGTCAATGCCCTCATCAAAGTCCAGGGCAATCGGTTTGGCATGAACGGTCAAGGCGGCTCCGGGAGAGAGGTTCTTTCCGGTTTATTTATCAGTATGATGAACTCAGCGTGGCAAAACCATCAGAAAAATAAAAGCGGATTGCACTCCCGAAAACCCGAGGCTGGGCCCAGTGAAAGAATTTGTCATACAACGGTATCGTGCTGATACATCCAGCGCTAACGGTCGCTCCACCCTGTTACGTATTGACGATGAAGGCAAGGTGCTGTTTGCAGACCAGAATGCCGAAGCCGTGCTCGGATATGAGGCCAGCGAGCTGGTCGGTGGTGTGGTACACAGGGTTCTGGCCTCGAGGGAGGACGATCCCTTTGCACCTGTAAACCGGCACCGTATCGAGAGTGGCCAGAATGTGCTGGTCACCTTCCGCCATAAAGAAGGTTTTTTCTATACCGCCAGCATTTCACTGCGCGTCAGCATGCGCGATTCCGACGAGGCCGCCAGCGCCCGGATCACCCATCAAGACAGTTCCGCCATAGACCCGCGTCTGTTGCGCTCCGCCGAAAGCGCTGCCGGGTTCGGAATATGGGAGCTGGACATTGCGAGCAACCAGATTACCTGGACCGAAGGGTTGTACCGCTTGCTTGAGCTACAACCATGCACTGACATGAGCCCCGAACAGGCCCTGTTTTACTGTCAGAACGGCCAGGAACGCATCCGGGCGCTGTTTCGCAGGTGCGCGCGCACCGGAGCACCCTTTAAAATTGACCTGGACATTCTTACGGCACACCAGAGGCGGATCCGTGCCACCCTCAGCGGCCGCGCTCTCAAATCAGGTGGCCGGGTCCGTAAACTCGGTGGCACCCTGGTTGATCACACAGGTGAAATGCAGCGTGATGAGGCTCGCACCAGGGCCGAACAGATTCTGAACGCCACGACTGCCGCAAGCCCGGGGCTCATAGCAGCGGTCGACAAAAATCTGAACCTGCTGCATTGTAACGCGCCCTACGCAAGACTTTTCGCCAGCATTTTCGGCACAACTCCCCGGGCTGGCGACAACCTGAGCAAGTTGCTGGAAAAACACCCGAATGAGCGACATCTGGCTGAGCAGCTCTGGCGACGGGCCTTTGAACAGGACAGCTTTGTTGTCGATATGCCAATCACCCAACAAAGCGGTGAATGGCCGATTTATGAGTTCCATTATCAGCGCCTCACTGACAGCCCGAGCAGCGACAAAAGCGAAACCACTGGTGCGGTCGTTGTCGCCAGTGATACCAGCAGCCGCGCCAGCAACAACGGTGATAGCGAATATCGGTACCGGCACGACCCGATAACCGGGCTTGCCAATCGAAGAGAGTTCACCGCCCGTCTTCAGCGCAGTAAGGAACAGAAACACGGGGAATCGGCCGGTAACAGCCTCTTATACCTTAATCTCGACGGCTTCGGTCATATCAGCGGTGTTGCAGGTAGTGGTGCGTGCGACCGCTATCTCAGGGAGCTGGCCAGCAGCCTCGATGTTCGCAGCAGGCCACAGGATACGTTATCGCGGCTTTCCGGCGACACCTTTGCGATGCTCATCGAGAACTGCGCTGAGCCTGCAGCGCGAAAAATCGCAGATGACACGCTGAACCTGATCCGCAACTTTGTTTTTCAGTGGCAAGGAAGTCAGCTACAAACAACCGCCAGTGGCGGCCTGTTGATCATGGACAAAAACACGTCCGCGGAGCCGGAGCAACTGCTGGGGCAGGCCGCAGATCTCTGTCACGACGCGAAGACATCCGGGCGCAACCGGGTTCATACGGCTCACTACTCTCGCCCAAAGACAGATGCCAGTGACGGCAATGAATACGTCGACCAGATTCGTAAAGCTCTGGATAAACAAGCTCTGATACTTGAATTCCAGTCACTGAAACCGGTTGCCAGCGCAACCTGGGGCGACCGTATCGAAATTCTTTGTCGCATTCCCGGCAATGGCGGACGGGAGCGATGGCTACAACCAGACCAGTTTCTCCCGGTCGCCGAGCGTTTTGATCTAGCCAAACGACTGGACCGGCAGGTGATACTGCAAACACTCACCTGGCTGGGTGATCACCGTTTGCTGGAGCCAAGACTGAAATATTGCGGCTTTAACCTCTCCCTTGCCAGCGTTCTGGACGACACCTTTGCAGATTTCATGGAGTCTGTACTGCGGGTTTCAAACTATCCAGCAGAATGTTTCTGCCTCGAAATACGCGAAGCCCACGCTACCCAGCACCCTGATGAGGTTACCGTCTTGTGTGATGCGCTGCACCGCATTGGTTGCCGCGTGGCGCTGGATGGCGCCGGCGCCTCCGTGGCAAGCTTTAACATGGCCTCAAAACTACCAGTGGATATCATCAAACTGGATCGCAGCCTGATGCTCAGGCTGGGAGACGATCCGGTGCAGCAGATCATGGTGGAAGCGTTACACCGGATTGCACAGGGTTCAGGGAAAGTAACGGTCGCAACCTTTATCGAGAACGATGACATTCTCAGAAAGGTCAGAACGCTTGGCATCCACTACGGCCAGGGATTCAGACTGTGCCCGCCCAAACCCCTGGCAGAACTGGTGCCGATGGCCGTCGACCTTGCCACCGGACGCATTGGCGGCTAGCCCAACGACGTGCGAGCACGAGCCACCGCCGCCCGCACCTGAGCAGGGGCCGTGCCACCAAGATGGTCGCGGGCCTGAACCGAGCCTTCCAGGGTCAGCACGTCAAATACATCGTCATTGATGGTATCAGAGAAGCGTTTCAGCTCGTCGATCGTCATGTCTGAAAGATCCCGCTCCTCAGCGACACCAAAAGCCACGGCCTTACCCACAACTTCGTGGGCATCCCGGAACGGCATACCCTTCTTGACCAGGTAGTCCGCCAGGTCCGTCGCTGTGGAGAAACCGCGTTTGGCCGCCACGCGCATGTTATCGGCCTTGGCCCGAATAGCCGGGACCATGTCGGCGTAGGCTTTCAAGCAGCCTTTGATGGTGTCGACCGTGTCGAACAGAGGCTCCTTGTCCTCCTGATTATCCTTGTTGTAAGCCAGGGGCTGGCTTTTCATCAGCATAAGCAGGGACATCAGATGGCCAGTCACCCGTCCGGTTTTGCCACGAACAAGCTCAGGCACATCCGGGTTTTTCTTCTGCGGCATAATGGAAGAGCCTGTGCAAAAGCGGTCAGGCAGATCAATAAAATCAAACTGCGCTGAGGCCCACAACACCAGCTCTTCGCTGAAGCGGGACATGTGCGTCATCAGCAAGGCCGCGAAGCTGCAGAATTCAATGGCGAAATCCCGGTCACTGACAGAGTCCAGGGAGTTTTCTGAAGGTCGGTCAAAGCCCAGCAGTCTGGCCGTCATGGCCCGGTCTATCGGATAGGTAGTGCCTGCCAGAGCTGCTGCACCTAACGGCATGACATTCACCCGTTTGCGACAGTCCTGCAGACGCTCGGCATCACGAACCAGCATCTCATACCAGGCCAGAAGGTGGTGTCCGAAAGTGACCGGCTGCGCGGTCTGGAGGTGGGTAAAACCGGGCATGATGGTATCGGCTTCGCGCGCGGCAAGATCCAGCAGGCCCAACTGCAGGCGCCGAAGTTCCTCGGCAATCACATCAATTTCATCGCGCAGGTACAACCGGATATCCGTAGCCACCTGGTCATTACGGCTACGGCCGGTGTGCAGTTTCTTGCCGGTGATACCAATACGATTGGTCAGCTGGGCTTCTATGTTCATGTGGACATCTTCAAGGCTGACAGACCAATCAAAGCGTCCCGCTTCAATGTCTGCCTTTACGCCGTTCAGGCCATCAATGATGCTGTCGCGTTCTTCCACCGTCAGAACACCAACCTCGGCGAGCATGGTCGCGTGAGCGATGGAGCCGGTGATGTCGTGGTGATACAGGCGCTGGTCAAATCCTACAGAAGCAGTGAAGCGTTCCACGAATGCGTCGGTGGGTTCGCTGAAGCGTCCGCCCCAGGGTTTTTCTGAGGTTGTGGCCTGGTCAGGTTTTTTCTGATCCGTCATGGTCTATCTTTCCTGCTGGCAGCCCGGCATTATCTTGCGGGAACTGGGTATATTAAGGGTACATTGAACGTGGCGGGAGTATAGCATTCTGACCCGTACAAAAGAGACTCCCCTGCGCGGGGGCAAAACAGTCATCACACAGGAATTCTTCGTGCCGGACCTGTGTCGGGTGCGATCTGTTTTTATGCTGTTGATTACCAGCGAGCTGCTGGTGCTGGTTCTGGCGATCGTTCAGGCCAGCGACAGCTGGATCGACTGGAATTATTTCGCGCTCCTGTCGCTGTTCGTGCAATGGACCACCCTCACCAGTGCTGCTCTTATCTGCCTGCTGCGGCAAAAGCTGGCCCGCATATCGGTTCCCCGCGCCACCCTTGCGATCGCAGCCATCGTGCTGCTGGACGTGCTAGCGTTCAGCCTGTTTGCCGACAATGTTCTGCACCCTCAGCCGGGGATCATTGATTGGCAGTCGATTGCCAAAAAACTGCTACTGGCTCTGCTGATTGTGTTGATAATACTGCGTTATTTTTATCTGCAGCACCAATGGCAACAGCAACGTGAAGCGGAAATGCAGGCCCACCTCGCGGCTTTGCAGGCTCGCATACAACCGCATTTCCTTTTCAACAGCATGAACACCATCGCCAGCCTTATTGCCACAGACCCGGAGCAGGCGGAAGAGGCCGTGTTGGACTTGTCCGAACTCTTCCGCGCCAGCCTGCGCACCGGCGACCAACTTATCCCGCTGGAAAAGGAACTTGAGCTTTGCCAACGTTACCTCGCTATCGAAGCCCTGCGCCTGGGCCCGCGCCTGAAGCTGGAATGGCACATTGCCGAAGGGTTGGGCCGCCAGTCCATTCCACCACTGACACTGCAACCGCTGGTAGAGAACGCGGTGTATCATGGCATACAGCCCCGTCCGGAGGGTGGTACGGTTAGAATAGAAGCACAAACACGCGGAAACTTTGTGTACCTGCTGGTACAAAACCCCAAGCCGGATGGTAATGGAAACCTGCATAACGGAAACCGCATGGCCCTGAGCAATATACAGGCACGACTGCAGGCCCTTTTCGGGGAGCCGGCCGTTCTCAAACACAGCCATCAGGGCGACGTCTATACGGTTACCTTGAGGCTACCAAAAACCACACAGCAACCATGACAAGACAGAAGATCCTGATTGTTGACGACGAACCTCTGGCCCGCGGACGCCTCCGTCGACTGGCCGAGGACTTACCGGGCTACCAGGTTTGCGGTGAAGCCGGGGATGGCAATGCAGCGCTTGCCCGGGTAGCAGAGCTGCAACCGGATATCCTGCTGCTCGACATTCGCATGCCCGGCCTTGACGGCATGGAAGTCGCCGCGCACCTGAGCAGACTCAGCAGCCCACCGGCCATCATTTTCTGCACGGCTTACGACAGCTACGCAATTCAGGCTTTTGATGTGCAGGCCCTGGCCTACCTGCTGAAGCCTGTGCGCAAGCAGGCGCTGGCAGAAGCCCTTGCACGAGCCGGGAGAGTCAACAAGGTCCAACTGCAAGCACTTTCCGGCGAATTGTCTGACCACAACACGGGCCAGGTCACTTCAGATGACGAGCAACTGGCGGTTCGTACCCACAGGGGTACCGAGCTGATCGATATAGCCGGGATCCGCTATTGCCAGGCAGATCAGAAATACGTAACCATTCATCACTCCCGTGGCGAGGCCGTATCCGACTACACATTGAAAGAACTGGAAAATGCCTATCCGCGCCAGTTGCTCCGGATTCACCGAAACACCCTCGTCGGTGTGCGTTTTATTCAGGCATTGAAACGCACACCGGAGGGCCACAGCCTGGTGTCACTCAGGGACGATCTCGGCGAGCTTCAGGTAAGCCGCCGGCACGCTAGCAACGTGCGCCAATGGCTGCAGGGGCAACAACCAGGCCAGATATGACAGGGTACGGCAAACCTTGCAACAGCAGGCGATCTAAAGCAGGCACCCACGGGACTTTTACGACGCCACAAGGTAACCTTGGCGAACATTTTTCAGAACTGACAGTGAGCATCATGTCCAAACGAACCCTTCGTGTCGCAACCCGTAGCAGTGCCCTGGCGTTATGGCAGGCAGAATTCATCAAGGCCGAACTGGAGCGGCTCCACGACAACGTGATTGTGGAGTTGGTCAAGATCAAAACCCAAGGGGACAAGATTCTCGATGTTCCGCTGGCCAAAATCGGCGGTAAAGGCCTGTTTGTAAAGGAGCTGGAAGAAGCCATGCTCGATGGCCGTGCTGATCTGGCAGTTCATTCCATGAAAGACGTACCCATGGCGTTTCCTGAAGGCCTGGGGCTGGTTGCCATCTGCGAACGGGAAGACCCGACAGATGCATTCGTCAGCAACCATTACGATAACGTGGACGCCCTCCCCGAAGGCGCCATCGTAGGCACAGCAAGCCTGCGCAGGGAATCACAGCTTCGTGCCTACAGGCCGGATCTGGAAATCCGGGTTTTGCGCGGCAACGTGAACACTCGCCTGGCCAAGCTCGACGCCGGCGACTACGATGCGATTGTGCTTGCGAGCTCCGGCCTGAAGCGCCTGGGCTTTCACGACCGTATCCGCTACTCCATGCCAGACACTGTTTCCCTGCCTGCCGTTGGCCAAGGCGCTCTCGGCATTGAGTGCCGCCTCAATGATGACGAACTGCGCGCCATGCTTGCGCCGCTGAACCATGCCGACACGGCCGATCGAGTAAAAGCAGAGCGGGCACTCAACCGTCGCCTTGAAGGTGGCTGCCAGGTTCCTATCGCAGCCTACGCACTACTGGAAGATGACAACACCGTTTGGTTGCGCGGACTGGTAGGCGCTGTTGATGGCACACAGATCCTTCGTGTAGAAGGCCGCGCCCCCAGAGCCGAAGGCGAGCGCCTGGGTCGTGAACTGGCGGAAGACCTTCTCGCCTTGGGTGCCGATAAAATACTGGCTGAAATTTATGGCCACACTCCGCACTGAACCCCTCAATCTGGCCGGCCGACGCATTCTGATTTGCCGGCCGGAACCGGAAGCGTCACGGCTGGCCCTGCAATTTCAGGCCGCCGGCGCTGAGACGCATGTGTTTCCGCTGGTACAAAGAGAGCCGCTGCCAGAGACCCCGGAGCGGCGGACCACCCTTCTCAGCCTCGACGAATTCTCCCATGTTATTGCTGTCAGTCCCTATGCCGCCCGCCTGTTACTGGAAGAACTGGACACCTGGTGGCCCCAGTTACCTGTCGGACTGAACTGGTATGGCGTGGGAGCCGGCACAGCCAAAGCACTTGCAGAGTATGGACTGAGGCCACACAAGCCCGATGACGGCTGGACCAGTGAGGCGTTGCTGGAACTGCCGGCTCTGGCACATTTAGAGGGAGAGCGGGTGCTGGTGGCCCGGGGCGAGGAAGGACGGGAGCTGACCCGAAGAACGCTGGAGGAACGCGGCGCTCGCGTTACTGTATTACCTCTGTATCGAAGGTTCTGCCCTGACTACACCGCAGCGGAGGTTCACAGGGCTCTGGATCAGTTCGCGCCAGATGCTGTTATTGCGCTCTCTGGAGAAACCCTGAACAATCTCATCGCACTAAGTGCAAATTGCAGCCATAATCTAAACGACAGACCCGTCATTGTGCCCGCCCGGCGTATTGCCGATCAGGCTCGCACGGCGGGATTCAATGCTCCGTGTATACCAGGAAGCCTTGCCGATAATGACATCGTGGCCGCCGTCGCTGAACAACTGGCAGGCCGGGACGGTGGCTCCGGAAAAGCCAAGTAAGGACGCCCGTGACTGAAACAACAAAACAATTACCCGCACCGATTGCTAAAGAGCAACCCTCCCGACAGAAAGTCTGGCCGGTTTGGGTTATCGCCATCATTGCGCTGATCAGTGTTGCCGTGCTGGCTTTCTGGAACTGGCAGCAATGGAACGTTCACCAGGCGACGATGCAGTCACTGGATAGCCTGAAACAGGATACTGCCCAGCTTGAAAATCTCTATGGCGATCGTGGCAGCCAACAAGGCCAGCGCCTGCAGTCCCTGGAAGACAAGCTGACGTCCCAAAGGGAGTTGATCGCCACCCAGCAGCGACAGATCGATCACAACGCCCGCGAACTGCTGGAGGCCGGAAATCGCACCCGCACTGACTGGCTACTGGCAGAGGCGGAGTACCTGCTACGAATTGCCAACCAGCGACTGCTGATCGAGAAAGACATCCGTGGTGCTCTTTCCGCGCTCGAAGCCACTGACGAGGTACTGACCGAGTCTGACGACATTGGCGTTTACCCGGTACGGCAGCAGCTGGCACGGGAAATCCTGGCGCTCAGGGGCATCACCAGCGTTGACAGAACCGGCCTTTACCTTACTCTTGAGGCCGCCATCGACAGCGTACACCAGCTGACTGATCAGGCGCTCATCAGCGAGCAGGCTCCCGGGTTCGTTGGCAACGCGCTGTCTGATGCTGCCCCGGGGGAAGGCGGAGAACCCGGCATATTGGTCAGAGCCTGGACAAAGTTCAAATCCACATTGATGCAGGTGGTTGTGGTTCGTCGGCTGGATGAATCGGTCAAGCCGTTGTTGTCACCGGATCAAAGCGCTTATGCGCGACTGAACCTGCAATTGATGCTGGAAGAAGCAGAAATGGCCGTACTCAGGGGCAATCAGCCACTGTATGAGCGCGCGCTGATCAAGGCCCAGGCAGCCGTTGACGACTGGTATGACGCAAGCAACCCACGAGTAAGTGCGCTGAGCAGCACCCTCGCAGAGCTTGCAACGCGAAATGTCGCACCGGACCTGCCAGACATCAGTAAATCTCTGGAGCTGCTCAAGGAGCGTCTCGCAGGCCGGCTGAACAAAGGCAATGGAGGCGATGATTCATGATTCGCCTGCTTCTGATCGTTCTGTTTGCGCTGTTAATCGGCACCGGGCTCTCGCTCGGGCTGCAGTACGACCTGGGATACATTCGCATCAGCCTGGGTAACTACCTGGTCGAGACCAACTTCTGGGTAGGCCTTGTCCTGCTCGTTGCAGTAGTTGCATTGATTGTACTGTCCATCAGCCTGTTTCGCCGCATGCGACACGGCACCGGACTTATAGCCACCTGGGTTTCCCGCGGCAAGGAACGCAGGGCACGGCGGCGCACCACTCAGGGGCTGCTGGCGCTGGCGGAAGGGAACTGGCCGAGGGCCCGCAAGATGCTGACCTCCGCGGCCAGCAACGCCGACACGCCACTCATTAACTACCTGGCTGCGGCGCAGGCAGCCTTTGAGTGTGGTGATCACGAAGCCGTGGATGAGTTGCTGCGCAAGGCGTTTGAAAGCACACCGGGCTCGGATATGGCCGTGGGCCTCACTCAGGCCCAGCTGCAGCTTGCCGGCAACCGCCTTGAACAGGCTTTGGCAACACTGGTGCGCCTGCGCAAGCAATCGCCACACCACCCCTTTGTACTCAAGCTGCTGAAAAACACCTATCTTCGTCTTGAGGACTGGCGGGAGCTTTCGAAACTGCTGCCAGAGCTGCGCAAGCGCAGTGTGCTTCAGGAGTCCGAGCTTGGGGAGCTTGAGCGGCAGGTCTGGCATAACCTGCTTGAAAGGGCGGCTGAAGACTGCCGACGCCAACAAAAAGAGAGCCCGGGAGCATCACTGGAACCACTCACCCGCCTTTGGGATGAGCTGCCAGGCTTTCTGCGCAGAGACGAGAAAACCATCGCGGATTATGCGCGTTTGCTGGCCGATCTCGGTGATGAGGATCAGACCGAAACTCTGTTACGCAAAGTTCTGCACAACCACTGGAGCGATGAACTGGTCAACCTTTATGGCCGGATTGAAGGGCAAAAACCAGACGAGCAGCTTCTTGCAGCCGAACAGTGGCTAAAAGACCGGCCCAACAACGCCGAGCTGCTTCTGGCACTTGGCCGGCTGAGCTTGCGCAATGAACTCTGGGGGAAAGCCCGGGAGTATTTCGAGACCAGCCTGAGGTTGCGCCGCAGCCGGGAAGCTCTCGCAGAACTGAGCCGCCTGAGCGCGCACATGGGCGACGAAGAAGTGAGTATCAAACTGATGATGCAGGGGCTCGCAAACGATAACGGGCTTCCGAGACTACCCATGCCAAAGGCCTGATTGCAGGACAGTTTCGCGAGGCTCAGCTGAAAGAAAAAGGCCGGGCGTTACAGGTGCCAGAACGGATCCGGCACCTGCTTCATTCTAGCTCCGGGGTGCATACTCCAGCACGTCGGAGAAAAATCCTTCCGGAGGCAAACCGGCTTCTATCAAGGCGTCCATCAGCGTGTAAACCATAGTAGGCGAGCCACTGGCGTGCACTTCCACGTTCTTCCAATCCGCGCCGGAAGCCAGCACCGCGCGCACAAGCTGGTCGTGATGCCCACTCCAGTCATTGTCCTCGTCATCACCGACCACAGGCTGAAACGTGAATCCTGACCATTCCTGCTCCCACTGGCGAGCCATGGACCTGAGGTACATGTCTTCATGACGCCGCACGCCCCAGAACAGTTTGACCGGCTGAGAAAAAGACGTACCGCGTAGATAATCCACCAGGCTCTTCATCTGCGCAAAGCCGGTGCCTGCTGCGATCAGCAACAATGGTTTTTCCGGTGCGCTGGCAATGCACGCCTTACCATGGGGTAAATCCAGGCTGACGGTTTCACCGGAAGTCAGCGCATCAATAACTTTTTGCGCAGATACCCATTCCGGAGAAGCCTGGATATGCAGTTCGATATTTTGATCCGAAGGACTGCTGGCAATGGAAAAATAACAGGGTTCAGCATCCGGCAGGTTTACTGACAGATACTGGCCCGCATGAAAAGACAGCTCCCGCCGCCGGGGCAACTGAAGCTCAACCCGATACACATCGTGGTTGATAGAGCGCACATCCACGACGTTGGCCTGAAATTTCCGGGGCTCGTTCTTTCCTGCTGCCATAACGGCACTTATCTCCACTTCAAGATGGTCGAGCGCAACGGTCCTGCACATCATCAGCCGCGCGCCGACGGGAATCGTCTGTTGGTTTCGGGTGTTCAGAGCGGAGCCTCTCAGCAGTCGCGCCTCGCAGAGCTCACACACGCCATTTTTACAAGCGAACGGAACGGCGATACCCGCACCGGCAGCAGCACTCAATAAATCTTTGCCTGTGCCTGACGCGTAACGGACTCCGGAAGGTTCAAGGCGTACCCACCAAGGCTCACTGCCCATATCAGTCGGGGCGAGCGGACGAAGTTTCAATCCCCAGGCTATCCCAGAGCTCATCTACCCGCTGCTTCACCTCGTCGGTCATGGCAATGGGTTCGCCCCACTCCCTGCTTGTCTCACCCGGCCATTTATTGGTTGCGTCCATTCCCATTTTGGAGCCCAGACCAGATACAGGCGAAGCAAAATCCAGATAATCAATAGGCGTGTTCTCAACCAGCATGGTGTCACGGACAGGATCCATCCGGGTCGTAATGGCCCAGATCACATCTTCCCAGCTGCGGGCATTCACATCGTCATCGGTAACAATCACAAACTTGGTGTACATGAACTGACGCAGGAAAGACCATACGCCCATCATTACCCGCTTGGCGTGGCCGGGGTACTGCTTTTTCATGGTCACCACTGCAAGACGATACGAGCAGCCCTCTGGCGGCAGGTAAAAATCTACGATTTCAGGGAACTGCTTCTGCAGAATCGGGATAAAAACTTCGTTCAGCGCCACACCAAGAATGGCCGGCTCATCGGGCGGCCTGCCGGTGTAGGTGCTGTGATAAATCGGATCTTTGCGGTGGGTGACCCGCTCAACAGTGAACACCGGAAATTCGTCTACTTCGTTGTAGTAACCGGTGTGATCTCCGAACGGGCCTTCGGGCGCGAGATCGTCGGGGTAAATAAAGCCTTCCAGAACAATCTCGGCACTGGCCGGCACCTGCAGATCACTGAGACCACATTGCACCAACTCGGTGCGACTACCCCGGAGCAAGCCTGCAAAGGCATACTCGGAAAGCGAATCAGGAACCGGCGTTACGGCACCCAGAATGGTGGCAGGGTCTGCGCCCAATGCTACGGCTACCGGATAGGGTTTGCCGGGATTCGCTTTCTGAAATTCCTGAAAATCCAGCGCTCCGCCGCGATGGCTCAGCCAGCGCATGATCAGCCGGTTACGGCCAATCACCTGCTGTCGGTAGATTCCCAGGTTCTGGCGTTCCTTATGGGGCCCGCGGGTAATGACCAGCGGCCAGGTCACAAGCGGCCCTGCATCTCCAGGCCAGCAGTGCTGTACAGGTATCTGGTAAAGATCGACCTGGTCTTTTTCGATCACCACTTCCTGGCAGGGAGCAGACCTGAGCACTTTCGGACTCATGCGCATCACTTGCCGGAGTAGCGGCAGCTTTTCGATAGCGTCTTTGAAGCCTTTGGGGGGATCCGGCTCTTTGAGATAGGCCAGCAACTTACCAATGTCCCGGAGTGCGGTTACGTTTTCCTGCCCCATGCCCAATGCGACCCTTCTGGTAGTTCCGAAGAGGTTGGCGAGAACGGGCATGTCGTAGCCTTTGGGGTTTTCAAACAACAACGCAGGTCCACCTGCCCGCAGCGTGCGGTCGCAGATTTCAGTCATTTCCAGATGGGGGTCTACTTCCACTGAGATGCGCTTCAGCTCGCCCAGTTTCTCCAACTGGTCAATGAAGTCCCGCAGGTCGTTGTATTTCATGTTTTGCTCCGGTTAGCTCCGGCTATGTACGTGGATTCGGACAGATTGGTTCTGGCTGGATACCAAAACAAGATGAGGGGCGATTGCAAAAATGCGCGCACAAAATTAGATCAGCAGTGCCGGGGAGACCTTCCCCGGACCGTGCATTGCCAGGGATGGCAATGCCGAGCCCCCAGGGATGGGTTTACGGCGTGTCCGGGGAAGGTCTCCCCGGTACTGCCCGCCCCATAAACCCTGAGGCGCCAAGACTCTAGCTCTAGCGACGCTTCATAGACTGGAAGAACTCGTCGTTGGTCTTGGTATCTTTCAGCTTGTCCAGCAAGAACTCGATGGCCGCAGTGTCGTCGTCCATGGAGTGCAGAAGCTTGCGCAGGATCCAGACGCGCTGGATATCCGCCTCGCTCATCAGCAGGTCTTCGCGACGCGTACCGGAGCTGCGGATGTTAATTGCCGGATAGGTACGCTTCTCGGCAATCTTACGATCCAGGTGAATTTCCATGTTGCCTGTACCCTTGAACTCCTCGTAGATCACTTCGTCCATTTTGGAACCTGTGTTCACCAGAGCCGTTGCAAGAATTGTCAGGCTGCCACCTTCTTCTACATTACGGGCGGCACCAAAGAAGCGCTTGGGTTTCTCCAGAGCGTGGGCATCCACACCACCGGTCAATACTTTACCGGAGGACGGAATAACCGTGTTGTAGGCTCGAGCCAGACGGGTGATGGAATCCAGCAGGATAACCACGTCTTTTTTGTGCTCAACCAGGCGCTTGGCCTTTTCGATCACCATTTCGGCAACCTGAACGTGACGCGCAGGTGGCTCATCAAAGGTAGAAGCAATTACTTCGCCGCGCACGGTGCGCTGCATTTCAGTCACTTCTTCCGGACGCTCGTCAATCAGCAGCACAATGATGTGGCATTCAGGGTGATTGCGAGCGATAGACTGGGCAATGCTCTGCATCAACAGAGTTTTACCGGCCTTGGGTGGCGATACAATCAAACCACGTTGACCTTTACCGATAGGGGCAACCAGGTCCAACACGCGGGATGACAGGTCCTCAGTGCTACCGTTACCGGTTTCCAGCTGCATGCGCTCATCAGGGAACAGCGGCGTAAGGTTTTCAAACAGGATTTTGTTACGGGCGTTATCCGGTTTGTCGAAGTTGATCTCGCTGACTTTCAACAGGGCAAAGTAACGCTCGCCGTCTTTGGGCGGGCGGATCTTGCCGGCAACGGTATCGCCGGTGCGCAGGTTGAAGCGGCGGATCTGACTGGGAGAGACATAAATGTCGTCCGGCCCGGCCAGGTAGGAGGCGTCCGCGGAGCGGAGGAAGCCGAAACCATCCTGCAGAATCTCCAGCACGCCATCGCCATAAATGTCTTCGCCGCTTTTGGCATGCTTCTTCAATATAGTGAAGATAACATCCTGTTTACGCGAACGTGCCAGGTTATCGAGGCCCATTTCTTGCGCGATATCGAGCAATTCGGGCATGGAGTTCTGCTTGAGTTCAGTAAGATTCATAGGTTATTAGATTTTCAGGAATGGAATTAAACGGAAGTTGGAATGACAGGGGTGCCTTGAACATATCAGTTAATTAGTTGTTGAAACAGGTGCTGGCCGGGTGACGCAACCGGTGTAGAAAAAATCCGGATAAAATACTGAAGCCAGTAGAGTGGGCACAACCGTTTGCAAGGCAGGAACGATAATCTGCTACCTTACCCGCTAATGTCAAGTCCAGCGGCCAAATAAACGTCAATCTTGCGCCCGAAAGCCCATAAGCAAGGCCCCGCGCCTCCCCCTGATGGGTTACTCCCTTCCATTAACTGCCACTGAAAGGGATACTAGTAGCCAAAATTTCCCCTGTGATTTTCGGAGCACCTTCCCATGAGCACTGAACCCACGAACGACCTCAAACCACTTAATATCGCGATTCTTACGGTCTCCGATACCCGCGGCCTTGATGAGGATTCCTCAGGCCAGTTTCTTGAAGATAGTGTGGTGGAGGCCGGTCATCAGCTTATCTCACGGCGCATCCTGCCGGATGACGTTTATCTGGTTCGCGCAGCGATGTCGTTATGGATCGCGGATCAGGATATTCATGTGATCATCATTACGGGTGGTACCGGCTTCAGCGAGCGCGACAGCACACCGGAAGCAGTTGCACCGCTGCTGGACAAGAACATTGAAGGTTTTGGCGAAGAGTTCAGGCGCCTCTCCGCTTTGGAAATTGGCAGCTCTACCATTCAGTCCAGAGCCTTTGGCGGCCTTGCCAACCATACCGCAATTTTCTGTCTACCGGGTTCCACGGGAGCATGCCGCACAGGCTGGAACGGCATTCTGAACACGCAACTGGACAGTCGCCACGGCCCCTGTAATTTCTCGGCTCTGGTTGGCCGCAAGCCGGAGCGGGCGGTCGAGCGTCTGCAACAGGTCATTGGAAAGCGCGCCACACGTTAATTCTGAACACGGAGACAACCACCATGACAGCCAATCTGACGCCGGTCGAAGAAGCCATTGCTCATATACTGGGCAAGGCTCCGGTGATTACGGCAACCGAATTCCTGCCGCTAACCGAAAGCTTCGGCCGAATTTTGGCGCAGGACTATCAGACGCCCGCGGATGTGCCTCCGGCTGACAATAGTGCGGTGGATGGCTATGCCCTGCGCGCCGAAGATTATGCACCCGGCCGGGCGCTGCCGGTATCTGACCGGATCCCCGCAGGCTCGGCTCCGAGCCCGCTGAAGCCCGGGACCGCTGCCCGCATTTTTACCGGCTCGGAAGTTCCGGCAGGGGCAGACACTGTCATTATGCAGGAGCGGGTTGAGACTACTGACGACGGCATTCTGATCAATGCTGATGTAAAAACAGATCAGAATATCCGCCGGCGCGGCCAGGATCTGGCGAAAGGCAGTCTGGCCCTGGGAAAAGGTACGAAAATCCGTGCCCAGGAAATGGGGCTTCTGGCTTCAATAGGTGTGGCTGAAGTTGCCGTGGTGAAAAAACTGCGAGTTGCGATTCTGTCGACCGGTGATGAGCTGGTCGACCCGGGCACTCCGCTGGGGCCGGGTCAGATTTATAACACCAACCGTTTCACCCTGCTTGGCCTGGCGTCCGATGTAGGTTGCGAGGTCGTGCTTTGTGAGACGTTACGGGACACCCGGGATGTGACCCGGGAAACACTCGAGCGCGCCGCGTCGCAGGCGGACCTTGTCATCACCAGCGGGGGGGTTTCCGTGGGTGAGGAAGATCATGTGCGGGCGGTGTTGGAAGAATCCGGAGAGCTGTCGCTCTGGCGCCTGGCGATCAAACCCGGCAAGCCCCTGGCGTTCGGTTCAATCAAAGGCACACCGGTACTGGGTCTGCCTGGCAACCCGGCTACGGTGCTGGTCACATTTCTGATTGTAGGCATGCCATACATACGCACCTGCCAGGGCCGTTTGAGGATTCACCCTGTGGGCCAGCAGGTACCCGCCGCCTTTAACGTCACATCACCTTCTATACGCAGGGAGTTTGTCCGTGCACGCATTGAATCTGTTGAAGGCAAGACGGAAATCAATGCATACCCGAACCAGAGTTCCGGTGTGCTGAGCTCTGCCTGCTGGGCCGATGGCCTGGCCGTGGTTCCGGAAAACACATTGGTTGCTGAAGGTGATCTGCTAACTTACTACCCCTTTACCGAGTTATTAAGTTGATATGACTGACCAGACCATTACCGTTCGTTTTTTTGCCCGTCTCCGGGAGGAGTTGGATACTGAGCAACTCACGTTGCCGGCAGACAGGGATCAGACCGCCGGCGATCTTCTTGCAGCGCTGGCGAGCCGCGGCGGCCCCTGGGCTCAACTACAAGGCAGCCAGCCGGTGATGATTGCGATCAATCAGGCGATGGCGAAACCCGGCACACCGTTGAAGGCTGGTGACGAAGTGGCTTTTTTCCCGCCAGTAACAGGGGGCTGACATGATCAGTATCCAGACTGAAGATTTTGATTCAGGCGCTGAGTATACGGCTCTGCGAGACAGTGGTGCAGGCACGGGCGCCATTGCTACGTTTACAGGCCTGGTGCGCGATAGCGGCGATACGCAGGATGTATCGGGGTTGTTTCTTGAGCATTACCCGGGAATGACAGAAGAGGTGATTGCGGGCCTTATCGACGAAGCATCACGGCGCTGGGACGTTCGCAAGGCGCGGGTGATTCATCGGGTAGGCAAACTGTTGCTGCAGGAGCAAATTGTTTTTGTAGGTGTTTGCAGTTCCCATCGAGGGGATGCATTCGCGGCTTGCGAATTCATTATGGATGCTTTGAAGACATCTGCGCCCTTCTGGAAGAAGGAGCTTTCCGAAAGCGGAGAGCATTGGGTCGAGCAAAAAGCCTCTGACGTCGCCCGCGGAGAAGCCTGGGACAAGTAGCAACAACTTCCGTTATGCCAGACAGATGCAATAGCGGAGGACGCCTGCCTCCTCTTCCCTGACCCATTCAATCCTGTGGCCGGTTATTTTGCACAGCGCCTGCATGTCCCTGCGATTGGTCGGGTCATCGGCCAGAAATTCGACCTTGGTGCCGCTGGGCAAGCCTTGCGTGCGCTTTTTGAATCGCAAAATGGGGAGAGGACACACCAAACCGATCGCATCGATCTGGTGTGCTTGTGGTTGATCAGTCAAGGCGCACGCTCATGTCGCTGCTTCCCTGCTCAGCCGATGACCACCCGAACTGATTCAGAGCCAGCGGGGCGGCGGAGGCAATCAGCAGGGATACGACAAATGCTGAAATCATAACCTTCACGACAACTCTCCTTTACCCTGCTTGGCCTCAACCTCAGCGACCCACAGATCGTGGTGCTGACGCGCCCATTCCACATCAACCTGCCCGTTACCCATAGCATCGAACGCACCTTCCATACCGACGGTGCCAATATAGATGTGGGCAATAATGGCCAGCATCATTACGAAAGCCACGATCGAGTGCCAGATATTGGCGTACTGCATCTCTTCGTGGGGTGTCAGTACCGTAGCAAAGTCTGTTCCGAGGACACTGTTTATGATGCTAAAGGTCTCGGCAAACATGGGCATTTGAAACGGAAACAACAGAGACAGGCCGGAAAGAGCGACCGAGAAGCCCAACACCATAACGGTCCAGAAAACGATTTTCTGCCCGGCGTTGAATTTTTTTGCAGAAGGATGGGATTTGGTAAAAATACCGCCGCCCGCCTTGAGCCATTGCCAATCCAGCTTGTCAGGAATGTTATGCGCCACCCACATAACAAACGTCATCACCAGACCGAGCATAAAGGACCAGGAAATGTTGTTGTGAACCCACTTGGAGCCTGCTGCCAGAGTCGCAAAGGCGTCAGGCCCCATCACGGGGATCAGGAAACTCCGCCCCATCAGGGTAATGAGCCCGGTTATACCCAGCGCAATAAACGAACCGGCCAACAGCCAGTGACCAAACCGTTCGATGGCTTTGAATCGTTGGATCGTGGTGCCTGAAGGGCCGCCATCGATCATGATTTTGCCGCGAATGAGGTAAAACACCACCAGCAGGGCGATGAAAGCCAGAAGCGCGCCACCACCATAGGTGATGATCGGCCCCTCGCGCAGCTTATACCAGGTCATTCCTCCGTCCTGGATCAAAACGTCGGCAGCCGGACTTCTAGACTGCGTGGTGGCATCGAATTCGTTGTAGCGGATAGAACGGTAGGTATCGGCATCAGAAACACCGCCCCGCGTCCCTAGCTCATTGGTGATGGCTGCTGCATTAGCAGGATCACCCAGGTTTTCCGAACGAAACGACTCGTCAAGCTTCAGCTGCTGCTGACGAGCCATAATGTCTTGCAGGGTCTGAGCCCCACCGGTTGCGGTTCGATCAACCGGTGGCGCATCTTGCGCCCAGACAGGGTTTAACAGCAGCGTCGCCATGACAAACATGGCGGCACCCAAAAGTTTTATATTCATCAGAAGGCTCCAGCGGATACTGCAAGAAGGGGTGTTTGCCTGAATCACTTCCGGGGCCTAAGGCCCCGGAAGTATCGAGCGAACTTACGCGCCCTTCTTCTCGTAAGCTGTGCCCCATCCCCAGGCGCCAGAGCCAAAACCACGGCTCACAACACGCTGGCGATAGATGTCCGCCACCTCGTTGCCGTCACCGGCCAACAGGGCTTTGGTCGAGCACATTTCCGCGCACAGAGGCAACTTACCCTCGGCAATACGGTTGCTGCCGTATTTAGCGAACTCGGCTGCGGAGTTGTCTTCTTCGGGGCCGCCTGCACAAAAGGTGCATTTGTCCATCTTGCCCCGGCTGCCAAAATTACCCGCTTGCGGGAATTGCGGCGCGCCGAAGGGGCAGGCGTAGAAGCAGTATCCACAACCGATACACAAGTCCTTGGAGTGCAACACAATGCCGTCTTCAGTCTGGTAGAAGCAGTCCACCGGGCAAACGGCCATGCATGGCGCGTCTGAACAGTGCATGCAAGCTACCGAGATCGAACGCTCGCCTGGCTTACCATCTTCGATGGTCACCACGCGGCGGCGGTTGATACCCCAGGGAACTTCGTTTTCATTCTTACAGGCCGTCACGCAGGCATTGCATTCGATGCAGCGTTCGGCGTCGCAAAGGAATTTTGCGCGTGCTTGTCCATTAAGTGACATGGTCTACACCTCTTGTTAGGCCGGCATGATCGAACACAGGGTGGCTTTGGTCTCTTGCATTTGCGTGACCGAGTCGTACCCGTATGTTTGAACAACGTTTGCAGATTCACCCAGTACGTAGGGATCAGCGCCTTTGGGGTACTTATCCCGCAGCGACTTACCCTCAAGGTGCCCACCGAAGTGATAAGGCATGAAGGCGACGCCCTCACCTACCCGCTCGGTTACCATAGCCATCACTTTGATACGCCCGCCTTCCGGCCCGGACACCCAAACGTCCTTGCCATCGCGGATGTTCAGGTTGTTGGCATCCCGCGGGTTTATCTCGATGAACATATCCTGCTGCAACTCCGCCAGCCAGGGGTTAGACCGGGACTCGTCACCGCCACCTTCGTATTCCACCAGGCGTCCGGAGGTCAGAATGATGGGGAAGTCCTTGCTGAAATCCTTCTTCTGGATGGACTCATACAGCGTTGGTACACGCCAGAAGGTCTTGTCCTCGTAGGTCGGATAATCTGCCACCAGATCCCGACGCGTGGTGTACAGCGGCTCGCGATGGACCGGCACGGGGTCGGGGAAGTTCCAGACCACGGTTCGCGCTTTGGCGTTGCCAAACGGCGCGCACTCGTGCTTGATGGCCACGCGCTGGATACCGCCGGACAGGTCGGTCTTCCAGTTGGTCGAAGCGCCCGCCACCGCATCAATGCTGGCACGCTCTTCCGCCGTCAAGTCACCGTCCCAACCCAGGTCCATCAGCATTTGCATGGTGAATTCGGGGTAGCCGTCCTTGATGTCCGAGTTCTTCGAGTAAACACCTTCAGCCAACAGGTTTTCACCGTTACGCTCAACCCCGAACCGGGCGCGGAAGGTGAGACCACCTTCAGATACCGGCAGAGACAGATCGTACAGGTTCGGTGTTCCCGGATGGTTCATCTCAGCGGTACCCCAGCAAGGCCAGGGCATACCGTACACATCGCCATCACAAGGGCCGCCGTTGGCACGGAGCGTGGTGCGGTCGAAGTGGTGCTGATACTTCATGTGCTTCTTCATTCGCTCGGGAGACTGGCCGGTATAACCAATGGTCCACATGCCCCGGTTGAATTCCCGCGTCAGGTCTTCAATCACCGGCTCGTCGCCCTCAACGGCGATGTTGCGGAACATACGATCAGAGAACCCGAACTTGTCCGAAAACAGTTTGATGATCTCGTGATCCACCTTGGAGTCGAACAGCGGCTCAATCACTTTTTCGCGCCACTGCAGAGAGCGGTTCGAGGCGGTTACAGAACCCCGGGTTTCATACTGGGTGGTGGAGGGCAGCAGATAAGCGCCGTCTTTGCGATCGTGCAGCACTGCAGACACCGTTGGGTACGGATCCACAACCACCAGCAAATCCAGCTTTTCCATCGCTTCTTTCATTTCAAGCATACGGGTCTGGGAGTTGGGGGCGTGGCCCCAAAGCACCATGGCCCGCGTGTTATCCGGCTGCTCCAGGTTTTCCTTGGCTTCCAGAACGCCGTCAATCCAGCGCGATACCGGAATGCCTTTTTCGTTCATCATCGCTTTGGATTTGCCGTTTTTGTCCCACACGGCAAAGCGGCTCTTCAGCCAATCGGAGTCTTCTTCCCAAACCCTCGCCCAGTGGCCCCAGGCCCCCGCGCTCAAGCCGTAATAGCCGGGCAGAGTGTCCGCCAGCACGCCCAGATCGGTTGCGCCCTGTACGTTATCGTGACCGCGGAAAATATTGGTACCGCCGCCCGCTACGCCCATGTTGCCCAGTGCCAGCTGCAGAATGCAGTAGGCCCGAGTGTTGTTGTTGCCGTTGGAGTGCTGGGTACCACCCATACACCAGATCACCGTGCCCGGGCGGTTATTGGCCAGGGTGCGGGCGACGCGCTCAAGCTGAGCGCCCGGCGTACCCGTGACCCGCTCGACTTCTTCCGGGTTCCAGCGTTTTACTTCTTCACGGATTTCATCCATGCCCCAAACGCGGGTGCGGATGAACTCTCTGTCTTCCCACTTGTTCTCGAAAATGTGCCAGAGCAGGCCCCACACCAGCGCTACGTCAGTGCCGGGACGGAAGCGCACATATTCATCGGCGTGCGCCGCCGTGCGGGTAAAGCGCGGATCACACACAATCAAGGGGGCGTTGTTTTCTTCCTTGGCCTTGAGCACGTGCAGCAGCGACACCGGGTGCGCCTCTGCGGGGTTGCCGCCAATGATGAAAATAGCCTTCGACTTGTGGATGTCGTTGTAGGAGTTGGTCATGGCTCCGTAGCCCCAGGTATTGGCTACGCCGGCGACCGTGGTGGAGTGACAGATACGTGCCTGGTGGTCAACGTTGTTGGTGCCCCAGTAGGCCGCGAATTTGCGGTACAGATACGCCTGCTCGTTGTTGAACTTGGCGCTGCCAAGCCAGTACACCGAATCAGGGCCGCTTTCTTCGCGGATCTGCAGCATTTTATCGCCAATTTCATTGATGGCCTGATCCCAGGGAATCTTCTGCCACTGGCCGTTGACCATTTTCATGGGCGACTTGAGACGACGCTCGCCATGAGCGTGCTCGCGGACCGCTGCACCTTTGGCACAGTGGGCGCCCAAGTTGAACGGACTGTCCCAACCCGGTTCCTGACCCGTCCAAACGCCGTTCTGAACTTCGGCTTCGACGGTGCAACCTACCGAGCAGTGCGTACACACGGATTTTTTCCGGACGACTTCACCGCCACCGGCCGTAGGGGGTGCAGCTTCAACCCGCCCCGGCGACAGCGACAAAGCCGCCATTCCACCCACTGCCACACCAGACGCTGCCAGGAACTGGCGACGGTCGAGCGTTTTGGCAGCGAGAGATGAAAGCAAGGAGCCTGCACGGGGGCCTTTCGCAACCCCGTTGGTCTTCTTCCTTAACATGTCTCTTACCTCTCTCTATTATTATTCCCGTTTTCTCGGAGGTGTGAATCATTCATGGGCATCACGCAACCGTGAACGATTCACGCATCCTCAAAAGCGAGCCGATTCGAAATACTTACGCGTGTGTTCCGTATCACGCAGGCCGCTGCTTTTCGGTGCGTCTTGTGAGACGACTTCTGCTGCGGCGTTCGGTGCAACCGTCATTGCAACAGCAGCCGGAGCTGCCGCTGCCGCCAGTTTCAAAAACCGGCGACGGCTGTTTTCACGCTTCGGGTTGTCCATTGGACACCTCCCTATGGGTTAAAGAGCGTTTAAGGCTCCGGTTATTGAAGAGCGAAAGCATCGGCTTCTATCGTCATGAAAGCTCGACCCAGCGAGCCCACAGGACCATAAAAAACGGCACTTTGCGCCTCTTCCAAATCTTTGAAAAACAAGCCTGCCCACTTCGCTAAATGGGCATCAAAAAATGCTCTCTGCGACGGCAAATCACTGTCGCAGGGGAACTCACCGGTAATGATGCCCGCCATGATCTCGCACAAGGTACCAATATGATCTTCCGGCTCTTTCACATCGCTGCGAGCCCGAATGCCCCGAGCCATCAAATCTGTGCGCAGTTGAGCCAGGGGCTTCTCGTTTAAAAATCCGGTGAGGTAATAGCTAGTATAGGGCAGCAGTTCACCGCGCCCCACACCGACAAAAAGATTGTTGTACTCGCGCTCGGCGTCAAAAGGATTGGTGCGTTCTGCCAGCGCAGCCACATTTTTGGAAGCCGCACCCAGAGGACTATCGTCACCCTGCAGGCACGCCAAACCGCTCAGCAATTCGCTTGAAGGCGGGTTTGACAGCAACATACCCAGCAGCTGGTAGATTTGCGCCCTGGCGCGGTCTTCTTCAGCAACCGCACGTGGGCAGAGCGTATCCGCGGTGTCGTTCAAATCGAAGTCCTTTAATTTTTATTGAATGTCAGACTCTGTATTCTAGTACACATAATTCAATAATAGACACGGTTTGCGACTATTGGTTCATTACCGTTACCTGCGCCATTAATCCTCAAAGTACATTCTCGGCCGATAACGCGGCGCTTGATCCTCATCCGGTTGATTTTGTTCTTTTTCTGGATGCTGCACTTTTTCGCTGTCTAAACGCTCCAAGCTCTCCAGGCTCTCAGCCTTTTTCACTTGATTGGCCCTGGCGGCCTGCTCCCGGGCAGACTGTGCTGCGAGGGCGTCCGCCGGATCGGGAGGCCGCACCTTATCGATGCTGGCGTCGGGCGCTGTTTGCGCAACCCTTTCATCGCCCGTCAATTCTTCAAGCTGCTGATCCACTTTTTTGGTCTTGTCGATGAGGCCCTGCCCGACTTTGTAGATCGTTTTAGCGCCTTTGACCGTCAGGCCCGCGTCGGTAAAATCTTCGTCGTAATCGTTAAGACCATCCAGAACCGCGAGTACGGGATTGGACCTCCACAGCGCTCTCAATGCTTTTCGGCGCAGCAGCTCGGGAATTTCTTTGCCCATAAAACCGGTGATGTCTGTACCCAGCTCTATGGCATCCGGGTTCGGCAGGCCATATTTCGCCAGCACCTCATGTTCTGGCAGGCTCTCGTTAACGGCAAGCTCCTGAACCTCGGGCGACAGGTCGTTTTGCTCAGCAGGCGCCGATGGAGGTACCGGCTCTGAAGGTGTTGACCTTGAAGACGCCTGCTTGGAAGACGTTTGTTTTTGCGCGGCCTCGGCTTTTTGACGCGACCAACGCTGCCAACGGGATTCAGCCATTATTGCAGCCTCGGTTTTTTGATAGCGCCCGGCGAGCGGTAAACATCGCTCTCCTGACGGATGCGGGGGTCGCCTTTGGCATCTTCAACGCCGTCTGTGCGAATTTCGGTGCGACGGCGTTTTTTGAAAGGCACTTCTATATAATGCTTATCCACAAACTCTTTGATCCAGGCTGCCAGTGACTCCGGAATAGGCACGGCCTCCACAATACTTTCGCCGCTGTCGAGGGAGTCCAGCGCCTCATGGGCACTGGCGGTTATGGTGCTCACGACCCAGCCGGAAGGCGACTGGCTCGATACGTCTTTGTCCATCACGATCCAAATCGAAGGCGACGCCATATTCAGGGAGACCAGATAACCCTCAACATCCGCACGAAACAACTCCATGGTGACGGTACCTGCATGGTAGTCCACCACTTCCCCGTCCCGCACCAGTTCTTTCCAGAAAGCCTGGGGCGCGCCCGGTATGACCGCCACCGGTGTCCAGATATCTTTGGCCCATCGTGTGACTCCGGCGGTGCGGCGAACAACGGCACCGACTTCCAGCTCGCGTCTCCAATCTTCTGTCCGATTGCTCATGACGATTCTCGTTCTTGTAATATGGCCTCAAAATAGCAGGGCCACTCCGATTATCCAACTGTGCAAACGTATATGGCTATGGCATTCTCGGGGGATAAATACGATGAGAGCAGTTTAAAAAAACAACGAAAGGGTCAAACCTCTGATGACGGCCAAAAAAACACTGCTTTTATGCAGCTGTGACAAAACCCAGACGTTCAACTCAAAGGCGCTGCAGCAAGCCGCTGACGCCGAGCAGGTGGTCGTTGTCGATCAGCTGTGTGGCACAGACATAGGCGTAGCCGCCGAACACCTGGGCGCCAGCAATCAGGTGCTTATTGCCTGCGCGCAGCAGTCGGCCTTGTTCGAGCGCCTGTCTGAGGACGTATTGGCCGAAACCGGCCATGCCGCGCCCCTGCAAACTCTCGACATCCGCGATCGGGCGGGCTGGAGCAGCGCCAAAGCCAAACCCGAACGCCAGCATGCCAAGCAGGCCGCGCTGATGGCTGCCGCGCAACTGCCCGCACCCACGGCGCCGACCAAGTCCATTGTGTCCAACGGCATCTGCTGCATTGTCGGCCCCACCGAACAGGCCGTCAGGATGGCCGAACTGGTGCAGGACGAACTGGGCGTAACCTGTATTGTGAACGATGCCGGCCCCATTCAACTGCCGTCTGCCGCCTACGATGTCGCCAAAGGCAAGTTAACGAGCGCCTATGGCGCACTGGGTAACTTCAAACTGGAGTTTGCCAATCTGCAAACCCTGCACCCGGCCGGACGTGGCGAGCTGGGTTACGGCACGGCCAAGGTGACCGCCCGCAGCGAGTGCGATGTGTTTATCGACCTGCGCGGTGGCGCACCTGCGTTCCCGAGCCATGAAAAACGCAACGGTTATTTCTGGGCCGATCCGAAAAAAGCCGGCGAGCTTGAACGCATTGCTTTAACCGCTCGGGAGCGGGTGGGCGAGTTTGAGAAAACCGTCTACTTCAAACTGGAAGAATCCCTGTGTGCCCACTCACGGGCCAGTAAACCCGGCTGCACCCGCTGCCTGGATGTCTGTTGCACCGAGGCTATTTCCTCCGCCGGGGACTTCATACAGATTGATTCAGACATTTGCGCCGGTTGCGGCACCTGCGTTGCCGTCTGCCCCACCTCGGCCATTACCATGAACGAAACCTCGTTCGAAGCCATTACCAAGGTGGCCGAAGTGATGGCCAAGGTGTATCGGGAGCACACCCACGAATCCCCGCGCCTGGTCTTTCATTCTCTGACCAAGGGCACAGAAGACATTGCTAATCTGGCGCGCTATGACGACGGGCTGGCCGACGACTTACTGCCCATCGCGCTGGAGCACATCGACCGAATTGGTCACGCCGAGATCATGGCGGCTTTTGGCGCCGGTTACGCCGAAGTGCTGCTTCTGGCTGACACCGAACTGGACCGCCGTACCCTGGCATCGGAAGTGGAGCTGGCCCAGGCACTGGTCGCAGGTACCCGCAACTCGCCCAGCCGCGTCCGTGTAGTATCTGCTATTGAGCTGTGCGAGCCTGGTGAAAACGCAGGCCGGGTCAGCGAGCCAGTGCTGCTGGTCGGCGGTCGCCGGGATATTACGCGCGTCACCGTGGCGGCCATGTCCGACTCCGTTGATACGCCGATTCCTCTGCCCGCGGGTGCACCTTACGGCGCCATCAACATTGATTCCGACAAATGCACCCTGTGCCTGGCCTGCGTGTCTTTGTGCCCGACCGGCGCCCTGGGCGACCACCCGGACCGCCCGGAAGTCCAGTTCACGGAAAACGCCTGCGTCCAGTGCGGCATTTGCGAAAGCACCTGTCCGGAAACCGCCATCAATCTGGTGCCGCAGCTGGACGTGTCCAAGGCCGCGCTGAGCACCCGAACCTTGCACGCAGAGGAGCCTTTTGAGTGCATCAAATGCGGCGTGCCTTTTGGCGTGGCCAGCACCATTAACCGCATTGTTGAAAAGCTGGAAAACCAACACTGGATGTATAAAAACTCTGATAACCTCCAGCTCATCAAAATGTGTGACGATTGCCGGGTTAAATCCCAGTTCCACGGGGAAACGGCCCCCATGGCGGGCGGTATTCGGCCCAAAATCCGCACCAGTGATGACTATTTAGATAGCTAAGATTCTAGACAGTTAAGATTCTGGACAGCTAAAAACAACAGGACACACCATGGTTGAGTACACCGAAGTTGGCAAAAAACCGAACCTGATTGGCACGGATGCGCCCAGACCCCAGGATAAGAATCCTCGGGGCGTAGATCGCATTATTGCTATTGCCTCGGGCAAGGGCGGTGTTGGCAAGTCGACCGTCTCCTCGAATCTTGCGGTGGCGCTGGCCTCAAAAGGTCTCAAAGTCGGCCTGCTGGATGCAGACGTTTACGGCCCCAGCCAGCCGCGCATGCTGGGGGTGTCGGGCCGCCCGTCAAGCCCGGACGGCAGCACCATACTGCCCCTGAGAAACCATGGCGTCACCCTTATGTCGTTGGGGCTGATGACCCAGGAAGACGAAGCTATTGTCTGGCGCGGCCCCATGTTGATGGGCGCCCTGCAGCAGATGATGAATCAGGTGGAGTGGGGCCGGCTTGATGTGCTGCTGGTGGATCTGCCACCGGGCACCGGCGACGTGCAAATGACCCTGAGCCAGAAGTTCTTCGTGGCCGGCGCCGTTGTGGTGTCCACGCCTCAGGACATCGCCCTGATGGACGCTCGTAAAGGTATCGACATGTTCAAACGCATGGAAGTGCCGCTTTTTGGCCTGATCGAAAACATGGCCTCGTTTGTGTGCGACGGCTGCGGCAAAGAGCACCACCCGTTCGGGCACGGCGGCGCGAGGGCAGAAGCAGAAAAACTGGGCGCACCGTTTTTGGGCGAGATTCCGCTGGACCTGGATATTCGCATCGGATCAGACGGCGGCGTGCCAATTGTGGTTTCTAAACCCGAGAGCCCCCAGGCGCAGGCTTTCCAGCGCATCGCCGATGAACTGGTAGCCTCTGACTTATACGCCAAAGCCATTCAATAGCCTTTTTATAACTGCCCAGAGCCACCCAATAACCGCCAGAGCCCGCCCATGATACACACACCCCAGTTCCCGCCCTTATTGACCGGTGAAGTGGTGTCAAAACACACCGACCCTTTCGACAAAGCGGTCAGTAAAGCCATCGCGGGCGTTGATTCCGGTACGGTGTTTTACTCAGAGGCCGATGACGTCTTACAGGCCGCGCTGGTCTTAGCGCCGGAAACGCCCCTGGAACTTGCTATTCAGGCCGTCTACGTGGCTCAAATCGGGCTGGCCGAAAGTCTGGGCGCGCTGGCGCCACCGGAAGTGCCCGTGTTTTTTCAATGGCCGGATCGAATCAAGGTTAATGGCGCCTTGTGTGGCAGCGTTCGGTTTGCCTCCGACGTGTCAGACCCCGACGTGTGCCCTAACTGGCTGGTGATTGGTATTCATGTGCCGTTCATTCCCAAAGGCGACGAGCCCGGAGAGAACCCGGATGAAACCTGCCTGTATGACGAAGGTTGCACTGACATCACACCCATGGCGCTGCTGGAAAGCTGGTCCAAGCACACGCTGCTGTGGCTGACGTATTTCATGGACGAGGGCTTTGACCGGATCCACAACCAGTGGCGGCCGCGCTGCGATACGATGGGCAAGCAGATTGAGCGGCCGCGACCCGGTTTATTTGTGGGCCTGGATGAAAAAGGCCGAATGCTGTTGCGTCAGGATGTGATGACCGAAACCTTGAGCTTAATTGAATTTGCGGAGCGCGTATGAAACTGGCCCGAACCCTTCAGTTGGACATATCCGACCAAAACGTTTTCGAGAACCCCGCACCCAGCGGCGAATGGGCGATTTCAGGCGGCTTTGAGTATTCGAACTGGACTGAGGCCAACCTCAAGGGCAAAGCCAGGCAGGCGTTCAGCAACGGCTGGTACAGCATTGAGTCTGGCGGCCGGGCCAGCTTTGTCGGCGTGAGCAAAATCACCGACGCGGAATTGGAGCAGATACGCCGCACGCTGGCGCAAACCTTTGTTGACCATTACGGGGCGCCGGATATCGACGCCGCCTACCCCGTGGCGTGCGAAGAAATCGACCAGATGCGCACCATGTGCGAGGACTTTGACGAGAACACCCTGCTTATGGTCAGCCGCACGCTGTCGGAACTGGGCGTTGAAGAAACCTACCGCTCCCAGGCACCGCAAGACGCGGCCTTGGAAGCCTTTGCGGTGCACGGCAGCGTCGACTGATCACAGCCCGAATCAGAGCCCGAAGCTGCCATAGGGAATAAAGCGCACCGGCATGCCGGGCTCGATTTCCATGGCGCTTTCGTCCAGCTCCACCAACCCTTCGGACCAGGCCAGGCCGGTCACACGGCCGGAGCCTTCGGAGCCGAACACCTCAACTTGCCCATCCCGAACCCGAGCTCGCAGCATTTCACTGCGCCCGCGCTTTTTGTTTTTGGAGAAATTGGCTGGCACCCAGTAGCCCTGCGGCTCAAACCATTCACCACCTGCCAGCAGCGCCATGGCCGGCGCGCCAAACCGCAATGCGCACACCCAGGCTGCCACCGGGTTGCCGGGCAAACCCACCACCGGCGTGCCCTGATACACAGCCAGCGCCAAAGGCCTTCCAGGTTTGATGGCAATGCGCCAGTTGCTGATCTCTCCGTGCTTTTTCAAAGCTTCCGAGACCCGATCTTCATCACCGGCCGACACACCGCCGCTGGTCAAAATCAAATCGCACTCTTGTGCGCCCCGCGCAAGCGCCGCATTGACTTCGTCCGGGCGATCCAGCACGTGGCCAAGATCCACCAGTTCATAGCCCAGCTGCGTCACCATGGCGCTGAGCATGGGGCGGTTGGCGTCGTAAATTTGCCAATCGGTGACCGGCGCACCCACGGGTTTGACCTCATCGCCTGTGGAGAGCACGCCCACGCGCAAACGCTCATACACATCGACAGACTCAACGCCCACGCTGGCCAGCACCGAGATCTGTGTTGGCGTCAGCCGAGTACCTGCAACAAGAATAAGATCTTGCGCCTTGATGTCTTCACCCGCCTGGCGAGCGTTGGCCCCGGCTTTCAAGGTGCCGTTCAGGTGTAGCTGGCCGCCTTCAATCTCGCAGTCTTCTTCGAGCACCACCGTATCCGTGCCGTTTGGAATCACCGCGCCGGTCAGAATGCGGATGGCCTGACCCCTGGGCACTTCGCCCAGATAGGGCTCTCCGGCGGCGCTGCGACCGTCCACCAAAGGCAGCACGCTGGGCACCTCGGTAATAGGTCCGGCGAAGGCATAACCATCCACCGCCGAGTTTGCGCTGGGTGGATGGGCTCGGGGGGCCCGAACATCCTGCGCCAGAATGCGGCCGTTCACCTCAGCCAAAGGCACCGAACGCTGCACCTCCACTACAGGGTGAAGGCGCGCGCGCAAGCGCTCCAGCGCCTCCTCAACCGGCGTCCAATTCACCCCGGGAGGAAGCGCAAAACAGTCGTTGCGAAGCTTGGTCATAGCGATGGGGTATCCAATATAAAGTCTGCGATGGCAGACACCTGGTTTATGTCAAACACCGGGCCCTGAAAATCCACATCGTAGTCTGTGGCAACGGCGATGATGCTCGCATCGTCCTTGAACAGCGGCGTGCCCGCACTCTCAAGACGGCGCGCCTCGATTTTACGATGTGAGTGAGTCTTGAAGCCTTCCACAATCACCCAGTCACAGGGGCCGAGACGCTCCAGCAGTTCATCCAGGCTGGGCTCTGGTGCGCCCTGCAGTTCGTGCATGATGGCAAAACGCTGACCGCCTGCAAGAATCACCTCGCGGGCACCGGCATCGCGATGGGTGTAACTGTCGGTTCCGGGCTGATCCACGTCCACCCCGTGATGGGCGTGTTTGATCGAGTTGACCGTCAGGCCCCTGCCGGTCAACTCGCGTATCAGCGCGCTGGCCAAGGTGGTTTTGCCGGAGTTTTTCCAGCCTACAATGCCGATCACGTTCACTTGAGATGCTGCTCCGCCCAGGCCAGGTCTTCCGGCGTATTGATGTTGAAAAAGTCGCCTTCGTTGAACACCACCAGGGTTTCCCCCTGCGCCATGGTCCACTGGCGAATCTTGCGCACACCCTCGTTCAAGGCGGCGCGAAGGTCGTGGCGCAAGGCCACCTGCCAGCGGCCAAAGGTGGGCTGTGGAAGTCGGCCGCGCTCCGGGTCTGGCGTAGCCGCCAGCACCACCGGGGTATCATAACCGGCCAGACGCTCAGCCAGATCCAGCGGGAAAAACGGCGTATCGGCCGCCACGCTGATCAACCACTCATGGCCCTGCTCGGCGGCCCAATCCATGCCCGCCAAAATGCCCGCCAGCGGCCCTGCAAAGCCCTCAATGGAATCGGCAACGACCGGTAGCCCCAGATCGTCAAAGCGGCTCAGATCGCCGTTGGCGTTCAAAATAACCGGGGAAACCTGCGGCGTTATCCGCTCGATCACCCGATGAATGAGCGACTGGTCGCCCAGCATCAGGCGGCCTTTATCGCCTCCCCCCATTCGGTTTGCCTGACCACCGGCCAGAATAACGGCGCAATCAGTCATGCTTTGCCCCTTTTCGCCGCACTTTCTTGTCTTCATCCGGCACCTGCGACAAGTCCTGATCGAACACCAGCCGATGCTGACCGCTCAGGCAAGTGAATTTTTTGCCTCGCATCCGCCCGATCAGTGTCAGCCCGACCTGACGAGCAATATCAACACCCCAGGCAGTAAAGCCTGACCGGCTGATCAGCGTCGGAATACCCATTAACGAGGTTTTAATGACCATTTCGGAGGTCAGGCGCCCAGTGGTATAAAGAACTTTGTCGGCCGCCGAAATGCCTTTGAGGTGCATCCAGCCTGCGATTTTGTCGACAGCGTTGTGACGCCCGACATCTTCCATATAGGCCAGGATCTGTCGGCCCTGACACAGGGCCGTGCCATGGATGGCGCCGGTTTCCATATACAGGCTGGGCGTGTGGTTGATCTGATAGGAGAGATCGTAAAAGGAGCTGGTGTGCACAGGGGTATCTGGCAGCGACAGCCCTTCGAGCCCCGCCATCATATCGCCAAAGACAGTGCCCACCGCGCAGCCCGAGGTGCGGGTCTTTTTTTCCAGCTTGGCTTCAACGTCGGTAACGCCCGCCGTGCGCACAACGGCAACTTCCAGTTCTTCGTCAAAATCGATGCCGGTGACCTGATCGCTGGCTTTCAGCATGCCCTGATTCAGCAGAAAGCCGAGGGCCAGATACTCCGGATGATCGCCAATAGTCATGGCCGTCACAATCTCCTGACTGTTCAGGTAGATCGTCAGGGGGCGCTCTTCAATCACGCTGATGGATTTTTGCTGGCCGTTTTCGTCTATACCCTCAACGGCACGGGACAAGCGGGGGTCTTCAGGATCGGGAAGTATAAGATCAATTGTCATGATGAAAATGGCCGCCCTGACGGCGGCCCCTGGTGGAATATCTGGAGGATCACTGATAGATAGTGCCAGATATTAGCCTATTTGGCATTCGGGAAAAACAGCTGCTGCCCGTCCACTTTAAAGTCGGCGATGGCCTGTTGGCCGTCGGCCGAAATCAACCAGTTATGCCACTGTTCGGCCAGGTCGTGCTTGAGGTGAGGATGCTTCTGTTCAGACAACAGCAGGCTGCCATACTGATTGAACAGCACTTCGTCACCCTCAAACAGCAGAGTCAGGTTCTGCGGGTTGCCAAAAGCCACCCAGGTAGCACGATCCGACATTACGTAAGCATCCATTGCAGCTGCGGTGTTCAATGTGGGTCCCATGCCGCTGCCCAGCTCCCGATACCAGTCGCCATCGGGATCATCAATTCCCGCGCTTTTCCACAACCGCAGCTCGGCGCGATTGGTGCCGCTGTCATCGCCTCGCGAAGCAAACGGGGATTCGGTTTTGGCGATTGCTGCCAGCGCCTCGGCCACCGTCTTTGCGGAAGCGATGCCAGCCGGGTCAGAGGCAGGACCAATCAGCACGAAATCGTTGTACATGATGTCGACACGTTCGGAAGCAAATCCGTTTTCCACAAACCGCTTTTCGCCCGCGGTATCGTGTACCAACAGACTGTCGGCATCACCACGCCGGGCGATTTCAAACGCCTGGCCGGTACCCACTGCCACAACCCGGACCTCAATGCCCGTGGCGTCTTCAAATTTCGGCAAAATCGATGAAAACAACCCGGAATTTTCGGTTGAGGTGGTCGAAGCCAGAGTAATGTAATCGTCGGCCATGGCTCCGAAGGCCAGGCCCATGCTGGTTACACCTGCGAGTACCAGATTAAGCGTCTTTTTCATCTTGTTTTCTCCTTTTAAATGTAAAACCGGACTATTCGACCAGTTCTCCTGCGATAAACGCCTGCGCCTCTCGTGAGACGGGTTTGTCAAAAAAAACTTCAGAGGGAGTGTGTTCTCGTATTTTCCCGCCGGACAGGAAAAGTACATCTCCGGCAAGGCGCCGGGCCTGATGGATATCGTGGGTGGTCATCACAATGCGCGTTCCCCGATGGTGAAACTCGAGCACTGCGGCCTCTACGGCTCTGATCGCTGCCGGGTCGAGCGCAGAGGTGGGTTCATCAAGGAACAGCACCTGGGGGGAAAGCACCCAGGCGCGCGCCAGAGTCAGGCGCTGCTGCTGCCCTCCGGAGAGCACCCGCGCGGGTGTTTTTGCGCAGGCCGCCAGGCCAAACCGCTCGAGAGCGTCAAGGGCAAGCTTCATACGTTCCCTGCGCGGGACGTGATTCACGGCCAAGGCGTGCATGAGATTGGCCACCGCTGAGCGGCGCAAAAGTACCGGTTGCTGGAATACCATAGCCTGGCGGGGGCGCTCCCCACCTGACCAGGAGATTTGCCCCAGGGTAGGCGACAGCAAACCATGGGCCAGTCGCAGTAGCAGGCTCTTACCCGCACCGTTAGGCCCCATCACCAAAGTAGGACCAATGCCGTCCAGAGTGAATGAACAAGGGCCCAGCAGGAGTTTGTCCTCGTTACTGAAGGCAACCTCCTGAAAGCGCAATTCTGGCGGCGTTAGAAGAACGGATGCGGACAAGTGCGAGGCGTTCAATGAAGTCATCCTATGCGCCTTCTGGTTACTTCACCTACCATGTAGGCGCCGGCATTAATCAGCAGAACCAGAGTGAGCAGCACAATACCCAGCCCGAGGGCCAGGGGCAGGTTCCCCTTGCCGGTCTCCAGCACGATCGCGGTGGTCATAACCCGGGTAACCCCATCAATGTTGCCGCCGACCATCATCACCGCGCCTACCTCGGCACTGGCGCGGCCAAAACCGGCAAGCAGAACGGTCAAAAGTGCAAAGCGTGCGTCCCACAGCAGAGTGGGCATCATTCGTGCCCGTGACATACCCAGAGAAACGAACTGCTCGCGATATTCACCCAGCATTTCTTCGACCTTCTGGCGCGACAGCGCGGCGAGGATCGGCAACACCAGCACCACCTGGGCAATCACCATGGCGCCCGGTGTAAACAGAAACCCAAATTCCCCCAGGGGGCCGGCGCGAGAAAGGAGCAAGTACACCATAAGCCCGGCCACCACCGGGGGTAGCCCCATCAGAGCATTGAGCATGACTATCACCCCGCCGCGCCCGGGGAAGCGCCACAGCGCTACAGCCGCGCCCAGGGGAAAGCCGAGCACAGCAGCTATGATCACCGCCATGAGGGACACCTTCAGCGAAAGCGCCACGATCTGGAATAGCGAGGCGTCGAGATTCAGAAGTAGCGAGAGCGCCACATAGAACGCATTATTTTCCAAAGCTGCGTCTCCTTATTATTTGAGCATCGTGGCGTTTCTAACTACGCTTTGCACAGCCTTCTGAAAAATATGCAGTCATAAACAGTCTTGCGCTTTGCCGGACACCAGGAGAAAGCGATGCCCCTTCCCACTTACCTAACGACAGCCGAGGCCGCCGAATATCTGCGCCTGAAAGAGCGCAAGATCTATGACCTGGTCAGCCAGGGCGTTATTCCCTGCGTGCGGGTGACAGGAAAACTTCTGTTTCCGCGCCAGCGTATCGACCTTTGGCTTATGAACCACCTGGAGGGCGACGACGCTGTCAGCTCTCCCACACCGCCGATCCTGGCTGGCAGCCAGGATCCGCTGCTGGAGTGGGCGGTGAAGGAAAGCGGCGCGGAGCTGGCGCTGCTGTGCCAGGGAAGCGGCGATGGCGTGCAACGGTTGATCGAAGGGCGCGCGATGCTCGCCGGAATGCATATCTGGCACGCTGAAACCCGGCGTTACAACGATCCCGCCACCTTGGGACTGAGTGGAATGCGCGATCTGGTGCTGATTCGGTGGGCAAAACGGCAGCAGGGGCTTCTTTTAACCTCCGATAATCCTCATCAACTCACGCGATTTGAGGATACCACTCGCCCCGGCATACGTATCGCGCATCGCCAGCCCGATGCCGGCGTCAGCCATTTGCTGCAGAGCTTGCTCACCCGCCACCGCATCGATACCACGCAGCTTACATGGGCCGCTCATCCTTCGCTCAGCGAGGACGATCTTGCTTTGGCTATTCGCCAGGGCGAAGCGGATATCGGCGTGGGAATTGAAGCTGCGGCGCGGCGCCAGGGGCTGGCTTTTATTCCTCTGCAGGAGGAGTATTTCGACTTGGCCATGCGCAGGCGTCACTACTTTGAGCCGACGCTACAGCGTTTACTGTCGTTTACCAGAAGCGAGCGCTTCGTTCAGCGCGCCGAAGCGCTTGGTGGCTACGACATCAGCGAGCTGGGTAAAGTCGTTTATAACGCTTGAACAGTTCTAATAACAACAAACAGACGAATCAATCGGGAACCTGCATGCCTTCAAAGCGAGAAATTCTGGTAAAGGATGCCAGTGGCGCGCTGGGTGATCTTGGCACCCTGATTCCTCTGGGTCTGGGAGCTATCGGGGTTGCGGGTCTGGCACCCATACCGGTATTGGCAGGGTTTGCCGTTTTCTACATCGCAACAGGGCTGTATTACCGCTTGCCGATACCAGTGCAGCCCATGAAAGCGGTTGCTGCACTGTTGCTTACGACTCAGGTGAGTTCCCAGAGCCTGATCGCCAGTGGCGTGCTGATCGGGGCAATTTTGCTGCTTCTCGGCTCCACCGGATGGATTAACGGGGCAGCGCGCCTCATACCAAGATCGGTGTTAAGCGGCCTTCAGTTGGGACTGGGGCTGATGCTGGCCAACATGAGTCTCGGTTTGATGGCCACGTCCTTGCCTTTGGGCGTGGTCACGCTGGTACTGCTGGGCATTACCCTGAAACTGTTGCCGAATTGGCCAGCAGCGCTTATAGGGCTTGGTGGGTCTATAGCGATCGGAACAATTCTGGGGGCGCCGGGGCTCTCGCTTCCTGTAGTGGATTTGCCCGCACTCTCACTGCCTGAGTTACCGGGTATGGATGATTGGCAACAAGCGATTTCCATGCTGGTATTACCCCAGCTGGCTCTCACGATAACCAATGCCGTTGTACTGACGGCTTTGGTGGTTGAGGACTACTTTGGCGAGCAATCGCACCGCGTTTCGCCAGCCCGGCTGTCGATGTCTACCGGCCTGGCGAACCTCTTTATGGTGCCGCTCGGTGCCTTACCCATGTGTCACGGAGCGGGTGGTGTGGCTGCGCACTATCGCTTCGGCGCCCGGACCGGCATGGCGCCCGTTATGCTGGGAACAGGTTTACTTCTGATTGCAGTGATACCGGGCGGGCTCTCAATGATTGCAGCCATTCCGATGGCCGGCCTCGGAGCTCTGCTATTCGTGGCCGCAGCAGAACTTGCATTGTCCAAACGCCTGTGGACAGCAAAAAAGTCCTGCTGGCCCGTTATCGCCATAACAGCTTTGGTAACCGTTTGGTTCGACCCGTTTTTCGGGCTTCTGGCCGGAGTCGCTTCGGAGACCGTTCGGGCCGCATGGCTACGCAGGCAAAAGATTGCGTAGAGCCACCACAAACAAAAACCGCCCAAGAGCATGACCCAAGGGCGGTTTTCAGGCAGTCAGGATGCAATCAGAGGTTGCTGTCCAGGAATGCCGCGAGCTGGGATTTGGACAGTGCGCCCACTTTGGTAGCGTCGACGTTGCCGTTTTTGAACAGCATCAGGGTCGGAATACCACGGATATTGAACTTGGGCGGTGTCTGCTCGTTTTCATCAATGTTGAGTTTGCAGACTTTCAGTTTGCCATCGTATTCGTCGGCTATTTCTTCGAGTACCGGCGCAATCATTTTGCAGGGACCACACCACTCAGCCCAGTAATCTACCAGCACGGGAACGTCAGACTGAAGCACGTCCTGTTCGAAGGATGCATCCGTTACGTTTACAATATTTCCGCTCATTTCATTTTTCCTGATTAATGCTTTGACGCCTACTTTACGCGATTGATCCCGCAGATGTGAAGCGGTAGATCCACCAGCTTGCATCTGCGACCTTCTGACCCAACTCAATTTGGCCGGCTTTCGCCCACCGCCAAATCCGGGCATTTACTGACAGATCCGGGGATTATCGCTTATAGTACGCGCACGTTCATCCCACAGGATTCTGATCACAGTGACGGCCACCCCTTCTGCCGAAAATGCGTCTACTCCGCCAGATATGCTGGCAGCTATTGATATGGGCTCAAACAGTTTCCACATGGTTGTTGCCCGGCTGGTGCAAGGCGAAATTCGCACCATGGAAAAAATGGGCGAGAAAGTGCAGCTGGGCGACGGCCTTGATTCTGAAAACTGTCTGACCGAGGAAGCCCAGGAACGTGGCCTGGATTGCCTGCGCAGGTTTGCCCAGCGCCTCAATGGCACACCACCGGAAGGTGTTCAGATAGTCGGCACCAACGCGCTCCGGGTGGCACGCAATGCCAGCCAGTTCATAGCCCGGGCCGAGGAGGTGCTGGGGTATCCGGTGGAGGTTATTGCTGGCAGGGAAGAGGCCCGGCTGATTTATCTGGGCGTCTCGCATACCTTGTCTGATGACTCGGGGCGCCGCCTGGTGATCGATATCGGTGGTGGCAGTACGGAGCTGATCATCGGCCAGCGCTTTGAGCCTCAGGAGCTGGAAAGTCTGCACATGGGCTGCGTCTCTTTCAGGAACCGGTATTTTGCTGATGGCCGGATCACTCGTAAACAAATGGACAATGCCATCACCCATGCCGAACAGGAGCTCCTGAGTATCCGCAGGCATTACCGCTCAGTGGGCTGGCAAAGCGCAGTGGGTGCGTCCGGCTCAATCAAAGCCATCAGCACGGTGCTGGCGACTCTCAAGATAACCGATGGCACAATTACCTGGAGTGCCATGGAAGAGTTGCGCCGGCGGCTCGTGGATATGGGCAGCGTTGAAAAACTGGGCGAGTTGGGGCTACGCCCGGATCGTCAGAATATTTTTCCTGCCGGTTTCGCTATCCTCATGGGGGCTTTTCAGTCTCTGAACATACAGGATATGACCTTCACTGACGGCGCACTGAGAGAAGGCTTGCTGTATGGCATTGCCGGGCGGATCCAGCACGAAGATGTGCGGGAACGAAGTATCTCGGCTCTTCAGGAACGCTACCACCTGGATCCGAGCCAGGGCGCTGCAGTTGAAGCAACGGCAATTGCAGCGTGGGAACAGATTGCAAGCCACTGGGGCATTGATACGGTTCCTGACGAGGAGGTCCTGCGCTGGGCCTGCCGGCTGCATGAGATTGGCCTGACCATATCGCACAGCCAGTATCACAAGCACGGCGCCTATCTGCTTCGGTACTCCGACATGGCGGGCTTCACACAACAGGCCCAGCTGGAGCTGGCAGTTCTGGTGCGTGGCCACAGGCGAAAATTTATCGCTTCCATCTTTGATGGAATAGATCCGAATGACAGGGAGCGTTTGCGACACCTCTGCATACTGGTTCGGCTTGCTGTGTTGATTCAGCACTCCCGGAACATGGAGCCGCCGCCGGCCTTCACGCTTCAGCCCAGGGAAAACGGCCTTTTACTGACCTTTCCCGAGGGCTGGTTTGATGAGCGCCCACTGACGCTTGCGGATCTGATGAACGAACAGGACTACCTGGCCAAACAGAATTTTGTGCTTGAACTGGCCGGCGGCTAACGAATTCGTTAACCCGCCAGTTCCTCTTCCATCGCTTCTACCGTTTCGCTGACATCGAGCCACTGTGCTTCGATATCCTCAAGCTGGGCTTTGGCTCTGGACTGTTTACCCAAAAGCTCCTTTAACTGGGCTTTGGCTTCATTACCATACAAATCCGGATCGGCAAGATCTGACTCCAGGCCTTTCAAAGTTTCGTTCAATGATTCCATCTGCTTTTCCAGTGCCGCCTGCTTCTTCCGGAATGGGCTCAGCTTCTGCCTGAGAGCCGCCTCTGCGCGCTTGCGCACCTTCCGGTCTTCAGCACTCTCTCCGACGCCGGTTTCTGGCCCGGAAGCTGTCATGCTGGCATCGGCACTGCCGTTCCCGGTCAACTGCCGTTTCGGCGCCTCGGCGTCGTCCTTGCGGCGATCCGCCAGCCAGCGTTCATAATCTTCAAGATCGCCCTGGTATTCAGCGACCCGACCGTCGTTAACCAGCCAGAATTCATCAACGGTGTTTCGCAATAGATGCCTGTCATGGGAAACCACCACGATGGCGCCTTCGAAATTCTGCAGAGCCATAGTCAAAGCCTGGCGCATTTCGAGATCAAGATGGTTAGTCGGCTCGTCTAGCAACAGCAGGTTAGGCTTCTGCCAGGCAATAACCGCCAGAGCAACACGGGCTTTTTCACCACCGGAAAAAGAGCGAATGGGGCTTAAAGCCTCATCACCATGAAAATCAAAACCGCCCAGAAAGTTTCGAACGCTTTGCTCAGAAGCCCGGGGCGACAACCGTTGCAGATGCAGGAACGGGCTTGCGTCGAGATCAAGGGATTCCAGCTGATGCTGGGCAAAGTAGCCTATGGCCAAATGCTCGCCACAGGTTCGCTCTCCGGACAGCAGCGTGCTTGCTGCTCCATCTTCACCCTGCCCCAGCAGCGCATCCATCAAGGTGGATTTTCCTGCACCGTTTGGTCCAAGCAAACCAATACGGCTGCCTGGCAGAAGGGTCAGGTTGATATTATCGAGAATAACGGTTTCACCGTGCCCGGCCTGACCGTGCCTTATGGAAAGCAGCGGGTTGGATACTTTGTCCGAAACCGGAAACTCAAAGCTGAAGGGTGAATCAATATGAGCAGGGGCAATCTTTTCCATCCGTTCCAGTGACTTTACCCGACTCTGCGCCTGTCGCGCCTTGGTAGCCTGGGCTTTGAACCGGTCAATGAATCGCTGGATTTCCGCTATTCTCGCCTGCTGACGTTCGAAGCCTGCCTGCTGTTGGGCCAGCCGCTCGCTGCGCCGGACTTCGAACGCGGAATAGTTACCGGTGTAAAGCTCCAGCTTACGCCTGTCAAAATGAACCACGTGGGTTGCAACCCGGTCCATGAAATCACGGTCGTGAGAAATAAACAGCAGAGTGCCCTCAAAACGGCGCAACCAGTTTTCCAGCCAAAGGCAGGCATCCAGATCAAGATGGTTGGTAGGCTCATCCAGCAATAACAGATCCGCAGGCCGCATCAGTGCCTGAGCAAGATTCAACCGGATCCGCCAGCCACCTGAAAATGCCGAAACAGGCCGGTCCGGGTCCCCATTCTGAAAACCCAGCCCGCGCAGCAAAGACTCGGCGCGCCTGCCGGCAGACCAGGCTTCGTGTACATCCAGCTCACCATGGATATGGGCAACCGCGTTGTCATCGCCCCGGGCTTCAGCCTGTTGGAGTTCCCGTTCCAGTCGACGCAAGTCAAGATCGCCGTCGAGAACAAAGTCTCTGGCACTTCGCGCTGTTGCCTCAACTTCCTGGGCCATATGAGCAATGCGACAGCCACCGGGAAGTGACACACTGCCCTGCTCTGGCGACAACTGCCCGAGCAGCAGCTGGAAGAGACTGGTTTTACCGGCACCATTGGCGCCTACAATTGCGACTCGCTGGCCGGATTGCACCGTCAGAGCGACGGAATCTAGTAACCAGACGCCACCCCGTTGTAAACTGAGATCGGTTATCGTTAACATGTCGTCATATATTCAACGTGAAATGGTCAGGGATGGTTCAGTGCTCATGTCGGTCAGCTTGGAAGCCAACCCGAATTTACCTTTAAAAGCCATGGAGTTGCCGGCGCACGTGGAACCCGACAATCCACTTTGGCAGTTTGCACTGACATTCTGGCAGCAGTCGACGGCGCAGGAAACCTGTCTGGCTCTTCAAAATGAGGGCTGGAGCGTAACACGAATTTTATGCGCCGGATGGCTTGCACTGAACGGCAGGGCGTACACCGGAATCGAGGACGCTAAGGTAACAGAGTGGCGCGATCGTGTAACCGGCAGCTTGCGCATGATTCGCATGTCATTGCCAAAAGCGCAAGCTCCATACAACGGTTTGCGCACAAATCTGGCCAGTCTTGAACTGGAGTCAGAACGCATTGAGCTGGCTTTGGCCTGGCAGGCTTTGACTGCGCCCAACCCGGAACAGAGCAACATGGATGAACGTGAAAATCTGATCCGCCCCAATCTCGCTGCTGCTGCACCGGTATCCGGTACAACTGTGACCACCAGGCAGCTTTTGAGCACACTGTGCGATGTTCTCATCGCCTTTCAACAGGGACACACACAGCCATGATGATCAAATGGCTCGTCCGGCTCTCATTTCCCGCGCTCGGTCTGCTGTTACTGCTGATGTTCTTTGGCCTGAATGACCCTGACCAGGCATCTGAGCCGGTTGCAGAAGACACGCAGCCTGAAATACCTGCCTTTGAAGGGCTGGTACCGTCCCCGATTCCGACAGACGGCCCGGATATCGTGTTCAAGTGGCAGGATACCGATGGCAACTGGCATTACGCTGACCAACCGCCAGAACAAGGCCCCTGGAACACCCTGGCCATTGAAAGGGCTGACAAGAACAGACCTCCTGCCAGAGCACCCAATCCGGAGACCGACTGGCAGTCGCCATACAGTGCGCCCTTTTATCTCGGCCCAAGCGCTGGAAGCAATGGAAGCTGAGCGCATTTCGGCGATTGCTCGGGATAACTGTTGCGCCTTAACAGATGTTCAGTGGAATCTGCGCTCTGAACCCGCTACCTTTTCCCTTCTGAAAAACACAATACGTGGGTTATTGCCCACTCCTTACTGAACCAAAAGGATGCTGTAATGAAAAAAACGCTGCTTGCACTGGCGATAACCGGCATGGTTGCCGGCTGTTCAACTCCTCCAGAGGCTCCGGCAGACCCTAAGCTGGACTCCACTGACCAGAAGGTCAGCTATGGTATGGGCCTGGTACTCGGCGAGCGGATGAATAACGACCTGCCGAATCTGCAGATGGATCAGTTTCTTCAGGGTATTCAGCATGGCCACGCCGGCGATGAAGAAACCAAACGCATGAGCCGTGAAGAAATTCAGCAGGCTCTGATGGAATACCAGCAATCCCTGCAGGAAGAACAAGGCAAACAGATAGAAGAACTGGCCCAGAAAAATCTGGATGCCGGAGAAACCTTCCTTGCGGAAAATGCCGAGCGCGATGGTATCGAGACAACGGAATCCGGCCTTCAATATGAAGTACTGGAAGAAGGCAACGGTGAGCAACCAGGTGCCACTGACACTGTACAGGTTCACTACACCGGCGAACTGCTGTCCGGCGAGGTTTTTGACAGCTCCCGTGAACGCGGCGAGCCTGTAACTTTCGCCCTGAACCAGGTTATTCCGGGCTGGACCGAAGGCCTGCAACTGATGAGCGAAGGTGCCCGTTACAAGCTCTATATCCCGTCAGATCTGGCCTACGGCCCGGGTGGCAACCGTGCTATCGGCCCGAACGAGACTCTGGTTTTTGACGTGGAGCTGCTGGCCATCAACCCGGGCACCAACTAAGAAGACGTTGCTTCAGCCTGCCTGAAGTCGTAAAAAAGCCTCAGCCAGCGTCACCGCTGCTGAGGCTTTTTAATATCCGCTCAGACCAGATTCAGGCGGGCGCTACTTTGTCGGCATGCACATTGTGGAGGTGTTCAATCAGAAAATCCTCCATCTCGAAGCGGCTTTCCAGCGTTTCACCCAACCGGGAGAGCTCATCAAACAGCGCTTTTACATCCTGTTCAGAAAGCTCATTTTCACCCAGCCTGTCATTGAAATTGAGCGCCACTTCTGTGGTTTGCGCAATGCGCGGATAAACCTTTGCCGCCAGCTCAAGCCCGCCATCATTGAATTCCCGGGCTTCTCTGACCAGCTGTTCGTATATCTCGAAGTGACCTGTAGAGACATAATCCACCAGCACTTCACAAAGCCGGACGAATTTTTGCTTCAAGGCTTCTGTTTGCGAAAAATCACTCTCTCCGGATAAATCGCAGTAGTGAACGAGCAGCTCCTGGCGATCTTTGAGCCAACGATCGATAAGTTCGCTGACGCCACCCCAACGCTCTTTGGCATTTCGGCAATTTTCCAACATGACGCCTGTTCTCCGCTTGCTAATCCGGCCATTCAGACCTGATGCTGATATTTGTTAAGTGAGGATTAAGTTACCCCATGCCCGCTGCCTGCCGCAACCGTTTCAGCCAGCGATCCAGCCTTTTGGTTTTCCCCGGTGAAAAAGCATGCCCAGGCCCACAATCACCAGCAGCGTGAAAAAGACGGCTGTCCAGCCCGGAATGCTCAACCCCAGAAAACGCCAAACCACAGCAGCACAATCGCCGGTGCCTTTCAGCGCTGTAGAAAGCACTTCTGCCCAGGGCAGTACCTCAAGCATATAATCTACAGAGGGGCCGCAGGCGGGCACCAGATCAGCTGGCAAGTTCTGCAGCCACAGCTGGCGCCCTGCCATGCCCAGGCCCGCACCAGCCGTTACGGCCAGCAGCAGCCCGTACAGGCGCAACCCCAACGGCCCGGGGCCATGCAACGCTGCCACCAGGCTCACCAGACCCACCCCCATAAAGCCGAAGCGTTGCAACCAGCACAAAGGACAGGGTTCCAGCCCCATCACATGCTCCATGTAAAATGCCACACCCAACAACCCGGCGCAGACTACAAAAACAACTGCAAAAATTGCTCTTCCTTTCACAAAGTTTCCCCGGTTTTCCACAAATGCTCCGCCGGGCCTGCTATTCTCGGTTTATCCGGCGGAAACGCTGCTGATTTTGTCACTAAACCCTAAACCATGACTAACTGCAAGCTTATGACACCTCAGCCAAAATTCGTTTTGTTCAGCTTATTCCTGCTGTTTTCAGTGCTCCCCACGGTCTGGGCGGAAGAAACCGCCGACGCTGAAGAGGAAACGACTGAAGAAGCAGGCATCACAGACTATATTGCCATGGAGCCAGCGTTCGTAACCCACGTTGGCAGCCCGGGCGGCAAGCTGACTTATCTGAAAGCAGCAGTCACCCTGAGAGCCTCAAAACAGACCACCCGCACTGCCGTTGCAGCCCATATGCCGAGGCTTCGCCACGAGCTTGTAATGCTGTTTGGTGAACAGACAGACACAGCAACATTGACGACACTGGATGGCCAGAAGGCTCTGCGCGAAGAAGCGCAATCAAGAATAAACGGGGTGCTGGAGGAACAGCAAACCGGTGAAAATATTACCGGCGTGCTGTTTACAGAGTTTGTCGTGCAGAAATAGTGGGCTTCAGGCAATCCGGGAAAACAGGTCATCATCCAAGGCGCGCTTTTCCCGGATAGCGTCACCTGCATCATCCCAGCCGGCCTCCCAGGCCGCTACAACAACTTCGCCGCGATACGGGCAGCGGGTTTTATCCATGCCCATGGATGCTGCCATGTAGCCTTGGCGGTAGGCCTTGTTCAGCGCCTCAACATCCCAGCCGAGCTTCATATCCCTTGCCATACCACTTCTCCCTTATGCTGATGGACATGACGTTACCACCAGCGTCAGAAAGTGACAAACGTTTGTTAGGCTTATGTGAAACACGCCCGTCAGGAGCGCAGATACTGCGCAAGAAAATCACCGAATTCCTGGGTGTCCGAGGCCTCAATTTGCTTCTGCTCTTCGAGAGAGCCCCTGGTCGCCGCCATAAAGTCAGCTTTAACGCCGGCATCCATGCTTTCATTCCGGAGTGTGTTCTGGTGTTTGAACGCCATCTCCATGGTCCAGTCCCGATGACCGAGCCCGGCGGACTGCATGGCATCTATAACCCGGGCTGAAGGTACCTGCCTATCACCCGACAGAACACCTTGCTGAGCCGAGAGTGCCTTGCGGTATACATCACCGCCGTTCCAGCCATCCAGCATTTCCGCCAGCGGCTCAAGACGATCCAGTATGGCGGTAGCTGCATCACCAATGGGAGTACGTTCACCGCCCTGGCACAGTGTAAGTTCGCGATTACGTCCTTTGGCGACAACATCTTTGTAGTTGTCGTCCAGCATGCTGCATTCCGCATCGTCGATTCGCGGCGACTCAGACAGCAAACAATCCAGCAGGAAGAGATCCAGGAAGTCGACCTGCGCTTCACTGACGCCTACAGGCGAGAAGGGATCCAGATCCAGACAGCGCACCTCAATATATTCAACCCCGCGGGAGTGAAGTGCGTGAATCGGCTTTTCCCCACTTTGAGCAGTGCGCTTGGGACGTACCGCACTGTAGTACTCATTCTCAATCTGTAACACGCTGGTATTGATCTGGATAAATTTACCGTCACGCTTGGTGCCCAGTGCTTCATAGGCCGGCCAATTGGTATGAATGGCTCTGTCCAGTGTCTGAGTGTAGGTGCTGAGCTTGTTGAAACAGATGTTCAAAGACGACTGGGCGTTGTTGTGATAACCCAGGTCGCCCATACGCAACGAGGTAGCATACTCACCATACCAGCTGCGCTCATCAAATCGCCCGAGGTTGTGCCGCACACCGTCAACAAAACTTGCATCCAGAGCCGGGGAAGCACCAAACAACAACATCAATAACCAGCTTCGGCGGCGAAAATTGCGAATCAGCCAGAAGTACTGCTCGGATTTAAAATCTTTCATGCTTTGCTGGTCACCCAGCGCGCTCTGCCAAGTGTCCCAGAAGCTGTCAGGTAACGAAAGATTGTAGTGAGCACCGGCTATGCTTTGCATCATGCGCCCGTAACGTACCGCCAGCCCCTGACGATAAACATGCTTCAACCGGCCCGTGTTGGACGAGCCGTACTCCGCGATAGGAATGCTGGCGTCGCCATCCAGCTCACAAGGCATACTGGCCGGCCAGAAAACCTCATTTCCCAGATTCTGCTGAACGAAGCGATGAATGTTGCGCAGGGACCCCAACATCTCGGCTGTGCTACTGCACACCGGTGTAATCAGCTCAAGCAGGGCCTCGGAATAGTCCGTTGTGATAGACGGATGCGTAAGCGCAGCACCCAGAGCCTCAGGGTGTGGGGTCTGCGCGATAAAACCGTTGCGGTCAACGCGCAAACCTTCTTTTTCTACCCCTTTCAGAAACCCGTTCCAGTCGCTGGCAGCGAACTGGCGGAACAAAGAATGCCGGGATTCGGCCATGATTGACTCCTGCTGCAACCGGCGCCGCTTCGTGAGCAACACCGGCTGATGGAAATAGTTGAAACCGCTTAACGTTTGCCTTTGCTGGCCGACGCAAACGCCTGAGCCAGCGCCCCGGCCATAGCGCCCTGATCGGCACCCTTGTTCTGGCCCTGCACTGATGACCTGGCTGAAGGCTTACCCTCCGACCGTCCACTGCGGTTAGCGGCACTCTGGCCACTCGCTGCACGCCCGGGAGCAGACCGCTTTGAATCCGCTTTTTCACCGGGCTGGTCATCCATGCGCATCGTCAGCGCGATCCGTTTCCGGGGGATGTCCACCTCCATAACCTTGACCTTCACAATATCCCCGGCCTTGACCACTTCACGGGGGTCTTTCACGAAGGTATTGGACAACGCCGAGATATGCACCAACCCATCCTGGTGAACGCCGATGTCGACGAACGCCCCGAAATTAGTGACGTTTGTAACAGAGCCTTCCAGAACCATGCCGGGCTTGAGATCGCCAAGGGTTTCCACGCCTTCCTCAAAACTCGCAAAGCGGAACTCCGGGCGCGGATCCCGGCCAGGCTTCTCAAGCTCGGAGAGAATATCCCGGATGGTCGGTACACCGAATTGTTCTGTTACGTAATCCTGTGGATTCAGACCACGCAAAAACGCCGCATCGCCAATAATCCCTTCAACCTTACGATTGTTCTTTGCTGCAATGTTCTCTACCACCCCATAAGCTTCAGGGTGCACCGAGGACCTGTCCAGCGGGTTCTCGCCGCCGGCGATGCGCAAGAAGCCGGCCGCTTGTTCAAACGTGCGCTCGCCCAGCCGGGAGACCTTCAACAGCTGTTTTCGGTTACGGAACATGCCATTGTGGTTGCGGTATTCGATAATATTCTGCGCAATGGTCTGATTGAGCCCCGACACTCTTGCCAACAACGGCGTGGAGGCGGTATTCAGATCGACACCGACACCGTTGACACAATCCTCAACAACGGCATCGAGGCTACGGGAGAGCTGAACCTGGGATACGTCATGCTGATACTGGCCAACGCCGATGGATTTCGGTTCGATCTTGACCAGTTCAGCCAGCGGATCCTGCAACCTGCGGGCAATGGACACGGCGCCGCGGATGGTCACATCGAGATCGGGCAGCTCTTTAGAGGCAAACTCTGATGCCGAGTAAATCGATGCACCGGACTCGCTCACCACAATGCGCGCCAGCTTGAGCTCCGGATAGCGCTTGCTCAGATCTCCCACCAGCTTCTCGGTTTCACGGGACGCTGTGCCGTTGCCGATGGCAACCAGCTCAATACGATATTCACGGCACCAGGCCGCAAGCTTTTCGATGGAGCTGTCCCACTGGTTCTTGGGCGCATGGGGGAAAATGGCGCCATGGCCGGCAACCTGGCCAGTGCCGTCAATAACAGCCACCTTCACACCGGTACGCAGGCCGGGGTCCAGCCCCAGAGTCGGACGTGGTCCGGCGGGCGCCAGCAACAGCAGGTCTTTGAGATTGGCCGCAAACACGTTGATGGCCTCGGTTTCCGCCGCTTCACGCACCTGGGACACGAGATCTGTCTCAATCTGCGTCGACAATTTTACTCGCCAGGTCCAGCGAACAACCTCTGACAGCCATTTATCAGCGGCCCGACCCTTGTCCCGGATATTCCAGCGCGCAGCAATGCGCTGTTCAGCAGGATGTGGCTGGCGGCGGTCATCATCGGCATCACCCACAACCAGCGTGTAGGCAAGAATGCCTTCGTTGCGACCACGCAGTATCGCCAGCGCCCGGTGCGAAGGCACTTTCTTCAAGGGCTCTACATGATCGAAGTAATCCCGGAACTTGGCGCCTTCGTTTTCCCTGCCTTCAATCACGGTGACTTTTAACTGCCCCTGCTGCCATATCAGATCCCGCAGTTCGCCCAACAGCTCCGCATCCTCAGCAAAACGCTCCATCAGGATATATCGTGCGCCGTCGAGCGCGGCTTTGGCATCTGCAACACCCGCGTCCGCGTTGATATAACCTTCCGCCGTCGCTTCGGGTGCCAGGTCCGGATCGCCGTACAAGGCGTCAGCCAGCGGCTCCAGCCCCGCCTCCCTGGCAATCTGGGCTTTTGTACGGCGCTTGGGTTTGAAAGGCAGGTAAAGATCTTCCAGGCGATTCTTGGCATCCGCACTCAGGATGCTGGCACGCAATTCGTCGGTCAGCTTGCCCTGCTCTTCGATGCTCTTGAGGATGGTGCCGCGACGGTCTTCCAGCTCTCTCAGGTAGCGCAGGCGCTCCTCAAGCATGCGGAGCTGGCTGTCATCCAGCGAGCCGGTCACCTCTTTGCGGTATCGGGCAATAAACGGAACTGTGGAACCTTCGTCCAGCAGGGCGACGGTGGCATTAACCTGTTGCTCGCGTACGCCGAGTTCGTCAGCTATGCGCCTGGAGATACTGTTCATGCAACCTCTGTCTGATGCGTTTCTGATAAAGCAGCAAAGGTACAGCGGGTTACAGTTGCAGGCAAGCAGCCTGACCGCGCTTGTTCAGGAATTGCACAAGGTCGGCCCATGGCATGGGGCGGGCAAAATAGTAGCCCTGAATCTCATCGCAGTGCTGCTGGCGCAGAAACTCCAGCTGGCTTTCCGTCTCAACGCCCTCGGCAACCACACTGATCTGGAGGCTGTGCGCCAGGCTGATAATCGCCCGGATAATATGCTCGGCGTCCGCAGATTCGCCCAGAGCCTGCACAAACGACTTATCAATCTTAACCAGCGAGATCGGCAGGTGCTGCAGATTGCTCAGAGAGGAAAAACCCGTGCCGAAATCATCTAGTGCAAAGCTGATACCCAGCTGATTTAGCTCACGCAGGCAGCGTTGTGCGTATTCAGGATCGTGCATCATGGCGCTTTCCGTCAGCTCCAGTTCCAGCAGACTGGTATCGACGTTGGCATTGAAGATAATGCGGAAAATAGTCTCGGTCATCTTGCGATCGTGGAATTGCCGGAACGAGAGATTAACGGCGAAAACCAGCCCGGGAAATCCGAGCTCAGCGGACTCCTGCAGCCGTTTGCAAGCCTGCTCGATCACCCAGTAACCAATAGGAACAATCAGGCCACTGCGCTCGGCAACCGGTATAAACTCGTCCGGCCCCACCAGGCCACGTTCAGGGTGATTCCAACGCAGAAGGCACTCAACGCCGCGCACTTCATTGCTGGCCAGATCAATTCTTGGCTGATAATACAGCTCCAGCTCGTTGCCTCTGAGCGCATTACGAAGGTCGGCCTCCAGCCGGAGCTGGTAACCGGCGGAAATATGCAGCTGGCGATCGTAGAAACGGTAACTGGTGCCCGGGTCCCTTTTGGCTTCAAACATGGCACGGTTAGCTCTGCGCATGAGGTTTTCGGGACTTTCTCCGGCTTCCGGGTAGGTGGCCACACCCAGACTTGCGCTGACAACAACGTTCTGGCCATCAATCGTTACCGGCTCATCCAGAGCGCTGACGACTTTACGTATGATCTGGGTAATATCGAGAGAGTCTTCTATTTTTTCAATGATGATTGCGAGCTCGTCGCCGCCTATACGCATCAGGGAATCGACACGACGCAACCCCTGCCGAACCTGAGCCGCTACCATGATCATCAGCTGATCGCTTTTCTGGTAGCCAAAGGACTCATTGATGCTGCGGAAATCATCGATATTCAGGTGTAACAACGCCAGCCGATAGCTACCCCGCTGAGCCCTGAGCAGTGCCTGCTGAAGCCTGTCGAAGAACAGGTCCCGGTTAATAAAGCCGCTTGCGACTCCCCGGCCCAGCTGGCTGTGGGCTGAATTAGCCAGCTGCTCGCGATACCAGAGGCACTTGACTGCCCTGCGAAAGCTCCAGCAATCAAGCTCCTGGCGGCTCACATAATCTGCCGCACCACCAGAAAGCAACTCCGCCGCGCGCTCTCGCGGCGTTTCGGCACTCAACGCGAGAACGGGGCGCCCGCCACTGGCAACAGCCAGATACTGCAAAAAAGCGGTTTCTGACCCGCCATGAAACACGCAGTTCCAGACAACGATATCGAACTTCGCGTTGCGGATAAGATCGTCGCAATCCACCAGGTCCGGACACCAGGTTGAGTCCGGGCTCAATTCAGGATCACCAGTCAGCAGTGAACTAAGCCAAAGAAAATCGGCATAATCAGGCGTCAGGAGCAGAACGCGAAGCTGGTCATGTCCGACCGTTTCCAATGGCAATGTCATCAAGCATAAATCCATGTGTGGGTGTGCAATAAGTCTGTTCTTTTAAAAGGATAGCCGATAGATCGACAAGGTACAGCCGGGCTGGTGTAGACTATTGTCTTGCCGAAAGTTCCCCCGTCTCAATCCATTCTGGCAGTACATTTGTGAACAAACTTAATCCGCGACAAAATGAAGCTGTTCGCTACACCGATGGCCCGCTTCTGGTGCTGGCTGGTGCCGGCAGTGGTAAAACCAGCGTAATCACCCGGAAAATCGCCTATCTGATTGAAGAACTTGGCATTCCGGGGCGCCACATCGCGGCCGTTACCTTTACCAACAAAGCGGCCCGTGAGATGAAAGACCGGGTGAGCCGGATTGTCGACCGCAAGCTGGCCCGCGGGCTGATCGTATCCACCTTTCACAATCTCGGGCTGAACATGATCCGGGAGGAGCATGCTCATCTCGGCTACCATCCGGGCTTCTCAATTTTTGACGCTGAAGACGCAAAAGCCCTGTTACGAGATCTGATGCTTCGGGAGGCCAGTGCCGATGCCGGCGATGAACTCAACGATGTCCAGATGACCATCTCGTCCTGGAAGAATGCCCTGCGCGGGCCAACAGAAGCATACAGTAAAGCCACGGATGAGCGGGAACAACGCATTGCCATCGTATACAAGCATTATAGCGAGTACCTGAAGGCATACAACGCCGTCGACTTTGACGACCTGATATTGCTCCCGGTGCAGCTGTTTCGCAGCAACCCGGAGGTGCTTGCAAAATGGCGCAAGAGAATCCGCTACATGCTGGTGGATGAGTACCAGGACACCAACATTTGTCAGTACGAACTCGTGAGAATGCTGGTTGCCGAGCGCGCTGCATTTACGGTTGTGGGTGATGACGACCAGTCGATTTACGCCTGGCGAGGCGCAAGGCCGGAAAATCTGGCCCAGCTGAAGGAAGATTTCCCGAGCCTGAAAATTGTAAAACTGGAACAGAACTACCGCTCCACTTCACGCATTCTTCGCAGCGCCAATACCGTTATCGCCAACAACCCCCACGTGTTCGAAAAAGCACTGTGGAGCGACCACACCATAGGCGACGAGATCCGGATTGTCCGGTGCCGCAACGAAGACGCCGAAACCGAGCGGGTGGCCACCGAAATTCTCGACCAGAAGTTGAAGAAAGGGCTGGAATTCCGGGACTTTGCCGTGCTTTACCGCGGTAACCACCAGGCCCGGCTACTGGAAATGAAACTCCAGGCCTACCAGATCCCCTACCGCATCTCAGGTGGCCAGTCGTTTTTCTCGAAAAATGAAATCAAGGACGCCATGTCCTATCTGCGCCTGTTGATTAACCCCGACGACGACGCTGCTTTCCTGCGGGTAGTGAATGTACCGAGGCGCGAAATCGGTCCACGCACCCTCGAGCAGCTGAGCCATTATGCTCGAGCTCGCAACGTCAGCCTTTTCCGTTCACTCAGCGACATGGGCGCAGAAACCCATGTAACAGAGAAAGGTCTGGATCGGCTGCGGCGCTTTGCCCACTGGGTCGACGCCACCTGCGAGCGGCTGCACGGCGAAAACCCCGTGCCGGTCATCAAGCAGCTGTTCACCGACATTGAGTACGAAGAATGGCTGCACCAGAACTCCGGCACCCCGAAACAGGCCGAGCGGCGCATGGAGAATATCTGGTACCTCGTGGATTCGATCCAGCGGATGCTGGACGACGGCAAGGGCACAGCTGATGAGCTGGGTATAGAGGACGCCATCACCAAGTTGATCCTGCGCGACATGATGGAGCAGCGGGAAGAGGAGGACGACAGCGACAAGGTACAGCTGCTGACGCTTCATGCTTCCAAGGGGCTGGAGTTCCCGCATGTATTTATTCTGGGGCTGGAAGAAGAAATCCTGCCACACCGGTCCAGCATTGAGGAAGGTAATATCGAAGAAGAGCGGCGGTTGATGTATGTGGGCATTACCCGCGCAAAAGAGACTCTGACCCTGACCTACGCCGCCCAGCGCAGACAATATGGAGAGAAGATCGAAACCATCCCCAGCCGGTTTCTGGATGAGCTTCCCGAAGACGACGTGCGCTGGGAGGGCACCGGAGATCTGGATATTGAGGCCAACCAGAAAAAAGGCAAGGCGACACTGAGCGCGCTTCTTGGTGACCTGGGTTTGTAAAAGGCGCTATAAACGCAAAACCCCGCGCGCGGCGGGGTTTTGACGACAAGAGCCCTTGGATTACTGACTCTCTGCCACCATGTGCTCCACCGCAGCCTGGATTTCCTCATCCGGACAGCTGGCGCAGCCACCCTTGGCGGGCATAGCGTTAAAACCATTGATAGAGTGGCTAAACAGGGTTTCCATGCCCTGGTCAATACGCGGTGCCCAGGCAGCAGTATCGCCGATCACCGGTGCACCTGCTGCGCCTGTGGTGTGGCAAGCCATGCACACAGCATCGTAAACTTCGCTGCCTGAACGGGGTCCGGCGCTGGCGGTTTCAGTCGCAGCAGCGGCTTCACCACACTCTTCACCCTGCAGGCACACTTCGCCAATCGGCTGAATGCGCGCGCGGATTTCGTCTTCTACACTTGCCAGAACGGTGCCGGCAGTAATGCCAAAACCAAGCAATACGACAGCCAGGACTCTCTTCATATTCACAATGCACCTCGCATTTGAGCGTTATAATCTTTGGTTGCCGCATTATAGCGACTGAACCCCGGCAAAAAAACCGAATAGCAAAATCATAAATTGATTTCCACCATTTTTATTGCCATTACGTAAGCGTGGAGACTCTTTCA
>NZ_JBLXHQ010000009.1:62312-159258 GCF_048259445.1 Marinobacter sp. | reverse complement strand
ACATCCAGACCGGTCTTGAATTTGTTCTGGGCGCGCATACGTGCAGCATGCTTGGGGTTGATAGCGTTCCAGGTCGGGTTTTGCTTCAGGATGGAAGCAATGGTATCGACGTCTTTTGCGTAAGGCATGATCACGATCCTTTGTATGTTGATGACGTATTCTGGTGACTGAATTCCGGGCAAATCGCCATGTCGTTTGCCTGCGTTGTCGAGTACTTTAGTGGCTTACGATTTATAATTGAAATTTATATGATCTATATTCGTCATTTCCTGCATGAATGGCAATGATACTCGAAAGCAAATGCCCATTGTTTACACATACACAACTGACAGTATGAGATTTTTCGACCAGACTGGTCGATTCGGAACCGTTACTCCATCGTGACGCGTTCGGCCCCGAACCCAAAGAAGAAAGTGAGCGTCGATGGGCGTCGTCAACCGCAAACCAGACTGCAAGAGGGCTGCAAGAGCTATCCTCGCCCTTGTTACAGTTGCCTGCGCGTTTCTTATCCTGCCCTCCCGTTCCTCTGAAAACGCAGTCGGTGCCCGTATTGATTTTGACCAGGCCCATACGCAATGGCGCAACGACAGCCAGGGTCCGGACACCTCCGTTCTGGATAGCTGGCAAGCGTTGCTGAAGCGCATTGAGCCACTTGCCGATAGAGAAAAACTCAGCCAGGTCAACACGTTTGTTCACAAAACACTGAACTACCAACTGGACAGCGCTCTCTGGAACCGTGAAGACTACTGGGCGACGCCGCTCGAGACTCTGTCCCGCGGCATGGGCGACTGTGAAGACTTTGTTATCATTCAGTACATTACTCTTCTCAGCGCCGGCATCAGCGATGAACAGCTGAGGCTGATCTACGTCAGGGCCCGCATTGGCGGGCCGGCAAGCCCGATTACAAGAGCACACATGGTGCTGGGCTACTACCCGGAACCCGGAGCAGAGCCCATACTGCTGGACAGCCTGATGGAAGACATTTTACCAGCCAATGAACGCACGGATCTGACACCAGTATTCAGTTTCAACAGCAGTGAACTCTGGGCGGGTGGCGCGGGCGCCTCGGCCGGCAGCTCAACAGCCCGTTTGTCACCCTGGCGTAACGTCCTGAACCGAATGAAAAGCGAAGGAGTGAGCTTTAATGTCTCTCGTTAAACAGCTGTGGCTAGCCACAAGCTTTCTGGTTGTTACTGCCTTTGCTGCTAGCCTGGCTGCCAGCCTTATATCTGCATACGGGTACTATCAGGAGCAACTGGCGCTGAAAAATATTGACAGCGCAAACTCTCTTGCCATCACGCTCTCGCACACCGAAAAAGAGCGTGCGCTGCTGCGCTCGTTTCTCGACGCGCAGTTTGCCACAGGCCACTACCAGCGTATCAGCCTGACTATTCCAGACGAACAACCCCTGGACCTGCAAGACGAACCGGCTGATATAAACGCACCAGCATGGTTCCGGGCCCTTTTCCCTATGGACGTTCCGGCCGGCCAGGCCACGGTCTCCGATGGCTGGGTTAATTATGGTGCCCTGTCAGTGGAAAGCGATACCACCTATGCCCAGACCTCTTTATGGATAACCACAAAGCGTCTGTTTATCTGGCTCTCTCTGGTGGCACTGCTTGCAGGCCTCGCAGGCAGCTGGATGGTTCGGCGGATCAGCGATCCTCTGAAGAATGTTGTCCGACAGGCAGAGGCCATTGGACAGCGACGATTCATTGTTTCCAAAGAGCCCAGAACAACTGAGTTTCAGCGAGTAGTGCGTGCAATGAACAAGCTATCAAAGCGGGTAGAGGACATTCTTGAGGGCGACGCCAGGGCGCTCTCGGAAATGCGCGAAAAAACGCTGCATGATCCCGTAACCGGTATTGCGAACCGGGAGTTTTTTATCAGTTATCTTGATGCGCTTGTCGCTGATGAAGATACGGCGGCCCAACACACACTCGCGCTTGTTCGCGTGCCCAACCTGACGGCGCTCAATTCAAAACTCGGACATAAAGCGGTAAACAGCGGGCTTCATGAGTTCTGCAGGCAGGTGTCCAAGATCCTCAAGCTTCATCAACAGCATTATTCGGATGCGTTTCTGGGGAGACTGAACGGATCAGACTTTGGCATTCTGTTGACCGAGTTCCACGATATCCAATCGCTCAGGGAAACGCTGGCCCGGGATATTCAGGTATCTATCTGTGATGAGCCGGTCCAGGAACTGCGGTTGTCGATTTGCACATTCCGACCGGGCTCCTCCCGCGCTGAAGTTATGATGAAAGCCGACCATCTTCTTGCACAGGCTGAGCAGACACAACAAACCGTGGTGATAGCCGAAAGCGGTGAGGAAAACATTCCTTTCCGTAGCGCAACCGAATGGCGAGAAGCCATCCGACTCGCAATTCACAAAAAAGAGCTGAAAGCTGTGCTTCACCCCCTGATCGGACGCGACGGCACGCTGCTGCATCAGGAAGCCAAGATTCGCCTGAAACTTAATGGCGACTGGCGGACCGCAGGCTATTTTCTGCCCTGGAGCCGGCGACTCTCTCTGCTCCCCAACGTTGATACCGCAATGGTAAGCCACCTGAGCACATTGTCTGCACAGACGACAGCAGAGCCTATCGTTATCCATATTTCCACCGATAGCCTGCTGGACGAGGAGACCATCGCCCAGATATTGAAGCTGATTGAAAACCGCGAGGTGTCTACACAATCGTTTCGTCTTGAGCTGCCGGAGTCTGCGTTAGGCATCGACGACCTTCGTCTGGGCTCCTTCATTGACCGGGCGCAACAACGGGGAAGCCAGGTTGGGATCAGCGGCATTGGCCACAACCTTGAACGGATTTCCAGGATTCATGAGCTGGGTCTGGATTATATCAAGACAGATCCGGTTTATGCCCAGCGTCTGGAGTCAGACAGGACTACGCAGCAATACCTGCAGCGACTCACCGCGCTGGCACACTCAATCGGACTTCAGGTGTATCTTGCGGGTGCAACATCCCAGATGTGTGTTCAAGCTGCCTGGGAAGCTGGCTTTGATGGCGTGACCGGCCCCGGTATCGTCACGATCGGCTAATCAAAATTGAATACGTCGTCGCCGGCTTCGTCGATCAGGTTCAGGTGTTCGTCCTGGCCGCGCAACGATTTACGGATCATCAGTTTATCCTGGGCTTCAGCCGGTAGATCGGTAAATCGGATGATGCCCTTGGTGCTCAGCAGATCCACCAGATCTTCGATAACCCGGATGAGCGCCGAATCGGATTCACGAAGCCGGCTGTCTGCAGGGCCGTCAATCGTTATAGATGTCAGAAATGCTTGCAGGTCTGCATCCTCAGAGGACACGTCTACAAACCCGGCCAGAGGTTCCTCACTCGCGGCTATGACTTCACCCTGCTCATTACGCCTGATGTACATCATCGCCTCCACCTAGTCCTGGTTGCCCGGTTACAAGCAGCATCAGCTGCATACGATCTCGCACTCCAAGCTTTTTGAACACTGAGCCCATGTGCTCTTTCACGGTGCGCTCTGTGATGCCAAGAGCTTCTGCGATCTGCCGGTTGCTAGCGCCTTTTGATGCCTGTCGGGCTACTTCCTTCTCTCTGGTCGTGAGCGCGGATAAGTCCGCCTCAACCTGCGGTTTCGCTGCATGATTCAGAGCGTTGGAAACCAGCTTAAGCAGATTACCCAGTAAATTTTCCGGAAACCAGAGCCCACCGGAGCCGACGCTTTCCGCAACCTGCCGGAATACATGCCTGTTCGCAAGCGCGTGGACATAGGCCCTGGCTCCGCTGGCCAGCGCCAGATTCATTTCGCTCGTTTGTGGCTCCCGGGTCAGAACGATAACGCGGCCTCCACTGCGGGACCAGCTCTGGCTAACACTCCGCCAATCTGACACATCACTGCAGATCCAGAGGAGATTGCCTTCAAGCGGGGTTGGCAGGTTTTTACTGGTTTCAAAAAGATGCGCACCCGGCAATACGCGCTGCCAATGATCGAGCGGGCAAAATGTTGGCGCGTAAATAAGAAAAGAATGGCCGTATGTCATCGTTCACTCAACGCCCTGGAGGTTGCTCGCACAACCGGCTTCAAAAGGTATTCCAGCACCGTTTTCTGGCCCGTGAGGATATCCACCTGCGCAGTCATGCCCGGGATAATAGCTAATTGATCAGAAAACCCCTGAACTTCAGTCCGCAGCCGGGTCAGATAGTAAGTGTTGTCGTTTTCGTCTGTGATCGTATCGGCACTGATGTGCTCTACCTTCGCCTTAAGACCTCCAAAAACCGCAAAATCATAGGCGGAGAACTTGATAATCGCATCCTGCCCCTTGTGAATAAAGGCGATATCCTTGGGCAAAACCCGAGCCTCTACCAGCATCTCATCGTTCAGTGGAACAATCTCGACCACATCCTGGCCCGGAGCAACGACACCACCGACGGTCTTTGCGAAGAGCCTCTGCACGGTACCATCGACGGGGGCCAGTATCTGGGTCTTGCTGACACGATCACTCAGGCCCGACATCATTTCTCTGGTTGCGGCCAAATCACTGACGGCTTCCGACAGCCGCTCGCGCCAGCTGTTCGTCATGACCAGCCGGGTTTCACGAATTTTTGATTCGGCTTCAGCAATGGCAGAGAGGGAGCCATCTATCGCAGCTTCTGCCTGATTGACCTCGCCTCGGGCATTGGATATTTCGCGTTCGAGCTTGATCAGATCCACCTCGGATACCGCTCCGGACGCCAGCAATGGTTGTTTTAAAGCAAGCTCCCGGGATGCCAGACTGAGCACTTCGCGATACTGCTGTCGCGCCGACCGGGCTTTTCTGAGATCAGCCTGACGTTGCTCCAACTGCTGCTGATAAATAATTTTCTGTTCTTCCAGCTCATTTCGACTGTTTTCAAAAAGAGACTTTTGCACGGCAACCAGCTCGGGGGACCGCTCAATGAATTCAGGAGGAAAGCGAATCTCCGTGCCATCTACCAGAGCACGTAGACGATATGTATTGGCCTGCAATGCCAGCTCGCGCGACTTTTGCTCCGCAAAGTCCGAATCAAAGCGCGTAGATTCAATGCTTACAAGCAGCTGTCCCTTTTTAACCAGCTCGCCTTCCTGAACAGACAAGGTCTCAACAACACCGCCATCCAGCGATTGAACGATCTGAAGCTGGCTCGACGGGATCACCTTGCCGTCACCACGTGCCACCTCATCGATCGGAGCCAGCCCCGCCCAGACCAACAGTGCGACCAGAGCGAAAAAAACGACCCACAACAACGCTCTCGCCCGAATGGGCTCTTGCTGCACTCTGGCCCACTCTCCGTCCACTTCCCAACCACTTTTATCAGGAACCCGGAGCCAGCGGCCTGTAGCGCGATCAAGCCAGCGTTCAGTTCGTCGCCCCACACGCTCAGAGCCGCGCCCGATGCCATGAAAGCTCTTCTCGGCCAGAGATGTTTTTTCGCGATCCGTACTCATGACGCACCCCGAATCTTGCCCTGACGCAAAGCCTCGATAACGGTTCCCTTAGCGCCATCTGCAACGATTCGCCCGCCATCCAGAACTATGATCCGGTCTGCCAGCTCCAACAACGAGGTGCGGTGAGTAACCATTAACACCGTCTTTCCCTCTGCAGCTTTTGCCAGGTTGCGCTTGAAGTGCTCTTCACTGGAATGGTCGAGTGAACCGGTCGGTTCATCAAGCAACAGAATGGGCGGATCACCCACCATCGCCCGTGCAATAGCAACCGACTGACGTTGACCGCCAGACAATCGCTGTCCGCGCTCACCGACCTGCAAATCAAAACCATCTGGATGCGCATCGACATACTGTTTCAGGCCACTAAGCTCTGCAACTCGCAGCAACTCCTCATCTGAAACGGGGCGTGACAGCATGATATTGTCTCGAAGGCTGCCATAGAACAGCTCAACGTCCTGGGGCACGTAGCCGATATTGCGACGTAACTCCGCGGGGTCCAGCTGTCGCAGATCGACGTTATCCAGGCTAATGGTGCCAGAGACAGGAAAATACAATCCCAGAAGCAGACGCTGTATCGTGCTTTTACCCGACCCATTTTTACCCAGGACGGCAACTCTCTCACCTGCCATCACCTTGATTGATATACTCGTCAGCGCCTGCTGGCCCGATTCGGGGTACTGGAACTGGACGTCCCGAAATTCAATCTTTCCACTCAACACCGGCCTGGAGACCCAGTTCTTCCCCTGAGCACGCTCCTGAGGCAGTGCCATAATCTCATCCAGAGTACGCAAAGCGGTCGCGGCCTGGTGGTACTGAGCAAGCAACCCTGCCGCCTGGCTCACGGGCGCCATCGCTCTTGATGAGAGCAGGTAGGCTGCAATCAGGCCACCCTGGCTAAGTTCACCCGCGATGATGAGATAAACACCCAGAATAATGATGGCAACAGAGACAAGGTGCTGACACCACTGGGCTCCATTCTGAATAGTCGAGGAAATAAACTTGAGGCGCGCACTGATGTTGCTCATGTACAAGGATGTGCGCTCGTAAGTCGCCTGGATGCGGCTTTCAACGCCAAAGCTCTTGACGGACTCGAGGTTCGACAGACCTTCCACAAGCGTTGCGTTTCGCTGAGAGCCCGCCGACATGCTCTCGTCCGACAGGTCTCTGAGCCGCCGCTGGGCAATGGAGGCGTAGATGATCAAACCTGTTGCACCAACAATAACCGGGATACCCAGTGGCCAACTGATCAACATAATGACCAGCAGGAACAGCAGCACAAACGGGAGATCTACCAGCCCCACAACCGTCATGGAACTGACGAATGACCGGACGGATTCAAAAGACTGAACGTTGGCCGCAAACGCACCTGCAGACTGAGGCCGATGTGCGAGACTCAGCCCCAAAACCCTCTCCATAATCGTAGCGGACAGCTTGGCATCCGCACGGCTGGCTGCCAGATCAATAAACCACCCCCGCATCAGGCGCAACAAAAGATCTGCAGACAAGGCAATCATAAGACCTGTCGCCAGCACCCACAATGTATGGGTAGCATGGTTCGGAACCACGCGGTCATATACATTCATTACGAAGAGAGGCATTGAAACAGCGAAAACGTTGATCATCAACGCTGCAATGCAGATGTCCCGATACAGCTTCCGGTTCTCCGCAATAACGCTCCAGAACCAATGCCCTTTGCGGCTTGCGTGCGCACGTGGCGCACGGTTATCAAAGCTGAACCTGGGCCGGCAGTAGAAAAGTGTACCGGTGTATTCCTCCGAAAGTGCGTCCAGTGATATTTCGGTCTCTGAGCCCGGAAGCTGAGGGAAAACCAGCGAGGCCGTTCCTCGCTCAAAGTCCACCGCGTGAAGTACACATGCCCGGTCGCCGCTGAGTAACAGAACCGCTGGCAGCAGAGCGGAGTTAATTGCGCCGAGGGGCTGCCTTTCAATCTGGCTGGTGAAACCTAACCGATGCGCCGCCCTACCAAAGGTGGCAGGCGTCAACCGACCTTCCTCCAGCGGGATCCCGGACAAAATGCTTTCAGCCGAGGCCTGCTGACCATGAAACCTGCACAGTACCTGTAAGCACGTCAGCAAACCGTCGGCTTCAAACACCTGTTCAGGTTTTCCCACAGTCCACCCTTTATATTCCGGAGTTAGTTCGCTTCAGTCACCGGGCCCGGCGCACTTACCGTTATGTCAGCCCGCCGGTTAGCATTTACGGCCGCCGGCGCATTCAGGCTGAATCTGGGCTGGTAAAAGCCAAGCCCCTGCGTCTTTATCCGCGCACGATCTATGCGGTACTCATCTATCAGCCTCTGAGCAACAGCATCAGCCCGGCGCATGGACAGCGCCTGGTTGTATGCAGGCGCGCCGGTTTTCGAGGCATGTCCGACCACTACCACTGTAGCCTCCGGATTTTGCGCCATTAGCTTGCCGACCTCATCGATATATCCATCACTGGATGCCTCAATCCTGGCCGAATCATTGGCAAACTCGACAACAGCTGTCGCAACAACAGTCGGCTTTACTGCGTTTGCACAGCCGTCAGCATCTACTGGAGTACCTGGAGAAGTGCCTGGGCACTGGTCCTTGTAGTTTCTGACACCATCACCGTCAAAATCCAGCATCAGCTCAAAAGATTCATCAATCTCCACAGCAGGACAGACACCATCGGTAATCTGCAAAGGCTCGGCGCCAAGTTCTTCCAGTGTTGGCAGTCCATCACGAACCAGACCCAGTGAAGACACCAGATGTCCCATCCCTGCCTGAACTCGGGCTACTGCCAGTTTGCGATCATAGAGCGCATTGGCGTATGCGCGGCTGGCATTAAAGTATTCATTTTCGGCGTCCAGCAAGTCCAACAGTGTTCGCTCGCCGATATCGAACTGATCTTTGTAGGCAGTGCGCACCCGGGCGGAAGACAAACGATGGTTATTCAATATGGGGGCCTGGGTTTGGAGATTGCGCACGTCGTTGAAGGCGATCTGGATTTCCTGACGAATATCTACGCAGGCCTTGTCCCGGAGATCCTTGGCAACATTTACCTGGTCGTACGCACTTCTGACGCGGGCACGATCTGAACCGCCGCGGTAAAGATTTACGTTCAGCTCAACGCCAATCCGACCGTCTGTTTCAGACTGATCAAAGCCAAAATCATCGTAAGAATTATGACCATAGCTTGCGACCAGATCGAGCCTGGGCTGATAGCCAGACCGGTTCTCCTGGACACTGGCCTCTGCAGCCTTGATATCACGGTGAGAAGCCCGGAACTCAGGGTTGCCTTCGTAGGCAATCTTCAAGGCCTCGGTCACCGTCGCTGGCAAAAGGTCGGCTTCAAGCAGAATTTCTCCGGTTTCTGCAGGAGGAGCCTCACCAACAATCCGGAGGTATCGGGCTCGAACGTCATGAAGATTGCTTGCAACGACGACCAGATTGGATTCCGCCAACGAAAGCCGACCGCTGATCTGCTCAAGATCGGCTGCGCGTGCTACTCCTGCGCGTGCACTGGCACTGACCTGGTCGTAGACTTCCTGGTGGGTTTCGAGATTCTGCCGGGCCAGATCAAGCAATTCGCGCTGGCGTGAGACATCAAGATATGCGCCCAGCGCTTCCAGAGACGTTTTTTCTATTTGACTGAGAAGCTGGAAGTAACGAACCAACTGCTGTTCTTCAAACCTCTGGACAGAACTCTTCGTCTGAAATCCGTCATACAGCATCTGTGTCAGAGTCAGCCGGCCGTCGTAGCCATCGTATTCATCTACCGGGCCATAGTTCCGATGTTCAAGTCCGTATCGAGCCTGAGCATCCAGAGACGGCAAATACCCGCCAAAGGCGCTGTCTGTATCATGCCCCGCAACCAGAAACTGATGCCAGCTGGCACGCACTTCCGGATTTGTCTCTATAGCCGCTCGCACGGCATTGATTACATCAGAATTGCTTTGTTCCTCGGCCACAAGCGGGGGCGCCAGAAAAAGCGCGCTGAAACACACTGCAACGCCGGATTTAAAGACCCGTTTAACAATTGACAATATTCCAACCTCCAGACCCCCGAGCGAAGCACCCGAAAGCAACCAATGTAACTCTGCTGTCGTGCAGACATTCTTGATACGCGACTTTCTCTGATTACGACTTGTTCAGGGTGATTCCCATTTTAACCAGTAGCCCGCGCATTTTGCTAATTTCACAACCATTTACAATTCATTGCGAGAAATCACCTCAACCTGTACCTGAGTCCAGTAGGCAAGACCCCAGTACGACCTTACCGTAACCATTACTGATAAATGCAAAGAATTTTTCTTTGGATTAAATTTTTTATAAGAGACCTGCCATGAGCACAACCATTGCCATCGTGTTAAACGTTTCCGGAAAAGCCTGGGCCGAGGCACCTGACGGAAGTCGCCGCCTCCTTGAGGAAGGCGGGGCGCTGATGGCAGGAGAACGACTGATCACAGAAGACGACGCAAGAATTCTTCTGGATTTCGGGTTTGGCAACTCGGCGATTGTCGAGGGTGGTACAAGCATTCTGGCAACGGCTGAAATGGCGGGCAACTTCGTTCCAGCGCGCGCAGATTCAGGCCTTGAGGACGACAGCATTGCCCAGGCTCTGGCTTCAATTGAAGAAGCGCTCGGTGGCTCCATTGAGGATGCAGAGGCGCCTGCAGCAGGTCTGGAAGGTGGCAGCTCCGGCGGTAGCAGCTCTGTTCGCCTTGCACGGATCATCGAGAGTATTGATCCGGCAGACTTTGGCATTGAGCTGTCACCTTATGACTTCAGCCGACAGTTTTCTGATGAAAGTAATGCTTCGGATGAAGATAGCGGGCTGAATACGCCGTCTGATAGCTCACCCATCCAGCCCGGCGATATTGCAATTGACTCTGTCAGCGGCGGCAATGCCACTACCCCGGCTTTTATTGTAAGCGGCTCCAGCAGCAATCTTTTACCTTCCAGCCCTGTTCTGATAACGATTACAGATCAGGACGGAAACACCGTCAGCCAACAAATCCTGGTTGGGCCTGATGGCTCCTTCACAGGGGTTTTCTTAACCTTGACGGGGCTGGTCGACGGACCTTTAACGATTGACGTAACAGGTGCAGGGTTAGATGGCGTGACGGTTTCTGACGCTGGCCAGAGCTCTCTGGACCTGACTGCAGGCGCTCTGCAGTTGAGCATCGACGAAATCGATAACGACGCACAGACCATCAGCCTGAACGGCCTGACCACCGATGTTGCACCGGGCGAAACCATCAACCTGACCATCACGGACATCGACGGCAATGTAATCACGACAACCGCCGAGGTTGGCAGCGACGGTTCATTCAGCGTTTCTGGCACTGACATTTCCGGCCTGACAGATGGCGCCCTGACCGTCAGCGCTGCAGGCACGGACCGTAATGGTAACCCGGTTTCCGACACCGCAACCGGTGCGCTGGACGCTCTTGACGGTGATCTGACAGTTGCGATTGATGCCATCGATGACGGCGCCTCAACGATCGACCTCTCGGGCACCACCACCGACGTGGCGCCGGGTGAATTGGTGAACGTCACCATTACCGATAGCAGCGGCACCCAAGCCGCCACCACCGCCACCGTCGGCGCTGACGGATCCTACTCCGTAACTGGCACCGATATCTCTGGCCTGGTTGATGGCGCGCTGACGATTGATGTCACTGCAACCGATCGCAATGGCAACACAATTTCCGATACCGCAACCGGTGCGCTGGATGCTCTTGACGGTGATCTGTCAGTCGCCATTGATTCCGTCGATAACGACGCACAGACTCTGGACCTGTCGGGCACCACCAACGATGTCACCGAGAATGCGCCGGTGACTCTGACCATCACCGACTCCTTGGGCACCACGATTACCGTCACCACTCCCGTGGACGCCAACGGCAATTACACGCTGGCGGATGTGGATATTTCCACCTTGGTGGATGGGACGTTGACTGTGGATGCCTCCACAACGGATCGCAATGGCAACCCGGTTTCCGATACCGCAACCAACACACTGAATGCCATCGACGGTGCACTGACCGTCACCGTCGACGCTGTCGATAACGGCGCTTCAGCGATCGACCTCTCGGGTACCACCACCGATGTGGCACCCGATGACCTCGTTAGCATTATCATCACCGACGTAGATGGCAGCCAAGTCACCGCCACCGCCATCGTTGCGGCGGATGGGTCCTACACCGTGATTGGCACGGATATTTCGACACTGGTCGATGGCGCTCTGACTATCGAGGCGTCTGCCACGGACCGCAACGGCAATTCGCTCTCTGACAGCGCTGCCGACACACTGAATGTCACCGACGGTGCACTGACCGTCACCGTCGATACCCTCGATAACAGCGCTTCAATGATCGACCTCTCGGGTACCACCAGTGATGTGGCGCCTGATGACCTCGTCAGCATCATCATTACGGATGTTGATGGCACTCAAGTCACGACTACCGCGATCGTTGCCGCTGACGGCTCTTACACCGCGACCGATGCAGATATTTCAACGCTGGTCGATGGCGCTCTGACCATCGAGGCGTCTGCCACGGATCGCAATGGCAACCCGGTTTCCGATACCGCAAGCGGTGCGCTGGACGCTCTTGACGGTGATCTATCAGTCGCCATTGATGCCGTCGATAACGACGCACAGACTCTGGACCTGTCGGGCACCACCAACGATGTCACCGAGAATGCGCCGGTGACTTTGACCATCATCGACTCCGTGGGCACCGCGATTACCGTCACCACTCCCGTGGACGCCAACGGCAATTACACGCTGGCGGATGTGGATATTTCCACCTTGGTGGATGGGACGTTGACGGTGGATGCCTCCGCTACGGACCGTAACGGCAACCCGGTATCCGATACCGCAACCGGTGCGCTGGACGCTCTTGCCGGTGATCTGACCGTTACTACCACAACCGTCGACGATGCCGCGAGCACAATCGATATTGCGGGCACCACCACTGACGTGGCGTCGGGTGACTCTGTCGCAATTACCATTACTGACAGCAACGGCACTCAAGCCGACACCACCGCCACTGTTGCGGCTGACGGCTCTTACACTGTATCGGACACCGACATTTCTGGCTTGGTGGATGGGACTTTGACCATTGAGGCCTCCGCTACGGACCGTAATGACAGCCCGGTTTCCGACACCACAACCGGCACTCTCGATGCCGTCATCGGCAGCCTCGACATTACCACCACCGTCGTCGATGACGCCGAAGGCACGATCAATATCACCGGCACCACCATCGACGTGATGCCCGATGACCTGGTCAGTATCATCATTACCGACGTTGATGGTACCCAAGTCAGTACCACCGCCACCGTCGGCGCTGACGGGTCCTATTCCGTCACCGACACCGACATTTCCGGGCTCGTTGACGGGGCGCTAACCGTTTCGGCTTCCGCCACCGATCGCAACAGCAATGCCGTTTCCGATACCGCAACCGGAACGTTGGATGCAACCCAAGGCGACCTGACGGTTGCCATTGATGCACTCGATAACGGCGCTTCAACGATCAACCTCTCGGGTACCACCAGCGACGTGGCGCCTGATGACCTGGTCAGCATCACCATCACCGATTCCACAGGCACCGCGATCTCCGTTACCACCACCGTGGACGTTAATGGTGATTACGATTTGACGGATGTGGATGTTTCCACCCTGGTCGACGGCGCTCTGACCATCGAAGCGTCTGCCACGGATCGCAATGGCAACCCGGTATCGGATACCGCAACCGCTGCGCTGGACGCTCTTGCCGGTGATCTGACCGTTGCGATTGATGCCGTCGATGACACCGCAGGCACGATCGATATTTTGGGCACCACCAACGACGTGGCGCCCAATGACCTGGTCAACATCACCATTACGGATGTGGATGGCACTCAAGTCACCACCACCGCCACCGTGGGAAGCGACGGCTCCTACTCTGTGAATGGCACGGATATTTCAACGCTGGTCGACGGCGCTCTGACCGTCGACGCCTCGGCCGTCGATCGCAATGGCAATGGCGTTTCCGATACCGCAACCGGTAGTCTGGATGCCACCATCGGAACCCTCGACATTACGACTACCAACGTCGATGACGCCGCGGGCACGATCGATATCACCGGCACCACCACCGACGTGGCGCCGGGTGAATTGGTAAACGTTACCATTACCGATAGCAACGGCACCCAAGCCGCCACCACCGCCATTGTCGGCGTTGACGGATCCTACTCCGTAACTGGCAACGATATCTCTGGCCTTGTTGATGGCGCGCTGACGATTGATGTCACTGCAACCGATCGCAATGGCAATCCGCTCTCTGACAACACTGCCGACACACTGAATGCCACCGACGGTGCATTGACCGTCGCTGTCGATGCCCTCGATAACAGCGCTTCAACGATCGACCTCTCGGGTACCACTGTTGACGTGGCGCCTGATGACCTGGTCAGCATCACCATCACCGACGTAGATGGCACTCAAGTCACCACCACAGCCATCGTTGCGGCGGATGGCTCCTATTCCCTGACTGATACCGATATCTCTGGCCTGGCTGATGGCGCTCTGACCATCGAGGCGTCTGCCACGGATCGCAATGGCAATCCGGTTACAGACACCGCAACCGCTGCGCTGGACGCTCTTGCCGGTGATCTGATCGTTGCGATTGATGCCGTCGATGACACCGCAGGCACGATCGATATTGCGGGCACCACTGCAGACGTGGCGCCTGATGACCTGGTCAGCATCACCATCACCGATGTGGATGGCACCCAAGTCAGCACCACCGCCATCGTTGCCGCTGACGGGTCCTACACCGTGACCGGCACCGATATCTCTGGCCTGGTCGATGGCGCTCTCACTATCGAGGCGACTGCCACAGATCGCAACGGCAATCCGGTTACAGACACGGCAACCGGCACGCTGGATGCTCTCGCAGGTGATCTGACAGTCTCTATTGATGCGGTCGATAATAATGCTCAAACAATCAACCTGTCGGGAACTACCACGGATATCGTCGGGGGCAGCAGCGTTACCCTCACAATTACGGACGCAGGTGGCGTGTCAACCAGTGTGACTGCGCTGGTAAATGCCGACGGTTCGTATTCAGCTTCCGATATTGACACCTCCGGCCTATCTAATGGGCCCATCACGGTAGAAGCATCAGGCACCGACCGTAACGGTCAGAACCTGTCCGATTCAGCCAACGGTGTTCTGGATACGAATATTGCTCCAGAAGCTGGCAACGATTCCTACGATACGAATGCGATTCAAGGGCTCTTTGGCGAGTACTATGCTTACAACGAGGGACCGGACGGCGCTAATCTGACTAATCTTGCACAAGTCGATACTTTTATTGCCGAAAATAGCGCCGACGCAACCTTCATAGGTACCTCCGTCGAATATGTTGTATCTAACGGCGGCCTCGGCGGCGAAGGCAAGCTCCAGAATTTCCTGGGGGGAGATGCGAGCTCACTGTCAAACGACCCAGTCAACAGCTCTGACGCGATCATCCGAATGAGCGGCGAGCTGGATCTGGCTCCGGGGACTTATCAATTCCAGGTTCGTGGGGATGATGGCTATCGCATCCTCGTGAACGGAGATGTCGCCATAGAAGCCGACAGAAATCAGGCTCCGACTAGCAAGACTGGCAATGAATTCACGCTTGCCGGTGAAGGTCCCCATACCATTGAAATTGTTTACTGGGATCAGGGCGGGCAAGCAGTGCTTGAGGTTGAAATTCGCCCGCAGGGCGGTACCTACGAAATCCTTGGCTCGCAGCATGTTTCACACAACGGCATTGATTCCGGGCTGATTGTTAACGAAAACCAGCCACTCACCATAGATCCATCAACGCTGCTAGACAACGACGTCGACGCCAATGGCGACCCGCTGGTTATTCAAAGTGTGCAGAACCCAGCGAACGGCAACGTTTCGCTTGATGCCAATGGCAATGTCGTCTTCACCCCTGATGACTTCTTTACTGGCGAAGCGACCTTCGAGTACACGGTAAACGACGGCCGGGGAGCCACAGATACAGCAACCGTTACCGTGAATGTGCTTCCGGCCGCTGACGCCCCAGTGCTATCGGTCTCCGATAGTACCAATGTTCAAGCCGGAGCTACTGTTATATCAACTGGTGCAGAGGATGTTGCCGTTGATCCAGACGTATATGATTCAGGCAACGGCTTAAGTCTTGCTGCACTGGAAAGCGAACTTGGAGTGGAGAGTGGGTACCTGAGTGGGCGGTTCGACCCGACTGGAGAAGGTGCAAACGACCCAGGTACCATCGCCATCAACGATGGAAAGATCACAGAAACAACGCAAGCGCTGAACGCGGACATGGTGGTTTCCTGGAATTACAACTTCGTAAACGGCGAAGACAACAAGAGCGAAGTTGAGAGAGGTTTCAACGATGTCGTTGCTCTCGTTGTGACGGCACCAAGCGGAGCGCAGGAAACCCTGCTTGTCGACTCATCGGAGAGCAAGTTTCCCGCTCAGTCTGTTAACGGAACATTCAACTACACGGCCAGTGAATCTGGCGACTACCGGTTCCAATGGCTGATTCTGAATGGCCGTGACGGCAACAAAGACTCGTCGCTGGAGCTTTTCGCCCCGTCGTTGGCCGTTCCTGGCATCACAGGCAACTTTGGTGCACTGGTACCGCTAGACATCGAAGCAGCATTGGCAGATCAGGATGGGTCAGAAAGCCTGAGCATCCTGATAGGTGGTTTACCAACAGGGGCCGCGCTGACTGCAGGTACTCAGAACGCTGACGGAACCTGGAGCTTGAGCGTTGATGAACTGGACAGTTTGCAGTTACTGACAGAAACCGGCTTCAGTGGCGACATCAGCCTCAGCATAACGGCGAGTGCGACGGAGACTGCTACGGGTGATCAACAGTCAGTCACCGAGTCCATGACGGTTACGGTTACGCAGACCAGCACGACCATCTCAGGAACCGAGCAGGCAGATGACTTGCAAGGCAGTGCTGCAAACGAACTGATCCGCGGCTACGACGGTGATGATGTTCTTGATGGCGGTGCAGGAAACGATTACCTGCTAGGCGGCGCCGGCAATGACATTCTGATCGGCGGCTCAGGCGACGACGTATTGACCGGCGGCGTAGGTGCCGATGTGTTCCGCTGGAGCCTTGGCGATGAAAGTGACAGCAGCATAGCCCGTGATGTTGTAACCGACTTCACGATTGATGCGCAGGATGGCTTCACTGGATCTGGCCAGGGCGATCAGCTTGAACTCAGCGATCTTCTTCAGGATGCATCAGCCGGAACTATCACTGACTATCTGATGGCAAAGGAAGAGGACGGGGATACCGTTCTTTATCTGAATAAAGACGGAGCGCTCAGCGATAACAGCGACAATGCTCAACAGTCCATCACTTTGAGTGGCATTACCATGGACGGACAGAGCTCTGAGCAATTCATCGACTCGATGCTGAACAACGGACACATCAAGATCGAGTGAGTAAACACCAAAACAGCTACCGGGTCAGGTCTCAGCCCTGGCCCGGTGGTTTACCAGACTAATCCGATATACACAGAACCACGAGGCGATCATCCGGCTGAATATCCAGGAAATCCCGCCTCGGAGGGTTCAACATCAGGTGCCTGCCCATAGCATCGGGCTTGCTCCGAAAGACGCCAAGTGCTATTTCGCCTTCTCCGGCCAGAGTCCGTTCCAGTAATTGAAAATCAACGCTGGCGGGAAGCGGGTAATCTCCGGGATCCCGGAACTGGATTTCTGCGCCACCGGCGGTGAACAGTTCCTCTAACACCACTCGCAACTCCCGCCTCAGTGCCACCTGGGCCAGAACATGGCTGAGAATCATCGGGCTAATGAGCATTTCACTCTGGTGCCCGTATAGCAGATGGCGGTTGTCAGGATCGCTGAGTTCCATAATGAGCTGTGGGCGCCGGGGGGCTTCGGCGAGTATGTCTTCAAGCTGAAGATAGCCAACCATTGTTCGTGCATCAGCCTCTTCGCCCGAGGCAAGCCGGTCGCTGCTTAGCAGCAGGATAGTGTCGTAACTGGCGGGGTTGATCCGGCGCAACTCATCCTCAACCATATAGTCTGCTTCGACATGGCTATAACCTTCAAAAGGTTTTCCAGCGGCATAACGGCTGAGCGCATGCTCACGCTCGGAGGCGGGCACAACGGAGACAATATCCAGCACAGGCTGCCCCGGGCCGTAACTGGAAAACTCGGCCATCAGGCTGGGCACCCTGCGGTTCCAGCCGAGTAACAAAATACGCCGACCTTCCAGTTTGTCCGCATGACCAGGGCGCTTTGCTTCGCCACGCCTGATCTCGGGCAAAGCAGCTGCCTTAGGATCTGCCTCCGTTTCGGAGTAATCCCGGGCCATCATCACAACACGGTCCTCAGCGTCTATCCGGGTTGCCGATGGTGCGGCTAAACGGATATCCCAGCCATGCTCACGTGGGCGAAGCAGGCCCAGTATGATCACGTCCGGGCGCCGGGATGCCAGCTCCCCCAGAGACAGGCCCGCTATGGATTCACCTCCGCGAACATAGATCTCATTGCCCTCACCCGCCGTGAGCAACTCGTTGTAGACTTCCGACAATCCGGGGTGCAGCACGTTCTGCACAATCAGCCGGCTGATGGTGGCGTTACCGGCGACTACTTCAATAGGTCCAGGGTAGGCTCGTTCGACGACCGGAAGCTTGCGGATATCCTGAATTTCTGCCACCACAAAAGGCAAAGGCGCATTGTACTGTCTTGCCTGGGCCGCAATCGACAAGAGAGCTTTAACGGTTTCCACATCCGAGGTAATCAGGCTGCCCGCGTCGTAGACTGCGCTGGGCACGATCACCGCAGCAGCATCAAGGCAGGCAACCCGGTGCAACGCATCTGGCTGAATGGCAGAACCGGAACGCAGAATAATCTGACGCGCGCGCCGGCCAATACCGGGCTCATTACGCAATTCATGAACCTGTTCTGCGGAAGCTTCCTCAGACAAAACCACCAGGTTCAGTCTCTGGGTATCGTGTTTTTCCAGAAACCTGCGCATGCGGCCTGATGAACCCAGCAATTCCGAAAGCAGTGGCAGCGTCTGGGTGGTCCAACCCAGCACGACCACATGTTTTTTAAGCGTAACCGGAGTCAGCCCGCGCTCGAGATCCGCCATCTTGGCAATCAACCAGCGGGTAAGGATGGCCACCAGGGTGCCCATGAATACCACATAACCGCTTATCGTCAGAAGCGTTGAAACAAAGCGCTGCCAGGTGCCCACATCATCACCCAGATACCCAGGGTCCGTGAGGCGCAGAAACGCCCACCAGACAGCAGACCCGGGGTCATCGAAATCACCTCCCTGAGGCACCACCAGCAGGCCACCGATGAGTGAAATCAGACCGATAAAAACGCCCACCACCAGTAACTGGAAGCCGGCGCCTTTTACCAGCTGCCGCTCAACAATAAACTTCACACGGTCGACTACACGGAAAGGCAGCATCGCGGGTTTTTTCATCGGTTTGTTCCAGAGGGCATTGGATTTGGCTGGGTCATGGATGACAAAGGCAATGCCAGAGCTTCCCGCAGTGACGGCGTAAACTGCAGCACCCCTTCAATAGGCCCCAGGCCACCCCGTGCAAGCGTACGCTGAGGCTGGGACTGCAGGTCTGCGATAACAATACGGGTGCCGTCGCTCTGGCAGGTAGCTATCAGCTTGTTGAGCGCGGACAGGCCACCAGCGTCGAGCACAGTAACGCCGTCCATATACAGGATGAATCCATCAACGTTTCGTGAGAGCGCCGCAAGCTCACCAAAAATCCGGTCAGCGGCTGCAAAAAACATCGGGCCATTGATTTTGAACACACGCCAGCCTGCCGGCAGGTTTTCTTCACTGACCCGCTTACCGGACGTTATGTCGGTCACCTTGGTCATCTCTGCCATTTCACGCATGAACAACACGGCGGCCAACAAAACTCCGGTGGTAATAGCGATTACCATATCCAGAGCCACAGTCAGGGAGAAGCAGGTCAGGAAGACCATCACATCACTGCGCGGCGCGGTCTTGAGCAGATGAACTGCTTTAGGCGCTTCACTCATGTTCCAGGCCACCATAATCAGCAGAGCAGCCATGGCTGGCATAGGCAGGTAGGCCAGCACTCCGGCCAGTGATATCAGAGCCAAAAGAACCACTACACCATGAATCATGGCTGCGACAGGCGATTCCGCTCCGGCACGGTAGTTTGCTGCAGATCGGGCTATTGCGGCTGTAGCAGTAATACCACCAAAAAAGGGCACCACAATATTGCCAATCCCCTGCCCCATCAGTTCACTGTTAGCGCTATGTCGCTTCCCTGTCATGCCGTCAAGCACAACGGCACACAGCAGCGATTCGATAGCACCAAGCATGGCGATGGCGAAGGCAGCCGGTAAAAGTTCACGCACCATACTCCAGGACAACCCGATAGCCTCGCCGTTGGCGTCAGCCTGCTGCCAGGGCCAGGCAAATTCCGGCAAAAAGGGCGGAATGCCAGCACCTGTGCCGCCACTCGGCAGCAAATAGCTGAACCTTGAACCTATGGTATCGATCGTGGCGCCATTCGCGTTCAGCCACACCGCCAGCATGCTTCCGATCACAACCGCCGGGAGGTGAGGCGGCACCGGCGTTTTCAGGCGCGGCCAGATCAACATAACTGCAAGCGTCACCACCGCAACCAGTGCACTCATTGTGTCCAGTGCAGGAAAGCTCTGCGCCAAAACGGCCAGTTTGTCCCAGTAATGCTCCGGCATGGTCTCAACAGACAAACCGAAAAAGTCTTTTACCTGGAGGGTCGCGATAACCACAGCAATGCCGCCGGTAAATCCGAGGGTGACAGACTCCGGAATGTACTCAATAAAGCGACCCAGCCGCATAACGGCCATCAGGATCAGAATAACGCCGGACATCAGAGTGGCCAGCAGAAGACCACCAAGCCCGTAAGTCTGGGCGATGGGATAGAGAATAACGACGAAAGCAGCAGTGGGGCCAGAGACACTGAACCGGCTACCACCCGTAAGAGCAATAATAAAACCGGCAATGAAAGCCGTGTACAGGCCATACTGCGGCGCTACGCCGCTTGCAATGGCCAGCGCCATGGCCAGGGGTATTGCGATAATGCCCACCGTAACGCCGGCCATGAGGTCGCGCAAAAAGCGGTGACCGTTGTATGGCTGGTCGATACAGGCTTCCCGAAACGCATGAGCGAGCCGGAGCGAAAAAAGGTGGGCGCGATGGGACATACTGGCCTCGAGTCTAGGAATGCATACGGGTAGCGAGGCCCTACATCATATATAATTTTGCCATGAAAAAATTACTCATTACCGTGACACTTATACTAATCGGCAACCTTACCGGGTGCGCAACCATGATCCACGCCAGCGACAGCCGCTCCGCAGTCAAACCGCAAACCCTGTATGAGGCGCGTCTGGTTGACAGTGGTGACGGCGCAGCACTCGACGTTGAATCGCTCGCCCAAAAGCTCGCCGCGATTGATGTGGTGGTGATAGGCGAATACCACGGCCACCAGGCTGCACATCTGCTGCAGTCGCAAATTCAGGCAACCCTCTACCACCAGCAACCGCTGCAGGTACTGTCGATGGAACAGTTCAACCTGAACAATCAGGCAGCGGTCGACGCCTATCTGAACGGAGTAACCGGCGAAACGGAAATGATTGAGGACAGCAGTGCCTGGGATAACTACCGTGCTTCCTACCGTCCGCTGGTTGAGTTTGCTCGTCAGCATGGCCTGCCAGTGATCGCAGCCAACGCGCCCGCAGCGGTCGTCCGCTGCGTCGGCCGCAAAGGGCCGGATTACCTGAACAAACTGCCCGCCAGTGACCGGATGGAACTGCCCGAGAACCCGTTTATGGATACCCCGGCCTATCGCGAAAAATTCGATGCCGCGATTACCGGCAGCCACGGCGCGGCAGATGAAGATATGCGCGAGCGCATGAACAACACCTACAAAGCCCAGTTGCTGCGGGATAACACTATGGCAAGCCGCATATTGGCTGCCCATGATGCGCACCCAGGTCATCAGATTGTTCACACCACCGGTACTTTTCACAGCGAAGAGCATCTGGGAACAGTTGCCATGCTCAGACAACGGGCTCCGAATTTGTCAGTTGCGGTTATTTCACCCGTAATATGGCCAGAGGATGCGGAAAAGTCTCCGTTACATGAAAACCGTAACAAGGGCGACTTTCTCTATTTTATACAGCCGCTCCCCGAAGAGTTCCTCGATAAAGATCGCGAGCGCGAAGCAATGTCTGCGCGATTTCGCCGACCCACAGAAGATACCTGCCAAGGAGATTCTCCATGAAAGTAATTGTTGCCCTCATTCTGGGTTTCAGCGCCATTATTTCAGCGTCGCTTATCAGCGACGGCCTGACTGACATGCGAACCGGTGATCGCTACGTAACCGTGAAAGGTGTTGCAGAGCGGGAGGTAAGTGCCGACCTGGCCCTGTGGCCGATCCGCTTTGTTGCGACCGGATCCAGCCTCAACGATGCCCAGGAAAAAGCACGCAGCAGTCGCAATGCCATCATGGCCTTCCTGAAGCTGCAGGCGATCAGTGACAGCGCAGTCGAGCTGCAGCGCCTGGATGTTACCGATACCCGCGCCAATCCCTACCAGGACAACAACGAGCAGAAATTCATCATCAGCCAGACTCTGATGGTACGCAGCGAGGATATTGAAAAAATCCGCCAGGCTGCGCAAGGTGTCAGCGAGCTGGTCGATTCCGGTGTGGTACTGTCCTCCGACTATGGCCCAAGCGGTCCGACCTATTTGTTTAACGGGCTCAATGACATCAAACCGGCCATGATCGCTGAAGCCACTGCCTCAGCCCGTGAAGCCGCCAGCCAGTTTGCAGAAGATGCGAAAACCGGGCTGGGCGATCTGCGCCGCGCCAATCAAGGCGTATTCCAGATACTGGCCCGTGATCAGGCCCCAGGCATTTCCGAGCAACAACACCCGATAAAAACCGTAAGGGTGGTTTCAACCGTTGAGTACTATTTACGGTAGCAACCTTGAAAAGGCCCGAATCTACTGGGTCTGAACCATTTCATCTGTCACCCGATACTCACCCACCAGCCAGCGCAGAATTTCGCTGGCTGCCGGGTGGTCATAGGCATCGTAGGTGCGCATCAGGCTTTGTCGTTTTTCCTCACTGATACGTCCCAGACCGGCATCCTGCAACACCAGCAGGTCGGCATGAAGCTGGCCCGCCAACTCCCTCCCGAGCACGTCCTTCGCGGCCTGGCGAAAAGCCTGTCCGTACTGGTATTCCGTACCCTGGCGATACGATTCAGCCAGCGTTATCGCCGGAATCGTAGTGAGCACGGGCTGCAGCGCCGGGTTGATGCCATGGCCTGCCAGATAAGCGCCATTGGCGGCCGGGCGGCCGGTAAACGCTCGCAAGTGCAAATGCTGCGACATGCGATCACCGTCATTCACCGGGTAATTGTCCCAGAGCACAGGCTTGCGCCCGAGCCTGTCGCTAACGCGCTTGAGGTGCCCGGGAGAGATCTCTCTCGAACAGACCTCCTCGCCTGTCCAGAAGACCTGAATATCATGGTCCAGAAGGCGGCCAAGGGTTTCCAGATAGGCCACTGGCCGCTCACCAAACACGCGATCCAGCACCGGATCGTCAGAATAATAACTGGGGCAAAGCGAAAGGTGGCGAGCCCGGGTACGCTCCCGGATCCAGTGCATGATGTCTATCTGGGTTTCAGCAAGTGCAGGCGTATCGGTGCGCATGTCGTCAAAAAGAATAGCGAGTTCGTCAATACCAATGCGATCAAGCAGCTCAAGTTTCGCGGCAAGCGCGGAACGGGCAGCATCATCAAACCGGTTAAAGATCTCAAAGGGGCTGAGCCCGACACCGAATCTCACACCTTGCTGACGGCAAAACCGACCAAACTCTGCCAGCTCCGCAACCATTGCAGGCGGGTGAGGTTCCTGCCAGCGCCGGCGCAGAAACGCGTCTGCCTTGGGCGCATAGAGATAGAAACCATAGCCATGCGGCGCCAATGCCCGCACCAGCTGTTTTCGCTCCTGCCAGTTCCATACCGGCCCGTAGAAGCCCTCGATAATCCCCAGCGTTGTGCTCATAGCGCCCTCCCTGTGGCAGCCCGGTGTATTACCACATGGTATACCTGCGGCAAGCGAATGGTATATCCCATGCGTATTGCCGGCTGCCAAAGCAGGCTACTATGAGCAAAATTTCGACGGAATCAGCTATGAACTCTTCCACGGCCCGGCTAGGAAGCCTTGATGCATTGCGAGGCCTCGCTGCGCTTGGGGTCGTGCTTTTTCATTACCTGCCCTACTACGACAAGCTCTTCGGTCACGCGTTCGAGTTGCCGCAACTGCTGACAGACACTCTGCTGTTCGGCCGCTACGGCGTGCACCTGTTTTTCATTCTCAGCGGCTTTGTCATTTTCATGACCCTTGAGCGCACCCGAAATGCCGCCTTGTTCGGGATGGCCAGGGGGATGCGACTACTACCTGCACTCTGGACCGGCATTGTTCTTACTTTCATCTCGGTGCACCTTCTTGGCCCTGAAAGCCGCGCCGTCAGCTTTGAAACTGCGTTGCTTAACGCAACGCTGCTGCATGAGTACCTCGGTGCCGAACACGTGGATGGCGCTTACTGGAGCCTGGTAATAGAGGCCACGTTTTACGCCTGGATGGCGTTGTTGTTCTACACTCTCCGCGACTGGTCACGGCTTCGCCTCGCCTTCTGGGCGTGGATGCTGGTGAGCTACGCTGGCGTAATATGGTGGAAACAGATACCCGAAAGTCTGGAATTTCTGGTCAAGGATCTGATGTTCGTTAAATACGCTCCGTTATTTATTGGCGGCATGTTGATTTTCCGTATTTATAAATACGGCCGTCCAGCGGCCAGCGACGCAATATTGCTGGCGTTGGCCGTTTGCCATGGTCTGGTGACATACAAACTGCCCTACAGCCTTTTTGTGCTTGGTTGCTTCACCGTGTTTTCCCTTGCCGTGGCGGGACGTCTGAACTGGCTGGCAAATACGCCCATGCTCTGGTTGGGCCGCCTGTCATACAGTTTGTATCTGGTGCATCAGAATATTGGCTATGGAGTGATTACCTGGAGCTACAACGCGGGGCTACCCGGCTGGCTCGGTGTCTGCCTCGCCCTTTGCATGGCCCTTCTTCTGGCATCAGCGATCCACTACAGTATTGAAAAACCGGCATTGCAACGATTCCGGGCCTGGCGCAGCCGTGCAGACGCATCGCCGGCCCCGGGAGCAACAGCAAAGGCAATCGACTAGACTGGTAGTTAATTAGAACTCTGAACAAACACCTGATTGATGGAGTTAGGCCATGGAGATAAAAACCTTTGAGGATCTGATCGACTGGACCCGCCAATTGCATTCTCATCTGGCGAGGTGCCTGCACGAGTCTGCAGGAAAGCACAAAAATGAGCGCGCCAGTGCCCTGCTGGACTATATTGCACGCCATGAGCAACTGCTTGCCGAAGCCGTAACTGAGTTTGAAAAGCAGGCCGATCCGAAGGTCCTTAACACCCGGCTCTATGATTATCTGAACCATAAACCCATCAAACCCGGCCAGGCTTGCGATACGCGGTTTGCCACGCTTGGTTTCGACGACATAGCCCGGGAAATTTTCGCATTCCACGATCAGGTCATGGACCTTTATGACTCACTGATTGGCAAAGCAGAAATCGAGGGTGCCAAGACCCTGCTGGAAAACCTGCTGTCACTTGAGCAACATGAGGCCATGCGGTTGTCCAGCCAGATTGGCCGAATGAGTGATCTCTGAGCAAAACTACGACCTATGTCGTAGATGGATCGTTTTTTATTTAACTGACCACTCATAGTTGATAATGTGAACCAGTTGCACGGCGTTCCTCAGGGAATGCTCGCTCGACCAAAACAATGACAAAAGGACACAAGAGCAATGAAGATCCGTTCCGTTTTCTCCGCGGCGGTACTCGCTGTGGCAGCAACCTTCGCCTCTACACAGGCAATGGCTCAGGACACATTCACTCTCAAAATGGCAGAGACCTGGGGTCCGAATTTCCCGATTTTCGGCGATACCACCAAGAACTTCGCCAAATCCGTTGAGACCATGTCCAACGGGCGCCTGAAAATCCGCATAGATTCTTCCAACAAGCACAAAGCTCCCTTGGGCGTGTTTGATATGGTCAAGGCCGGCCAGTATGACATGGGCCACTCCGCGTCCTATTACTGGAAAGGCAAGGTTCCCGAAACCCTGTTCTTCACCAGCATGCCGTTTGGCATGAACGCCATCGAACAGTATGCCTGGTTTTATCATGGCGGCGGCATGGAACTGATGCAGGAAGTCTATGCGCCACACAACATGCTGTCGTTCCCTGGCGGCAACACCGGCGTGCAGATGGGCGGCTGGTTCCGTGAGGAAATCAAATCACTTGAAGATCTTCAGGGCCTGAAAATGCGTATTCCGGGCTTCGCTGGCGAAGTCTTCGCTGAAGTTGGCGTAAACCCTACCAACATCGCTCCTGGCGAGCTTTACACAGCGCTTGAACGCAACACTATTGATGCGGTTGAGTGGGTAGGTCCGGCTCTTGATCTTCGTCTTGGCTTCCAACAGATCGCAGACTACTACTACACCGGGTGGCACGAGCCTTCCACAGAGCTTCAGTTCCTTGTGAACAAGAAAGTCTGGGAAAAACTGCCTGCCGATTTGCAGGAAATCATGCGCGTTGCCATGCGTACGGCTTCTTACAACATGTTGGTAATGTCACAGCACGAAAACGCCAAAGCCTGGGCCAGCATCAAGAAAGATTACCCGAACGTACAGATCAAGCAGTTCCCACAGGACATTTTCCAGGCTATGTATGATGCTAACAAAAAGCTTCTGAAAGAAGCCGCTGCAAGCAACGAACAAGCGGCCCGGATTGTGAAGTCCCAGGAAGACTATCTGGAGCAGAGCCGCGCTTATACTGATATTTCTGAGCGTGCATACCTAAACACAATGGGCACAGTCGAGTAAGATACAGGCTTTAATGGAGCCGGGTTCGCTCTGCAAGCGATCCCGGTTTTGTTGTTTATAGCAATAGCAGAATCGCCGGTTCCCTGGCGGAGGAATTTGAATGCAGTGGATTATAAAGCTGGATGACGGTCTCGCCCGTTTATCCTATCTCTGTGGCTGGGTTGCCTGTGTCGCGATGCTGTTAATGGCCGGTAACGTTTTTTACGACGTTGTTGCCCGCTACGCATTCAACGAAGTGTCCATCGGTATGCAGGAGATGGAGTGGCATCTTTATTCGGTGGTATTCCTGCTCGGCATTCCCTATGCATTGCGCACGGACGGCCATGTGCGGGTTGATGTGTTCTATACCCGCTGGAGCAACAAGGCCAAGGCATGGGTGAATCTCACGGGCGCCCTGCTTTTCGTGGTGCCATTTGCTTATTTAATCGGCATTTACGGCTACGCCTTTGCTCTGGACTCCTACAGCATGGGTGAAGGCAGTGGCGATCCAGGCGGCCTGCCCCATCGCTGGCTCATCAAATCAGTGATCCCGATCTCAGCATTTTTTATCGCCACCGCAGGCCTCAACATGGCGACCTTTGCTCTCCGTGTGCTGTCTGGTGAAAAACAGTACGAAGGTGAGCACAGCGGGGGGGGCCTCGCATGATTGGTATGATCATGTTCCTCGTCGCCCTTTTCATGTTGATGCTGGGCTTTCCTGTCGCCTTTACGTTTGGCGGCGTCGCATTGTTCTTTGGCATATTTGCAGAGGGCATGGATCTGTTCGCCTTCATGCCGTATCGCATCATGAGCGTGATGCAGAATACCGTGCTGATGGCTGTGCCTCTGTTTATTTTCATGGGCGTCGTCCTGCAGCGTACTCGCCTGGCCGAGCAGCTTCTGACCTCCATGGGCCGTCTGTTTGGCGGCCTGCCCGGCGGTCTGGCCATCTCGACCATTCTGGTTGGTGCCCTGCTGGCCGCCTCCACCGGCGTCGTCGGCGCAAGTGTGGTTGCCATGGGCCTGATTTCCCTGCCGGTCATGCTGGCCCACAAGTACGACAAGCGCCTGGCAACTGGCACCATTTGCGCAGCAGGTACGCTGGGGCAGATCGTTCCCCCCTCCATCATTCTGATTATTCTGGGCGACGTTCTGGGGCTTCCGGTTGGCGATCTTTTCAAGGCAGCCGTCGGGCCTGGCGTGGTTCTTATCGGGCTCTATATTGCCTATATCCTGATCATGACGCGCTTTAAGCCAGAGACAGCTCCGGCCATGCCGGAAGACAGCAGCATTTCCCGTAAAAAGGAAATCATGAACGCTCTGCTGGCGATTATTCCGCCGCTGGCGTTGATTGTTATTGTGCTTGGTTCCATCTTTACCGGCATTGCAACACCTACAGAATCCTCTGCATTGGGCGGCGTCGGTGCCATTATTCTGGCCATCATCTATCGCCAGTTCTCATTCCAGATGGTTTGGGATGCCTCGAAAGACACAGTCAAAGTGACGGCTATGGTGTTCGCGATCCTGATCGGTGCAACCGCCTTCTCAATGGTCTTCAGCTACACAGGTGGCGACTATCTGCTGGAAGAGTGGATGCTGGCACTACCTGGCGAGAAATGGGGCTTTATCATCCTCGCCATGCTGGTGATTATGGTGTTGGGCTTCTTCATCGATTTTGTGGAAATCTCTTTCATCATCGTGCCTATTCTGGCGCCGGTGGCTGAGGCTCTGGGCATTAACATGCTCTGGTTTGCCATTCTGATTGCCATGAACCTGCAAACCAGCTTCCTCACACCGCCTTTCGGGTTCTCTTTGTTTTACCTTAAAGGGGTCGCGCCACCGGAAGTTCGAACGGTCGACATCTACAAAGGGGTCTTGCCTTTTATCCTCTTGCAGATTTTGGTACTGGCGATGATTGTGATTTTCCCTGAATGGTTCGGCATGAGCTCCTCATACTGATATAAAGTGCAGCCGGGTCCCGTGACCCGGCTGCTTTTACTCTCCCCCTTCCTTTTTTTCTCGCACTTTTTTCAATAGCTGCCTCACCTGATTTTCCGTCATACCTGACAAAAACAGAACATTTTCTATACTGAACGGACAGCCGGCATTTCTCAGACGCGCATTCGAGACAAGCCCTGACGCAAAGCCGTCAGCCTGAGCAGCAATGTTAAGGTAGAAAAGGGAGCAGAATCCGTGAATCAGCATAGTGCCCAGACTCGCACTCAGAAACCTGCGAAGAGCACCGGGCCCAATGAGCAGACTAATAAACCCCACATCCTGAAACTGCCCTTACAGGACACTCACGTAGACCGGGAGCCTCATTCCTATGAGCGCTGGCTCGTTAACAAGCTGATGCGCATGGCCGGGTCTCCCCCAATTCGCTTCCGGCTTTGGAACGGCGATGTGATTGAGCCTCATGGCCAGCAGGCCCGGTTTACGCTGCATCTCGCTGACCCAAAAGCGCTCTATACGCTGGTCACCAATCCGAACCTGGCTTTTGGCGATCTGTACAGCGCCGGCCGCCTGGGTATCGAAGGTGATCTAACCGACCTGATGGAAGCACTCTACCGGACCATTCATCAGGCTCGTCAGAAATGGCCGCGATGGCTTGAGGCTCTATGGCGCAACCACACTCCCCGATCAACTGGCCTGTCGGAGGCGCGGGATAACATTCACCACCATTACGATCTGGGCAATGATTTCTATCAGCTCTGGCTCGACAGCGCCGAAATGCAGTACACCTGCGCCTATTACGAACGGCCGGAACTAAGCCTGGAGCAAGCACAACTGGCGAAGCTGGAGCATGTATGCAGAAAACTCAGGCTCCGGCCCGGTATGACCGTGGTTGAGGCCGGATGCGGCTGGGGCGGCCTGGCTCGCTATATGGCCAGGAATTATGGGGTGCAGGTCCATGCCTACAACATTTCCAGGGAGCAGGTCTCATATGCCCGGGAGCAAGCCCAGAAACAGGGGCTTGATACGCTGATTGACTATATTGAAGACGATTATCGCAACATTCAGGGCCAGTACGATGCATTCGTTTCGGTTGGCATGCTGGAGCATGTGGGCAAGGAGAATTATCTCGCACTATCTGACCTGATAAAGCGTTCACTGAAGCCGGATGGCATGGCGCTCATTCACAGCATTGGTCGTAACCGGCCTATGCTGATGAATGCCTGGATTGAGAAGCGCATTTTCCCGGGTGCTTATCCACCCAGCATCGGAGAGTTTATGGCACTGTGCGAGCATGGCGACTTCTCCGTCCTGGATGTGGAAAATCTCCGTCTCCACTATGCCCGAACCCTGAGCGCCTGGATGGAGCGCTTCAACGCAGCGGAAGACGCCGTCTCCGAAATGTACGACCAGAACTTTACCAGGGCCTGGCGTATGTACCTGGCAGGCTCCATCGCCGCTTTCCGGGCCGGCTCGTTGCAGCTTTTTCAAGTTGTGTTCACCCATGGCGACAATAATCACCTGCCTGCAACCCGGCAAGATCTGTACAACTTCCCCGCTGCACCCGAAAACGTTTGAGGTTACCGGAAATGGAAGCATACGATCTGATTATCGTTGGCGCAGGCCCGGCAGGATCTACCCTGGCAAAAGCCCTTGAGAATAGCGGCAAGCGCGCCTTGCTAATCGACAAACAGGACTTCCCGCGGGACAAAACCTGCGCCGGTTGGGTAACGCCCTCGGTTATCGAAACTTTGGGCATTGATTTAGACGACTACGGGAACGGCCGCACACTCCAGCCCATAAGGCGTTTCCGGATCGGCATGATGGGGCAACAGGCGGTCGAAAATGACCATGGCGGTGTCGTCAGCTATGGCATAAGACGCTGTGAATTTGATGATTATCTGCTGGCGCGCACAAGCACGCCCAAAAAGCTTGGCACCCCCGTTAAAAACATTACCCGTAAAGACGGTAACTGGCTGATCAATGACGCTTGGTCGACTCCGCTATTAGTGGGGGCCGGAGGGCACTTCTGCCCGGTCGCCAGACTGGTTGGCGATGGCCCGGGAAGCCATGAAACAGTGGTGGCCGCCAAGGAGATCGAATTCGAAATGACCCAGGAGCAGGCAAAAGCCTGCGAGGCCCGGGGCGATACACCAGAGCTCTGGTTTTGCAAGGATCTGAAAGGCTACGCCTGGGTCTTTCGCAAAGGCAACTATCTGAACGTTGGACTTGGCCGGGAAGATAATCACAAGCTCACCGGGCATTTACAGGACTTTGTAGAAGCCATGAAAACGGCCGGTCGGGTTCCGGAAGCGTTGTCCGGCCGTTTCAAAGGCCACGCATATTTGCTTTATGATCATGCCGGGCGGGCACTGGTGAACGATGGCCTGCTGCTGATCGGCGATGCGGCCGGGCTTGCCTACACCCAGAGCGGGGAAGGTATTCGGCCGGCTATTGAATCCGCATTGCTGGCAGCTGAGGTGATCCGCCAGGCACAAAACTTCTCCGCAACCTCTCTGCAGGCATACGGCGATGCCATAGCAAAGCGTTTTGGCCATCGTGACTCTCGCAAAGAGGAGGGCTTTCAAGTGCCGGAATGGATCAGAGTGCCACTGGCCAGCACCCTTATGCGATCCCACTGGTTTACGCGCAAAGTGGTCACTGAAAAATGGTTTCTGCACCAGGAGGTATCTGCCCTCACATCAAACACGTAATGCGCGGCTTGCTTTCGGAATATAAAAAAGGTGGCCAATTGGCCACCTTTGAATCGTTCCTGATCAGCTGTTTCTGGCGCTTAGTGGCCCAGGTAGCTTCGATACATCCAGACGGTTTTTTCCTGCTGGGAAATATAATCACTCATCAGCGCAACGGTGCCTTCATCACTTGCATCGCCCGCCAGGCTGAGTAATTCCCTCTGCTTGCCTATCAGCTTGGCGAAGCTGTCCACGATGTTGTTCATGGCTGCTTTGCCATCAGCAACGTCTTTCTGCTCAGGAATTTCGGAGCGCTCGATGTAGGTGCTGTAAGCATGGAAAGGCCGGTGCCCCAATGTCAGGACGCGCTCTGCAATCTCATCAATCTTGAGCAGCAAATCGTCGTACAGCTCTTCAAATTTCACGTGAAGCTCAAAGAAGTTATCACCCTTGATGTTCCAATGGTAACCGCGCACGTTCATGTAAAAGATCTGATAGTTGGACAGCAGATCGTTGAGAGAATCCGCCAGCTTTACGGTTTTTTCCTTGTCCAGACCAATGAAATTCTTAGTCATTACATGCCTCCTTCGTGGCTATTAAATCGAGCTTGAAACCACCTTAGCCCAAGCCCTCATGTCCGTGAAGTACAGTTAAACAATACCGGCCATAGTGGCGATTAATTAACAGTGCCAGCCTGTATAGTGCACGTTAATTTCCTGCGAGCGCTTATGTTTATACGCCAGGGCCGCAATCGGTACAGTCGCCTGCTGGAACTGGCCCGATGTTGAGGTTTCGGTTGAGATCCCTGAGTGCAGTTCTCACACCTTCTTCAATAACCGGGTGGTAAAATGGCATTTCAAGCATTTCGCTGACGGTTAAACGTCGCTGTGCCGACCAGGCCAGCAAATGGGCGATGTGCTCAGCTGCCGGGCCAAACATTTCTGCACCCATGAACAGCCCGCTACCATGCTCTCCGTAGACTCTCAGCAAACCGCTGTTTTTACCGATCACCCGGCTGCGGCCCTGATTCTCGAACGACACCTCACCTACTGCGAACCGACCGCTGCACCGTTCATCCACCTCATTTATTGTCAAACCGACACTGGCTATCTGGGGGTCGGTGAACACAACTGCAAGGGGAGTGCTTCTGTTGCCTGCTTTTACTTCCGGGTAAGACGCCGCGTTATTACCCGCAATCCGCCCCTCGTCGGCGGCCTCGTGCAACAGTGGCAAATTATTGTTCGCATCGCCGGCAATAAAGATGTGGCTTTGACCGCAACGCAGCGTGTGCGGATCGAACAACGGCATGCCTTTGTCGTCGAGCTCAATATCTGCATTCTGTATATCCAGGCTATCAACGTTAGGCCGTCGCCCGGTAGCCGCGAGCAGATACTCGAATGTTTCGGTTTTTTCGCCAGCGCTGCCGTCAGTGAACGTGACAGCCACTCCGCCATCCACTCGCTCAACCCGTTTCACGTCACCATCCGGATCCAGTGGAAACTCTTCGTTGAAACGCTTGAGTGCATATTCACGAATACTGTCATCCTGGATCGGGCCAACCGCGCCGCCCACACCGAACATTCTTACCCTAACACCCAGGCGGCTCAGCGCCTGCCCCAGTTCCAGACCGATCACCCCTGGCCCAAAAACCACCACAGATTCCGGCAAATCCTGCCATTCGAAAATATCATCATTCACTACCAGGCGGTCTTTCGCTTCTTTAAGGAAGCCCGGAATATTAGGGCGGGAACCGGTTGCGATAATGATCCGCTGGGCGTGGATTTCGATCTCGTTGTTAACGATAAGGCGGTTGGGCCCGGCGAAGCGGGCATGGCCCTTGATTCGATGCGTTTCAGGAAACTCTTCCACAGAGCGTATAACCGAACCAACAAACCGGTCACGCTCCGAACGCACACGTGCCATAACACGCTTTCCATCCACTGAAATCTTGCCGGCAGACACCCCGAACAGTTCTCCCTGCGCCATCTGATAAGCATTGTCCGCAGCTGCGAGCAACAATTTGCTCGGCATGCAGCCCACTCTCGCACACGTCGTGCCGTATTGATCGCCTTCAATCAGCACAACCTCGTCTGTAACCTTTCGCACGCGGCTGTAGGCCACCATTCCGGCCGTCCCTGCACCGATGATGGCAACGTCAACTTCTCGCTTTTCCATAAAACAGTCTCCAGACCGATGTTCCCGTGAGCCGGGAACGTGGGTGAAACAATAAATCCTGTATACGCCAGTATAGGGGGCAGAATTGTTTTATGCGGTACGTGAAAAAACCTGCGGCTGGATTTATGCTGGCAGGCTTGTGAACATTCTGACAACCCTGAATACAGAGCATCGGGATTCAAAGAGAGAAAAGCGCATATGAACAGTTATTGGCCGGAATTTCTCACCGTGGCCCTGGTGCACCTGCTGGCTGTTGCCAGCCCGGGACCCGACTTTGCCGTAATGCTGCGCCAGGCGTTGTGTCAGAGCCGGAAAAACGCCTTGCTTACCGCAGTCGGTATAGGTGCGGGCATTCTGGTGCACGTGAGCTATTCATTGCTCGGCATTGGTCTGATTATCCAGCAATCGATCCTGCTGTTCACCATACTCAAGATTGCTGGCGCCCTTTACCTCACCTGGATTGCAGTACAGTGTCTGAGAGCCCGGGCAGGCGGAATTCATGTAGCAACCGAACAAGGCGATCTACAGTCCGGCTTTACCGCCCTGCGCCTCGGCTTCCTGACCAACGCCCTGAACCCGAAGGCAACGCTGTTCTTTGTGTCTCTGTTTTCCGTCGTGATCAGCCCAGGCACACCCGTAGCTGTTCAGGCCGGCTATGGTGCTTACATGGCACTGGCAACAGGAGTCTGGTTTACCCTGGTTGCCATATTTTTCACCCTGCCCACTGTACGCAAAGGTTTCAACCGCTTTGGCCACTGGCTGGATCGGCTCATGGGTGGTGTTCTGCTGTTATTGGCCGGCCAACTCCTGTTCTCTACAGTGAGCGGAGCAGAGCCTCCGTCTGATCCCAGCTCAGGCATGGGTCGGTAATGGAGCAACCATAGCGCAGGTCATCGCCGTCGTCCTGCCGACCGGCTTCCAAGAAACTCTCGAGCATCAACCCGCGAATCCCCGTGCTGCCTGAATGCCTCTGCCGCATCACTTCACGGGCTACATCCATCTGTCTCTGAGCCTGCTTGCAGGCGTTATCGTGGCTGCAGTCCACCATAATTGCGGCACATAGCCCTGCCTCAGACAGGCTTTGCACGGCATGCTGAATACTCACTTCATCGTAGTTGGTGATACCCCGGCCGCCACGCAGCACCAGGTGAGTATCCGGATTACCGCGAGTACTGACCATGACCGGCGCGCCATTGGCGGAAACACCCAGATGATGATGTGGATGGGATCCCGACTTCATGGCGTTTATCGCAACACTGATTCCGCCATCGGTGCCATTTTTGAACCCGGCTGGCATGGGCAAGCCGCTGACCATCTCACGATGAATCTGGGATTCAGTAGTCCGTGCTCCAATGGCTGTCCAGCTCACAAGATCTCCAAGGTAATCCATAGCGAAGGGGCTCAGAGCCTCGGTAGCAAGCGGCAAACCCATCTCGGCCAGGTTCAGAAGCAAACGGCGTGAACGTAGCAAACCTTCATTAAGATCGCCGGCACCTGTGCGCTCCGGATCATACAACAATCCCTTCCAGCCTACGGTGGTTCTCGGCTTCTCCAGGTAAGCACGCATAACGATCAGAAAGCGGTCACTGACCGCATCCGCCAGCACTTTCAGCTTTTTGCCATACTCCAGCGCCGCTACCTCGTCATGGATCGAACAAGGCCCGACCACGATCAAAGCGCGGTCATCTTTGCCATGCAAAACATCCCGGACAGCTTGCCGGTGCCTGTCCACCTGCCGGGCAAGCCGCTCGTCGACCGGCAAACGCTGCCGTAATTCAGACGGCGTTGGCAGCGCCGTTTCCTGCCTATGCGCTATGTTGGTGCTAAGTGCCTTACCTTCACCGGCGATTTCCAAAGGCATGTTCATATCTGTATTCCCGTTTCCCTGCGTCAGAATCAAAAAAGCCCCGGCTGGGCTACCAGTCGGGGCTTTCTGAGTCCGACGGCAGCCTGGTTTTCCCGGGCTGCCATCCTCATTGTTCGTTTGGTGAAGATGTTATGGGCGGCCCTGAGGTTGGCTAAAATAAAAGCCATAACCCAGCCACCAAAAAAACACAGCAGCGCCTGCCGCCATCAGCTTTTGGCTGAAAGCTTGCAGAACATTCAATTGACAGATCGCTTGTGTCGTCTTCATGCTTATCAATATATACCCCGGGTTTTCAACTTGGCAACCCGTAACCGGACTTTTTAGCGGAAAAACCGGATTATTCGGGAAATTGGGAGCCAGCAATGACACTGAACTTACGGAATTACGCCTTTCTGCTCTTCCTCGTACTTGCGCTTACCATCATCTCCGGTACTGGCTCTGCATACGCTGAGTCCCGAGCCTACCAGCTCAATAACCGGCCGGGGGCAGATGTAGCCAATCAGGTGCGGGAGTTGTATCAGGGCGAGCCTGTGTCGGTTACTGCTCGCGGGCAACAGCTTGTGATTCGCGGCAACGAGCAGCTGCTGGATGAAATCGGCACGTTAATTGAAACCCTCGACGTAGCGCCGGCCCAGCTTCGGATTACCGTGCGTTCTCAGGAAGATATCGGCAGCAAACGCTCTGGCGGCGGAGTCACTACAACACGAAACGAAATTGGCGTTTCCGTGGAGCGCAGGGTTACCAGCACCGGCGGCTCCCGGGAGCGAAGCCTGATGGTTATGGATGGCCAGTCGGCTCATATCACGTCAGGCCAGGTGCGCACCCTTCCCTTTGCGGTGCAGGGTGGCAGAAACCCCGCGGCAATTTTTGAGCAGATAGAAACACGAAGTGGATTCGTGGTCAGCCCGCAGGTGATTTCAGACCGTGCCGTGGAACTGAATATTGTGTCTTTTGAAGCCGACCCTGCAGAACTGGAAGGGTATGAAACCCAGGCGGTGGTCACAATTCGCAGAGTCGAACCCGGCCAGTGGGTATCGCTGGGCAGTGTTTCAACCGAGTCGACCAGCAGGCAGTCAGGCATTGCTTACAGCGTTAAGAGCAGCCGGTCAGACAACCGGAGTTTTGAAGTTAAGGTCGACGTTATCCACTGATGCCTAAACCCTGTTGCGCAGCAAGACACTTTTAGCTTCGTTGATCTTTGCAGCGAGGTAGTCGCTGCCACCCCGGTCGGGATGCAATTTCTGTATCAGTCTACGGTGGGCCATAACAATGTCTTCTGTCGGACAGGCAGCGGTAACACCCAGTATTTCGCAGGCCTCACGTACTGACATACCCGTGTTCTGAGCCTGTCCGGGCTGGCTGTCCTCTCCCGAACCGGATTCGCCGTCCGTGCCACCATCGCCTGAAAAGAAGCGATTCAGTGCAGGGACAAATCGGGCGATCTCCGGCAACTTGCGCAACAGCGGAATTAACGCGGCTACCGCGGCTGTCAGCACATGTACCCGACCAGTAAGAACCATGAATACCAACAAAGCACCACCAACCACGAGAACAGCTTTCCATGTGGCGGCCTTCTTTTTTTCTGTCGACAACCCGCCCCATTGTTTCAGAACCACAAAGACGGCTGCCGCCAGCGCGATTCCCAGTATCCATTGCATGGTTGATCCTTTCCTGAGGTAAAACCGTAATTCTGTCACTTGAGACAACGACAATGCTAGCGACAAATACCTACAAACCGGTGACAACTGCACCCTGAATTTTGTAGGATGCTATGCATTGTCGTTGATCAATATTTTCCGCATCCAAACAGTCTGTTGTTATGCACCTGCCCGGCGAGGAAACACAGCCATTCTGTTTTCCTCCCTGTTCAATGCAAACCCCGGACCAGACAGAGATTTCCAGGACCTGAACTATGCGCACTGCTTCCCGCTTCCTGATCGCAATTATTTTCCTTGGCGTGGTGCTTGGCGGCATCTTCGGCTACAAGTTTTACCAGTTCGGCCAGATGGAAGAACAGATGTCTCAACCCCAGCCACCTGCGCAAATATCCGCAACGCAAGCGCGCACAGAGAGCTGGACACCCTCAATAAAGGCTGTGGGCAGCATCAAGGCCATCAATGGCATTGAAGTAGCTAACGAAGTTCCTGGCGTCATTCAGAATATTAACTTCGAATCCGGTGACATCGTCAAGCAGGGCGACATCCTCATTCGCCTTGATACCGCAATTGATGAAGCCGCTGTGCGCACGCGCCGGGCAGAAGCCCAACTGGCCGAACAAGAGTTCAAGCGTATTTCTGACCTCCTGCCAAAACGCGCTGTATCGCAATCTCAATATGACGAATCCAAAGCGAATTTCGACGCCGCGCGCGCCCGCGTCAATGAAGCAGACGCCCAGCTCAGCAAAAAAATAATACGCGCACCCTTTGATGGCACCCTTGGTATTCGCATGGTGGACCAGGGTGAGTATATCGCCACAGGTACACCGATCGTTGAAATCAACATGCTCAACCCGATCTATGTGGACTACACCCTGTCGGAAAAGAACCTTCCAAACGTCGCCCGGGATTATTCGGTAATTGCGACCGTAGCGGCCGTTCCGGAGCAAGAGTTCGAAGGTAAGGTCAGCGCTATCAACACGTCCGTAAACCCTGAAACCCGCACCGTGCGCATTCGTGCCACTCTCGATAACCCTGAGGGCCTGCTGCGACCGGGCATGTTTGCGACCATACTGACCGAACAACCAGAAGACAACGAAGTTGTTACTATTCCCCGTACCGCTATCTCCTACAACACCTACGGAGATTTCGTGTTTACCATTGAGGAAAACGATGAAGGTGACCTGGTTGTAAATCGCCGCACGATTACCGCTGGCCCCACCCGGGACAAGCGAATTGCTGTTCTCTCCGGCCTTGAAGCCGGCGAAAAAGTCGTTTCCAAAGGATTGCTGAGACTCCGCGCCGGCCAGAAAGTCACCATTCAGGATGGGGGCAATGAAGAAGAAACCCAGCCGCAGGAGGCATCTGAGTAATGCGATTCACCGACATTTTCATCCATCGTCCCGTACTGGCGACGGTGGTCAGCCTTCTTATCCTGCTGCTCGGTGCCCGGGCCGCCATGGAAATGGAAATCCGGCAATACCCGGAGCTTGAGAGCACCACGGTTACGGTCACAACGGCCTACCCTGGCGCAAGCTCCGATCTGATAAAAGGATTTATTACCACCCCCCTGCAGCAGGCTATCGCTGAAGCCAGCGGCATAGACTACCTGACATCCACCAGTTCTCAGGGTACGTCGACCATTGAAGCCAAGATGGTCCTGAACTACGACGCTAACGCTGCGTTAGCTGAAATCCAGGCAAAGGTAGCGAGCCAGCGCAACGTCCTCCCGACTGAGGCACAGGATCCGGTTATAACGTCCACCACCGGTGATTCGACGGCATTGATGTATATCGCTTTTTACAGCAGCGATATGGCTGTGCCACAAATTACCGATTATCTGACCCGGGTGGTACAGCCCAGGCTTCAGGCTCTGTCTGGTGTTGGTAAGGCACAATTGCTTGGCCGCAAATTTGCCTTGCGGGTATGGCTCGATCCAGAACGCCTGGCCGCTGTCGATATGACACCCCCGGAAGTGATTGCGAAGCTGCGCGCTAACAACTATCAGGCCGCCGTTGGCAACACCAAAGGTGCCTACACAGAAATCAGCATGACCAGCGATACCGATGTGGCGGACCCGGATGAGTTCCGCAATCTCGTGGTCAAACAGGCTAACGGAACCCAGATCCGGCTCCAGGACATTGCCCGGGTAGAGCTGGGATCAGAAACCTACAGTTCACTGGCGCTATACAAGGGCCAGCCGGCGACTTACGTTGCAATCGAACTGGCACCCGGCGCCAACCCGCTTACGGTAGCCGGCCTGGTAAAAGGTGACCTTCCGGATATCGAAAGCCAGCTACCGGGCGATCTGAGCGTTCGGCTTGCATACGACGCATCAGACTTTATTGAAGATTCGATCAACGAGGTTATCCGCACTCTACTCGAAGCCATGGGCATCGTGCTTGTAGTCGTATTCCTTTGCCTCGGTTCGATCCGGGCTTCTATAGTGCCTTCCGTTGCGGTTCCACTGTCACTGATCGGCGGCGCCTTCATCATGCTGCTGTTCGGGTTCTCACTGAACCTGCTGACGCTGCTGTCAATGGTACTGGCAATAGGGCTGGTAGTAGATGACGCCATCATCATGGTGGAAAACGTACACAGGCACATTGAAGCAGGTGAATCGAAATTTGAAGCTGCGATTCACGGCGCACGGGAAATGGCCGTGCCCATTATTGCCATGACCACAACGCTGGTCGCGGTTTATGCACCCATCGGCTTTATGGGAGGCCTGGTCGGTTCTCTGTTTACCGAGTTTGCATTTACCCTTGCCGGCACAGTGGTGATCTCGGGTATCGTCGCCCTTACCCTTTCGCCGATGTTATCCGCCAAAGTGCTCAAGCCCCACGGTAACCCGGGCAAGTTTGAGAGCCTGGTAGAACGCACGTTCACCGGCATCGCTTCAGGCTACAAAGCCGCCCTCGGCTCACTGATGCAAACCAAATCCGTGGTGGTGTTTTTTGCACTGGTGGTACTGGGCTCGATCTACTTCATGGCAATGATGAGCCAGAATGAACTGGCGCCCACAGAAGACCAGGGCATCCTGTTCTATCAGGGCCTGGGGCCACAGACATCTACCCTGGACTACCTGCTTGAACACGGCGATGAAGTTCAAGAGCGCATGGCCTCTGTGCCTGGCTATTCCGAAGACTTCATGATTGTGGGTATCACCGCCCCCAACGCAGTGTTCGGCGGCTTCAAACTGGCACCCTGGAGCGAGCGGGAGGTGAGCCAGTTTGAGGTTCAGCCACAACTGGATGCAGAACTCAAAAATGTAACAGGCCTGCAGACAGCGGTATTCCCTCGACCATCACTGCCCGGTTCCGGTGGCGGCCTGCCTTTCCAGTTTGTTATCACTACAGGCAGCAGTTACGAGCAGCTTGATCAGGTGGCTGATGAATTGCTGGGCAAAGCTATGAGCAGCGGCAACTTCATGTTCCTGCAAAAGTCCATTAACTTTGACCGCCCGGTGACGCGCATCAACGTCGACCGCGACAGAGTTGCCGATCTGGGACTTTCCATGCAAGACGTCGGGCAGTCGCTTTCCAGCATGCTTGGCGGCGGATACATCAACCGCTTCAGCATGGAAGGCCGTTCTTATCAGGTCATACCACAGGTAGACCAGAAATTCCGGCTCGATGAACAAGCGCTGAATGATTACTACATCCGCTCTGGTAGTGGCACGCTGGTGCCGCTGGGCAGCGTAGTGAGCTTCAGCCATGATGTGGAGCCGTCCAATCGCACACAGTTCAATCAGCAAAACTCTCTTACCTTGCAAGGCGTCATAATGCCGGGTGTAGCGGCGGGCACGGCCATGGACTTTGTCGAGCAGACTGCGAGCGAAGTCTTCCCGCAAGGCTTCACTTACGATTACACCGGCGAGAGCCGACAGCTGGCAAATCAGGGCAGCGCCCTGATCGTCACGTTCTTCCTGTCCCTGCTGGTGATCTATCTGGTGCTTGCAGCTCAGTTCGAAAGCTGGCGCGATCCGTTTATCATTCTGGTTTCGGTTCCCATGTCTGTGGCCGGTGCAATGGCATTTATCGTACTTGGCTACGCAACCATGAATATCTACACACAGGTAGGTCTGATTACTCTGATCGGCGTTGTGTCCAAGAACGGCATACTGATCGTGGAATTTGCCAACCAGCTGCAGAAAGAGCGGGGATTGAGCAAGGTGGATGCTGTTATTGAAGCCTCGGCCATTCGGCTAAGGCCCATCATCATGACATCGTTGGCCCTGATTTTTGCCATGGTGCCGCTGCTGCTTGCAGCTGGTCCTGGCGCAGAAAGCCGCTTTGCCATAGGACTGACCATCAGTGCCGGCCTGGGCATTGGTACTTTGTTCACTGTCTTCGTACTGCCAGCGTTCTATATTCTGCTGGCTCGCGATCATAACCAGGAAGAGCAGGAAAATAACTCAAAGTCGCCGGTACCCGCGAACTCATAACGGATAACCGGCAAGCCCGAGAACCCGGCTCGCCCTTTGGCTTGCCGGGTTTTTTATGATGTGTCAGCGATTGTCCAGCCCATGGACAGATGGGGGATCAACAATGGTGGCGCTATCCATCGTATAAACCAGCTATAACTTTTCTTACCTGCGACCAAGGCTGAGGTATAGCCATCAGAAAACCTTGGCCACGCTGGCAATCAAGCTCGCGAAGCTCCTGATATTGGGCCGCATTCTCGATGCCCTCAGCCACGACTTCCAGCTCCAGAGCCTCTGCAATCCCCAGAATGGCAGACACAATCCGCGAATCACGGTTATTGGCACCCAGACCGCCGATAAACTGTCGATCTATTTTGAGCACCTGTACCGGCAAATTCTGCAAATAAGCCAGAGATGAGTAGCCGGTTCCAAAATCATCAATGGCTATTACCACCCCCTGTCTCCGAAACTCCCTTAGCGTGTCCAGACACTGGCTGGACAGGTGCATGATATGCGTCTCGGTGATTTCAATTTCCGGCATCCAACCTAACTCGCGAATACACGCAAACAGTGGGCCGATGGCAGAGCCCAGGCGGGCATCTGTGATCTGACGGGCGGATATATTGATCGCCAACCGGAACTTGCCAGGCAGGCTCAGCGAATCGGACTTCAAGTCCGCGAGTATCCCGCGGACCAGATGCTGTGTCATTTCATGAATCTGGCCCCGACGCTCTGCAAGAGGCACAAAGTCGGCGGGCGAGACCGAGCCGAACTCCGGATGCTCCCAGCGTAACAAAGCTTCCATTCCCACGGCCTGCCCTGTACGGAGATCATACTGGGGCTGGTACACCACATGGAATTCATCCGGCGAGGTTTTAAGAGATGTGTTCAAAGCCTCAGAGAGATACTGTTCGCGGCGCCCCTGTTCATCGTCCGCTTCGCTGTATATGCGGTAGCAAGCCCGCCCTGCCAGCTTTGCCGCATACATGGCCCGATCGGCCTTCTGCAACAGCTCCGCACCACTTATTCCATCCACAGGATAAACCGAAGCGCCTATGGAAGCCGAGAGAAAGTACTCTCGCTGGCTGACGAGAACAGGTGCGAGGAAAGCGTGGGTCATGCGCTGACACACGTCATTCAGATCATCACGCCCCTGCAATTCGACAATAACGGCAAACTCATCACCTGACAGCCGCGCAACGACATCACCCTCGCGCACAACACTCTGAATGCACATGGCTGCCTGTTTTAACACACCATCACCATAGTCATGACCATGCAGATCATTGACCGATTTAAAAAAGTCCAGATCGATAAACAGGATCGCGAAGCGAGACTCACTCCGTGAATGCTGGCTTACACGAGCCTTCAGAAACTCCTGAAACAATGATCGGTTGGGCAGTTCGGTAAGGGGATCATAGTAGGCGAGCGAAGCCAGGCGCTCGTCAGCATCGGCTCTTTCGCCCATGTCCATAAACATGCCGACATAGGCCTCTTGCCCTTCGTACTTAATGGGATAAATGCTGAGCCACTGCGGGTAGATCTCGCCGTTTTTTTTACGGTTCCAGACCAGCCCTTCCCAGCGCCTATCGCTGGCCAGAGACCGCCACATGGCCTGATAAAATTCCGGCGCATGAAGCCCTGCACTCAAAACCGAAGGTGACTCGCCTATGACCTCATCGGATTGATAGCCGGTAATGGAGTGGAACATACCGTTTACATAAGAAATTCTGGGCTCTTTGGTGGCAATCATTATGGCGCGCGGGTACTGGTCTACCAAAGCCCTGAAATCTTGTTGTTGCTCAAACCGCATGAATAAACCACTCCCGATATGCAGCCCGTGCCCGCGGGCACGGGCTAATGACCCACCAGCAAAGAAAGAAAATCGCTCCCGTCTTTCCCCGCTGAAAAACCAATTTCCAAGAACGGATAGTAAACAAATATGAACGCAAGTTCATCCTTATCATTATAAGGATATTCTATATTCCGCCTCCCAAGGAATCCTGATTACACCCGGGCATGCCAGTCAGCTAGCTGGCACCTGCACTTCAGCCAGGATCAAGGTAAGACCATAGCGATTCCCCGCAACCACACAATAAGGTAGTCTGGCGCTCTGTCCTGTTATTTCTTTCGGAAGATCGCCGCTATCGTGTTGTTATCATGACTCTGGGAACACTGTTCTGGCTGTTTGTCGCAATCTTTGTCATCTGGTATTGGTGGCGTGCGAAAGCCATCAAAGACTCTGTGCTCGAGGCTGCCCGCCGCTACTGCAAAACCATGGACGTGATGTTGCTGGACGACGCTATTTATCTACGCGGCATCTGGTTCAAGCGTGACGATCAGGGCCAGATACGCGTCTGGCGTCGATTCATGTTTGATTTTACTTCCACCGGCGAAGAGCGTTACAGCGGCCGGGTTATCATGCTCGGGCCCCGCATACTGCATATGGAACTGGACCCTCACAGATTCTCCTGAATGCCCGAGCCATTCTGTTCCAGCATTCCAATAACGAACGCACACCTCGGCAATCACCTATCCGCACAGCGTCCACAGATATGTTTGGGTTTCCTATACTGTCGGGGCCACCCTCAACAAACAGACTGGGACAATGGATATCCATAACGACCAACGCTTCGCAATCAACCTGAACGTACGCGGCATTCAACCCTCTGCCACCCTGCGCATCAATGAGCTGAGCAACCAGCTTAAATCTGAAGGCAAGGACATCATCAAGCTCGGGCTGGGACAATCACCCTTCCCCGTTCCTGAGCGCGTAGTAGAAGCGCTCAGACAGCACGCCCACGAAAAAGACTATCTGCCAGTCAAGGGGCTCAAAAGCCTGCGGGAATCCATCGCCGGTTACATCAACCGCAGTGAGCGCATGCGGTGTACCTGGGAGGACGTACTGATTGGCCCGGGCTCCAAGGAGCTGTTGTTCATTCTGCAGCTGGCGTATTACGGCGATCTACTCATTCCACGCCCGAGCTGGGTCTCCTACGCACCCCAGGCCCGTATTATCGGCCGCTCTGTGCACTGGATTCCCACTCACGCAGAGAACAACTGGCAACTGACCGCTGAGGAACTGGATATTGTTTGCCGGGACGACGTTTCCCGTCCGCGCATTCTGATTTTGAACTACCCCTCCAACCCCACCGGTTGCACCTATACCGACGATCAGTTGCTGGCCATTGCCAATGTGGCCCGCAAATACAGGATCATCCTGCTTTCAGACGAGATTTACGGCGAAGTACATTTTGAGGGCAAGCATAAATCCATTGCACGCTACTACCCGGAAGGCACCATTATCAGTACCGGGCTCAGTAAATGGGCCGGTGCTGGTGGCTGGCGCCTGGGCACCTTCATATTCCCGAGAGAGTTGCGCCCCCTGCAGGACGCCATGGCAATTATCGCCAGTGAAACCTACACGGCCACCAGTGCGCCCATACAACACGCTGCGATCACTGCCTTTAACGGTGGCGATGACATAGAGGAGTATTTAAAACAGTCTCGCCGTGTGCTGAAGGTGATTGGAGAGTATATGCACCGGCGCCTGAGCGACATGGGCGCCGTTGTGCAGAAGCCCGAGGGCGCCTTCTACCTGTTCCCCAATTTCGATAGCTTCCGCGACCAGCTTGCAAAAAAAGATATCAAAACCAGCCAGGCGTTTTGCCAGTCATTGCTTGAAAACACCGGCGTAGCCATTCTGCCAGCCAGTGACTTCGGCTTTGTACCAGATCATTTGGGTGCGCGTTTGGCATTCGTAGATTTCGACGGCGCGGAGTCCCTGCAACTGGCCGGCGGAGACTATGCCGATCAGGAGTTGGGCGATGACTTTGTCGACAAGGCATGCCCTCGCCTGGTGAAGGCCATGGACAAGATGGAAGCCTGGCTGAACAGTCTCTGATCAAGCCATGATAGACTGGTGCTCTCACTCTTGGAAGATTATAACGGGGGCGCCATGTCTGACTCTGTTTCCCTTCGGGACATCACTGATTTCGCAGAAGATCTGGCCCTGGAGGCCGGAAAGCTGATTCGCCGTGAGCGTGATAACAGCACCCTCCGTACTGACTACAAATACCATGCTGAGCTGGTTACCCACGCTGATATCATGGCCGATGAGTTCATCACCAGCGCCATCCAGAAGCGCTTCCCGGATCACCGTATCTTGTCCGAAGAATCCATGCCAGACCTCAGCCAGGCCGAGGAGCTAGAGACACCTCTCTGGATCGTTGACCCCATTGATGGCACGGTAAACTACGCCTATGGTCACCCGCAGGTGGCGGTTTCCATTGCCTATGCGGAAAACGGCCGTGTTCAGGCCGGCGTGGTGCATGCACCTTTTTCTCGTGAAACTTTCCGCGCCACTCGCGGCGATGGCGCCACGCTCAACGGCACCCCTATACACCACAGCGATGCGACAGTTCCCAGAGACTCACTGTTTGCAACCGGCTTTCCCTATACCAAAGACAACCTGGCCCCTCTGGTAAGCCGTCTGGATGCCATGATTCACCAATGCCGAGACCTGCGCCGTATCGGCTCCGCGGCTCTGGATATCTGTTGGGTGGCCTGCGGCCGGTTGGACATATACTACGAAAACGTCAGCCCCTGGGATTTCGCCGCCGCCCGCCTGATTGCTTTGGAGGCAGGTGCCACGGCCGGACACTTCAGCGAAGTTCCCGAGGGTTACCCTGAGGATCTTTGGGGTCGCGACATTCTGATTTCGGCGCCTGCTATTTGGGAGTCCATTCGTCAGATTCTTCGGTCTGCTTCGGGGTATGACTGAGCTTCGGTGTTCGGGTTCTTTGTAGCCTTCAAGGTTTGGGGGCAGGCACGGTCAGGAAGGTCCTGTCCCGGAACCGCTACAAGGGAGGACAACTCCAAGCTAGCCCCAAACAGCCTCAGCAACCAAGCCCCAACACTCGTCAAAATCAGTTGTGGGCAACCGCACAAACGACGAGCGAATAAACCGCTGAACCCGGCCCTCCATGAACACCAGAACAAAATCCGCACCGCGAGTAGCGCTGGTGCGTGGCCGCAAACCCTGGCGGATTTCACCTTCTTTCAGGGTTTGTCGCACCTGAGTTTCCAGACGTTCGAAGAACTGGGAAGCACGCTTGCGCAAAGCCTCGTTTTCGCCAACCAACGCATCGCCGGTGAGCACACAACACAACCCCGGATTGCGCTCGGCGAACACAAGAACCAGATGCGCCAACTGCTGCAAACGAACGCGCACATCTTCCTGTTCCTGAAGGATGACCTGGCAGCGTGAGAATACGGCTTCTTCGGCAAACTCCAAAAGCGCTTCGAACATTTTCCGCTTGCTGGGGAAATGGCGATACAGCGCCGCCTCTGTCACGCCAACGGATTTCGCGAGAACCGAGGTGGTAATTCTGGCTCCCGGATCGTTTTCCAGGAGCTGAAGAAGTGCGTGGAGAATCGCCTCCCGGCGACTGGGCTTCTGATCGGTTGTGGCCATACTGCAGCGCTCTTAATCAGAATCTGAATCAGAAGAAAGTGCCATCAATTGGCGACGATGCACTCGCGTAAAGCTTTTTGGGCATCCGCCCTGCCAGATAGGCTTCTCGTCCCGCTTCAATGGCCAGGCGCATGGCGTTGGCCATTTTGACCGGGTCTTTTGCCTGGGCAATGGCGGTGTTCATCAGAACACCGTCGCAGCCAAGCTCCATGGCGATGGTGGCATCGGAGGCCGTGCCTACGCCAGCATCCACCAATACGGGCACTTTGGCGTTTTCGACGATCAAGCGGATGTTATAGCGGTTCTGGATGCCCAGGCCGGAGCCGATGGGTGCGCCCAGCGGCATGATCGCGATGCAACCCATTTCCTCAAGGCGCATCGCCAGCAGGGGGTCGTCGGAACAGTAAACCATTACCTTGAACCCGTCTTTGATCAGTTCTTCAGCGGCCACCAGAGTTTCCGGCATGTTCGGGTACAGGGTCTTGTGTTCGCCCAGCACTTCCAGCTTGACCAGATCACGACCGTCGAGCAGCTCGCGCGCCAGCTTGCAGGTTCGCACAGCATCCTTGGCTGTATAGCAGCCAGCCGTGTTAGGCAGGATGGTGTAGCGTTCCGGAGAGATCACGTCCAGAAGGTTTGGTTCATCGGGATTTTGCCCGAGGTTGGTGCGGCGAACGGCGACAGTCACCATTTCAGCACCGCTCATTTCAATGGCGTGGCCGGTTTCCGTCAGGTCCCGGTATTTACCCGTTCCAACCAGCAGCCGTGACTGGTAAACACGGCCTGCGATTTCAAGAGGTTTGTCTTCGGGCAACTGGATCTCTGGCATGTCGGTCATAGTGTTTCCGGGTTGGTAAGATGTAGTGATGTAACTTATTGAAAAAGCATATCAGAGCAAGGCCTTCACCTGGCCAGACGGGGCTTCAGCCGCCCCCAATCGCGTGGACCACCTCAACGCGATCGCCGTTACTCAGTGCAAATTCAGTGTGCTGGCTTCGGGGTACAATGTCTTCGTTCACTTCCACCGCCAGCCGCTTGCCCATAAGGCTCATTTTTTCTACCAGCGCTGCCACTGTGGCTCCTTCGGGAAGGTCCATGGCTTCGCCATTTACTTGTACCTGCATATCTCTCCTAACCTCTGCCCTTGTTTGCTTGCCGGCGCACTCCGGCTGCCAGCAATAATGCCCAACCGGCTATAAAACATACGCCACCGATGGGCGTAATCATGCCGATCCAACGTATATCGGTCAGCACCAGTGCATAGAGACTGCCACTGAACAGCAAAATGCCTGCAAGAAAGAACCCGACAGCAACCCCCAGCAATCGACGTGAAAGGCCAAACCCTGACAACAGGGCAACCAGCACCAATGCAATGGCGTGATACATTTGATAGGTCACAGCGGTCTGGAAGACCTCCAGGCTGCGCTCACTCACAACATTGCGTAGCCCGTGGGCTCCAAAGGCGCCTGACATGACCGCCAGAAGTGCAAAAAAAGCACCGGCAGCGATGGGCAGGCGCATGAAGCTCTGAGCCTGAGCTTTTACGAATTCAGCAGTCACAATGGATCTTTTCTCCGGTATCCAGGTTCATCATCGTGAGCGCACCGCCCCAGACACAACCGGTATCCAGCCCGATAAACCGGTCGCAGCCGGTCTTCCCCTCGATGGCAGCCCAGTGCCCGAAGACAACACGCAGATCATCTGTGCGAGGGAATTCAAACCAGGGGGCAAAACCCTTTGGCGCGTTGCCGGCAGATTCTTTGATGGTGAGTTCAAGCCTGCCATCGCTGGCAATAAAGCGCATCCGGCTGAAGTAGTTGGTAATGACCCGCCAGCGGTCCATTCCTGTCAGATTGTCGCTCCAGCCTTCCGGCTTGTTGCCGTACATCATCGCAAAGTATTCCCGGGCGTTTTCCCCCCGGATCACCTCTTCGACTTCCCGGGCATTTACGAGCGCCTGCTGAATGCTCCAGATATGCGGCACCCCTGCGTGGGCCATCATAATGTTCCGCTCAGGGTCATATACACACAGATTCTGCTGCCGCAGCCAGCTCACCAGTTTGTCGCGATCCGGGGCGTTCAGTATTCCTGCGAGTGTGTCCTTGCGTTTTGGCGCATGGCCACCGAGAGCCACAGCCAGCAGGTGCAGATCGTGATTGCCCAGAACCACCACGGCCGAATCGCCCAGGCTTTCAATATAGCGCAAGGTTTTCAGAGATGACGGCCCCCGGTTAATCAGATCACCTGCCACCCATAGACGGTCCCGGGAAGGCGAAAAGTCTACCTTGGCCAGAACATCCTTCAAGCGATCGTAACAGCCCTGAATATCGCCAATGGCATAGTCAGTCATAACTGTCCCCGCGACTAACCTCTTCGGTTATATCGGAGCCCTTCTCGCTTACGAGCAAGTCCGCGATGCTTACGAAGTCCGCCAGGCTGAGGTTTTCAGGCCGCAGGCCGTCGTTGATTCCCAAGGCTTGCAGCTGTTCAACGGAGACCATGCCGGCCAGCGCCTTGCGCAGGGTTTTGCGGCGAGCGTTAAACGCGGTTCTTACCACAGCTTGCAAGGTGCCAAGATCCTTCGCCGGATACGGAAGCTCTTTATGAGGAACCAGACGCACAATGGCTGAATCCACTTTCGGAGCCGGCCGAAACGCGCCGGGGCCAACTTCAAACAATGGCTGAACCTTGCAAAAATACTGGGTCATGATACCCAACCGGCCGTAATTATTATCGCCGGATACTGCCGCCATCCGTTGCACGACTTCTTTCTGCAGCATGAAGTGCATGTCCTGCACTACACCGGTCTGAGACAACAGGTGAAAAATCAGTGGTGTGGAAATATTGTAAGGCAGGTTGCCGATAATGCGCAGAGGCCTGGTGTCCACGAGCTGGCTGAAATCGAATTTCAGCGCATCGGCTTCATGAATACGGAAATCAGGATAGTTGAAAAATTTGGTGCGCAATACGGGTATCAAGTCACGATCAAGCTCCACCACCTGAAGCTTCGGATTGACCGCCAGAATCTCTTCGGTTATTGCGCCCAGGCCGGGCCCGATTTCTACAATGGCATCGTCCGGCTTCGGGTGAATGGCGCGGATGATGCGTTCGATTACACCCGGATCGTGAAGAAAGTTCTGGCCAAACCGTTTCCTGGCCTGATGGCCGGCTTTTTTGCTCACTCAGGTTTCTCTCTTTTTAGCGGATTTGAGGGAGCGTGCCATTTGCTCGCCCACTCGAATTGCGGTGTGCAGGCTACCGGCATCTGCATTACCCGTGCCGGCGAGATCCAGAGCTGTGCCGTGGTCTACGGATGTACGCACAATGGGCAGACCAAGAGTGATGTTTACAGCACGACCAAAACCCTGAAACTTGAGAACGGGCAGGCCCTGATCGTGATACATGGCCAGGGCGGCATCGGCATCGTTCAACCAATGTGGTGTAAACAACGTATCTGCCGGTAAGGGGCCCGCCAGCTGCATTCCTGTCTCACGAAGCTTCTCAAGCGTCGGCTCAATCACCTCGATTTCTTCACGGCCGAGATGGCCGCCTTCCCCGGCATGGGGGTTCAGGCCGGCCACAAGAATTCTTGGCCGTTCAATGCCGAAAAAAGTTTGCAGATCGGCATTCAGAATGGTGGCAACCTGAGTGAGCCGCTCAGGTGTGATAGCGGCGGGCACGTCTTTGAGGGGCAAATGGGTTGTGACCAAAGCCACTCGAAGCTCTTCTGTGGCCAGCATCATGACCACCCGTTCCACACCGCAGAGCTCCTGAAGAAATTCGGTGTGGCCGCTGAACTCAATGCCGGCGTCATTGATAATGCCCTTGTGTACAGGCGCCGTAACCATGCCGTCAAAATCACCCTCAAGGCATCCCCTGGCTGCAACAGTCAGGGATTCCAGCACATATCGGCTATTGGCGGTATCGAGTTTTCCTGCCTGATGAGAAGCGCAGCCCGCTACGTTTAATACCGAAAGCTCACCTGCGCTCTTCCGCGGCTCAATGCCCGGCTTCCAGGGGTGCAGCGCAACCTCGAGGCCCAACAAGCTGGCTCGCTCTTCCAGCAATTGCTGGCTCGCAATCACTACCACACCGGCACTACGCTGACCGGTGGCCAGCTGCAGACAGAGCTCGGGGCCAATACCTGCTGGCTCGCCGGCGGTCAGCGCCAGAACAATCCCATCATTCATTATTCTGCGGCTTCCTGGGAGTTACCGGATTCGTCTTCAGCTGCGTCTTTTGCATACTCACCTTTGAACTCGATAAACGCCTCATCACGAATTTCCCGCAGCCAGTTCTGCAGTTCGGTCTCGAACTTGCGACGATAGATTGCCTGCCGAGCCTCAGCCTCCTTAACATCGCTGCTTATGTCTTTCTGACGACGCTCTTCAACCTCGAGAACATGCCAACCAAACTGGGAGCGGAATGGCCCTTTGGTCTCGCCCACTTCAGCCTCCTGCATGGCCTGCTCAAACGCGGGCACCATCTGCCCGGGGCTTACCCAACCCAGATTGCCACCGTCGGAGCCAGATACAGGATCATCCGAATATTCACGGGCCAGCACAGCAAAATCAGCACCGTTCTGAATCTGCTCAGCGATCTCACGAATGGTGGCTTCTGCCTCGGTATCTGTCACAGCTTCAGAAGGCCGTATCAGGATATGGCGCACACGGTTCTGCTGGATAACCTGCTTCCGGGATCCACCACGCTTGTCCATCACCATTACCATATGGAAGCCGCTGTTGTTCTCCAGGACCTCAGAGGGTACGCCAACTTCCAGCTCTGGTACTACCGGCGCAACCAGTGATGGCAACTGCCGCTCACTGCGCCAGCCCATGTCGCCACCCTCGAGGGCGTTACTGGCATCAGATTCCGCAACAGCCACTTCACGAAAGTCCCGACCGTTCAGAATAGCAGCGCGAAGGCCTTCCGTTTTCTCGCGGGTGGCGTCGACAGACGCATCGTCAGCGGGGCTATCCAGTTCGATAAAAATATAGGCTAGCCGGTATTCCGCATCATTACCGCCACCGGACTCCAGCGCCAGCAGGTAGTTCTCGACTTCGCGATCCGTAACACGAACCCGGTTGCCCACCTGCCGTTGCTGCACCCGGCCGGTGATCATTTCCTGGCGAATCTGCTCCCTTGCCTGGCGATAGCTTACGCCCTCAACAACAAGCTGTTCTTCAAACTCAGCCAGGCTCATGCCGTTGCGCTCGGCAATGTTTACCAGAGTCTCGTTCAGCTCGTTATCGCTGATGCGCATCCCCATCTTGTCGGCCATCTGCAGCTGGACGGATTCGGTAATCAACTGTTCCAGAACACGCTCTTCAAGAAGGCGGCGCGGCGGCAGGCCTGTGCCCTGGGCGCTGAGCCTCCCGACAATGGTGTTGATTCTTGCTTCCAGTTCGGTCTGGAGGATCACATCGTCATCAACAATGGCAACCACCTGGTCGAGCAGTTTGCGCTCAGCCTGGGCCGAAAAAGAAAGCACCACTGCCGACAACATCAGCAGTACCTGTAAACCCTGGCGAATCGTCGCCTTCATAATCACCTCTTGATAAAGATATAAGCCTGCGGAAAGGGTACCGGAAGGCACCGTTTTCGTCAGGGGGGTGCAGTCAGGAGTGCCAATCAAGAGCCCCGGTCAGGGTGCTCCAAAGCGACGCTGCTCACGTTCATCGAAACCGTAAATAGCTTCGGAGATCGATGTTGAAGAACCTCCGCTGCCACCCAGGCCTTTTAGCTGAATCTGGAACAGTATGCGGCTGTCGAGCTCCTGATCATCGGTGAAATAATTCTGGTGAACCACCTGAACACTCCAGCAGCAATTGTTGTATTCAATCCCGGCAAGGGAACCAACCGTGCGATCCAGATCCGAATCATATACCCAGCGGCCGATCAGACTAACACGGTCTGTTGCCGGGATAACCGCCGCAATATCCGACTGTTCCAGCTCGTCCTTGCTGTAAGTATGGCCAACACTCGCCAGATACCGGTAGTCCTGCGAGTGAAAGACCAATTGGCTCCGACCCTCTTGCGTATCCCCGGTCTCCGGATCCCAGAGCCCGGAAGACCGGATTTGCAGATTCTGTAGCGGGTTAAGCACGACCTCACCCGCCAGGGATGATCGGCTGAGATTACTCGCGCCTTCACCAAACAGCGTTACTTCGCGATCCTCGAAATACTGAACCTGGCCGATACTGAAACGGGCTCTTTCGGCACCGGTAACCAGATCATTGAACCGACTGGTCAGGGCCACCGTCAACTGGTTGGTATTACCGACCCGGTCGCCCCCTACAAAGCGGTCAGGCTGGAACAACTGGTCAAAACTGAAACTCTCGAAGGCTGTATCAAATGCCGGAATATCATTCTGGTCTGCCTCTGCGTCTGCCCAGGCGTAATAAAGCCGGGGTTCCAGTGTCTGGTTGTAGGGCACATCAAACAGACTCGACCGGCGATCAAAATACAAGCCATTGTCCCATTCTACGACAGGTACCGTGCGATCAAACTCTCCGTCGCCGGCGCTGTAGTCCTCCAGATCGTAACGCGTGTAATCCAGGCTTAACGACGGACGGCTGAAGCCCCAGAGCGCGCGCATCGGCAATGCCAACTCGGGCCGCGCACGGAAACGTTGGCCATTGGCTTTATCAAGACCGCTCAACGAGTCATTTTCACGGTAGAACCAGGCATACTCGCTTTCCAGTCCCGCCTCCAGCCAGCCAGCGTCAGCCGTTCCTGCATAAACGATTTGCGGCAATTGTGCGTAGGGCTTGTCTACGTCAGCAATGCTGTCGCTTATGGTTTGGTAATCATTGAGGTAAGCATCGAAATACTGGTTAGCCGTTTGGTAACGCACCCCGCCACGGCGTTGCAGATGGGTAGTCTGACTGATTTCCAGGCTTCGATTCAGGTCACTGAGATAATCGTTATCGCTGACCACGGAAAAATCGCCGTAGCCGTTCCAGCCACTGCCGAACATCGCCCGGGTGGAGGCGTCCAGCGCCCAGCGCTGGCCGGATTCACCGGGGTTCTCGTCTGCATAGGCGGAATCATCGTCTATGTACCCCAGCTGCACGGTCGTCTGCCCGAGGCGGCTCAGATACCGGCCTTCAGCCTCGTTAAACAGACCACGACCATAAATGTACTGTGGTGTAAGCGTGGCGTCGTAATGGGGCGCAAGGTTCAGGTAATAGGGAGTCGCGAGAAACGCACCGCTACCAGCACTGGAAGAACCAAACTGTGGATACAGGAAGCCGGTCTTGCGGCGATCATCAATGGGAAAACTGGCATAGGGCCAGTAGAACACCGGCACATCAAGAATCTCGAGACGCACATGCTTTGCGGTTCCGAAGCCTCCTGCCTGATCCAGCTCGATATCAGACGCAACGATAGCCCAGTCATTCTGCTGCGGCCCACAGGTAGTGAGCATGCCTTCACGAATTTCTACCCTGGAGTCATCCACGCGGGAGAGACTTTCGGCACTACCTCGCATTTCCGGGCCATGCAGCAGGAAGGTCGCGGTATTGATATCGAATCGTCCCGAGTCCACGCTGTATTCGGCGCGCTCCCCGGTTAGCAAAAATCCGTCACCACGACTGACCAGCGGGCCCTGAATCGATACCTGCCCGAGGCCCTGATTGTAACGGGCCTCAGAGCCCGTCACCTGAAAAGTTCCCTGACGGAGCCGGACATCGCCCTGAAGATATAATTCCCGATCAATTTCATAACGGGCATTCAGGCCACTAACCTGCAAGGGAACAGCTTCTCCTGTTCCATCAAGCCCCTCACTGAAAACACCCGTGCCATCTTCCCCACCACCGGATGGCAAATAACCGCCCGAGCAGAATGCCGGCAGCGAGTTCCTGACAGAATCCGGAAGCTGGCTTTTAGGTCGCCAGTCCAGTTCGGCGGCCGATGGTGCTTCTTCGCCAAAAGAAAGGCCTGCCCCCGACACCAGGGCTAAACCGGCAAGCAGGCGCGCACACCGACGCTGCGATATGCCCTTCTGCGTATGCAGGTAGCTGTCGGACGATGGCACGGTAGCAAGGTTCCTGTTCCGGGTGCATAGAAAACTGTGGATAGCGCAACGGGGCACGAATACACAAATGACAGCGGCCTAGTTTACACGTGCCCCTGAAGCTTGTTAACGGAAACGGGGCCCGATACACGAAACTCCGCTGCAAAACCGTTTTACCCTCTTTATAATCTTTCCCGAGGTGCCTCGGGAATAGTCTATGTTATGGACAAAGCCAAGGCTTACTGACGCTTACTCTCAATGCACTCATTAATTCAGGATGATCGCCCGAGCTATGGACAACCGCCTGCAAATGCTGACCAGCTGGGTCAGACAGTTTCCCGGCTTTGAGAACGCCGACGTCCTGCCCGTTTCCGGCGACGCCAGTTTCCGGCGCTACTTCCGGGCCTTTAAAAAAGGCACAGATGGCAGCAGCACGTCCTTCATTATTATGGATTCACCTCCTGAGAAAGAAGACTGCGCGCCTTTCGTAAGCATAGGCAGCCATTGGCACCAGGCCGGCATTACCGTTCCGCAGATTTTCGAAGCCGACCCAGAGCGGGGCTTTCTTTTGCTGGAAGATTTCGGCGATCAGCTGATGCTGGGGCAGCTCAGCCCGGACACTGCCAACACGCTATACCAGAGCGCACTGGACGAACTCGTGCTTATCCAGCAGTTGCCTGCACCGCCTGACTATCCGTTGCCAGCCTACGACACAGCTTTGCTGAACCGTGAAATGGCGTTGTTCAGCGACTGGCTGCTGGAAGGCTATCTGGAACTGAAGCTCGATAACATCGAGAAGTCCATGCTTGATACCACGTTCGCGCTACTTCGCGAGAGTGCGCTGGCCCAACCCAAAGTAACCGTGCATCGGGACTATCACTCACGAAATCTGCTGGTACTGGAAAAAAGCGGCCGCCCGGGCGTTATCGATTTTCAGGACGCAGTAACGGGGCCGGTTACCTACGATGCCGTCTCGCTGCTCAAGGATTGTTATATTCAATGGCCCGAGGAGCGGATATGCAAGTGGCTGGAGAACTTCCGTGAACAGACTCTGGCAGCAGGCCTGCACCGTGCCGACCGTGACACTTTCCGCCAGTGGTTTGAGCTCATGGGTATGCAACGCCACCTGAAAGCCGCAGGCATTTTTGCCAGACTTGCCATGCGCGATGGTAAACCGCGCTATCTTGAGGATATTCCTCGTACAATGGGTTATCTGCTTACTGCCAGCAAACGACAGCCAGCCTTGAGACATTTCCACGACTGGCTGACAGCGGTGGCTGTTCCCCGGATTGAAGAGTTGATAGGACCCGTTCCGGGCCAGGAGCATCTGGCACAGTGAAGGCGATGATTCTTGCCGCAGGTAAAGGGGAGCGTATGCGGCCACTGACACTGACAACGCCCAAACCTCTGTTGAGCGCTGGTGGTAAACCGCTTATCGAACATCTCCTGGAGCGCCTCCACCGCGCCAACTTCTGGGATGTTGTCATCAACCATGCGTGGCTTGGGGAGCAGATCGAATTCACACTGGGCAAAGGCGAGCGATTCGGGCTGTCACTGCACTACTCACGTGAAGGTGAGCCACTGGAGACCGCCGGCGGCATTGTGCGGGCACTGCCCCTGCTTACCGCCAACGGCGACGACTGGTTTATGGTTATAAACGGCGACATCTGGTCCGATTTCGATCTCACCCGCCTTCAGTCTATGACAGCTTCAGAATTGTCCGCCACCGATGCGGTTCTCGTGATGGCAGATAACCCCCCACATCATCGCCATGGTGACTTTTGCCTTAACGACAAGGGCAGGCTTTCCGGGGAGTGCACCGGGAAAGACGGCGAAAAACTGACATTTACCGGCATCAGCCTTCTGCACCGAAGGCTGTTTGACGGACTGACTGACCAGGCTGGCAAGCTCGGGCCGGTTCTGCTTACAGCCATGGGTAAAGGCCGTGTAGCTGGTCTGCACCATCAGGGTGTATGGGTTGACGTAGGAACTCCGGAGCGTTTGCGGGCCCTGGACCAGCATATGACAATTCAGGAGCCATAGAGCAATGGCGACCCGCTCTGCGCAACCCGCTCTGCCGCCGCGAATGGAAGCCGCATTTTCCGGCCTTCTGCACAAACTCTCTGCTTCCGGCCATCAGGCACATAAACTGATCGGCCAGACCAATCTGCCACGGTGGTGCCGCAAGCCACTTTTTTTCTTTCTGGGTTACATCGCCAGGGCAGATGGACGGGTATCGGAGCAGGACATCACTTTTGCAGAAAATCTTATCGTGGCGCTGAGGCTGTCAAAACGGCAAAGGCGAAAAGCCATCCGCAGCTTTCAGGAAGGCAAAACATCTGAATCGCTTCCGCCATTCAGCGGCCTTACATTAAGGCTCAGCCATCGCATCTGGCCGGTTCCCGCCCTGAAAATGGCCATCTGCCTGTGCCACGCGGCGCAGCTCAAGGGCAGGCCCCTCAAACCCCGGCGCTATCGCTGTGAGGACACCATTGACCAGATCGGCATGCCGGTCACCATCAGCGAAGACATCTTCGACAGTTACTCCACCCAGGCGTGGGGCGACATCAGTGAGGCACCTTCAAAGCCGGTAAACCTCGAACAGGCTTGCGCTTTGCTTGGTGTAACACGACGAGATCCAATCGCAACGATCAAGCGCGCATATCGTAAAAAAGTTTCCGAATGCCACCCGGACAAGCTGGCGCAGCAACAGCTCAGCGCAGCCGAGCACGCATTGGCAAAAGAACGCCTTCTGCGTTATCAGCAGGCCTGGGAACTGATCCGCAGGCATCACTAGCTATTGTTGGCGCGCGTCCACTTTAAGCCAGGCCGATATCCTGCCGGCAAGGGCCTTCCCGTTGCGCGGCAGAAAAGACGTACCCGAACCCACAGACTGGAGGCTGAAGCTCTCCACTCCTGCCCGCTCCAGATCAGCTTTGCGCTGCCCGCTTTCATCGCTTGATGAGAGTTCCAGAATACGCGGTAAAGAAGCCTTCTCCAGCGCCTCTGCCAACCGGCTGGCATCGCGAGGATAAAACTTCGGGCCGACCCAGATCAGAGCTGAAGGCGGCTCCTGCTCCACCGCATAGGGCACAGTATGATTGCTGCCCCGCCCTATGCCGATTACGGCCAGGAGTTCGTATTCACGTTCCCTGAGCTCAGCAGCTCCGGCGACAAGTTCTTGATGAATGCGCGCCCGATACGCGGCCTCCAACTCATCTACCACTTCCGACGCCATTACATCGATCGTGGCCGGGCTTGAGGCATCCGGGCTCTGCTCTTCCGGTTCTGCCACAGGCACCGGGCGCGGACGTTCCAGAATCCACTCCAACGCCGCCGTCGGCGGCTCAAGCCCCAGAGCAAGCACAGCAAACTTGCGATGCGCCAGCTCCCGGGCCAGGGCGCCTGCCAGCCCCGACTCTGCATTTTCGCCTTCATCGGCCAGAATGATCAGAGCACCTCTTGCCGGGGTTTCAGTCTCGGGCCAGAACAGCGCCAGAGTGCGGGCTTCGTCCTCAAGATCAAGCCAGAGCGCAGAATCCGGGAATCTCCGGCTCAGACCCCATTCACCCAGCCCGGAAGATACTATTCCGCGCACTTCGTCAGGCGTCGTCTGATCCGGTACCGTGGGAGCCACCTTTTCCTCTGCAGAGACTGGCGCTCCGCCGCCTGCCAGCACCACGGCCAGCAGGCAGCCACACAGACTCATGCGGCTGCCACTTCGGGTCATTGTTCTGAATCGGCGCACAGTTCCTGCTCCTCTGGCTACGAAAAAGCACTCTTGAGCTGTTAGACTGTCATTATTATCAATGGCTGCCAATTGTTTGCGAGAACTGTGATGAATCCTTATCTGATTGCCCCATCCATTCTGTCTGCTGATTTTGCTCGCCTGGGCGAGGAAGTCGATAACGTTCTGGCCGCTGGCGCAGACGTGGTTCATTTCGACGTTATGGACAACCATTATGTGCCTAACCTGACCATCGGGCCGATGGTGTGTGAAGCGCTGCGCAAACACGGCGTTACGGCACCCATCGACGTGCACCTGATGGTATCTCCGGTGGATGATCTGATTCGCATGTTTATTGACGCCGGCGCCAGCTACATCACCTTCCACCCGGAGGCGTCCCAGCACATTGATCGCTCCCTGCAGCTGATTCGCGAAGGCGGCTGCAAAGCCGGCCTGGTGTTCAACCCTGCCACCCCCCTGCACCACATGGATCATGTGATGGACAAGCTCGACATGGTACTGATGATGTCGGTCAACCCCGGCTTCGGGGGCCAGAAGTTCATCCCCGGCACTCTCGACAAGCTGCGGGAAGCCCGCAATCGCATCGACGCCAGCAACTACAACATCCGGCTGGAAATTGATGGCGGCGTAAAAACCGACAACATCCGGCAAATTGCCGAAGCCGGCGCGGATACCTTCGTTGCAGGCTCGGCCATTTTCAACACAAGCGACTACAAAGCCACCATCGATGCCATGCGCCTGGAGCTGGAGCATGCCCGCACCGCATTGGGCCACACGGTTCCGGGCCAATGAGCCTGGCCGGCCTGTTCAACGACCGCTGGCCTGGCGTTGCCTTGTTCGATCTTGATGGCACTCTGGTAGACAGCGCGCCAGACCTTGCCGCAGCGGTTGATCGCACCCTTGAACAGCTGGGGCGTAAACCAGCCGGCATTGAACAGGTGCGTCAATGGGTTGGGCACGGCTCGCCCATACTGATGCGGCGTGCACTTGCAGGCAGAGCAGACTGGGAGCCTGCGAATGCCGCCGACGACGCTCTGTTCAACGACGCACTAACATTGTTTTTCAATAACTATCGACAACTCAACGGCTTGCATGCCGCGGTTTACCCCGGGGTTGAACTCTGCCTTGAAACGCTGCGCGAGCGTGGCTGCCGCATGGCCATCGTGACCAACAAACCGGAACAGTTTGTTGCCCCTCTGCTGAAGCAGCTTGGGCTGGAACGCTATTTCAGTCTGGTGGTCGGGGGCGATACGCTGAGCACGAAAAAACCGGATCCCGCACCACTGCTGCATGCCATGGAGACGCTTCAGGGCAGCCGCGGTACTACAGTGATGATCGGTGACTCGGCAGCAGACGTCAGTGCTGCACAGGCAGCCGGCATTCCCTGTGTAGCAGTCACTTATGGCTATAATTTCGGGCGCTCAGTGCAGGCACTGGGAGCAGACGCAGTGGTTGATTCCCTGAGCGAGCTTTTGTAACCTCACAGGTCTTGGATTTTCATTCTTTTCAATTCGGGAGATTCCTGCCGTGCAGGGACTGAATCTGACTGCAGCGCCGGGCATTCTCACAACCCGCGCAACACGATGGTGGCGATGGCGTACCGGCTGAAAATACTCAGCCCGGCAGCAAGCGAGCACCTGCTCGAACGCAGATCAGATTTCAGGAAACCCGACCATGAACTTCGAACAATTCCGCAAGCTGGCAAAGGCTGGCTTCAACCGCATCCCCGTGTACCGCGAAGTGCTTGCGGACATGGACACCCCTTTAAGTACCTACCTGAAACTGGCCAGCGGGCCATACTCTTACTTGTTTGAGTCGGTACAGGGTGGTGAAAAATGGGGCCGCTATTCCATTATTGGCCTGCCCAGCCAGGAAGTATTGAAAATCTTCGGTCACCGCATTGAAATTCGCCGCCTGGGCGAGCTGACAGAAAGCGCTGAAGTGGATGACCCGCTGGCCTTCGTCGCAAGTTATCAGGAGCGCTTCAATGCCCCCGACCTGGAAGAACTGCCCCGCTTCAACGGCGGCCTGGTGGGCTATTTCGGCTATGACACGGTGCGCTACATAGAAAAGCGCCTTGCGACCAGCTGCCCGCCCGACCGCATTGGCACGCCCGACATACTTCTGATGGTGTCCAACGAACTGGTTGTTTTCGACAACCTGCGCGGCAAGCTGCACCTGATTGTGCACGTAGACCCATCCAGTGAGGGTAGCTACGATCAGGCTCAATCAAGACTCGACGAACTCGAACAACAGCTGCACCGGCAAAACGCCAACGCTCCCAGAACGCCCGCGCACCTGCGCGGAAAAACCGTGGATGAAAGCGAGTTTGTGTCCGGCTTCAGTCAGGAAAAGTTCGAGGAGGCCGTCAACAAAATCAAAGACTACGTGCTGGATGGTGATGTGATGCAAACCGTCATCTCCCAGCGCATGTCGATTCCGTTTGAGGCGCCACCGCTGAATCTCTACCGCTCACTGCGGGTTTTGAACCCCTCGCCGTACATGTACTTCCTGGATCTGGACGACTTCCACATTGTGGGTTCGTCACCTGAAATCCTGGCACGCATGGAAGACCGCGAAGTGACTGTGCGCCCCATTGCCGGCACCCGAAAACGCGGCGCTACCGATGCCGAAGACCGGGCTCTGGAAGCGGAACTTTTGGCCGATCCGAAAGAGATTGCCGAACACCTTATGCTGATCGACCTGGGCCGTAACGATGCCGGTCGTATATCAGAAACCGGCACTGTGCGGCTAACAGAAAAAATGGCCGTGGAACGCTATTCCCACGTAATGCACATAGTGTCCAACGTCACCGGCCAGGTAAAAGACGGCATCAGTTGCCTCGACGTACTCAAGGCCACCCTGCCCGCCGGCACCCTGAGCGGTGCGCCGAAAACCCGTGCCATGGAAATAATTGACGAACTGGAACCCGTGAAGCGCGGCGTTTACGGTGGCGCCGTCGGCTACCTCTCGTTCAACGGAAACATGGATACGGCCATCGCCATCCGCACCGCCGTCATCAAGGACAACACCCTGCACATACAGGCCGGCGCAGGCATAGTCGCCGACTCGGTGCCTCGCCTTGAGTGGAAAGAAACCATGAACAAGGGCCGCGCCATCTTCCGCGCAGTGGCCATGACCTACAACGATTTCGACCACTGAGGCGAGGGGAATATCATGCTATTAATGATCGACAACTACGATTCCTTCACCTACAACGTGGTGCAATATCTCGCTGAGCTGGGCGCTGACGTACAGGTGCACCGTAACGACGAGATCACTATAGAACAGATCGAGGCACTGAACCCGGAACAGCTGGTGATCTCGCCCGGCCCCTGCACGCCCAACGAAGCCGGTCTATCTATGGAGGCTATCCGCCACTTTGCCGGCAAGATTCCCATACTCGGTATCTGTCTGGGTCACCAGGCTATCGGCCAGGTATTTGGCGGCAACATCATCCGCGCCGGGCGCGTGATGCACGGCAAAGTCTCCCCGGTTTTTCATAACAACACCGGCGTATTCCGCGGCCTCAACAACCCGCTGCAGGCTACCCGATACCACAGCCTTGTAATCGAACAGGCCAGCCTGCCGGACTGCCTCGAAATGACTGCCTGGACACGCAACAGCGACGGCAGTGTGGAAGAAATCATGGGCGTGCGCCACAAGACCCTGGCCATCGAAGGGGTGCAGTTTCACCCGGAATCAATCATGAGCGAACAGGGCCACGAACTGCTGCGCAACTTCCTGCGAACCCAATAAAAAAGGCAAAGCCAATGAACATGAAAGACGCACTGAACCGGGTGGCCGAAAACCTGGACATGTCCCGGGAAGAAATGAAAAGCGTAATGCGCATCGTCATGAACGGCGAGGCCACTGACGCCCAGATCGGCGCCCTGCTCATGGGCCTGCGCATAAAAAGTGAAACCGTCGACGAGATCACCGGCGCAGTGGAAGTCATGCGCGAGCTGGTCTCCGGCGTAACCGTCAAAGCCGAGCCATTGGTCGATATCGTAGGCACTGGCGGCGACGGCGCTAACCTGTTCAACGTATCCTCTGCTGCCGCTTTCGTTGTTGCTGCCGCCGGCGGATTCGTCGCCAAACACGGCAACCGTGCCGTCTCCTCCAAAAGCGGCAGTGCCGACCTGATTGAACAGGCCGGAATCAACCTCAACCTCACACCGGAACAGGTCGCCCGCTGCGTAGAACAAATCGGCGTGGGTTTCATGTTCGCCCCGGCCCATCACGGCGCCATGAAACATGCCGTTGGCCCGCGTAAGGAAATGGGCTGCCGTACCCTGTTCAATATCCTTGGCCCCATGACCAACCCGGCCGGCGTCAAACGCCAGTTGCTGGGCGTGTTCAGCAAAGCCCTGTGCCGCCCCATGGCCGAAGTACTGCAAAAGCTCGGATCTGAACACATCATGGTGGTGGCCTCCAAAGACGGCCTCGACGAAATCAGCCTGGCCAGCGCCACTCACGTAGCTGAACTGAAAAACGGCGAGATCATCGAATACGATATAACCCCGGAAGACCTGGGCATCAAAAGCCAGACCCTGGTAGGCCTTTCTGTTGATACCGCCGAAGACTCCCTGAACCTGATCAAAGCCGCCTTCGGCCGCGGCCACGACGAAATGGCCGAAAAAGCCCGGGATCTGATCGCCCTCAACGCCGGCGCCGCCATCTACATAGCCGGTCTGGCACCAACCGCGAAAATGGGCGTGGAAATGGCGCTGGATGCCATGGGCTCCGGTCTTGCCGCGGGCAAATTGGCGGAATTGGCGGATTTTTCACACTGTTTTTGAGCGACTTAGCAACAACACCCGCTCACGAAGCGCGGCAACAAATGCGTTTTAATCTGTGAGCCGTCACCACCAGAACTCTGAGAGCCGGTGCGGTGCCGCTTTCAAAAACTGTCTGCAGCCAAGGATGGCTGCAGCCAAGCCCTACATGGACGTATTCACGGGCGTGTTTTTGAAAGCGGCACCGCACAGGCTCAAACACGGAATCCGACAAAAATGGCTATGCAAAACGACAAAACCCCCACCATCCTGCGCAAAATCGTAGAAAGAAAGTGGGAAGAAATAGACTCACGCAAACGCACAACAAGCCTGGAAGATCTCAAGGCCAAATCCGGCGACCAACCCGGCACCCGCGGCTTTACCAATGCCCTGCGCCAGCGCATCGAAGCCGGCACGCCCGCCGTCATCGCCGAAATCAAAAAAGCCTCACCCAGCAAAGGCATACTCCGCGACCCGTTTGAACCCGCCGAGATTGCCGAAAGCTACGAAAAAGGTGGCGCAGCCTGCTTGTCAGTACTTACTGACCACGACTTCTTCCAGGGCCACGAAGACTACCTGATAGCCGCCCGCAACGCCTGCAGCCTGCCAGTCATCCGCAAAGACTTCATGGTCGCGCCCTATCAGGTATACGAAGCCCGCACCATCGGTGCCGACTGCATACTCCTGATCGCCGCCTGCCTCACCAAAGACCAGATGCAGGAACTGGAAGGCATAGCGCACGAAATTGGCATGGACGTACTGGTCGAAGTGCACAATAGCGAAGAAATGGACGAAGCATTAGCACTGAGCACACCACTGGTGGGCATCAACAATCGCGACCTGCACAGCTTCGACGTATCTCTGGACACCACGTTCAACTTGCATCAACGCATAGGTCCAGAGCGTATGGCCATTACCGAAAGCGGCATCATGACCCGGGCCGACGTGGAAGCCATGACTGGCCGGGGCATCTACGGATTTCTGGTGGGCGAATCCTTTATGCGAGCGGCCAACCCGGGTGAAAAGTTGCAGGAATTGTTTTTCCCTGAGAACTGAGCAAGTACAAAGACAGGCCGGCCATCACAACTCTGGCGAATCAGGCAGGATCCGCCAGGGCTTCCTGCATCAGCAGCTGCAAATGCTCAGGCAGCTTTGACGATAGCGCCAAGGCCCGCTCGTGGGCGCGGGGCGACATCTTGCCCCAGGTACGACGCACAATCCTCAGCCACTTCTCCCGCTCGTATTCAGCATTGTCCGCGTAGAACTGCGCGAAGTATTTTTCCAGAAACACCATACACGCCACGTCTTCGAGCAACTGGGTGTCTGCGTCTTTGCGCAACTCGCGCTTGGTCAGAATCACCTCAACCCGCTCGCATTCACTCTCAGGAAAGCCGCAATCCGCCATAATCTCAGCGGCTCTGCGGCCATGCATACGGCCGCAAGCCTGGCGCCATTCGTAATAGGATTTCCGGCCTTCCGGGTAGTCGCTGCGGGGCATTTTCCAGCGCTCGATGTGCTGGGCGCGACAAGCTATCTGCATTCGCTCCGAGGGTGCTGGTTCTAATTCGTGCAACCAACGAGTCATGTGCAGGCTATAAACGTACTCTCTGGGCAAGAGCTCGTTTGCCATAGTCTCCATATTTGGATCTGCGCGATTTGCACTGTCGATCGCATCCAGAGCACACTTCACAGGTGCACGCTTCATACTGTCTCCTTTTGCGACATAATAACCCCGCAGAGGCTATTGTGTCTGGCGTCGTATTGACTGATGATTAAAACTACTGGCAGCCGGATTATGATTATGGTGAGATTTTCAGGCCTCAAACCGCCATACAAAAAGGTACCACCCAAGTGGCTTCCCGCCTATGAGGCACACATACGGACAGTAGAGGGACAAGTAGCCATTGTCGCGGCCTGGGTACTCCTGATCACCGTAATTTTCTACCAGTTTTCCCACGAACTCCGCCTTGCCCACCGCCCGGACCTCTGGTTAACGGAGCTTTTTTTCCGGATACCGGTTCTGCTGAGCACCTCACTGACTCTGCTCTCCCATTACACCGGCAAACCCCTATGCCAGAGCCGCTACCTGCTCAGAGCCATGGGGCTTTCAGTTATGGTCATGATACTTGGACTGTTTCTGATTCACTACAACGGGCGAACTGCTGACACCTATCAGATAATCAACGGCATGGTTATAAGCTTTTTCGGCGTAGCCATCCTCTCGGTCAGAGGCTCGAAAGAGTGGTGGCTAATGTTCGCCCTGCCCCTGACAGTCTTTGCCCTGGTGACCAGCGCGCAGGGCCTGGCACTTTCAGAACTGCTGCCCTTTATGTTTGATCCTCTGGTCATGATGGTTATTGGCATAGTAACAAGCGAAGCACTGAGGCAACTTCGGGCGGGTGAGTTTCTGGCCCGCCAGCAGCTTCGGGAGCAGGCAACCACCGACCAATTGACCGGGCTTTTGAACCGCAGAGCCATGCACACGTTACTGGAACAGGAGCACTCGCGTGCGCAGCGCTACGGCACCACACACAGCCTGATTCTCGGAGACCTCGACCGATTCAAACGAGTAAATGATCGTTACGGGCACGATATTGGCGATACCGTGCTGAAGGAAGCTGCAAAAAGGCTGAGCAGCCACATGAGAGCTCAGGACGTTCTATGCCGATGGGGCGGCGAGGAAATCCTGATTCTGTTGCCAGAAACCGACCTGGCAGGCGCCATGCATGTGGCCGAAAAAGTTCGCCGATCCCTCGCCGACGAACCCATGCTGGCCGGCGAACACAGCATCCCTCAAACCATCAGCCTGGGTGTGACCAGCTGCCATGGGGACGATGACATTGAAAACGCCATCAAACGAGCCGATGACGCTCTCTACAAGGCAAAAGACGGTGGCCGTAACCGCACAGAAGCTATCGCGCCACCCTAGTCTGAGCATGCTTTACTAAACATCAGGCCTGCGCCGACGCGCGCGCCTTGATGCGGTCATACCATGCCTGAAGGTTCGTGTGTTCGGGCAGGATGCGGATATTTACTACCCGTGCGAACGCAACCGTTGTAAAGGCATTGATGTCAGCAGCGGTAAAACGATCGCAACAAATGTAGTCCTGCCCGGCGAGATGATCATTCAGAAACGCCATGAATTTGCTGACGCTCTGTCCGCAATCCTCTCCCCACTCTTTGATGGGATTCATCCGGTCCTTGAAATAACCACTGGTGTGCTGGAAGCACATGCCTGTCGGCATAAAGAAGTAGAACTCGACCCACCTGACCCACTGCTCGATCAGGGCTTTCTCTACAGGGGTATCTCCGAGAAGAGTGGGGGCTTCCGGATAGTTTTCTTCAAAGTACCGACAAATGGCCATGGTCTCGGAGATGCAGGTTCCGTCATCCAGCTCCATAACCGGTACTTTTTTCATGGGATTACGTGCGATGTACTGCGGGGTCAGGTTTTCACCTTTCTGCAGGTCAATTTCGATGAATTCGGCCTTCTCAAGCAGCCCTTTCTCTGCCATGAACATGCGTACGCGACGAGGATTCGGTGCGGTTTTTGTTTCGAAAATCTTCATTATTATCAGCTCCGTTCCGGACAATTCAGGATGAGTCAACGTAACAAACAACCGAGAGATTGGCCTTAAAAAAGAGTTGCGTCAAGCAACTGACCGGAAACTCCGAACCAGGCCCGGATACGTCTACAGACATGGCCCATTTTTGTTAAAACCTTGTAACTGAGCTCAGGATCCTTATGCTTATACCTACGTGGTAACCGAGATGAGTCGTTTTGCCCTACTTCCAGTTTTGTCAGAAAATCGCAAATCAGAGAGCCGTTTCCGGTTACCTCCTGTCAGTACCAAAACAATCAGAAAAACAACCGATATCAGAATTCACCAACCTTAAAACGGAGAAGTGACTATGCGAAAGCTTACGTCAGCTGCACTGCTATGTGCGCTATCGGTGCCCGCCATGGCACAGGCCAACTGTGGTGAAGTATCTATCACAGAAATGAACTGGGCCTCCAATACAGTGGTCACCAACGTGGCCAAATTTATCATGGAACAGGGCTATGGCTGCGATGTGTCGGTAATCCCCTCAGACACAGTACCTGCGGTAACGTCCGTAGCTGAAAATGGCGAACCGGACATTGTCACCGAACTGTGGCTGAACTCGGCGGGTGAAGCCTATCTGCGTCTTGAAAAAGAAGGCAAGATCGAGCGCCTCGGAAAAGTGCTTGATCCCGGCGGGGTAGAAGGCTGGTGGCTGCCCACTTATCTGGTAGAGAAACATCCGGAGCTGAAAACCATTGAAGGTGTGATGGCCAACCCCGAACTTGTAGGCGCGCGCTTCAACAACTGCCCGGACGGATGGGGCTGCAGGATTGTCAGTGACAATCTGGTCCGCGCCCTGGACCTTGAAGATTCCGGCATCAAGGTATTTAACCATGGCTCCGGTGAAACCCTTGCTTCATCAATGGCCTCTGCGGTTCAGAACGAAGAGCCCTGGTTCGGCTACTACTGGGGCCCGACCGTACCACTGGGCAAGTACGACATGACCCGGGTAGAGCTGGGCGAGTACAAACAGGCAGTGCACGAGAAAAACCAGAATGCCAACGCGGACAACCCGGGGGTTTCCGAGTTTCCGGCAGCGACGGTTCTGACGTCTGTCACCACCGACTTCAAGGAACGGGAGCCGGAAGTAACCGAGATGCTCAGCAAGATGACGTTTAAGACCGAAACCATGAGCGCGCTTCTGGCCTGGATGGACTCCAGCAACGCGTCCGGTGAAGAAGCTGCGGTTTATTTCCTCAGCAATAATCGTGACGAATGGTCTGGCTGGCTGAATGATGACGCCAGAAAGAATCTTGCCGCCATCCTTGAAAACTGATTGACCCACCCTGGCCCGGGCGCAGCATCTGCATGGATCTGCCCCGGGTAAGTCTGATCACGACAGTAATCGAATTCTGTGGCGTATGGCATACCATGCGCAGAAGAGGCTAAAACGAAAATGGCAACCTACGACTCCCTGTTTTCGGCACTTGGGTTAAAAGAATGGTGTGCGGAAGGTAAAGAAGACGGTCCGATGTCGATGGCCGACCTGCTCGCCAAAGCCAAAGGCGACAATGCAGAGCCTGAATCCCTGTGGGACTTTCCATTCCCGTCCATGGACGCTCTGAACGACTCTTGCGCGGCGTTTCCACAATCGAGAGAACTCACGAAAGGCCTGGAGCAGGGGTTTCTTGCCATAAAGGACAATCTTAGCCTCGTACTTGACCCGCTGACCCAGCCATTGAGCTGGGCCCTTGATAGTGCGCTTTACGGCATGCTCACCACGCCCTGGTGGATCATAATACCGATCATGCTGGCCATCGTATTCCTCGTCACGAAATCCTGGAAGCTGGTGCTTTTTGTTGGCCTCAGCATCTGTCTGCTGGCATTTATCGATTACTACGAATACGCCATGCAGACCCTTGCTATCATATTTGTATGCGCCTTCCTCTGCGTACTGCTCGGAGTGCCCATCGGCATCGCCATGTCGCGAAGCGACACCATGCAAAGGCTGACCATCCCGGTGCTCGACATGCTCCAGACGTTGCCGCCGTTCGTTTACCTGATCCCGCTGATCTTCCTGTTCAGTGTTACCGAATCCAAACTTTACGGTATTGCCATCATTCTCTACGCCATCGTACCTGTGGTGCGGCTGACCAATCTTGGCATACGGCTCGTGGACAAGGACGTGATTGAAGCGGCAGACGCCTTTGGCATGACGCCCCGGCAAAAGCTGTACAAGGTCCAGATACCCCTGGCGCTTCCCAACATCATGGCGGGCGTGAACCAGACCATCATGATGAGTCTCGCCATGGTTGTTATCGCATCACTGGTTTCCGCTCCAGGCCTCGGTGTTCTTGTACTTCGCGGTATCCGGAACCTTGAGCTCGGTGTTGGCCTGGTTTCCGGCCTTGGCATTGTGATTCTGGCCGTCATTCTTGACCGTGTGACCAAAGCTTCTCTGGCACGCATAAACGCCAGCCAAAATCAGTGAGGAACGCACGTGGCTAACGAGATAAAGATTTCCATCAAGAACCTGTACAAGATTTTTGGCCCGACACCGGACGTAGCACTTGAGTACGTAAAGCGGGGCATGAACAAGGCCGACCTGCTGGATCAGCAAAATCATGTCCTGGGGCTCAGGGATATTAACGTGGACATCCTTGACGGCAAGATCACAGTCATCATGGGGCTTTCGGGCTCCGGCAAGTCAACGTTGATCCGCCACCTGAACCGGCTGATTGAACCCACCGCCGGAGAAGTGCGGCTCGACGGCGAAAACGTTCTGGACCTGAACGAGGAACAACTGCGCAAGCTGCGGCGGGAACAGATGTCCATGGTGTTCCAGAAATTCGCACTCCTGCCCCATAAAACGGTGCTTGAAAACGCAGGAATGGCACTCAATATTCGCGGTTCCAGCGTCGCAGACTTTGAGAGCGAAGCTGTAAAGTGGCTGGCCAGAGTGGGGCTTGAGGGTAACGAAAGCCAATACCCCCACCAGTTATCCGGTGGCATGCAGCAACGCGTTGGCATCGCCCGTGCTCTTGTTTCCAACTCCCCGGTCATGCTGATGGACGAGGCCTTCTCGGCACTGGACCCACTGATCCGATCCGACATGCAAGACCTGCTACTGGAGCTACAGGGCGAGCTTCAGAAAACCATTGTGTTCATCACACACGATCTCGACGAAGCGCTGAAGCTTTCGGACCATCTGGTCATCCTCAAGGATGGCGAAGTGGTTCAGCAAGGTGACCCTCAGGACATTTTGCTCAACCCCAACGATCCGTACATTGTTGCCTTTATAAACGACATCAATCGCGCCCGGGTACTCAGAGTGCGATCTATCATGAATCGAACTGTCGATAGCGATGTGGAATATGCAGGTGATATTTCCGAGAGAGACAATCTTGAGACAGTGCTTTCCCGCTCCGGTGGTGATACAGATCTCGTATTCAGAGTGGTCCGCAACGGAGAGGCGGTAGGCAGCCTCAGCATGAAAGACCTTGCTCGCGCACTGGTTCCATCCGATTCTTCAACCACGAGTGCTGCCAGCAAAAATTGATTAGCCGCAGTCAATACAAAGCCCGGGGCGTGAGCTATTATTTCGGTAAACATTCGCCTTCGCAGTACTTTGGCATCACCAACGCAGTTTCATTCATGCGGCTTCAACCATGCCCAGAGCTTTACTGATTGCATTGCTCATCAGCCTTACCGGTTGCTCGCCGCCAGAAGAACAGCCGGCTGACAGCCCTGCGCAGGTTGTTTACCCTGCGGATAAAACCCGACCCGAGAGCCGGAGTGAGTTCACCATTGTTATTGCTGCCGATCCCTGGTGCCCACACAACTGCCTGGCCGGATCCGACCGCGAGGGTTATGCCATAGATGCGGCAAGAGAAATTTTCGCTGGCGCCGGATATGAAGTTGAATACATCAATGTTAGCTGGGCAAGAGCCCTTCAGCTGGCAAGGCAGGGGCGAATCGATGCGGTCGCAGGCGCATTCAGGGGTGACGCTCCGGACTTTGTTTTTCCACAGGAAGCCAGCGGAATTTCACGAACACACCTTTATACAAATGCTGAAAACCAGTGGGAATATCGAGGCATAGCCTCACTAAAAGAGCAGACCCTGCTTGCGATTAATGGATACTTCTACTCGCCTGAGCTGGACAACTACATTGCAAGTACGCCGGACGACCCAAGCCTGGTGTGGATACTGTCAGGGCCTGCGCCCCTTGACCGCGCCATCCGCCTGCTCGAGCAGCACCGGACAGACGTTTTTGTAGAAGATGAGTCAGTTATGAGCTGGGCGCTGAAGGGTCGGGACAATACACGAATCCGAAGTGCTGGCGAAATCTACCGGGCGCCTTTCTACATTGCGTTTTCGCCGGCCAACCCGAAAGCCGAAACCTTCGCCAGAGTGCTGTCAGATGGCACCCGGGAGCTTCGGCAATCGGGGCGGCTCAGTGAAATCCTGGCCGGCTACGGCCTGCTTTTATTTTCCGTTGACTGAAACGCGGTGATCTCTTCGCCTGCGGATGTTGTCAGAATAAGTTGCCCGTTACGACCGATCGCCGCACGCTTAACCTTTGCCATGAGCTCCAGAAAGCGATTTTCCTGATTCATCAGTGCCGGTGCGCAGGCCATTCTGGTAGCAAACAGATTGTCGAAGCTAACCCCTTCGGCAGTGAGCTCGTACTGGCCGCCGTAGCGGTTGCAAGACGCCCTCCCCGCGAGACGATTGTCATCCAGAAACTCAACGGTCATCCGCGAACTATCAATAATGCCGGCGCCTGCGAGATCCTCAACAACCCATTCTGCACCTCGGAACAAACGCTGAGGATCACCGCCACAGCCCTGGAAAACTTCACCGTTCAACTCCAGACGAACCTGCGCCGGAAATTGGGCGCCAGACATGTTGTCCTCACACAACTGACGGGCCACCTTGAGCGTCAATTCCTGCCCATCCAGCTCACCACGGAACTCTCGTCCATGCTGGTTAGCGACGGTTGTTTCCAGCGCAACTTCCTCGGGCTCTCCGGTATCAGAAGGACGGTTCAGTACCAACACCTGATGCGCCACGCTGACATGCCAGAAAGGCTCGTTGCCAGTGGCCTCAAACGGCATTTCCAGGGCGCCGGCCTGCAGGCACTCCGGGTACATCTGTCCTTTTACGCTGAACAACGCTCTCTCGCCTTTGCTCCAGAAGTAGGTTTCATCATCGTCCGGCGCTACATAACGAGCTCCGGAAGCGCTCACTTCCTGGTTCAGCAGAAGGCGCTGGCCCTGGTAATCAACGGCAAGCTGGTCTCCGTTTCCGACGTTGGTAGCGGTTACGTTCAACTGGCCACACTGATAGCTGAATGAACTCTCCGGAGCATCTGGCCCGGTAGCGCAGGCAGAGAGAAAAAGCCCGCTGGCTGCAACAACAGACGTCACCAAGATCTTTTTCAAGTCCATGAACACACCCCGGAATTGTAACGTGAACGAATACGGGCATCTTAAAGGCAAGTATTGTTCAAAACCAATCGCAGAAGCTCCGCAACCATTAAAATCACGCAACGCATGCCGCCATACTGCTTTTTATCCCTCTTCCTGAGGGTTATGCTGAGGGCCGATACTCAGGAGACAACGCATGGCTCTCAGGCTTTATCAGTTCGCCATATCCCACTATTGCGAGAAAATTCGCTGGGCGCTGGATTACAAGAATCTCAGTTATGAAACCACGAACCTGCTGCCGGGGCAGCACATAAAAACCATGCAAAAGCTCACCAAAGGCGCGGGCGCTTCAGTACCTGTGCTGGTGCATGATGGTGAGGTTATTCAGGGCTCTTCCCACATACTCGACTATCTTGACAAAACTTTCCCTGACAAGCCGCTCACTCCTATGGATGAGCCTGCCAAAGCCCTGGCGCTGGCGTGGGAAAAGCGCCTGGATGAAGAAGCCGGCCCCGCTGTGCGCTGTTACTCCTACCACCATTTCCTGCAGCGCCCGAAAATAGTGGTGCCAATGCTGGCGGCAGGCACACCCTTCTACAATCGCATTCTGCTCAGCCTCGCCTTCAGCCGGGTAAACGAAGTGATGCGAAAATGGATGAAGATAAACGAGAGGACCGCTGAGCAGTCCCGGGAAGTCATGGAGAACCTGCTCACCGAACTGGCGGAAACCTATAGCCGGCAGCCGTTCCTCGCTGGTGAGTCCTTCTCCCGCGCAGATCTGACAGCCGCAGCACTGTTCGCGCCTCTGTTTCAACCTGCGGCCTATCCGGTACCCTGGCCAAAGCCAGCAAGAATTCCGAAGCAGGTGCAGGCCTGGCTCACCCAGTGGCAACCGCAGCTACAGGTTCTTGAACGAGTTTATAACGGGTATCGCTAACCCTGCAGCCACCCTCAGCACCTTGACCTGCCCAACCAGAGTATCCACTTCATTGAACCCCGGACGTTCATGCCATGACTGAATCCAATTCCCGCCTGGCTCCCAGGCTCAGACTCAAAGCCGGCGACACCATAGCCCTTGGACCCGGCAAGGCTCAGCTGCTCGAACTGATCCAGCACCACCGTTCAATCTCTGCTGCAGCAAGAGCCTTGAAAATGAGTTATCGGCGAGCATGGTTGCTGGTAGACACTATGAACACCTGCTTCAAGAGTCCGCTGGTGTTTACCGCCACAGGAGGCAGCCAGGGAGGAGGCGCTGAGCTTTCTGAAGAAGGACAAAAAGTACTCAAGCTATACCGGCAGTATGAAAAAGCCGTTGCAGAGCGCCCAGAACTCACCGAGCTGGCAGCCATGCTGAGCGACGAAAGCACGCTTTAAACCTCAAGGAAAAGACAATAATTCCCTTGTATCCCGTCACAGGCGACTATACCATTCTCATCGTTATATACGACCGGATACAAGGTAAGTGATCCATGCTCATAAAGATAAAGCTCTATCGTCAACTGACCGCCTTGTGGCTCACAATCATTCTGCCTCTGGCTTCAGTCAGCTCAGCCTATGCCGCTGATGTACGCATCGCTGCAGCCGCCAACTTCACGGACACAACTCGCGAGCTCATTGATGCCTTTGGTGAGGCTACCGGGTTGGAGGCCGTTGCAAGCTACGGCTCCACCGGCAAGCTTTACGCTCAAATTGATAACGGCGCGCCATTTGATGTGTTTCTTGCCGCAGACAGCCTTCGTCCGGAACTGCTGGAGAAAAATCAACAGGGTGTTTCAGGCACGCGATTTACCTATGCCCGCGGCAAACTGGTGCTCTGGAGCCCGGTACCCGGTACATTTGACGATCCCGAGGCCTGGCTTGAGTCCGGCGAATTTGCCCGCCTGGCGATTGCAAACCCGAAAACAGCGCCCTACGGTTTCGCGGCCCAGGAAGTTCTCACCAAACTGGGCCTTTGGGACGCCTTGCAGGATCGCCTGGTTCGCGGCGACTCTATTGCCCAGACCTTCCAGTTTGTCGCCACCACCAATGCCCAGTCCGGCTTTGTTGCTCTCTCACAGGTGCGCTCTTGGGATGACAAAGGCGGTTCGCTCTGGATGATTCCACAAGCCGACTACTCCCCCATCAATCAACAGGCTATTCTTCTGACTCGCAGCGAAAAAAACGATGCTGCACACCAGTGGCTTGAGTTCCTGCGCGGCGACAAAGCCCGAGGTATCATTGAAAGCTTTGGTTATGAAACCGACCATTAAAATGTAACCCGGCCAACACCATGGACATATACTGGGAGCCAGTGTGGCTCACCTTGAAGCTTGCAGGTTTTACCACCGCCATACTTCTGGTTGTGGGAACACCCGTCGCCTGGTGGCTGGCCCGCAGCACGCACTGGATAAGACAACCCATTGCAGCGATTGTTGCTCTGCCCCTGGTATTGCCGCCTACAGTTCTGGGGTTCTACCTGCTGGTGCTCATGGGCCCTAAAGGCATGGTTGGCCAGATTACCGAGCAGTTGGGGCTTGGCTTATTGCCGTTTACCTTCGAGGGTCTGGTTATAGCCTCGGTTATCTATTCCCTGCCATTTACCGTTCAGCCCCTGCAAAATGCTTTCGCCTCCATTAATCAGCAACTGCTTGAAGTAGCATCCACGCTTCGGGCTTCGCCTCGGGATCGCTTTTTTTCTATTGTGATCCCCCTGGCAAGACCAGGATTTCTGACCGCCAGCGTACTCACCTTCGCCCATACCATCGGCGAATTTGGCGTTGTACTTATGATCGGCGGCAACATACCCGGTGAAACCAAGGTGCTCTCGGTGGCCATTTACGACCATGTAGAATCCCTGGAGTACACCCAGGCCCATTGGCTGGCAGCGGGCATGGTTGTCTTCTCCTTTATGGTGCTCGTAACTCTGTATTCACTCAATGGCCGGCTGCAGTCCGGGCTGGTGAAGTGATGGCAGCACAAGGAATACAGGCACGCTTCAACTGTAAGTTCGGCGCGTTTGAACTGAGCGTCGATCTGAATCTCCCGGGTAGCGGCCTGACCGCTCTGTTCGGGCACTCCGGCTGCGGGAAAACAACGCTGCTGCGCTGTATGGCAGGCCTGCAAGCGGCGGACGGCATCATGTGTGTTAACGGAGACGAGTGGCAAACCGAGTACGGCAGCCGCCCTGTTCACCAGCGCCCACTGGCCTATGTGTTTCAGGAAACCAGTCTGTTCCCCCATCTCTCGGTAAAACGAAACCTGATGTACGGGTACAAACGCATCCCTCAAAGCGAGCGCCAGATAACATTTGATCAGGCTGTTGCATGGCTGGGGCTGACTCACCTGCTTGGTCGCATGCCGGAAAAACTCTCTGGCGGGGAGCGTCAGCGTGTTGCTATCGCCCGGGCGTTACTGACCAGCCCCCGGCTCCTGTTACTGGATGAGCCCTTGTCTGCTCTCGACCAGAACAGCAAACAGGAGATCATGCCCTATCTGGAAGCTCTGAGGGACAAGCTGGCAATCCCGATGCTCTACGTTTCCCACTCGACGGCGGAGGTTGCAAGGCTGGCAGATCACATTGTGATGATGGATGGAGGGCAGGTAGTTGCTGAAGGCCCGCTGCAACAGATAATGGCGCGCACGGACCAACCTTTCGGTCTTGAGGAGGATGCAGGCGTGATTCTCGATGCGACTATCTCGGAGCGTGATGCTCAGTGGCATTTGTGCCGTGCTGATTTTGCCGGAGGCAATCTTTGGCTAAGGGCGGATGGAGGCTTGCCAATCGGGCAGAAAATCCGTCTGCAAGTGCTTGCCAGAGATATCAGCCTGGCCTTGAGCGAGCAGACCGATCAAAGCATTCAGAACCTGCTCCCCGCAACCGTCGACGAAATAGCCTCGGATGTCAGCCCGGGGACCTCCATGGTGCGCCTGCTGGCAGGTCAAACACCGTTTCTCTCGCGCCTTACGACACGAGCTGTTCATACCCTTGCTATAAAGCCCGGGCAACAGGTGTGGATGCAAGTGAAGTCTGTGGCGATCGTTGATTGATGGGGGTTTCCGGACCAGAAACCCCGCAATGACTCAGCGGGTACCGAACACCACCATAGTTTTGCCTTTAACTCTTACAAGCCCCTGATCTTCCAGGGTTTTTAAAACCCGACCTACCATTTCTCGGGAGCAGCCAACAATGCGGCCGATTTCCTGACGGGTGATTTTGATCTGCATGCCGTCGGGATGTGTCATGGCATCCGGCTCTTTGCACAAATCCAGCAAGGTGCGGGCTACCCGACCCGTTACATCCAGGAATGCCAGATCGCCAACTTTGCGGGTAGTCTGGCGCAGCCGCGAGGCCATCTGCTCGCCAATAAAGTAGAGAACGCCAAGATCCTGCTGGGCAATTTCGCGGAATTTGGGATAGCTGATCTCAGCTACCTCACACTCAGTTTTTGCTTTTACCCAGGCACTGCGGGAATCCATGTTGTCAAACAGGCCCATCTCGCCAAAAAAGTCTCCGGCATTGAGGTAGGCCATGATCATCTCGCGACCATCATCGTCTTCAATAATGACCGTAACTGAGCCCTTGACGATATAGAAAAGGGAATCGCTTTTATCGCCAGCATAAATAATGGTGCTCTTGGCCGGGTACCGGCGGCGATGACATTGCGAAAGAAAATAATCGAGATGCTTGGTTTTCTGCTCAACCGGCTTGACGATAGTGGCCATGGTGCGAGTCGTGCCTCCTCAAATACTGACGGGTTCCAATGTTTTTTTATTCACCCGGCTTTCCCTGCGGGTTCATTTATTTTCGCTGCAAAACAGAGCAACTTATAACAAGAAGGTCTGCTTCGGGCAACTGGAAACAGTATACAAGATGTATCTGGATACGGCTGTTACCGTCTGTCAGCAGGCCCCGGTTGTGCTAGCATCCGACTCCAACAGTTTATTTCCGGGCAGGCCGATGTCCGCCCCTGCCTTACAGGAGAACACCTTCATGAAAGCAACCATCGACTGGACAGGCAATGCCAGTTTTCGCGCTACCAGCGGCACCGGCCACTCCGTACAACTGGACGGCCCGCCAGATCACGGCGGCGAAAACCTCGGGCCCCGCCCCATGGAATTGCTTCTGATGGGCCTGGGCGGCTGCTCGTCATTTGACGTGATGAGCATCCTGAAAAAAAGCCGCCAGGATGTCACTGCCTGCCACGCCGAACTGGAAGCCGAACGGGCAGATGCCGTCCCGTCGATATTCACAAAAATCCATCTTCATTTCATTGTGACCGGGCGCAACCTCAAGGAAAGTCAGGTAAAACGTGCCGTTAGCCTGTCAGCTGAAAAGTACTGCTCCGCCTCAATCATGCTCGAACAGGCAGGCGTGGAAATCAGCCACAGCCATGAAATCTGCGACACGGAATAAGCTCTGGTCACAACACTATTCAATGCCCGGTGGGCCGTGCATAATACCGCCCTTTCTCCGCCGGTCTGCGCAAAAAGGTGAACAACCTGGTCAGTAGTCGGTGGCGGCCTATGCAGGGCGTGCAACCGCCGCTCTGCCGTCATTCATCTCCATAATGCGGAGGGGCTGAGCATGGAACCAAAACTCCAGTTGCACGGTTTCAACAACCTGACCAAATCTCTGAGCTTCAACATCTACGACATCTGTTACGCGCAGACCGAAGAGCAACGCGAAGCCTACATCGATTACATTGACGAGATGTATAACGCAGAGCGCCTTACGCAGATCCTGACTGACGTGGTCAAGATTGTCGGCGCTAACGTTCTAAACATTGCGCGCCAGGATTACGAGCCACACGGCGCATCAGTCACTATGCTCATCGCCGAGCACGAACTGACCAGCGGCGAAGAACCAGACAACGAAGAATCCCCCGGCCCGCTACCCGATACCATTGTGGCGCACCTGGACAAGAGCCACGTTACGGTGCACACCTATCCGGAGAGTCATCCGCACGAGGGCATCAGCACCTTCCGGGCGGATATCGATGTCTCCACTTGCGGTTTGATCTCGCCGCTGAAAGTTCTGAACTATCTGATCCACAGTTTCGATTCTGATGTGGTCACCGTTGACTACCGGGTACGCGGTTTTACCCGGGATGTAGACGGTACCAAGCATTATATTGATCACGATATCAATTCGATCCAGAACTACCTGACCGAAGATACGCAGAATGCCTATCAGATGATCGACGTGAACGTTTATCAGGAAAATCTCTTTCACACCAAAATGATGCTGAAAGAGTTCAACCTGGATAACCATGTATTCGGTGTGAACGCAGACGAGCTTGACCCGAAGATAGCTCAATCTATAGAAGATCGGCTGCGACGCGAAAAGCTGGAAATCTTCTACTCTCGCAACGTGGAATAACAACCCGAGGAAAGTGCGGAGTCAGGCAAACGGTTTCTGGGCAATCAGGCGTTGCACCATGGGTCTCACGATCAGATCCATGGCCAGCGCCATTTTTGTGCCCGGAATAACCAGAGTGTCGTGGCGGGAAAGCGTGCTGTTCTGTATTGCCTGCAACAGGTAGGGAAAATCCACGTCGGAGGCATCGCGGAACCGGATCACCAACATGCTCTCATCTTCACTAGGCACGTCCCGGACAACAAACGGGTTGGACGTGTCCACCAGAGGAATGCGCTGGAAGTTGATATGGGTGTGTGAAAACTGCGGCACTATATCGTGAACGTAATCATCCATTCGGTTGATGATGGTTGCGACTACAGCTTCCTGGCTGTAACCCCGCTGATGGGTATCCCGGTGTATTTTCTGGATCCACTCCAGATTCACGATAGGCACCACGCCAATCAGCAAGTCCACATACTGGGCAATATTGAACGCCTCACTTACAACTGCTCCGTGCAAACCTTCATAGAACAGCAGGTCAGTATCCGGTTCCAGCGACCCCCAGGCCGTAAATGTGCCTGGCTTATGTCCCTCAGCCTGCAGGCCACGATCTTCATCATGAACATACTGTCTATACCGGCCATTACCTGAGTGGCCATAGTCGTAAAAAAGAGCTTCGAGCTTGTCTATATGGTTGGCGGCAAGCGCAAAGTGGTTCCGCTCACCGAACTGTCCCTTGGCCGCCAATCGAGCCATCTGCTCCCGGTTGTAGCGGTGGAAACTGTCACCGCTGACCATGGCAGCCTCCAGGCCCTCACTGGCAAACATGCGCCGGAATATATGGCCGGTGGTACTTGTACCCGCACCGGACGAGCCGGTAACCGCAATAATAGGGTGACGTTTTGACATAACTGAGGCGCGCCGAGGGTTGGAAGGGAGTCAGATAAGAGTCAGGTCAGGCTGTCGAGCGAGCGGGGCTTCTCGATCACAAACCCCTGAGCATAATCCACACCAAGCTGCCTCAGTGTGTCGAGCACGTCGCGGGATTCTACCTGCGCAGCGACCACCTCGCGATCCATGTAATGCGCCATATCTACCATGGACTGCACCATCGCGCGATCGGTTTCACTCGTATTAAGCTGGCCTGTAAACGCACTGTCAATCTTGATCAAGTCGACCGGTAGCGCGCGCATGAACTCGAACGAACTGGGACCACTGCCGAAATTTCCGAGGCAGAATCTGCACCCAAGCTCTTTCATCTCGATAATAAAATCTGCTACCGCCTCCACATCATTGATCGCGGACGCTTCGGTTATTTCAAACCAGAGTCGCTCAATGGGCGCATCCTTTTCACTCAGCTTTTCATAAATGTATTCGAGCAAAGACTGGTCATTCAACGAGTAGCCAGAAAGATTAATACACACTCCGCCGAAATGACGGGGGTCCGGTGTCTGCACCCGTAACCAGTCCAACATGTGCCCGACCACCCAGCGATCAACAGCCTGCATACGATCATACCGCTCGGCCATTCGCACAAAGTCACGGCCGGTAATCAGCACCCCGGCATCATCGTACATACTGATCAGCACTTCATACTGGGCCGCCATATTTGTTCGGCTGTGCAGCGGAATAATCTTCTGGCAGCGCAGCAACATGCGCTCTTCGTCCAGATCACCAAGGCTGGCAACCTTCGCGGCAATCTGTTCCTGACGGGCCTGATCATCCGCACCCAGAGAATACTCTGCCACTTTGCCATGCCCTTTCTGCCTGGCAACACCCAAAGCCTCCTCAGACGCCCTCAGCCAGCGCTCAGCACTAACCAGGCCAGGCAGCTCTGGCACAACTCCGATGCTGGCAGATAATCTGTAATCACGGCCGCCGTAAACAAATTCAGCGGCTTCGACGACAGCAATCAGATTGCGGGCCGCATCGTCAGCGTTCTCAGACGGCACCAACATGCCAAACTCATTTCCCGCAAGCCGTGCCAGTGGCATGCCATCGCCCACATGTTTGCGTAACAGATCTGCGACACTTTTCAGGGTGTCGTCACCCGCCTGATAACCGGCCGTGTCGTTTAGCAGACGGAACTTCCGAAGATCCAACCGCAACAGGGAGCGCTCGTCTTCACGCCGGGCCAGTTGCTGATCGAGCATGCGCTCAAACTCCCGGCGCCCGAGCAGTCCGGTCAACTCGTCGTGGGTAGACGCCCAGGACAACTGGTCATAGACCTTCCGAACCATACGATCGATGCTTTCATCCACCAGAGGCCGCTCGTACTGGCCATCGGGCACGATTATGCCTTTGCGCATGTGGCGCGCCAGAGCTTCCAGCTCAAGCTCCACAACCCGCATACCCTGATGATTCACGAAAACAAACCGGCTGAATCCGCGAGCTACCCATACCAACCGGATGTACTGTGGCTCGTCGGGTTTTTCCTGATCTCGCAGCCAGTCTCCTGTCCGAAGCTTCTGGGCCCGGTTGATCCAGCGCTGGAGGCTACGCTGTTCACGCTCCGACAGCGATTGCTTGATATCTTTTTCCGTCTGTACCGGCGCCACCTCCACCATTTCAGGTGGTTTATCAGGGCTGCGCACCAGAAATTGTTTCAGCTCATCACGAATCTGGGAAGACGGCATGTGGTTGCTGGAAATGGACGACAGGCCATCCTGGATAACCCGAAGCAACTCAGGCAGGTTCACGGCGCTTTCGCTGTCATCAGCAAATGCGAGCAATGAATCAACCACAGAGAGATAGTCCTGCCAGGTCTGGCTGTCCGGACCCTGACGGATCCATGTCAGCGACAACAAATCCCGCCAACCACCATCAAGCAGGCTGAGCACAGCTTTCGGTACTTTGCACCCCGCCAGCTTCCGGTTCAGCACATCTGTTACTGCGGTCTTGGACTCGGCGACTTTTTGAGCGCCCTCCGCTGCGGCGGTTACCCGCTCTACATTGCGGCGATAAACCAGATTCTGGCGATCAATCAGTCCGTCAAGCTCATGAACCGTCTGCTCAAACACCCCGGTGTCCTGTTCAAACTCCGTGGTAATACGCTGGATAAGCTCATCAACCCGGCGCTGGATAACCGGGTTGAGCCTGCCACCCTTGACACCAAGCTGAGCCAGCCGGTTCATCACCCCTCGGACCGGACTGTTCTTATCATCGAAAAATGCGGGATCGCGCATTACAACTTTCAGAACCGGCACTTCAAGCTGGCGCATTCGCTCCTGGGCGTACTCGCTCAGCTTCGGGCTCTCGGTAACCGAGTTAAAAAAGCGGTCGACAACATCCAGCGTACCTTGCTGTTCATCGTCCAGCTTTTTAGCACCACTCTCGAGAACTTTCTCGACCACTCGTTCTCGCAGCGGAATAACGTTGCTGGCAGTGTCGACCGGCTCAGCCTGAAGCTGCTGAAGCTCACGCTGCAACTCGCCCGAAGTCATTGGCTGGGCGTTGACCGGGAAAGGCGCCGGCTCGGTCTCGCCACGGGTCGCGCGGCTGGCAGCAAGGGTTCCAAGCAGATTTCTTACAGTGGCAAAAGCGGTTTGCGCAGCCTGCGCATAACCACGGAACTCGCTACCAAGACGCGTCTTGCCGGAACCGGCATCACGGTTTGTTGATTGCTCAGCCGCAGATGCTGCAGGGTTATTCTGGGGATGCGTCGGTTGGGCTGGCGAAGTGTCTGGCTGCGACGTATTCGGCCCTGGCTCATCCTGGTTCCGCGCAGGCTGGCTCTTGTCTGGTGCCGGTTTGCTCTGGGAGCTGCCGACGGTCTGCTCACTCAAGTATTTGCTGAGATCCAGCTCTGGCAGAACTCCATGGCGAATCAGGATATTGTTCAGCTCTTTATACAAGGGTCCCAGGTGAAACAGCACCGTCTGTTCAAATGCCTTCAGACAGATTTTTTCAACCTCTCGGGAGGCTTTGAGCTGGCTCAGCCCTGAATGAAACGATTCGCACACCAGTGACGGGCCAAGCGGGTTATGGTGCCCGGTTGCATTGGCAATACCGAGCTTGTCCAGACGAAGCTTGAGCTGCAGCAGATCTTTACGATACTGGGTGTCGGCTTTTGTAACCATAACCCGGATTGTCAGCCAGTCTTCAAACTCACCCTTGTCCACCATAGAAAGCTCGGAACCAGGAAACCCTTTGGGTGCCGGCTTCAAAGGAGATTCGAGGGTGCGGGCTATCTGATGCCATATCACTCTCTGCCGGGCCTGAACCTGACCCGAAAAATCCATCATCTCGTTAGCTTGCTGATCATTTTTGGCTTTGTGTGCTGCGTCTTTCAGGGCAGCGGCCATTTGCACGAAGCAGGTATCCATGAGTGGTTCTATATGCTGAATAACCGCACGCGCAGACTGATGCAGAACAAACTGCACACGTTCACTCGGAGCGCGCAGAGAAGCACGCTCCTGATCATGGGAGCCCCCGCACTGTTTCAGCATCGCCGCAACCGCATCCGGGTTCGTGCGCGTAAAATTAACACCCATGGCACCATCAATACGCCGCACAACACTGACGTGAAGTTCATGCCGGCGTTTTCCATCCACATCACGGAAGCGCACAATCAGCTCTGATGGCGGGGAGGAAGCAAAAACCCGATCGAGCTTGCGGGATGTTTCTCCGGAATAGCGAACAAACAGGCCTTCGGGGCAAAAATCCGCAATCTGACATGGCCAGGACTCGCCCATGCCCAGATCAATCTGGGCAGCAAGTTTGATGGGTTTGCGGGGGCTGCTGCGTCTTTCTCTCGGATCCATGAACTACCTGATATCGCGCAAAACCGGAAGGGGGCCGGGTATTCTGCCCGCTAACGACTAACTTTACCGAAAACAGCGGCTTCTGCCACTTGTCGTTATAAAAAATGTGACGGTGCTTATAACCGCGATAACAAGTGTACTATAGCGGCTCGTTGCGGGCACAAAAACAGTGCCGTCTTAACGTCATAACCTACAAAACAGCTTAGTCAGATCTATACAGTTTTGCTACTGGTGCAATCCGGCTATGGCTTCCATGTGATTTACCGCGCCATAGAGTCGCTTTCCCAGCGGCCTGAAAAACAACGCCGCCAGGCGTTGCAGGATCTTTCAAAGCGGCTTGAAGAAAACTTTTGAATTGCGCTGAGTGTTGTAAGAGGCGAGCTTTGGCCCGGGCAACGCCTGAACCGTGCTGGGCTGGAAACCCCGCTCACGAAACCAGTGCTCGGTTTGTGTGGTGAGCACGAACAACTTCTGGATACCCTGGCTACGGGCATGCTTTTCAATCATTAACAGAATCTCGTCGCCACGACCGGCACGGCGATAGGCAGAATCCACCGCGAAGCAGGAAAGCTCGCCTGCGCCTTCATCCGGATAGTTGTGCAGGGCCGCGCAACCCACAATGGTGCCGTCTCGCTCAGCCACAACAAAGTGTTCAATGTCGGTCTCCAGCATTTCCCGGGACCTCCGCACGAGAATTCCCTGCTCTTCAAGCGGCTCAATCAGCCCAAGAATTCCGCCAATGTCCTCGGCCCGGGCCTGCCGGATCTGCTCATAGTGATCACCGCTGACCAGTGTGCCTGTACCATCCCGGGTGAACAGCTCTTCCAGCAGCGCACCATCGTTCACATAGCTGATGATGTGCGCGCGCCGCACGCCCTTCACACAGGCGTCACAGGCGGCGCGCAGCAGGTCTGCGTCATGTCCCGTAACAGTTCCGTCCGCCAACCGCTCCGGAGCCTGGCGTGCTGAAAGCTCACGAATAAGAGAACCGTCCTGCTCCAGCAGACCCTGGTCATCAATAAAGACGATAAGCTTTTCTGCCTGCAGCGCCGCTGCAACCTGGCTACCGACGTCTTCGTACGACAGGTTGAACGTGTCGCCTGTGGGTGAGTAACCCATGGGGGGAAGCAAAACGATATGCCCCTGTTCCAGCAGCTTCTCAATACCACCCACATCGACGCGCCGTACCTTGCCGGTGTATCCGAAATCGATTCCGTCCAGCACGCCAACCGGCTTCGCAGTCACATAGTTGCCGCTGCTTACCCGAATGCGAGCGTTGTGCATGGGGGAGTTCACCAGCCCCATGGATAGCTGGCTTTCAAGGTATGCCCGTAAACCACCGGTTGCTTCCATAACCAGCGGCAAATGGTTTTCGGGGGTAATGCGCAGGCTACGGGAAAATGAAGATTCCAGGCCGGCGGCATCCAGGCGGCTCTGGATCTGCGGCCGCGACCCGAATGCCACCACCAAACGCATGCCCAGACTACTCAACAGCGCGATGTCATGGATGATGTTGATAAAGTTTTCATGCTCAACCGCATCACCCGGGATGGTCAACACCACCGTACGGCCACGGTGGGCGTTGATATAGGGCGATGAATGGCGAAACGAATGCAGCCAGCCGTTCGATTTCAAATATTGTTCCTCAATCCGTAGTTTTTAATGCGCTTACCAGTCTACTCCAAGAGTGCTGCCGGGCGCCCACTCCAAAACCGTGGAGCGCCAGGGATGGCGCGACCGAGCCCTACAGGGACGTATTTACGGGCGTGTTTTGGAGTGGGCGCCCGGCAGCGCTCAGCCACTTGGTCTGAAGCGCAAGGATACTTAAAGACAAAACTGCCGGATAAGACCCCTGAGAATGGTCACCGTGGGCTCCAACTGCGACAATTCTATAAACTCGTCAGGCTGGTGTGCCTGATCGATAGAACCCGGGCCTAGAACCAGCGTTTCCATACCAAGCTTCTGCAACCAGGGAGCCTCGGTCGCAAAAGCGACCGCTTGGGCGGTATGCCCGGTAAGCTGCTCGCAAGCTTTCACGAGCTCGGCGTCCGCCGGCGTTTCAAATGGCGGTACGCCATCAAACAGCGGCTCGAATTCCATTATCAATTCGCGCCGCTCAGCCACCGGCTGAATTCTGTGCAGAATGTCCTGGCGCAGGTTTTCCATGCTCATACCGGGTAGCGGGCGCAGATCAAAGTGCAGCTCGCAGCGGGCGCAAATGCGGTTCGGGTTATCACCGCCGTGAATGCATCCCAGGTTGAGGGTTGGTACCTGAACGTCGAAATTTGTGTTGCGGTACTGTTGTTGCCAATCAGCGCGCAGTCCCAGAAGCTCACCGAGGGCCTCGTGCATACCTTCCAGAGCATTGCGCCCCAGCCCCGGATCGGACGAATGGCCAGATTGTCCCTCAAACGTTAACCGCTCCATCATGATGCCTTTGTGCATACGCACAGGCCGCAGGCTGGTGGGCTCGCCAATAACTGCATAACGGGCTTTCGGTTTGCCGGCTTCAGCGAGGGCCCTGGCTCCGTTCATGGAGGTTTCCTCATCCGCTGTCGCGAGAATGATCAGCGGTTGCTTCATGTCAGTGGCTGTAAACGCCCTGGCGGCTTCAATTGCGAGAGGGAAAAAGCCTTTCATGTCGCAGGTGCCCAGACCATACCAGCGATTGTCACGTTCGGTCAGGGTAAAAGGATCGCTTTGCCAGCGCTTGTCATCAAAGGGCACAGTATCCGTGTGACCGGAAAGCACAAGACCACCGGGGCCGCTGCCCAGAGTAGCAATGAGGTTATATTTGCCGGGCATGCCGGGCACCGCCAGAATTTCTACCGAGAACCCCAATGCTTCCAGCCACTCACCCAGCGTTCTTATCACCGGCTCATTGCTGTGGTCCCACTCGGCCGATGCACTGCTGATAGACGGCAGTGAAACCAGTGTCGCCAGCATCTCGCGCACATCGGGGACGGTCTCGGCCCTGTTTGTAACCTTGCGGCTGTCACTTTCGCCGTGAAACTGCTGCATTATGCTGCCTCGCTCTGGCTCGTGCGCTATTGTGTCTGGCCGCGCCGCCAAACCTCAAACACTGTAATCGCGCGGATTGCTATCGGGTAGGCCACCTCGCCTCCGGCGACCTCACGAGCAACTTCCAGTTGTCGCTCGGTAACACTCGCCAGACGGCCCTCCACCAGATTTCCGTTGGAGAGTGACACCCGCACCTTGCGCCCGATCCATGCCGTCGACGTCTCAAGGTCTTCAGCATGCCAACTGGTAACCGCTGGATTCTCGCGAGCAACTACCGGCTCAAGCGATTCCCTGGACGGCTCTGCAACAACCGGTTCAGCCTTGCGAAGAAACACGTCAGGCACCATTGCCCCATTGTATTCCAGCGTCCAGACCCGGGTGCTATCCGCACTTTCATCCTCTGTGCGAACCGGTATACCCAGCGTTTCAGAACCCGGCCGCACTGTCGCTGTTATTTCCCCACCCTCAAGCAGCCACTGCCGATACAGTGCCCGCAACTGGTCGCTGGCCCGCCAGCCATACACCTTCAGTGAAGCTTCGAAAGCTCCCAGCGCGCGTGCAGCCCACTGACCGGGATCCACGCCAGCTTCACGGGCGCAATAGGCTGCAACCCGGCGCATAAGCCCCCCGTCTCTCAGGGTTATTTCAAGGGGTTGAGATGAACTCGTCAGAGTCTCTGCAGGCGACATCAGGCTTATACGGGCACCAGGCCAGTTAAGCTCCAGGCTACCGGTATTGGCGGTGTTCAGTTCGAGATGAACATGGTCAGAGGTCTGGCGCACAATAAGCTCGCCGGCCAAACGGGTGATTCCCATGCGCAGCAGATCACCACTACCGAGTTGCTGGCGCGGATCCGGCGCGCAGGGAAGTGCAAACAAAGCTGCCTGCTCACCCCCGCTGGCTCCATCTGCAGTTACCCAGTTCCGGAACATGGTTGCCTCAAGCACCAGTGCCAGACCTTCCGCCTGCAGCGACCAGCTGGCTGGCAGGTCGGAGGGATCCATAAGCGCAGTAAGCAGTGCAACGGGGGAGCCGGCATCAAACTCTGCCCGACCTATAACCAGTGGCTGGGTCAGTTCAAAGTCCTGCCAGTGTGCACCGGACAGCACCAAGCGACCCTCGACCCCGGATCCTATCTTGCCGCGCTTCAGAACCCCGCTCTCGCCGAGCGCCTGGCGCGCCTCTGACATACGCTGGTCCGCCAGCCACCAGACGCCGGCCTTGAACGCGGCAAACCCGAGCAATGCAGCCAGAATCAGAGTTGTGAGCAGACGTCTCATCCGGAAAATCCTCAGGCAGTGCCGTCAGTTGCAGGAAATCGTTAGTTGCGGGAAATCAGGGTACCGACACCCTCATCCGTAAAGATTTCCAGCAGGCACGCGTGAGCCACCCGGCCATCAATGATATGGGACGTTCGCACGCCATTCTCTACTGCGCTCAGCGCACAGCGGATCTTCGGCAGCATGCCGCCGTGAATGGTGCCGTCTTCAATCAGATCATTCACCTGTTGCGCAGTCAGCCCGGTGAGCACCTTGTCTTCCTTGCTCTTGAGCCCCGACACGTTGGTCAGCAGCATCAGCTTCTCGGCCTTCATGGCCTCTGCGACCTTGCCGGCCACCAGATCTGCATTAATGTTGTAAGAGGCACCATCCGGCCCAACACCAATCGGCGCAATGACCGGGATCACATTGCTGCGGGTGAGCATGTCAATAACATCCACATTGATACTGGCCACCTCGCCAACACGCCCGATATCAATGATTTCGGGGCGTTCCAGCTCCGGCGAACGATCCACCACTTCGAGTTTGCGGGCACGAATAAGATTGGCGTCCTTTCCGGTCAGGCCTATAGCGGTGCCGCCCTGGGCATTGATCAGTGACACAATTTCCTTATTGACCTGGCCACCCAACACCATTTCCACCACATCCATGGTTGCGGCATCGGTAACACGCATGCCATTCACAAAGCGGGACTGGATATTGAGGCGTTGCAACAGTTCGCCAATCTGGGGTCCACCACCATGGACAACGATAGGGTTGATGCCCACCAGCTTCATCAGGACCACATCACGGGCGAAACTGCTTTTGAGATCCTCGTTTTCCATGGCATTGCCGCCATACTTTATGACAACCGTTTTGCCGGTAAACCGTTGAATATACGGTAAACCACGGCTAAGAACGGTAGCCACCTGCATTGCAGTTTCACGATCCAGCGTCATCTTGTTGCCTTAATAAATCAGAAATAAAAAGTTGGAAACCCGCACCGCCTGCATCAGAACTCAGCCACGATATCCGGTGCCGCTTTCTGCAACTCGCCCCTGAAGACATCTTTTATTCGATCCAGCGCCTCTTGCGTTTCGGCTTCAAAACGCAATACCAGCACCGGTGTGGTATTGGAAGCACGGCACAGACCCCAGCCGTCGGCGTAATCCACTCGGATTCCGTCTATGTTGCTGATATTACCATCGCCAAACTCACCTTCCCGGGCCAGCTTCTCCATAATACTGAACTTACTGCTTTCCGTTACTTCAACGTTAAGCTCCGGCGTGCTGATATCCTCAGGGAAGTCTTCAAACACTTCATCGCTGTGGCGGTCTTCAATGCCCAGTATTTCCAGGAGTCTGGCAGCCGCATAGAGCCCGTCATCAAATCCGTACCAGCGTTCCGCGAAGAAAATATGGCCACTCATTTCACCCGCCAGCAAGGCTCCGGTTTCCTTCATCTTGGCCTTCATCAGCGAATGCCCGGTTTTCCACATAATCGGTCGCCCGCCAGCTTCGGAAATCACGCCGGCAAGCCTACGGCTGCATTTCACATCGTAGAGCACATCAGCACCTGGGTTTCGTGATACCACGTCCCGGGCGAAGAGCATCAGCAGGCGATCTGGCCAGATAATCTTGCCGGAATTAGTCACCAGACCCAGTCGGTCGCCATCACCGTCAAATGCAATGCCAAGATCTGCACCTTCGGCTTTGACTTTTTCAATCAGGTCAGCAAGATTGGCAGGTTTGCCAGGATCCGGATGGTGGTTCGGGAAGTCTCCGTCAACATCGCAGTATAGCGGGACCACTTCACAGCCAAGTTCTTCAATCAGCATGGGCCCTAACTCGCCCGCGATACCGTTTCCAGCATCCACTACGACCTTGAGCGGCGCAGCGACAGCAATGTCGCCAACAATACGATCAAGATACGCCCGGCGCACATCCTCAGAGGACTGGGCGCCGCGGCCAGCGGCCAGGTCACCCGACTGCACTCGCCGATAAAGCGCCTTGATTGCATCACCAGACAGGGTTTCACCACCCAGCATTATTTTGAGGCCGTTGTAATTGGCCGGATTATGGCTACCCGTGACCATAACACCCGACCCGTTTTCAAGATGGTGGGTGGCAAAATAGAGTACGGGCGTTGGTACGGCACCAACATGAATAACGTTACAACCCGAAGCCATGACGCCCCTGGCCAATGCATCCGCCAGATCGGGGCTTGAATGACGGCCATCGTAGCCGATGCATAGTGATGGCAGCCCGCGGCTGATGGCTTCTGAACCTATAGCAACGCCGATCCTCTCAACAATAGACGCAGACAGAGTCTCTCCAACAATACCCCGGATATCGTAGGCCCGGAAAATTCCCGGTGACATCTCTACTGCAGGCTCGCCTGTCTCTTCAACCCCCGGCATTTCTCCGCCGGTAAAAAATGAGCTGTCATTATTGCCGCTGCCAAAGCCCAGGACGTCTTCATCTCCGTCGAGCATGTCGATGTCCGGCAGTTCCTTATCCTGGAACAGGGGCTCGGCGTCTGCCGCTTCAGCCGTCTTTACACCTTTTGCAGGCTTCGGCCGGACATTTTCTGCGGCCTTTGCCAAACGCTTCTCTGTCACCTGAGACAGCCGATAAAGAACCTCGCCGGCAGAGGCGACCATGTCCCACTGGAAGCTTGGCAACTTCTGGCGCTCACCGCCAAATACCTTGTGTGCCCACTGGATCAGGCTGGTCACTTCCCGGCGCAGGCCTTTTTGAGCGCTGATCAGCAACCACCACACGAGTAGTGACGCCACAAGCGCCGGAATACCAACCAACAGCGCTACCATCACAATGCTGACAGGCGGCTCCGGCGCAGAGCCCGGTTTATAGCTGACAGTCCAGTCAGGATTCGCCAGTGTCCGGGTTTCAGTGGTATTCGCACCAGCAACACCGCCACCCTTGCCTACGAAGGGACGGGACGCTCCGGCAACCGTTTGTATCAGCGCCAGCTCACCTCCAAGTCTTGTGTTTACCACAGTAAGAAGCGGCTGCATCACCGAGGCGTCGAAGACCATCAGAATACTGCCAACAACGGCTTTGCTGACCGGATTACGCACGGGGGATGCCATCTGAATATACCACTGGTTTTCCCGCGGAAAAGCGTCCGGGTGCAGGGGCTGGCCGTTCTCCGCACGGCGTGCCAGCTCGAGTCCTGCGAAACCCAGCAGCTCGCTTCCGTTCCCGGTCCTTGGAATCTGGCGGTAAGAGAAAAGAAAAGCAGCTTTAACGCCCGGCATAGCGGTGACCAGATTTTGCTCAACAGCCCCGGTATCGGCACGCTCCATCAACGTATCTACAACATGGGGCTGTGTTGCCAGGCCATTTACGCTCTGCTGCATCAGCGCAAGGTACTGGTTAATACGCTGCGCGGCCGCATCGGCCTCTACGGTTTTCCAGGCATTGAAGCGCTTGTCTGCAGCAGGCTGCAGCACCAGAAAATGCACCAGTGCCACGGCTGCTACGCCAGCCAGCAGAACAACCAGAGCCTGGCTAAAAGCGGTCGAACCCAGGTGTTTCCTTTTTGAACCACCGGATGCCCGGGCTTTCGGTTTTTGTTCAGCTTCAACTGCCGACTGCTCATCAACAGGCGCTTCGGGAGCTTTTTTCTTACCCAGCTTCATAGTTCATCCTGCAAAAGTTTTGTCCTGGAGCAAGCGCTTAACGGCAGAGTATAGACGCCGCAACAGGTTTCTGCGCTTCTGTTACTCTGTCCCGGTAGAGCCAAAGCCGCCTTCGCCACGGCTACTGGCGTCAAATTCGGAAACTACTTCGAAATCTGCCTGAATCACCGGCACCAGGACCAATTGGGCTATCCGCTCACCAACGTCGATCGTAAAAGCGGCGCTGCCTCGATTCCAGCAGGACACCATCAACTCGCCCTGGTAGTCGGAATCGATCAGTCCCACCAGGTTGCCAAGCACAATTCCGTGTTTATGCCCAAGACCGCTTCGGGGCAGAATCATGGCAGCCAGCGATGGATCAGCAATGTGGATGGACAGCCCGGTCCGGATTAACGTCGTATCGCCCGGGGCCAGTGTTAACGGACCATCAAGGCAAGCCCGCAAGTCCAGACCGGCAGAGCCCTCAGTGGCGTATTCCGGAAAAGCTATCTGGCTGCCAATCCGGTCATCAAGAATGCGTACCTGTAAATTTTTTCTGCTCATGTTATCCCTGCTTCAGGTGTTCGCCAATCAACGCTACAAGACGTGAACCAACCGCCTGTTTGGTAGCTGGACCTATAGTTTCCTGCCCTCCTCGCCAGAACACAGTGACAGCGTTATTGTCACTGTTGAACCCCAAACCCGGAGCAGACACATCATTGGCAACAATCATACGCAAGTTTTTGCGCTGCATTTTGTCTTTGGCATAGCGGGCTACATCTGAGGTTTCAGCCGCAAAGCCCACAGTAAACGGCGCATCCGGACGCCCGGCAATGGTGGCCAGCGTATCCGGATTGCGTATCAGTGGCAGCGCCATGGCCTCACTGGATTTCTTGATCTTGTCGCTGGCACAGATCTCGGGTCGATAATCTGCTACCGCGGCGGTCGCAATAAACAGGTCACAGCCTTCGTCCACTGCTTGCGTAGACGCCTGCAGCATGTCATCTGCCGTAAGCACGTTGCGGACCTCAACCTCTGCCGGAGCAGGCAAAGTGACTGGTCCGCTGATCAAAACAACACTGGCGCCTGCCTCCCGGGCCGCTTCGGCCAATGCATAGCCCATTTTGCCTGAGCTGTGATTACTGATATAGCGTACTGGATCTATAGGTTCTCGCGTAGGGCCTGCGGTAATAACCACTCGCTTACCTGCCAGCCCATCGGAATCGGGCTTTTCTCTCATGATCAGACCCGCAATCACCGCAGCTTCGAGCATGCGCCCGGGGCCGTTATCACCACAGGCCTGCTCGCCCTGATCAGGCCCCCAGAGTGTTATCTGCGGATCTTCGCTCAACAAGCGGATGTTGCGCTGAGTGCGTGTATTACTCCACATCGCCTGGTTCATCGCAGGTACCACAGCAATTGGGGCCTCGGTTGCACAGCACACGGTGGACAGCAGGTCGTCGGCCATACCCTGGGCAAGTCGCGCAATAAAATCGGCAGAGGCCGGAGCAATAACCACCTGATCGGCCCACTTCGCCAGCTCGATATGCCCCATACCAGCTTCGGCTTCAGGATCGAGCAGTGAGGTCCGCACCGGCTCGCCACTAAGAGCCTGAAACGTCAGAGGCGTCACGAAGGCCTCTGCGCCCCGGGTCATGATCACCCTGACTTCATACCCAGCCTTTTTCAGCAGGCGCACAAGCTCGGCGCTCTTATAGGCTGCAATGCCGCCTGTTATACCCAGCAGAATTTTTCTGACTGCCATAAAGGCTCCGTATCCACTTAAAAAGAAAGGCTTATAAGATAGCATGCCCTGACGATACCGACAGCCCGCCAGAACCACAGTACGTTTACCGTTTGTTGCGTTTTGAAGTAACCTTTGTAATCGAATGGTGCAGGAAGCACCAAAGCCATCAAACCAAACGCAAGGAAGCTCAAATGACTGCTCCCACCTGGCCTGTAGACGAACGTCCCCGGGAACGACTGCTTTCCCACGGGCCCGAAAGCCTCTCGGACGCCGAGCTCCTGGCAATTTTCTTGCGCACCGGCACCACCGGTATGCCGGTAATGGAACTCTCGCGATATTTACTGCAGGAGTTTTCCGGACTGCGCGGGCTGCTGACTGCCTCTCGCAGACAGTTCTGTAACGTGAAGGGGCTGGGCACCGCAAAATATGCGCAGGTGCAGGCTGCGATGGAAATGGCCCGACGGGTTATGGACGAGCCACTGCGCCAGGGTGATCCGCTGCGCTCACCGGAGGACACCCGGCGCTTTCTTATGAGCCGACTGGGCACCTATCCTCACGAAGTTTTCGCGGGTCTTTTCCTGGACAACCGGCACCGGGTAATCCACTACAGGGAGCTGTTTCGTGGCACAATTGATGGTGCAGCCGTGTATCCGCGAGAGGTTGTCCGCCAGGCACTTGAGGACAATGCAGCCGCTGTTATTTTTGCCCATAACCACCCTTCCGGAGTCGCCGAACCCAGCCAGGCCGACATTTCGCTGACCAGGCGCCTGAAAGAAGCTCTCGGACTGGTGGATATCAGGGTTCTTGACCATATGGTGATTGGCCACGGTGAGGTAATATCTCTCGCAGAACGTGGATTGATGTAGGTCGGCATGAATCAGATGTCGGAAAACTGACCAAATTCCCAACAATTTTTTGCGTTGGGGGGCTGGTTCTGGTATAAAAGCGTCCCTTTCTGGCGGCGTCTGGCGAGCAGCGTTCAGTTTAGAGGCGCAAACAGGGGCGTAACCGTTCCTCGGCAACCAGAGACGCATTAAAATCGAATTCGCACTTATTAGACCATTGCTCAGGTCGGAGGCAAGTATGTCCAGAGTTTGTCAGGTAACCGGTAAGCGTCCGGTTTCCGGTAACAACGTATCCCACGCGATGAATCACACTCGTCGTCGTTTTCTGCCGAATCTGCAGAGCCACCGCTTTTGGGTTGAAACCGAAAAGCGTTTCGTGAAGCTGCGCGTATCCACCAAGGGCATGCGCATCATCGACAAAAAAGGTATTGACGCTGTATTGGCCGATCTTCGTGCCCGCGGCGAGAAATTTTAAGGAGCTGCATCATGCGCGAAAAAATCAAGCTGGTATCTTCAGCAGGAACAGGTCACTTCTACACGACCATGAAGAACAAGCGTAACACCCCGGAAAAAATCGAGATCAAAAAGTATGATCCGGTTGTCCGTAAGCACGTTGCGTACAAGGAAGCCAAGATCAAGTAATTATTGATCCGGCATCCACAAAAAACCCGGCCATGGCCGGGTTTTTTGTGGATGTTTCAGAACTTCTCCAGATACCCATCCGGAAGCGCAATATCCATAGCGATCGGCAAATGGTCAGACATGGGGTAGCTAACCACCTCAGCGCGCCGGATCTGCAAACTCGGACTCACCAGAATATGATCAAGCGCCTTTTCAGGCCTCCAGCTCGGAAAACTGTGCGCGGTATCCGGCAAGGGCACCAGATCTGTATTGCGAAGCGGTGTCCGGTTCAGAAGCTCCTCAGCGTGATTATTCATATCCCCCATCAGGATTACATGCCGATACTTTGATATCAGCTCGCTGATAAACCCGAGCTGACGTTGCTGGGCTGCCTTACTCAGCGAAAGATGCATCAGCACCAGAACCAGCGGGTCCTCTTCAGTACCGTACCGGGCAACGATCGCCCCCCGCCCCGGAATCAATCCCGGCAACTTGTACTCTTTCACGTCCAGCGGCCGAAACCGGCTGAGCAAACCATTGCTGTGCTGGGCAATCTGCCCCAGGTTACGATTCAGCTGTTGGTGCCAATAGGGTATTCCTGCGGCTTCAGCAAGATACTGCACCTGATTGATGTATCCACTGCGCAGACTCCCACCATCGCACTCCTGCAAAGCGACCACATCGTAGTTACTAACCAGTGAGGCAATTCGATCCAGGTTCTGAATACGGCTGCGGTTGGGAAGGAAGTGCTGCCAGCTTCGGGTCACGTAGTGGCGGTAGGAAGAGGTACTGATCCCCACCTGTATATTGAACGTCAGTAGCCGGAGATAACGATCAGGCTCGAAAGCGGGCACATGCTCCAGGCCCGAGTTAGAACCCTTCGGCTCGCCCCGGGCACTGATGATCCCGTTCAACTGCTTCCTGAAGCGTTTATACATAATAACCCTGCTGCTCTGCTCCGCTTGATAACCGTAAACGCTTATAAGTTACCGTGCGGAGCACCAACTTATTGATCCGCAGCGTGCTCTTTCTCAACCAGATAATCGACGACCGCGAGCATCGACTCGAGACTACCGGCCATTGAGGCGCTGACCGTATACTTTCCATTTACCAGCATAGTCGGTGTGCCGGTAATACGCGCGCCCCGGATTTTCGACTGCGCCTGCTGCATGTGGGCATTTACGCCGAAGCTGTTGTAGCTATCAAGGAATTCAGCGCGATCTACACCATGCTCAGCAACAAAATCAGCCAGCGAATCCCCATCATTAAGGGGCCTCCGCTGACCTGCCAGGGCCTCAAACAGCGGATCGTGCAATTTATCCAGAGCATTGATGGCTTCAAGCGCGTAGAACGCCCGGGCATGCGGCTCCCAGGAACGGCCCAGCGCCGCTGGAATGCGCACATAACTTACATAATCGGGAGCCTTTGACTCCCAGCTCTCTGCCAGCGGCTTGAAGTTATAGCAGTGCGGGCAGCCGTACCAAAATACTTCCGCCACCTCAACGCCGGAATCGGTGTCTGTGCGCACGGGGGCATCCAGTTTCTTGTAGTGCGTGCCTTCCTTCCAGTCGGCGGCATTGGCGTGGCCGAATACTGCCAGGGCTGTTAACAGCACAGCAACCGCTCTGAACGCTCGGAACATGAAATATCTCCAGATTATATGAATGTCGTTATCGGGGAATTATGACCCGTCGAACCTGAAAAGTTCCACTGTTCATGGATTACAGGAAGGACAGACAAAAAACCCCGCACAAGGCGGGGTTTTCGGGAACAGAATTACTGAATCAGTTCAGGCCAGAAATATAACTGGCTACCGCTTCAATTTCTGCATCCGTCAGCTTGGACGAAACATCTACCATGATCGCCGCACTGGCGTTATTAGCCCGGGAGCCGTCACGGTATGCTTTCAACTGCTTGACCAGATATTCGGCATTCTGACCACCGAGGTGCGGATATCCTGCAGGCTCGTTACCCTTACCCTGCGGGCTATGACAAGCTGCACAGGCTGGAACGCCGGAGGCCATATTACCACCGCGATAAACTGCAGCGCCTTTTTCCACCAAATCCGGATCCGCCTGACTGACCGGCATTGCCTGCTGCGCAAAATACGCCGCAAGATCACGAAGATCCTGCTCGGATTTACCGTCAAGCTGGCCAGTCATTTCCGGAATAGCCCGGGAATTTTCCTGGATGGCCACCAACTGGTCATACAGATACCTTTCACCCAGCCCGGATATTTTTGGATAGACGCCCATAATCGGCTTCGCTCCACCCTGGCCATGACACGCCTGACAGGCTGCAGCACTCTGCTTGCCCGCTTCAGGATCACCTGCTCCGTGCGCCATGGCTGTAAGGCCAACGCCGAAAACAAACCCTGCGATCAGTTTCTTCATGCTCGCTCCGCTTCTCTCATCTCGAAAATATTCTTTGTTTGCAGCCGGCAGACGGTGGCCAGCCACGC
>NZ_JBLXHQ010000009.1:0-62302 GCF_048259445.1 Marinobacter sp. | reverse complement strand
GACAGCGGTTACGCCAAGCGTACCGCCCGGAATTGGTGTAGCATTATACATTAATCCCTGATAACTGAAATCCAAAGGAAAGCCAACCGCTGTGGACTCTGATCTGACTCAAAAAAGCATCTCTTTTAATAGCGCCCGCTTCCTGGTCAGCGCCCCCCGATTGGAAGACTGCCCGCCAGACACGGGCGCCGAAGTCGCCTTTGCCGGGCGTTCGAACGCAGGAAAGTCCAGCGCTCTGAACGCAATCACTGCAATTGGCAAGCTGGCACGAACGAGTAAAACTCCCGGGCGTACCCGCTTGATCAACTTTTTTTCCCTGAACCGTGAACACGCCAGGCTGGTAGATCTGCCCGGATATGGCTACGCGAAAGTATCCCGGGACATGAAAGACGACTGGCAGAAACATCTCGGGCACTATCTGAATGACCGCAGATGCCTGCGTGGCCTGGTTCTGGTTATGGATATCCGCCATCCGCTCACAGATTTCGACCAAATGATGGTGGAATGGTGCGAGCATAACAAGCTGCCTCTCATGATTCTTGCAACCAAAGCGGATAAACTCAAGTTCGGGCAGGCGAAAAACAGCATGATGGACATAGCTCGCAGGCTTGAAGCGTTCACCTGTGTCCAGCACCTGATCATGTTTTCAGCTACCTCAAAACGCGGCGTTGATGAGTGTCGGGCGGCGCTGATCAATTGGCTGGAAGGTTCCGGGGGGCTGCGGGATTAATCTATAAAAATCCGGCCTGTGAAAAAACAGGCCGGAAAACGTCAGGGTTTGCGACGTGCTAAAACCTGAGAACTCACTCAGGAGGCGCCGGAAATGTCCGGATTCCCGGCGCCACTATATCTGACAGGCTCAATCACCAAAGGTTCCGGGCCCGTCAGGCTTGTCTATGTTTTCGCACCGCCAGGTGGCGCTCTCACTTAAGCCGGGCTCTCAGACTTCTCTTCTTGCTCCGGCATTGTTGGCCGGTACTTCTCCCGCAGCGACATAACCTGTTCCCGGTAAACTGGCGTCAGGTAAGGAATCTCAAGCGTCAGTACCTGATAAATACCCTGCTTCAGTTCATGAAGGGTCAGGCAGGCTGAGGCTTTGGCCGCATGGGCAGTCTTCAGGAAGGCCATCCAGTTAGTGATCACAAGCCAGACATTCAACGACATAGCCCCCCGAAGGGCCTCGGGCTGCGGCTCTACGATGCCGGCATCTGCCAGCTTCTCGAATATTCGACTGATCGCTGCGAGGCATCGGTTGGTAAATTCCCGGTAGTCGCTGCGAAGGCGCGGGTCTCTGTCCAGCAAATATTCGAGATCCCGGTGGAAAAACCGGTAACTCCAGAGCCCGTCAAACACCGACTCCAGGTAAAACGTCATATCATCCAGCGTCATAGGCCGGTTTTCCGGAATATCCAGATAGAAATCCACCAGTTTTTCATATTCCTGGAATATCTCGTAAATGATGTCGGACTTGTTGCGGAAGTGGTAGTAGAGGTTGCCCGGCGAAATCGCCAGGTATGCAGCTATATGGTTTGTTGTAACGTTTCGTTCGCCCTGCTCATTAAACAGCTCAAGGCTGGACAACAGTATTTTGTCTCTGGTCTTCATAAGCTCATCGGCGTTTGTTGTTTTACAGCTCACAAATGGCCTGATTCGCCATTGGGCCCGCTTGACTACCTAGAGTATATACTCTAATAATACTCTCCAGTGCAAATTGAGCGTTTTTTCGCCAACATAAAACAACAGGCTGCCAATGCGAAGCGACGGCAGTTTAAGGAGGACACCATGGGTGCCAGCGTTGTTCAGCTCACTGAGAGCAAAAAACACATTCAGCACACTCATCGGGTGTTTGAAGATCAGAAGAAAGCGTTTCACGACGATCCAACGCCGTCGCTTGCGGAGCGCCAGGATAACCTGAGGCGCCTCAAACAGGCTCTGCTCGACTACCAGGGCCGACTACTGGAAGCCATAGACCGGGATTTTTCATGCCGCTCGAGGGATGAGTCCCTGATTGCCGAAGTGATGCCTTCAATCCAGGGCATCAACTACACCCTGAAAAACCTCGGAGGCTGGATGAAGCCTTCGCGCAGGCACGTATCCATATTGTTTCAGCCAGCCAGCAATAAGGTCTGCTTCCAGCCCAAAGGTGTTGTGGGCATCATTGTGCCCTGGAACTACCCGCTTTACCTGGCTGTCGGGCCCCTCGTAGCCTCGCTTGCGGCGGGCAACCGCACCATGATCAAAATGTCCGAGTTCACGCCCCATACATCAGCGCTTTTCAAAGAGCTTATCGAGGCCACTTTTCCGGAAGATCTGGTCTCGGTCATCAATGGCGAGGCCGACGTTGCCGCCGATTTTTCGGCCAGGCCGTTTGATCACATGCTGTTCACCGGCTCTACTTCGGTGGGCAAACTGGTGATGCGCGCCGCTTCCGAGAACCTGACGCCGGTTACTCTGGAGCTGGGCGGTAAATCACCAGCCATAGTTTCACCGGATGTGCCTATGGAGGACGCTGCTCAGCGTATCGCTTTCGGCAAGGCATTCAATGCTGGCCAGACCTGTGTGGCACCAGATTATGTACTCTGCCCTGCTGACCGTACTCAGGCGTTCGTAGACGAGTTCCGCGCCCGCTTCTCAGAAATGTACCCTTCATTGCGCGACAACGACGACTACACAGCCATTATTAATGAGCGCCAGTACAAGCGGCTGCAAGGCTACCTGGAGGATGCCAGATCGAGGGGTGCCGAGCTGATCGAGATGAACCCCGCGCAAGAAAACATGGGGGATGGCACCTATAAAATTCCGGTGACGCTGGTGCTGAAAACCACGCCGGATATGAAACTCATGCAGGATGAGATCTTCGGCCCGATCCTCCCGGTAGTGAGCTATGGCAACCTTGATGAAGCAATTCAGTACATTAATGATCGACCGCGCCCGTTGGCCCTGTATTTTTTTGGCTACGATCGCGGTCAGCAACATCAGGTTATCGACAACACCCTGTCAGGAGGGATGTGTATCAACGATTCACTGATGCACGTCGCCCAGGATGACCTGCCTTTCGGAGGTGTCGGCGACTCAGGCATGGGGCATTATCACGGCAAGGAAGGCTTTCTTACCTTCTCGCACCAGCGCGCCATTTTTTCCAAGCAGAAATTCAACAGTGGAAAGTTTGTCTACCCGCCTTACGGAACATCTTTCCACAAAATGGTTTACAAGTTTTTTATCCGCTGAGTCTCCTTCGTTATATCCGGGGCGTTTATGCGCCCCGGCGATCGCCATAAACAAAATAAAAGCGAGCCATCTATGCCAAATCACCTTAACCCATCCGAAGGGCTGAATTCTGTATCCCTGAACCGGCGCAGCTTTCTGCGCACCGGCTTGGGTGGCGCCCTGTTTCTGGGCACTGTCAGTATTACCGCCGGCCTGAGCGGCTGTGCGACAGCGCCGGCCGGCCGGCTCGGGGCAGTTGAAACACGCATGGACGCCCGCTATCAGTTCCAGTTTTTGACAACCGAGGACATCGAGCTTCTTGAAGCTCTGCTTCCTGCCATCCTGGGCTCGGCACTTCCGGAACAACCTAACGCCCGGCGCCCGGTTATCGCCGGCACCGTTGAGCGTATTGATGCCGGCATTCATAAATTCGGGCCCGCCAACCAGAAAGAACTCCGGCAACTGTTTGACCTGCTCAACTTCGGCCCTACCCGGGTGACCGTTGCCCGAGTCTGGCCATCCTGGCGCAATGTCACCACAGAGCAGGCCGATGAGTTTCTGGAACGCTGGCGCTCAAGCAGCATCGGGTTATTCAATAACGGCTATATGGCGCTCACCAAAATCAGCAACGTGTCGTTTTACGGCTACCGGGAGAACTGGCATCTTTCCGGTTACCCGGGACCGCCCGAATGGGCGGTACAAGCCCTGCCACAATTCCGCAACGCGTGATTTTCAGTCGGCTGCTTCAGTTTGCTGATTTAGTTTAAATTAAGGATCCACCAACCATGTCGTTCACCGATCGTATTACCCAGGGCCTTGAATCCGGCTGGAAAGTCACCGAAGGCGCCACTCTTACCGAAAACCAGACGGTAGAAGCTGATGTCGTTATCGTTGGCACAGGGGCAGGCGGCGGCACTACGGCTGAAATTCTCGCTAAAAGCGGCCTCTCGGTTGTCCTGGTGGAAGAAGGCCGGCTGTATTATCAGAAAGACTTCAAAATGGACGAGCTTACGTCCTACGCAAACCTGTATCAGGAAGGTATGAGCCGTGCCACCAGAGACGGCTCCATTGCCATTCTTCAGGGCCGGTGTGTAGGTGGCTCAACTACCGTCAACTGGACCAGCAGTTTCCGCACGCCGGACGCAACTCTCAACTACTGGGGCAAACGCTTTGGCCTTGATGCACTGAGCCCGGAAGCCATGGCGCCCTGGTTTGACGGCCGGGAAACACGCCATTCCATGTCGCCCTGGGAGATGGATCCAAACCTCAATAACGACATCTTGCGGCAGGGCTGTGAAAAACTGGGCTACAGCTGGCAGATTATCCCGCGTAATGTGAAAGGTTGCTGGAATCTCGGTTACTGCGGCGCAGGCTGCCCCACCAACGCCAAACAAGGCGCATTGATGACCACCATTCCCGGAGCGCTGGACCATAATGCCCGGTTATTCCATGGTTTACGCGCCGAACGACTGCTAATAAACCAGGACCGCATCGACTCTCTGCAGGCCAGTGCCATGGCCAGTGATGGCATTACACCCTCTGGCATCACGGTAACGCTGAAAGCCAGGCACTTTGTGGTCGCCGCGAGCGCTATAGGTTCGCCCGGTCTGCTGCTGCGTTCAGGGTTGCCCGATCCTTATGGGCGCGTTGGCAAGCGCTCCTTTATTCACCCGGTTAACGCCAGCGTTGCGCAAATGCCAAAACTGGTAGATCCGTTCTACGGTGCGCCACAGTCTATCTATTCTGACGAGTTCAACTTCCGCAACGGCGTAGATGGCGAGGCAGGCTATAAACTGGAGGTGCCACCACTGCACCCGGCCATGGCTGCTGGCGTTGTCCCGGGCCACGGTGATACGCAGGCTGAAAATCTGGCCCGCCTGCCCTGGATGCAGTCTGTTATCGCACTTCTACGGGACGGCTTTCACGAGAACAGCCCTGGCGGCACTGTATCGCTCCGCGACGATGGCAGCCCGGTGCTGGATTACCCGGTCACCGACTATCTGTGGAAAGGTATCCGCAATGCCTTCTACACCATGGCCGAAATCCAGTTTGCGGCTGGCGCCGACCGGGTGCGGCTGATGCATCTGGATTCAGACTGGTACGCCACCTGGGCCGACGCCAAAGCAGCTATCGACGGCTTTGTTATGGCGCCCCACCGGGTCCGCCTGTTCACCGCACACCAAATGGGTGGTTGCGGCATGGGAAGCAACCCTGAGGAGTCTGTGGTCAACGGATTTGGCGAGCATCATCACGTCAGCAATCTCAGTGTGCACGACGCTTCGGTGTTTCCGACCAGCATCGGCGCCAATCCGCAGCTTTCGGTTTATGCTTTAGCCGCAAGAAACAGCTCCCGTCTGGCGCAGCGGCTACAGAAATAGCAGAAATACTGGTAATCTGGCGGCCTGATAAAAAGGAGCTGTGCATGTCTAAAGTCATTTACCCGGGCACCTTTGACCCCATCACCAACGGTCACACGGATCTTATCGAGCGTGCCAGCCGCATGTTTGATGAGGTTGTTGTTGCAGTAGCCTATAACTCCAAGAAAAAGCCACTGTTTGACGTTGAGGAGCGCTGCGAACTGGTTCGAAAGGCAACGCCTCACATTCCTAACGTCACTGTGACCGGGTTCAGCTATCTGCTTGCCGATTTCGTCCGTGACCAGGGCGCTACGGTTATTATCCGTGGCCTGCGGGCGGTATCCGATTTCGAGTATGAGTTTCAGCTTGCGGATATGAATCGCCGCCTGGCTCCGGAACTGGAAAGCGTATTCCTGACACCGTCCAATCACCTCTCCTACATTTCCTCCAGTCTGATTCGGGAAATTGCGTCTCTGGGGGGCGATGTGTCCGAGTTCGTTGACCCGGTTGTTGCCGCGGCCCTGACCAAGAAATTCAGCGAAGCCTGAAAAGCCAGCCGGTAATGCAGAAGCCCCGCTTGAACTGACCGCCGAAGAAACGGGGGCTGTTAAAGCGGGGCTTTAATGTTGGCTCGAAATCGCCCTAGAACAGCGGAGGCAGCGGAATCTCCTGACCGTTAACGTTTATAACCATATCATTCAGCCTCGCCGCCAGCACCAGCCGGTCTCCCTCCGTCACGAGCAGCCCCTGCTTAACCAAAGGCGCAAGCTGCATACGCACAGCCGGGTAATCTTCCGCCAACACCGAAGGTACACTCAGATTCATTTCCCCGGTTAACTGCTGCATTACCATGAGCATTTCTGCTTTCTGGTCTGCGGTCAGCTCGGGATGACTGATCACCAGGCTGCCCGTTAACTCGCCTTCAGGCGTATCAATTGTTAGCTCGGGGAATCCGACCGAGAAACCGGCCGCCGACAAATCGCGCATGGCCACGTTTACCTGCCCCATAGCCGCCATCTGCCGCTCGAACGCTTCCGGACTACCGGCATCGGAAGCCAATGCCATGCCCTGAAGCTCTGCCACGCTGGTTGTCAGCGCACTCCAGCTTGCGACATCCAGGTTTTCCAGGGCGAATACCACTTTGTGCGGGCCGTAAGCCTGGTCTTCATAGCGAACTTTGCCCGCCTCGATCGATAGCCGTGAATCCAGACGCTCTCCGTTAGCATTTGCCTCGGTACTGCTGCGCGACTGCAAATCCTCGATCGTTAACGGGGGAGCCTCAGGCGAGGTCAGCGCAACCGAGGCAACTGATGCCACCATGGTTCCTGTCCAGACGTCGCCGTTGAGATGAGCCATGTCATGCTCAACACGGAAGTCATTCACGCGAATACTCATGTCCGGGCCGGAGAAGCTCAGTTGTGGCCAGACGACCAACGCTTCTGCCTGCGAGCCAGTGTCACTGACTTCAATTCGGGCAATTCCGCCGCTGGTACGGAGTGATTCTCCACTTTCGGGATTATTGATAGCGATGGCCGGAACGTCGAGCTCAAGCACGGCAGTGCCCCAAAGGCGCGTTTCCAGAGTCAGCCTTGGGCGTTCCTGAAACCATTCAGCACCGTCAGGCGTCCAGCCGTCAACCGGCTTGAAATCAATCAGGCTGCCAGTCACACCGTGAGTCACTTTGGCACGATACGCAATCGGGCGAGTCTCTCCGCTCTCAGGATTCAAAACCGTTACAACACCATCCAGCTCCGATCCGAAAAAACCACGACGGTAATCGTCTGTTTGCATCTGCACAAACGGCTGCGCCTGATTCAATTCACGGGTAACCACTTGCCACTGCTGTTCGGTGACATAACCCACTACCCAGGGCATTGCTCCGGCGACAACCAACACACCGACACCGGCAATTATCCACTTTGCTTTCAAGAATTTTCTCCGTCTTAAATTGTCAGGACTTGCCGGTCAGGCGTTCCAGCAATACCAATTGTGATGCCACACGCTCTTCGCCCTCGGCCGGCTGATTCTGAATGTAACCGCCATCCGGCTGCAACATCCAGGACTGGCAGTTATCAGCAAGATACGTATCGAGATCTTCACGCACACGGGCTATCAGCTCCGGATCTTCAATCGGAAACGCCGTCTCAACCCTGCTCAACAGGTTACGCTCCATGCAGTCTGCGCTTGAGCAGTAAACTTCGGGATTGCCATCGTTGCCAAAATAATAGGCCCGGGTGTGCTCCAGAAAGCGCCCCACAATGGATCGCACCCGAATGTTGTCCGAAAGCCCCGGCACTCCGGGCCGGATGCTGCATATACCTCGAACAATCAGATCAACTTGCACGCCCGCCTGCGAGGCCCGGTATAGCGCCTTGATCAGCTGAGTTTCAGTCAACGCATTAATCTTGATAATGATGCGACCTTTATCGCCCAACCCGGCTTCCCGCTCAATCAGACTGAGCAGTCTTTTGTGCAGCGTAAACGGCGCATGGAACAGCTTTTTGATCTTCAGCGCTTTGCCCATTCCCGTTAACTGCTGGAACAGTTTGTTAACGTCGTCGCCAATGGATTCATCACAGGTCATGAAGCTGTAATCTGTATAAAGTCGCGCGTTGACCGCGTGGTAGTTGCCCGTTCCCAGGTGAACATAACGGCGCAGGCGGCCTTCCTCACGGCGCACAATCAGGATCATCTTGGCGTGGGTTTTATACCCCACCACGCCATAAACCACGATTACGCCGGCTTCCTGCAACCGACTGGCCAACTCCAGATTCTCTGCCTCGCTGAACCTTGCCCTCAGCTCAACAACAACAGTTACCTCTTTGCCACGCCGGGCTGCGTCTGCCAGAGCTTCAACAACTTCCGAATTGGCGCCGGTGCGGTAGAGCGTTTGCCTTATCGCCAGAACCTGCGGATCTTTCGCGGCCTGACGCAGCAAATCGACTACCGGGCTGAAATTCTGAAAAGGATGGTGCAGCAGGATAGGTCGCTTGCGAATGGCATCAAACAGGGTTTCCTTGCTGCGTATCTGCTTGGGTATGGTCGGTGAGAAGCTGGAATACGACAGATCCGAGCGGTCTACCAGCGTGTTAACCGCCATAAGCCGGGTCAGGTTGACTGGCCCGTTTACCTGGTACAGGTCCCTTTGCCCGAGGCCAAATTCCGTCAACAGAAACTGCACCAGTTCCTGCGGGCAGTTGTCTGCAACTTCCAGCCGCACACCGTCACCAAAACGGCGGCTGAGCAGCTCGCCGCGAAGTGCGGATGCCAGGTCTTCAAGATCGTCTTCCAGCTCCAGGTCGGCGTTGCGTGTGAGGCGGAACTGGTAACAACCCTTGACCTCCATGCCCGGAAATAACTCGTCGGCGTGCGCGTGAATCATCGACGACAGGAACACCAGATTTTCCCCGCCGTTGCATACTTCATCCGGCAGGCGCACCAGCCGGGGCAGCGACCGAGGAGCCGGCACGATCGCCATACCAGTCTCCCGGCCAAAGGCATCCTTACCGTCGAGCTCAACAATAAAGTTAAGGCTTTTGTTCACCAGGCGCGGAAACGGGTGTGACGGATCCAGCCCGATGGGGCTCACCACCGGCAGAATCTCTTCCTCGAAATAGTTACGCACCCACGCCGCTTGCTCCTGCGTCCACTCCCGACGCCGCACGAAGTGAATATTTTCTTTTTCCATCTCCGGGATCAGGACATAGTTCAGAATGTCGTACTGCTCATCAATATACTCATGGGCAACACGGCTGATTTCACTCAGCGCCTGTTCCGGCATCATGCCGTCAGCACCCAGGGTCTCGCGGCCGTACTTGATCTGCTGGCGCAGGCCAGCCACCCGTATTTCAAAAAACTCATCCATGTTGCTGCTGAAAATACAACAGAAAATCAGACGGTTGATCAACGGATGGGTGTTATCAAGCGCCTGCTTCAGTACCCGGTAATTAAACTGAAGCTGGCTCAATTCCCGGTTGAAGTAGTTTTCACTGGCGTCAAGATTGATCACTTCACCCACCGGCGGGAGATCCATGGGAGCAGGTATGCTCTGCTCCCCCTCGGTTGTCAGATTCCTGGCGATTTCCGTTGTCATAGCCTTCAGTTCCTGTCTGATTTACCGCCGGCCATTCCCCGGCGGCGGCTGGTCCCTATAAGATTTTAGCGGCGCTGATCCCGCATCAAGCGTGCAGCACGCACCGCAAAATAAGTAAGAATGCCATCGGCTCCAGCACGCCGCATGGCCATCAGGCTCTCCATCATGACCGCATCACCGTCAAGCCAGCCGTTCTGCTCAGCTGCCATGTGCATGGCGTACTCGCCGCTGACCTGATAAACAAACGTCGGCACCTGCAACTCGGTTTTCACCCGATGCACGATATCCAGATACGGCATGCCGGGTTTGATCATCACCATGTCCGCACCTTCGGCGAGATCCATCATAACCTCATGAATTGCCTCATTACTGTTGGCCGGATCCATCTGATAGGTAGCCTTGTTGCTCTTACCCAGATTTGCTGCAGAACCGACTGCATCCCGGAACGGCCCGTAATAGGCAGACGCATACTTGGCAGAATAGGCCAGAATACGGGTATTTACATGCCCTGCAGACTCCAGCGCTTCACGCATTGCCGCAACACGTCCGTCCATCATATCGGAGGGAGCAACAACGTCGGCACCTGCGTCCGCATGAGACAACGCCTGATTCACCAATGCTTCCACGGTGATATCGTTCAACACGTAGCCATCGTTATCGATGATGCCATCCTGGCCATGCGTGGTGAACGGATCCAAAGCCACATCGGTGATTACGCCCAGTTCCGGATAAGCCTGTTTCAGGGCCCGAACGGCTCGCTGCGCCAACCCGTCAGAGTCCCAGGCCCCGGAGCCCGATAGATTTTTCTTCTCCGCCGGAACCACCGGGAACAACGCCACGGCGGGAATACCAAGCTCCACAAGCTCCGCCGCCTGCTCAACCAGCAAATCAATACTCAAACGATCCACGCCTGGCATCGAGGGCACACGTTCACGCTGTCCTTCACCTTCAAGTACAAAAACCGGGTAGATCAGGTTGTCAGGCATCAGCTGGTTTTCCCGCACCAGCCGACGGGAAAAACCACTTGCCCGATTTCGACGCAGACGGGTAGCAGGAAAAGCACGGGGTGTTGATAGCGGCACAGAAAATCTCCTGAATGGCACTGCAAAGAGTTGGATCGAAAATCCCGGCGCACGGGCCGGCACCGTTTACACCATCATACACTTCCGAGGCCTCTGGTTGCAGGCTACCGCCGGATACAGATCAAGGACCCGAAGCAGGACCAGGCACAGAGGGCTCGCAGCAAAGGCTTCTCCCGAGAACGGTATTACTGGATCGAATCCAGCGCTTTTGCCCGGACACGTTCAGTTTCGCTGAAATACTTTTCGCGTAACAGCGCCAGACCCTCTTCGCGTTCAGGCTCGGCCAGGCCAGACGCCGTCAAAGCGTCTCGCTCTTTCGTATAGGACTGCCAACGTCGATTCCAGTCCTTCTGCTCTGCATCCAGTTCCTCCAGTCTTTGAGCTGCCTCTGCGCCGAATTCCTGTTGTCGCCAGGCTCGCAACGCCTCAGGATTGGTGGCCAGAGCCTCGCGAGCCTGCTCGTAGCGGGCAAATTTTCGGGTGTCCTGCCTTGCCTGCCGCACACTCTCTGGCAAAGCCATTTCAGCCTTTGCCAGAGCTTCCTCACGTTGCTGCTCAGTCAGGCTCTTATCCCTGCCAATACTCAGTTTATTAAGCTGGTAGCGATCTATTGCCTCTTCATCAGCAAAAAAAGCCTCTGCAGTATCAGCATCCATCCACGTTCTTCGCAAAGCCTGAATTTCTGCCATTCGACGTTGAATTTCATCGGGGCCGCCGGCGCCTGTTTCTCCATAGGCGCCCTCCAGATCAGCGAGCGCCAGTTTGTAATCCAGATATCGCCCCAGAGTGTCGAGTGCCTGGGCCCGTGCTGGCTCTTCCAGAACCGACAGTGCAAGCCGGATTCTGACCACAAGCTGCGCCAGGGTTTCTTCGCCCAGAGCAGAAAGATAGTACTCAAACAGCTGCCGCAATTCGCTCGTAGGGATAAGGTTGCCAAAACGATCTGTTTTCGCCCAATCGCCAGGCACTGACGTTCCCTCCAGAGACGGTGGGAGCCGATCCGGCACGCGGAGCTCAGCAGAACCCTCAACCATTTTTGAGGGCGGTTGCTGGCGCGCCACTGAAAAACCGGCATCATCCGTTATGGTATCTGCAGAGCGGTCAGAAGTGCGGGTAGAAGCCGGTTGATCCTGGGCACCATCGGCGAGCAGCCAGAATGCAATCACAACAGCTATAATTACCGGTATGGTATAGGAGAGCCTGAAGACAGATTTCATGATAATGGTCAGATCCAGCGTATCGATAGACTTTGCTGCAGCCCCGGAAACGGGGAATGAAACAAACGCGGTGCAGGGGGAATGATAGGCAGAACCGAAGCGTTTTACCGAGACAGACCGCAAAAACAGGCCGGGTTACAGAAGCCCGGCCCGGAAAGACAATGCTCAGAGAGAGCGGTTATTAAAGTCTGCTTCCATCTTGCGTGGGGAGCCAGCACGGAAAGATGTCTCAACTTCCTGGATTCTGCCACCCTGGCTCAGAAACGCTTCGATATCTTGCTGTAACTGAGCCCGCACCCGCGCCCGGCCTGCGATCGAATGGGTATCGTCGCTCTCGTTACCCCAGTTCCCGGATTGCTCCAGGTTGCTTTCGTCGAGCTCACTCATGATTATCTCCTTCAACGAAAACAGTGTTACAAGTGCAACCACCCCTTTGGGGGCAGCACTCTGCCTCGACCCGCCGCTACTGCGACACTGTCTTGGCGTCTTTATAATCTGCTTTCCATTGCAGTGCTATTTATGAACAACACATTTTTTGTAATTTTTTGTAAACGGTTATAACTTTATGAATTTAAATGGCAAACTGCAGGTATCCAGAATGCATTTGCGTTGACACAAAAAATGAATAATGATTCACTAATGTTGAGGAGCCGGGATGGCTTATCGAGAAACTGAAAAAATGCGTCAGCGCAAAGCCGAGGCGCGCCGAAGGATCTCTGAGTGTGCATACCAGTGCGTTGCAGAGGGCGGTTTTCGCAGTGCAAAAATTACCCGTATTGCCCAGCTAGCAGGTGTGGCTACGGGAACGATCTATCGCCATTACGAGTCGAAAGAGGATCTTTTTGCCGAAATATTCCGCCAGGCCACGCAACGCGAAATAGACAAAGTTGCGGAAGCTCTGGCAACACCGGGAAGCGCGACGGCGAGACTGGAACAGGCATTGCGACAGTTTGCCGAACGCGCACTGAAAGGCCCCGTTATGGCCTGGTCACTCATTGCAGAACCGGTAGACCCGAAACTGGAAGAAGAACGGTTGGCTTACCGCAAGGCTTACGCCAATCTGTTTGAACAAGCGATTCATGAAGGCATCGAAGAAGGATGCATTCCAGACCAGGATGCACGCCAGAGCAGCACATGCCTGGTTGGTGCCATCGCGGAAAGCCTGGTCGGCCCACTGGCACCAAGCCAGAACGGTCAGGCAGTCACAAACGAAACTGATAAAAAAGACCCGCTGGTCGACACCATCATCCGCTTTTGCATTCAGGGGTTGACCGGCACCAGGAGATAGCAATGAGCGCGTCGCATACCAGGCCATTAATACCTGAAGATGATCACAGTGATCGCTATCTGGCGATCACCCACGAAGTGGTCAACCAGCCGCCCGCACTGGAAGATTACAACCTGTACGAGCACGACATTGCGCTTCAGGAAGCCGTACAGCGCGAAGGTGCCGACAGGGCAGAAAGCGAACTCAAAGCCTTTGGCGCATTTGCCGGCGACGCTGCAACCATAGACCTCGGCTTTCGCGCCAATAACAACAAGCCGGAGTTCAATACTCACGACCGCTTTGGCCACCGCATCGACGAAGTGGATTTTCACCCTTCATACCACGAACTCATGCGCATAGCGTTCGAAAATGGCCTTCACAGCAGCCCCTGGACGAACCCGGGCAAAGGTGCGCATGTAACGCGCGCGGCAAAATACTACATGCACTCCCAGGTCGAAGCTGCACACTGCTGCCCGGTTACCATGACCTTTGCGGCCATTCCATCCATCCGTAAACAACCGGAACTCGCGTCGCTCTGGGAATCCCGGGTACTGGCCAACAGCTACGACGCCCGCAACGTGCCCGACAGCCAGAAAAGCTCGGTAACTATCGGCATGGCCATGACCGAAAAACAGGGCGGCAGCGACGTACGCGCCAACAGCACCCTTGCTTACGCGATTGGAAACAAAGGCCCGGGCCAGGCTTATGAACTGGTCGGCCACAAATGGTTTGTCTCCGCCCCCATGTGCGACGCGTTTCTGGTACTGGCTCAGGCTCCCGGCGGCTTGTCCTGCTTTCTGATGCCGCGCTGGCGTCCCGACGGCACCAAAAACCCCTGGCAGGTCCAGCGCCTGAAAAACAAAATGGGCAACGTCGCCAACGCCTCCAGCGAAGTAGAATTGCGCGGTGCATTGGCCTGGATGATTGGCGAAGAAGGTCGCGGCGTACCCACCATTATAGAAATGGTCGCCATGACCCGCTTCGACTGCATGATCGGCAGCTCAGCCGGCATGCGCCAGGCCGTGGCTCAGGCCACACACCACTGCCGCCACCGCAGCGCCTTCGGCAGCCGGCTCAGCGACCAGCCCCTGATGCAAAATGTGCTTGCCGACCTGGCTCTGGAAAACGAAGCCGCGCTCGCCTATGCCATGCGAGTCGCCCGCGCCCTGGACAACCAGGATGAAGAACAGGAACGCTTGTTTGCCCGGCTGGCCACACCCGTCGGAAAATACTGGATCTGCAAACGCGCACCCAACCATGCCTATGAATCCATGGAATGCATCGGCGGCAGCGGCGTAATGGAAGACTGCATCATGCCCCGCCTGTTCCGCGAATCCCCGGTGAACGCCATCTGGGAAGGCAGCGGCAACGTCCAGTGCCTGGACACCCTGCGCGCCATACAGAAAGAGCCTGAAACCCTCGACGCCTTCTTCCGCGAAGCCGGCGAGGCCAAGGGCGCAGACCGCCGCTTCGACCAGTTCCTGACACAACTGCAAAACGACTTTGCCGACATCAGCGACTTCCAGTACCGCGCCCGCAACCTGGTAGATCGTATGGCACTGGCCATGCAAGCCTCCCTGCTGCTGCGCAACGGCAACAAAGCCGTAGCTGACGCCTTCTGCGCTTCCCGGCTGGAATCCAATGGCGGCATGAACTACGGCAACCTGCCCTCTGGCATTGATGCTGCGGCTATTATCAAGCGGGCAACGCCTGTAGTAGGCTAGCGCTGGTGTTCACCAAGACATCAAGATATGAGCTTGGTGGACTCCACTTGAATTGTTCGAGAACCGGCGAGGCAAGGCTTTCCAAAACTGTGCGGAGCCAGGGATGGCGGAGCCCAAGCGTCACATGGATGTGCCGCAAGGAGCGTGTTTTGGAAAGCCTTGCCTCGTCGGTTCCAGCACCAAAGTCGGAAAATCTATGTCTGAAACACTCAGAAGACTGCTGAAAGAAGGCAATGCGTCTCAACAACATGCCGCAATTACTCCCCACGTGGGCGTACTCACCCTACACTTTCAGCTCTACGGCTGCGAAGACCTCAAAGCCAAGCGCAAAGTCTTCACCGCACTGCGGGCCATCTGGGGCAAAGAACCAGACCTGGCCGTAGCAGAAACCGCCGATCTCGAAGCCATCGATTGCGCCACCTGGACAATCGCAGCCCTCGGCACCTCCTCGCAGCAAATCACCCAGCGCCTCGACCAGGTAGAGAAAGCCATCCAGGAAAAGGTCGATGCCGCCATACTCGACATTCACCGCGAAATTCTCTGACGAAGCTCGGTGGCACAACACCGAAGCAGCCCGTATACTACGCCACCTCAGGGATGCCAGTGTGCCTGTAAGCTACAGGTGACAAGTAACCAATGCCGGAATCAGACCCCGGCTGTATCCGTCGGGCATCCGGAACGGGCCCTGCGGATAACCACTTATCGTGTGTGGTATCTATGACCGGCAAGAAAAAAACGGCCCAGGCGTCAGTTGAAGCCATGTATCGCGTGTTCACCGTGCCAGAGGCACCGGAGTCCACGCTCAGCCGTATTGACCAGAACATCTCACGTAACCTTGCAGGTTTCCTGCAGGAGCACATCGTTGCGGTTGAGCGGGATCTTACGGACGTCGAGAGAAACTTCTCGGACTACAACATCCCCGAAAAGCCCGTATTCGTGTCCGAGCAGGCGCAGTTCCTGCTCGACAAACTGGTTGCCAATTCCGTTCACACTGCATCACCTGCCTTTATCGGCCACATGACCTCAGCGCTGCCCTACTTCATGCTGCCGCTGTCCAAAATCATGATTGCCCTGAATCAGAACCTGGTAAAAACCGAAACCTCAAAGGCTTTTACACCCATGGAGCGGCAGGTTCTCGGCATGATTCACCGGCTGGTGTATCAGGAAGACGGCGCCTTTTACCGGAAGTGGATGCACGATCCCCGCTACGCTCTGGGTGCCATGTGTTCCGGGGGCACCGTTGCCAACCTGACAGCGCTCTGGGTTGCCCGTAACCGTGCATTCCCGGCCGAGGGTAGCTTCCGCGGGTTGCATCAGGAAGGCTTGTTCCGCGCCCTGAAATACTACGGCTACGAAGGCGCAGCCATCGTCGTATCGCGCCGTGGCCACTATTCCCTGAGTAAAGCGGCAGATGTGTTGGGCCTCGGTCGCGAATCATTGGTAGCAGTAGATACAGACGACAGCAACCGGATCCAGACGGACGCACTGCGCGATAAATGCCTGGAACTGCAAAAACAGAAAATCAAGATTCTCGCGATCTGCGGCGTGGCGGGGACGACTGAAACAGGCAACATAGACCCACTGGATGCCATGGCAGATATAGCCCGGGAGTTTGGCGCTCATTTCCATGTGGATGCCGCCTGGGGTGGGCCAACACTGTTCTCCAGAACCTATCGTCATCTTTTGCGCGGCATTGAAAAGGCAGACTCCGTCACCTTTGATGCTCACAAGCAGCTGTATGTTCCCATGGGTGTCGGGCTGGTGGTGTTCAAAGACCCGAGCCTGGCCAGTGCGGTTGAGCACCATGCCCAGTACATCATTCGCAAAGGCTCTCGTGACCTTGGCTCCACCACACTGGAAGGCTCACGCCCCGGCATGTCCATGCTGATCCATTCCGGTCTGAAAATTCTGGCCCGGGAAGGCTACGAGATACTGATTGATCAGGGCATCGAAAAAGCGGCCACTTTCGCCGAGATGATTGAGGCGCAGCCCGACTTTGAGCTGATTACGCGCCCGGAGCTGAATATTCTCACCTACCGTTACTGTCCTGCCAGTGTGCAGCACGCATTAACGCTGGCAGATCCGCTTCAGGCCGAAAAACTCAATGCCTGCCTGAACAGAGTCACCAAATTTATCCAGAAAACCCAGCGGGAACGAGGCAAGGCGTTTGTTTCACGAACCCGGCTGGAACCTGCCTGTTACTATAAATTTCCGTGCATTGTGTTTCGTGTGGTTCTTGCGAACCCTCTGACCACGCCAAAAATCTTGGCAGACATTCTGGAGGAGCAGCGTGAGCTTTCAGGGGAAGAGGGGATTCAGGACGAAATCAGGATATTGAACCAGATGGCGGATGCCGTGCTTAAGCAGCATGAACAGGGCCAGAAGCAGGCCTGAATTGGCTAGCGCAACGCACAGAGCTTCCGGTGAGCGGGGCGGGATGGCTTCAGAAACCGTGCGGAGCCATGGATGGCGGAGCCGAGCGTACAGGGACGTATTCACAGCGTGTTTCTGAAGCCATCCCGCCTCGCTCACTCCACCAAAGCTCAGCTCAGTAAAGCGCCTCTTCGTCATCCAGAACTTCGTGGATAATATCCAGAAACATACGATCCGCTTCGCTCCACTTTTCCGGAATACGAATGGTCGTGTTAGCACTGATCTCCCGAGCGATAAGCTCGTCGGAATCCGCCTCTGAGCGAAGCTTACGGGCAATATCCACAGACTTCACAGCGATCGTCGGATCGCTCAGCACCTTCTTGATGAACACTCGCAGCTCATCAATTACCCTGGCCTGACGGCTTTCAACCGGTGTACTCATGACTCACCCTCCGGGCAAATAAATTCTCGGGGAGCTTACCGCTCCTCACACAGACATACAGTATGACCAAACCCGCGCGCGACAACCAGCCAGTGTGTCAGATGAAAATCCCACGCAGCGTGTAAAATAAAACAGACGCCATAATTGCTGATGCGGGCACTGTGATGATCCAGGCTGCAGCTATACGCACAAGATGCGATCGCTTGACCATTTCTTCTTTATAGATTTTCTTGAGACGCTTTCGATCCGACTTGGTCAGCGGCACGTGTTTCTTTTTCTTGGCACGCTTCAGAAGCTTTTCCATTTCCTCAACGGAGGCATTGCGGAAATCATCCAGAAAAGGCTTGAGGCGCTCCTGATCATCACTATCGCGCTCTTCCATGATTTTGTGCAACTGGGTCGCGTAATTGGACTTCAGGTATTCACGCAGGAACCCAACACCGAAAACACCGCCAATGGCAATGTGCGTGGAGCTTACGGGCAAGCCCAGTTGCGAAGCAAGGATAACGGTCAGTGCAGCTGAAAGAGCAATGCAGAAAGCGCGAGTTTTATCCAGCTCGGTAATTTCACTGCCCACGGTTTTGATCAGGCGCGGGCCAAACAGCATGAGGCCAACCGTCAGACCCAGGGCACCAATCATCATCACCCACAAAGGAATGCTTGAAGCCGTGGCTACGGCACCGTTTGATAGTGCATCATTGATCGCTGCAAGGGGGCCGATAGCGTTGGCTACGTCATTAGCACCATGGGCGAAGCTCAGGAGCGCGGCTGCAAATATCAGCGGCCAGGTGAACAGGGTGTTCACACCGCCAGCGCTGTTTTCCATGGTCGCTGCCTTGCGCGAAGCCAGGGAACGCACAACAAAGAAAGCAACCACAGCAGCACCCAACCCGACCAGGGAGGCCTGAAAGAAGTCTACCTTGATAATCTGTTTGACGCCCTTGATCATCAGATAAGTGCCAAACGCCCAGGCCATGATAGCTACAAGCCAGGGCACAAACGTGCGGGCCGCCGGTATCACGTTTTTCCGGTACAGCACGGTTTTGTTGATGATGAACAGCAAAAGAGCCGCCAGGGCACCGCCAAGTACCGGAGAAATAACCCAGCTTGCGGCGATCTTGCCCATAACGGCCCAGTCCGCAATGCCCCAGCCACCAGCCGCAATGCCGGCTCCGAGCACACCTCCCACAATCGAATGCGTAGTAGAAACCGGAGCGCCCATCCAGGTTGCAAGGTTGAGCCAAAGCGCCCCGGCCAGCAATGCGGCTGTCATGAGCCAGACAAAAGCTCGCCCGTCTTGCAGATTTGAGGGATCAATAATGCCCCCCTTGATGGTGGAGACTACATCACCGCCAGCAATAAGTGCGCCGGCCGACTCAAAAACACCCGCCAGAATAACGGCGGCCCCCAGAGACAAGGCACCAGAGCCCACTGCCGGGCCGACGTTGTTTGCAACGTCATTAGCACCTATATTGATGGCCATGTAGCCGCCGATAACAGCCGCAGCCATTAACAGGGTGCTGTTGGGCATGCCTTCGCTGAAGGAGCCCACAACCAGCCAGACCCCCAGAAGGAACAACAGACTGAATCCGATCCGGTATCGTTCTGTAGAGTTGCTGGTAAGAAGGGTATCCAGGAATCCGCTTGAACGGGCCATAACAGAAAGGGTCTCATTTGGTCTGAATGGAGAACGAACCGCTGTATTGCGCGCAACTATAAATTTTTTAACCTTAAATTGAAACAAATGTGCGTCAGCGGGATCTGGTCACACAATACACCTGTAAAGGATGCATACATACCATTGCCTGCCCCATAATAACCTTAAATGCTTAAGCGCATTACAAGAGCGCCGCGTATTCAGACAGGGCCACTATGACCAGACATCCTTCTTCGGGGCGCCAGGCGACACACGAACGGGAAGATGCACAGGTTTCACGCATACTGACATGGCTGTCATTGGCAGCAATTCTGTCTCTTACCGGCATCGGCTCAAAAGCCTGGTATTCCGGCCACAGTAGTCATGCGCTGATTCTCTGGGCCTTTATCGTTCCAGTTCTGGCAAACATGGCCTGGTTTGCGCGCACAGGAAATCGTGACTCGCAGAAAGCCGGCCTGCTGGTTATTGTCAGTGTGCTTTTTACTTATCTGATAGCGTCTGGCGGCGAGGGCAACACTGGCCCTTTGTGGTTCTATGTATTCCCACCTCTGCTGTTTTTTCTGACCAATCTGAAAACCGGCACCATGATCTTGTTACTGGTTTACCTGGTGGCCGTTATTGTATTCCAGTTCCCCAACCTGCCCTTTGTCTTTGCAGACTACGAAAGTGACTTCAAGATCCGATTTTTCGTCACACTGACCTTTGAGTCGATTTTCTGTTTTGTGCTGGAGGCAAGCAGACTGAAGGCACGGAACGAACTTCTGGACCTGGCCCAGAGCCATGAACTGGCAGCCAAAACCGACGAGCTCACCAGCCTTTCCAACCGGCGGGATATACTGAACCGGTTGGCGGAAGAGTACTCCCGATACCAGCGCTCCGGGCATCACTTCTCCATTGCCCTGATTGATCTCGATCTTTTCAAAAGCATCAATGATCAGTATGGCCACAACGCGGGCGATGCGGCCCTGAAACAATTTGCCAACCTTATGCAAACAGTCATCCGCCAGACAGATGTTGCAGCCCGCTGGGGCGGCGAGGAGTTTCTGCTATTGCTGCCAGACACCTCTCTGATTCCGGCACTTACGCTGGCAGAACGTTTGCGTAGTGAAGTGGCGCGAAGCAACTTCAGTTTTCACGGGCAAGAGCTCCCGGTCACCATGAGCGCCGGTGTCTGCTCCATAGCTCAGGCCGATTCCATCGACAGCATGCTCAGGCAGGCTGACTCGCAGCTATACAGTGCAAAGGAAGCCGGTCGCAACAGGATCGCACCCCGGGTCCGAAATCAGCACACAGATGCTCAGAGTCAACCAAACGCTTGAGGCGGCCCACACGGGCCGTTATCATCCTGCGCTGAACGAAACCAGGCCATTTGCTCTTGTACAGGTATTTTCATGACGGATATTCGAATTCTGGTAGGTAGTGTCTACGGCGGCGCATTGATGACTGCAAGAGCCATCAAACAGGCACTGGACGCCGAAGGCTACTCGGTATCCGTTCTGGAGAATCCTGTGCTTGACGATATAACGTCTGATGCCGCCCCTTTGCTGGTCTGCACATCCACTACCGGGCAGGGTGAAGTTCCGGATAACCTTCTGCCATTTTATGCAGCCTTGCGTGACCAGTTGCCACAGCAGCCGGGCCGGCCTTTCGGCATCATCGTGCTGGGCGACAGCTCCTATGGCGATACCTTTTGTGGTGCCGGCGAGCTTATGGAAGAAGTGCTTTACGAAACAGCTGCCAGAAAGGTTGGAGAAACACTCCGCATAGATGCCCTGGAAACCCAGGAACCCGAAACCGAAGCCTTACCCTGGGTACGTGAGTGGGCATCTGAAGTATTGACTTGAAGATGGCTTTAATGCCTATCATGCAGCTAAAAACTACATAAAATCCGATTCTGACAATATTCATGATCAACGGTGACTTGTGCTGAAGCGACCATCGTCTCGCGTACTGGCAACGCTGGTGCTGTTGATGTCCCTGGCCTTCCACTGCCAGAGTGCAGAGACGTCCCGTTTTCCCGACATAGAATATTTGCGCCTGTCACCCGATGTTCAACTTTCTCCGCTTGAGGCAGCCAATTTCGACGACTGGCTACCAATGACAACAAGCAGCCCGAACTTCGGCTACACAAGTGACACAGTGTGGTTCCGCTTTGACATTCCAGCCAGTCGCCAGATCGACTTACTGGAAATAGCCTATTCCCACCTTGATCACATCGCGTTCTACATTATTGAAAACGGCAGACTCACTGAGACGATCGTCACCGGCGACCGGAATCCATTTTCCCAGCGCCCTATCCTGAATCGCCATTTTCTTTTCCCGTTCAGCCCGGAGAACAGCGATAACCGGCAGATTCTTCTGGAGATTCGTACCTCGGGCACCCTGCAGGTTCCTGTGGAATTCTGGAACACTCAGACTTTCTTCGAGCACGCCTCCGTTGAAGAACAGCTCAATGCTCTTTATTACGGCATTATGATCAGCGTTATTCTGTTCAACCTTCTTGTTTTTATCGCTCTGCGTGAGCACGTCTACCTCCTTTACGTGCTGTCAACGCTCGGTTATCTGTTGGTTATATGCAACTTGAACGGCACTGCATTCCAGCTGCTTTGGCCAGGTAGCCCGGGGATACAGAACCGCGCGATGTTGTTCATGGTTCCCCTCGCAGTCATATTCACACTGCTGTTCTCGCGATCATTTCTCAATTTGAAAAAAACCGGTCCAACCCTTGACCGGGTTGTGCTTGGCTTTGTTGCATTGAGTGCCACTGTGTTAACAGTCACAAGCATGATGGAATACAGTAGCGCTATCCGGCTAACGGTCGTCACAGCCTTTCCGAGCACATTGCTGCTTGCCGTAATCGGACCCCTACAATGGCTGCGGAGGAACCCTCAGGCCGGTTATTACACAATTGCCTGGGGTGCACTATCCATTGGCGGTGCCATTACAGCCGCCAACAGGTATGGCTTGCTCCCGGGCAACTTTATCACTGATTACGGTATGCAAATCGGTTCTGTCATTGAAGCAACACTTCTTGCCGTGGCTCTGGCAGCAAGACTTTACCGCGAGCGTGAAGACAAAGTAGATGCCCGCGAAGCCGAACTTGCTGCCATGGCTGCAAGACGAAACGCAGAACTCAAGCTGATTGAAAACGCCCTGCACAACCCTCTCACGGGCCTGCCCAACCGTGCCAGCTTCGAAATGCAGGTGAGTGACCTTATTCGCCAGACCCCGGACAAACGACATGGCGTTGTAGTGATTCACCTGAACAACCTGCAGTCCGTGACCAAAACCCTGGGCCACCAGAACAGCGACCGCATACTGGAACTGGCCTCGCAGAAATTTAACGCCATCACGCGCAAGCTTCCCGGCATTGTCTCTCTTGGGCAGCACAACGGGAGTAATTTCTTCATAGCCTCTCTCGATCCGGAAACCTTTGCCTGTGTTGTCGATGCAGACACTTCTGAGGGCGCTCGCAGGTCTGTCGCGCGCGCTGTGGAGGCCATCCGCAGCCCCGTTGACTATCTTGGAATGCAAATCCCTCTTCACGCGCAACTCGGCATCGCTATTTCACCAGCTCATGGCACCGACGCCACCTCACTGATCCGCAGGGCATGCATAGCAGAAAGTTCAGAGCGCGCCCAGGACAGTGGAATTGCCTATTACAAGACATCCCGGGACTCCTACAGTGCAGGACGGCTTACGATGATTTCGGGGTTACAACAAGCGCTTGCAAGTTGCGAGCTGGCACTCTATTTACAGCCAAAACTGAACCTTCGGACCGGCCAGATCGACAGCCTTGAAACGCTCATTCGGTGGCCCCGTAAAGAGCAGGCAGTTCGTGCTGATGAGATCATTGTGCTGGCCGAACAGACCGGATTGATCAAACCACTGACTCGCTGGGTACTGACGCAATCCCTGCAGCTTCGTTCCCGCCTTCTTGAGGCGGGTCACCATCTCGATTTCTCAGTAAATATCTCACCCTACAATCTCCGGGAGCCGGATTTCCCGTTATTCGTGGATCAGCTTATGAGTGCTCACCCACAGCACGAAGGCTCTATCATCTTTGAGGTGACTGAAACATCGATGATGCAGGATCCGGTCAACGCACTCAAAACGCTTAACACACTGTCTGATGCGGGCATTCCGGTTTCTATCGATGACTTCGGGTCAGGCTATTCATCACTTTCTTACATCAAACAGCTGCCCGCCAGCGAAATCAAGATCGACCGTTCGCTTATCACCGATCTTGCCACCCGGGAGGAAGATCGCGTTATTGTCCAGACCACGATCGACATGTGTCATGCCCTCGGGTATCGGGTTGTGGCGGAAGGTGTGGAGAACGAGGCAACTGCAAGCCTGTTGAAAGAGATGGGGTGCGATATGATCCAGGGCTATATGTTGAGCCGACCCTTGCCCATTGAGCAAATGCTTGGCTGGCTCGCCGAGAGGCACGAAACCAGCGCCGGACAGCAAACACCCGGATAATACTTATGGCCTGTCAACGCTGGCGAATAAGCGCTTCCTGAGTTGTAGACGCCACCAGAACCCCCTCTTGATTAAAGAAGTTACCCCGATTAAACCCTCGGCCGGCAGAAGCGCTCGGGCTATCCTTGTCGTACAGCAGCCAGTCTTCCATGCGGAAGTCCCGATGAAACCATATTGCATGATCCAGGCTTGCGATCTGCAGCCCCTTGTTCATGAAGGACACACCATGGGGGTTGAGAGACGTCCCCAGGAACGAAAAATCCGATGCATAGGTAAGCAGGCAGCGATGCAGAACAGGGTCATCCGGCAGTGGCCCCAGAGCACGAATCCAGCTCTGCTTATGGGGTGGACGCTTTTCAGGCTGGAGCGGATTCACCGGGTTCACCGGGCGAATTTCGATGGGGCGATCACGGGTCATGATTTCCCGCAACTTTTCTGACACCTGCGATGCCATCAACTTGCCCCACTCCTGCTCCGAACGCAGGGACTCAGGATCTGGCGCATCGGGCATCTCGGCTTGATGTTCAAAACCCTCTTCAGCAGCATGAAACGACATGGAGCCGGTCAGAATTTCCTTGCCATCCTGGCGCGCAATGACCCGACGAACCGAAAAACTACGGCCATCACGCACCCGCTGAACCTCATAATCAATTGGCATATGCTGGTTGCCCGGGCGCAGAAAATAGGCATGCATAGAGTGGCAGAGGCGGTTTTCAACCGTGTGACTGGCAGCCATCAGCGCTTGCCCGAGAACCTGCCCTCCAAACACATGGGGAAATCCCAGATCCTGGCTGTCGCCACGGTAATGGTCATCGCCCGTGGGTGACAGATACAGCAGTTCCACCAGTTTTTTTGTAACATCAAGCATGCCTGCTCCTGTAAATTCGTTAGCTCACGAAGGAGTTTCTACCCCAAGCGCAGACAGTTCGCAATGAAAAAACGCCGAGAGATGAGGATGTTCATGAGTGAATGGGAGGCACAACCTTGGACAACGCCTGCTTTTCCAATGCAAACCTGCCAGTAACCGCGAAGCCAAGCACATCACCCTCCGTATTTCTGAACAGCGCTTTTACATGGGTTCCGTCCTGCTCCGCTTCCCAGTTACCTTCAGCATCTGAAGGGGGCGGGCACACGGCAGCAGGGCAGCAGGGTGTTTTGATCATCACGGGCATGGTGCCATAGCTCACTTCAGTGCGTTCACCGGAAAGCGTTTTTGCCAGAGCACGGGCACAGGCCATCAGAGGCAGAACATAGAGCAGTACATGGCCGTCGACTTCTGCACAATCACCCAGGGCATAGACATCGTCAGCCGAGGTTTCCAGCGCCCGGTTCACCACGATGCCACGGCCTGTATCGATTCCGGCTGTGCGCGCCAGTTGCGTGCGGGGCCGAAGGCCTACAGCAGAAATCACGAGATCCGCCTGCAATTCTTTACCGTTAGCCAGAAACAGCGTTACCCCCGTGCCTGCGGGCTCAACTTTCTCAACAACTGTTTCCAGGTGGAAACGCACACCCAGTGATTCCAGCTCCGCCTGCACGGCATTGGCGGCGACCGGCGGCAGCAGGCTCGGCATGACGGCATCAGAGGGCGCAATCACCTCCACTTCATAGTCGCCGTTACGCAGGTCGTTCGCAAACTCACAACCAATAAGGCCAGCCCCCATAATCGCCACACGGCTTCCGGGCCGGAGTGCCTTACGGAACGCACGGTAATCCTCCAGATCATTGATCGGGAATACCCGCTCCAGGCCACTACCCGGTATGGTCAGGCGAATCACATCCGCGCCCCAGGCGAGAACCAGCTTGCTGTAGGTCAGACTCTCGTCCCCCAGCAGCAACCTGTGTCCTTCAGTATCTATACCGGTCACCGTCGTGTAGGTTCGCAGCTCGAGGTTTAATTGCTGCGCCATGGCCTCAGTATCGGCCTGGGCCAGGCCCTCGGCATCCTTTCCCTTGGTAAATCCAGTGGACAGCATGGGCTTGGAGTAGCTAACACCATCGTCAGCAGTCACCATTACAATCCGGGCTTCTTTATCCTGCTTGCGGATTTCCCGGGCCAGGGAATAACCTGCCAGACCGGTTCCAACAATAACGATGGGGCTCTGCTCTGTCATATCCATGCTCCGTCAGGGCTCAGCTGATCTCGATCATTTCAAAATCTTCTTTGCCCACGCCACAATCGGGGCAAACCCAGTCTTCGGGAACATCGTCCCACACAGTCCCGGGTTCAATTCCATCCTCGGGCCAACCTTCCGCTTCATCATAGACCAGACCACATACCACGCACTGCCACTTCTTCATAAACAAATTCCCTACCACGGACCTGTGGTCGCCATATTAATTGTCGAACAATACTTCAAACAAGTGTTTTTCCACTGGCTAACAAAGAAACCCGCCGGCTTTGCCAGCCATTTTCCAAGCCTTGCTGCGCCATAATACCCGGCACATCCGAATTGACCAATGCCGGTAAAGACACACCGGCTAAGCTTTTTATGCCAATCGTCAGTATTCTCCCCCCTCCCTTCCATCGTTCCTCTCCGGTATAATCGCCCGTTTTAAGACAGGACCGACCGTTATGCCCGATACCGTCGCCGAAATGAATCAGGTTATGACCGAGGCTGATTGCCTGGTTGATGAACAACAGGTACAGACTGCCATTCGCAACCTGGCCGACGACATTACCGGCCGCCTTAAAGACAGCAACCCTCTGCTGCTTTGTGTAATGAACGGCGGACTGATCTTCACCGGCCAGCTGCTGCCCCGGCTCAAGTTCCCGGTGCAGGCAGAATACCTCCATGCAACGCGCTACCGGCAGGAAACCACCGGCGGAATTCTTGAATGGAAGCTTCAGCCCGAGGCCGACATGAAAGACCGCGTCGTGCTGATTGTTGATGACATCCTCGATGAAGGCACAACCCTGTGCGCCATCGCAGATTACTGCCTGGCCCATGGAGCGAAACAGGTTCTGACCGCCGTGCTGGTCGATAAACAACATGACCGCAAGGCCCGTCCGAACCTCAGAGCCGATTTTACAGGCCTGAATGTTGAAGACCGGTTCCTGTTTGGCTACGGCATGGATTACAAAGGTTACTGGCGCAACGCTCCCGGAATTTATGCCGTAAAAGGTCTCTGACATCGAAGCCCGGGCAGACAATTCCAAACTGACCATACCGCCAACAGACTGGTACCGCTCGTTTTCAGCGGCAGGCCTTCGCAATCCGGATGTTCATGGCCCGGCGCGGTACTGGTTACAGGTGGAGGGCTCCTTTACAAGGGCTCTGCAGAAACGATGCGCAAATTCGTTTCATGTGGAAGTGCAACGCGAAGGCTTCGCTGCACCAACTCTTGAGGAAGCCAGACGCCTCAGAATACCCCTGCGCCAGCAGGCATGGATCCGCGAAGTGCGTCTTTGCGGTGATGGAGAGCCCTGGGTTCTTGCGCGCACCGTCATTCCCCTTGCCTGCCTGACCGGCGAAGGCAGGCGCCTTCTGCATCTTGGCAGCAAACCGCTGGGTGCCTATCTGTTCAGCAGCCGTGGCTGGCAACGGGGACCACTTGAAACCGGGCTTTGCAATCATCACAGCCTCACCGCTTCGAAAACCGGCTTGCCTGAAATTGCACGCCGCTCTCTATTCAGTAACAAAAAGGGTGCGCTACTTGTAGGTGAATACCTGCTACCGATTCTTTACCGTCAGATCTGACAAATAAACGGAAAAGCGCCGCGGCTTTCACCCCTGCCCGTGCACTGGCTATAATCCCTGCACTCTCATTAATTCAGATATTCTGTTCCAGACACCCCAACCGGATAGACCCATGCTGCCTGATGCCGTGCCAGAACACATACGGAGCCGACTTACTGATTACGCACAGCTGCTGCGCATCAACCGCCCTATCGGCACACTGCTCTTACTCTGGCCAACCTACTGGGCACTCTGGCTTGCAGCCGACGGCAGCCCGGGCATTGGCAACATTGTTGTCTTTACTCTGGGCGTTTTCTTCATGCGCGCCGCCGGGTGCGCCATCAACGACTTTGCCGACAGAGACTGGGACAAGCACGTAAAACGCACCAAAGACCGGCCACTGACCACCGGCCGGGTGAATGCCTGGGAGGCGGTCGCTCTTTTTAGCGGGCTTTGTATTATCTCGTTTCTGATGGTGGTGCTGTTTACCAACACCCTTACTCTCTACCTGTCCTTTGGCGGCGCGATACTGGCGTTTATCTACCCCTTCACCAAGCGTTACACCCATCTGCCGCAACTTTTTCTTGGTGCCGCCTTCTCCTGGGCCATCCCCATGGCGTGGGCCGCCGAAGCCGGCGAACTTAGCCAGGTCACCTGGTTACTGTTCACTGCGAACGTACTCTGGACCGTTGCCTACGATACTTTCTACGCCATGGTTGATCGCGACGACGATCTCAAGGTCGGTATCAAATCCACCGCCATCCTTTTCGGCGATGCCGACCGCGCCATCATTGGCACACTGCAGACCATGGTGGTGCTTATCCTGATCATCGTCGGCAACCGCTGTGAGCTGGGAAGCTTCTATTATCTGGGGCTGGTTGCCATGGCCTGCCTGTTTATCTACCAGCAGTATCTGGCCAAAGACCGTGAACGTGATGGCTGTTTCAAGGCATTTCTGAATAATAACTGGGCGGGGTTTGCAGTTTTTACCGGTCTGGTTATCGACTTGATCATCGCGTGACAAGGCCGAAAAACACAGGGCTTACAACAGCGGAAAGAACCGGGCTGTCACACCGCTGTAATAATCAAACGTTGTAATAGATCAGCAACACATAATGGTCTGAAACAGGTTATAGATTATGTCTGGAAAAACCGTCCTGGTTGTCGACGACGAGCCCGCTATCCGGGAAATGATCCTCGTTGCACTGGAAATGGCCGATTACGAATGCATGGAAGCTGCAGACGCCCGCGAAGCCCATGCCCTGATTATCGACAAACAGCCGGATATCATACTGCTTGACTGGATGCTGCCCGGAACCACTGGCATCGAGCTCGCCAGGCGCCTTAAAAAAGACGAGACCACAGCAGATATCCCTATCATCATGCTTACCGCCAAAGTCGAGGAAGACAATAAAATCCGCGGCCTGGAAGTGGGCGCTGACGATTACATCACCAAACCTTTCAGCCCCCGGGAACTTGTGGCCCGCCTGAAAGCAGTGCTGCGCCGGGCAACGCCTCCGGGTATCGACAGCCCTATTGAGGTGAACGGACTGACACTGGACCCGGCAAGCCATCGGGTCACCGCGAACGAGGTCTCGCTTAACATAGGGCCTACAGAGTATCGCCTGCTGCAATTTTTCATGACGCATCAGGAACGTGTATATACCCGCTCGCAGCTCCTTGATCAGGTATGGGGCGGCAACGTTTACGTTGAAGAAAGAACGGTTGATGTACACATCCGACGACTGCGCAAGGCTCTGGGGGACCACGACTATCTTATCCAGACGGTGAGAGGCGCCGGTTACCGCTTTTCTATTCAGCCGGCCTGACAGGACAGCGCAAATCACAAGAGCAATACAAGGCAGCCTTCAATGCAGAAAAACTGGTCGCGACATCTGCGCTACACGCTTGCCGGCCTCTCAGGCATCACTCTTGCCGGGCTGTATCTGGGATACCCGGTTTACGGGCTGACAGTCGGGCTGGCTTTTTACACGCTCTGGACTCTTGGCCAGACCCGCCGCCTGGCACAGTGGCTGGCAAACCCGAATGCCGATAACGAGGCACCCCAGAGCCTGGGTATCTGGGGCGATCTCTTCGACAGACTGCACAAGCTTAACCAGAACTACCTGGAAACGCGGGATAGACTGCGAGCGCGAATCGACCGCATACAGGAATCCACCAACGCCATGCGTGACGGTGTCATCATGACAGACGCGCGCGGCGCAATGGAGTGGTGGAACGGGGCGGCAGAGTACCTCTTGGGGTTTCGTCGCAATACGGACCAGGGCCAGTACATCTACAACCTGATCCGCACACCGGCGTTTACCTCATATTTTGATGCCAAAGATTACCGTGAACCTCTTGAGCTCCACTCCCCTGCAAAACCTCACATTCATCTGCAAATCCAGATCAGTCTGTTCGGCGACGATGATCGGCTCATCGTCGCAAAGGATGTCACACGCCTGCATCAACTGGAGCAGATGCGCAGAGATTTCGTCAGTAACGTTTCCCATGAAATGCGAACCCCGCTGACCGTCATCAGCGGTTACCTGGAGACTCTGTCAGACAGCGCCGATGAACTCCCCCCAAAATGGCAGCGGGCAGTCAATACCATGGCCACTCAGTCCTTCCGCATGGAGGCGCTGATTACCGACCTCATTCTGCTATCCAAGATCGAAACCGGCGAGCAGACCATGAATGATGCACCAACAGACGTTGGCGCACTGGCCCGGCAGATCTGCCAGGACGCCCGGACGCTCAGCGGTGAAAAGCAACATGACATTATCTTCCAGGCCTCGAGTACGCAGAGGCTGAAAGGCGATGAAAACCAACTGCGCAGCGCTTTCTCCAACCTGATCTTCAACGCCGTCAAATACACACCCGCTCAGGGCAGGATAACCGTATCCTGGTACACCAACAGTTCCGGCGGCCACCTTTCAGTAAAAGATACAGGCTCAGGTATCGATCAGGTTCATATTCCCCGGCTGACCGAACGCTTTTACCGCGCCGACCCCAGTCGACATAAGGATACCGGCGGCACAGGGCTGGGCCTGGCCATCGCCAAGCATGTATTGATCAATCACGATGGCAGCCTGGAAATAAACAGCCGACTTGGTGAAGGCAGTGAATTTGTCTGCCACTTTCCGCAGGAGCGGCTGATTGAAGGCGCTAAAGAGTAATTCTTGTTCCTGCCGGGGGAGCATGAAACTCAGCGCTTGCCGGCCCGGAAACGGGCAACGAACCGGGACAGGTCCTCCATTTTTTTAGGATCCTCATCCACAAACCGGATGGTGACACTCACAAAGTCGGTGTCTCTGCGCTTATCCACGGCCTGCAACTGGTGTACGTAGCCGTTCAAACGCGCCATTTGCCCGTCGCCGGTTTCAATATCAACCACCGCCTGATCCAGAATGCCCGGAAATGCCTGATCCCGCTTCGCAATGACCCGCACTTCCGTCAGGTTGATGTCCTTGACCACTGATTTCAGAGTACTGTCTGCGAAGCGCACCGAAGCGCGGCTCATGCTGCCCCTGGACACTGCTGGCTTTGAGCCCTCAGGAACGGGTGACGCAAGGGCATCGGCTGCTGGAGCGGCGCGTTCTGCCACCGCAGCTGCAGGCTCCCGTTTTTGCGTGAGCAAAGCCGCCGATTCCTTGAACGCGTCTGCCGGCCCGGCCATGGATTTACCACTCTGGCCCATGGCGGTGGCCAATGTATTGCCCATCACCTTGATGATTTTTTTGCTCAGCCCCTCCGGACTGAAAGGCTTGCCGAGATACTCGGAAACGCCTTCCTTCACAGCCTCGATCACATGATCCTTATCGCCCCGGCTGGTAATCATAATGAAAGGTACTTTCTCGTACTGAGGCTGCTGACGCATCCACTGCAACAATTCAAGGCCGGACATTTCCGGCATTTCCCAATCACACAAAATCAGATCGAACGTCGCCCGGGACATAAGCGATTGCGCCCTGCGGCCGTTCTGGGCATCGGTGGTCTCTATAACCGGGAAACGCTGGCGAACCGTCCGTTTAACCAGATCTCTTACAAAACTGGCGTCATCAACCACCAGCGCTTTCAGGGTTGCCATGTGTCGAACTCTTGTGAAGGTGTCGCTCAACTATAGAACAAAGGCCCGCGCGGAAAACCTGCAAGCTACAAAAAACCACAAACTTCAAACGCAAAAACCGACGAGGCTGCGGTGTAAACGGCCCTTTACGCAGCAGGTTAAAGAACTGTCACTCCCTGCGGGCCGGTAAAGTGTTTCACCGGCCTGAAAACGCGCTAACATGGGCTGAGTATCGTCCACACTTTTACCCTGACCGAGGTTTCACGTGCTGACCAAGCTTGCAAGGATCCTGCCCAACCGGCAAATGGCGTGCCTTCTCTCTGTATCTGCCCTTCTGGCCATCTCAGCCCTGCCTGCTTCGGCTGAAGAGACAAATACTGAGGCCGTCCTGAAGGCGCCCGATGGCTTTGAAGAGTGCAAGCTGCAGCTGCAGGAAAAAGCCATCGCGGCGGGCGTCAGCGCGCAGACTGCCCAGGAAGTAATGACAAAAGTCCAACACATAGAGCGGGTGATAGAGCTGGACCGCAGACAGCCCGAGTTCACCACCACCTTTGCAGATTATCTGAATCGTCGTGTTAACGACGCCAGAGTGACCAAAGGCCGCGAACTGATCCAAGAGCACAGCGCATTGCTGGCCCGGGTTACAGAAGAAACCGGCGTACCCGCCCCCTATCTCGTATCTTTCTGGGGACTGGAAACCAACTTCGGCAGCTATTTCGGCAAAATGTCCGTACCGGATTCCCTGACAACCCTGGCCTGTGATGCCCGTCGCAGCACTTTTTTCACCGAACAGTTGATCGCCGCACTGCGTATTATTGATGAAGGCGCTATACCGGCAGATCAGATGGAAGGGTCCTGGGCCGGCGCCATGGGCCACGTGCAATTCATGCCTACGGTATTTCTGAAACATGCCGTCGATGCAGATGGTGATGGGCGCCGTGATCTCTGGAACAGCCTGCCCGACGCCATGATGTCCGCCGGCAAGTTCCTTCAGTCCATGAATTGGGACGGAGATTACCGTTGGGGCCGGGAAGTACTGCTGCCCGAGAACTTCGACTACTCTCTGGCAGACGGGCGTCGGCTCGAGCTGGGTAAATGGCGGGAGCTGGGCATTACCGACGCCTTCGGCAAGCCGCTCGCCCGGGAAGATATTACCGCTGCACTGATTGTCCCGGCCGGCCACCAAGGGCCCGCCTTTCTTGCCTATCACAACTTCAAGGTGATCATGGGCTGGAACCGCTCAGAGTTCTACGCCATCGCCGTTGGCCACCTGGCTGACCGCATTGCAGGCGCCGGATTACTCCAGAACCCGCCACCGGAAGACACTCCGGCGCTGTCGAGGGACACGGTTCTTGAGCTTCAGGCCGCTCTCAACGAACGTGGATACGATGCCGGCAAGCCAGACGGCATCACCGGGCCAGCCACCCGCTCTGCGATCCGTAAGTATCAGCATGATAACGGGATGATCGCTGATGGCTTTCCAGGAGAAGCGTTACTTGATAGCCTTCAGATGTCGGGTTCCTGATCGACTGTCGCATTAACGGGAATATTTTCACAGCCTAAGGTATATGCAGTAAAAAAAACTGCCACTCCGTCCTTTTACCAGGCCGGAATGGCAGTTTTTTTACATCTGACGTTTCTCAATTCTTACTCTCCGTGATCTGAATCTATAATCCGCGCATAATACTCACTATCATTCTCTACCTTCACGGAATTCATGGACTCCATCACTCAGGCAGCTCTTGGTGCCTCAATAGCGGGTGCGCTTGCAGGCAAAACGCTCGGGCGACCGGTTCTGCTCACCGGCGCATTGCTGGCCACGCTTCCAGATCTTGATGTGCTAATTGATTACGGTACCGCGGTCGCGAATTTCACCCAGCACCGGGGCTTCAGCCATTCCCTGTTCGTGCTGGCACCGCTTTCTTTGCTGCTCGCCGGTTTGCTGTGGCGCTGGAAGCCGGAACCGGGGTTCCCACGCTGGCTGCTACTCACTGCGTTGATACTCCTGACGCACCCTCTACTGGATACCTTTACCACCTACGGCACACAGCTGTTCTGGCCGATTGGCAGGCCGCTGGCCATCAGCAGCATCTTCATCATCGACCCGCTGTATACGCTTCCGTTGCTGGCCGGCTGCATCGCCTTTCTGCTACGCCCTCCGGCTTTACGAGCAGTAACGGCAGGCCTGGCTTTGTCCACCCTGTATCTCGGCTGGTCGTTTGTGGCTCAGCAGGTCATTATAGAGCGTGTGCAGCCCGCACTCGCCAAAGCAGGCTTCGCTAACGCCGAACTGCTTGTTCAGCCTATGCCCTTCAACACAGTGCTCTGGCGTGCCACTGCGATCACTGACCAGCAACGGGTTGAAATCGTTACCGGCTTTCTGGATGGCGACGCTCCCTTAACGCTTGAGTACTTCCCCCGCCAGCCAGAGCTGGCGAGCACCGTCTCGCAATTGCCCGAAACCCGTCGACTGGAATGGTTTACCCGGGGCTTTCTCGATTACAGGGAAACCAACGGCCAAATCACCGCAACCGATGTTCGTTTGGGCATTCCGGGGGCTCACCCTTTCACGTTTGTTCTGGCCAATGAACAGAATGGCACTCTCACACTGGGCAACGGCGAACGAGCGCCCAGGCCAGCCATGAATACCGGGGCACTGCCGCTACTTTGGGCTCGCACGACTGGCGCCATTCCGATACTGTGCCTTGCCAACCTTGCAACGCCTGCTCTCGGCGAGGAATGCTAAAACCATGCGTCTTGATCAGTTTATTGCCACGAGCTCACCACTTTCACGTAAAGAGGCCAGGCGCACCATACACGCTGGCAACGTCGAGGTAGACGGCGAAATCTGGAAGGACACCGGTAAACATTTGCCAGCCGGAGCTCAGGTAACGCTGGAAGGTGTCCCGCTAACCCTGCCGGGCGAGCGTTATCTGATGCTCAACAAGCCAGCAGGCGTTGTCAGCGCAACCCGCGACAGCGACCACCCCACAGCACTGGACCTTCTGCCAGAAGAGCTGACCAGCAAGCTTCACATTGCCGGTCGGCTGGATGCCGACACCACAGGCTTACTGTTGCTGACAACCGACGGGAAATGGTCTCACAGGATTACTTCACCACGAGTAGACTGTCCAAAAACCTATCGGGTAAGTCTGAGCACCCCTATTTCGGATTCCGCCATCGAAACTCTGGAAACCGGCGTTATTCTTAACAACGATCCCAAGCCGACAAAACCCGCGCAGGTAAAGGTTCTGGAGCAGAAGCTGATCGAGTTAACGATTTCAGAAGGACGTTACCACCAGGTCAAACGTATGCTGGCTGCGGTGGGCAATCATGTGGAAGCTCTGCACCGACAAAGCATAGGGAGCATTGCTCTGGACCCGGCCCTGGAGCCCGGCAATTATCGGGAGCTGACAGAACAGGAAGTCGCCTCGGCCGGATAATAAGTTCAGGTTCGCTCGAAGCGCTGGGCTTTCAGGTTTTTCCGCACGGTTCCTGCCTCGAACACTTCCCCGTTCATGGCAATATAAACTCCCGGCGACAAAAGCTGCACGGCTGCCCAGGCAAAACCAATATTAAAAACCGCATCGCTGCGGCGCATCCGGGCAGGCTGCATCGCACCCGTAAGGACAATGGTTTTGTCACTCAGCGATGACAGCACCTGAGCGGTTTCAGCCATAGTATCTGTACCGTGCGTAATCAGAATGCGATCGGCGCCACAGCCCGCAACGGCATCGAGAACCAGCCTACGATCCTCATCGGTCATCTCCAGGCTGTCTTTGCGTAACAAGCCCTGCAGATGGTAACCCTTGTGGATATTGGATTCCGCCAGAAGTTCCGGCACCAGAGACTCACCGATTTCAAACTCGCTGTTGGCGTCGAAATACACCTTGTCGATGGTGCCGCCAGTGGTAAAAATCCGGATCATAGGGTTCCTGTCGTGCTCGGCTTACCGTGCGTTCGTTCTTGCGTATCAGTTCAGGGCGGCTGTGGTGCCGCGAACCTTGGCGTTATAGGCAGCGTTCTTCTCCTGCGCGTACTGCCGCGCAGCTTTCGCCACCTGCCCGCTGGCACCGGTATCCAGCCAGCGCTTTATACGCCCTGCATCACCCATGGGTGACCGCGTTCCCAGAGAGTCCAGAAGAACCGTAACCACCTGTTTACCATTCATATTCGAGACCATCACCAGACAGCGCCCGGCCTCCGACAGATAGCCGGTTTTACTCAACCCCACACCCCAGCTTTCACGGTGTACCAGCGCATTGGTATTGCCAAACGACAAACTGTATCGAGGCTTACGGAACTGGCCACGAAAATAATTGGTTGTGGAGAACTCCTGAATCTCCGGATAGCCAGCAGCCGCATTTACAAGCTTGACCAGATCGCCGGCAGTTGAAAGATTCTCCGCCGAGAGCCCGGTCGGGTCTACAAACCGGGTGCCCGTCATGCCAAGGGCTTCAGCTTTGGCATTCATGGCCTCAACAAACTTATCGAAGCCGCCCGGGTGACTTCGGGCAAGCGTATAGGCCGCAAAGTTCTCTGACGACATAAGAGCAATGCGCAACACATCGGCACGACGCATCTGCGAGCCAATCCGGATACGGGTGTAGGCATTGGCCGCAGCTGGCGTATGGCGCTTCTGGAAGACCAGCCATTCATTCAACGGTGCTCCGGACTCGAGCACCACCAGTGCTGTCATTACTTTTGTAATAGAAGCAATAGGCACAGAGCGCTCGGCGTTTTTGCCAAAAACCAGGTCATTGGAACCGACCACGGCCACGGCCGCGTTAACCGATGCCAGATTCGGGCCCTGGATATCGGCTTTGCCGGCGCTATTCTGCTGGGCATGAACCAGAACCGGCAGGCTGAAGACCAGCCACAGCAACATCTTCGCCATATTAATTCTTTTCATCTATTACACTCATCTTGAACTCTGTTCAGCCAGTTTGACGGCATCAGGGTAGATCGGTAACTGCACCAGTGGATGCGGAGCTTACGGTGCGGGCGTATTTTGCCAGCACTCCCCGGGTAAAGCGTGGTTGGGGTGCCACCCAGGCTGCACGCCGACGTTCCAGCTCCTGCGCTGATATGTCCAGCTCAATGCTGTTGGCTACCGCATCAATGGTAATTGTATCGCCATCCTCAACCAGCGCAATGGGGCCACCGCTTGCCGCTTCGGGAGTAATGTGGCCAACCACAAATCCGTGGCTGCCGCCGGAAAAGCGGCCGTCAGTAATCAGTGCCACATCATTACCAAGCCCTTTACCCATAATCGCTGACGTCGGGGTCAGCATCTCCCGCATACCCGGCCCACCTTTGGGCCCCTCGTAGCGAATAACCAGCACATCTCCGGCAACGACAGTACCATCCATGATTCGGGCCTGGGCCTCTTCTTCCGAGTGGAATACTCTCGCTCGACCGGAAAAGTGAGTGCCTTCCTTGCCCGTAATCTTGGCCACCGAGCCCTCTGGAGCAAGGTTGCCATAGAGGATGCGCAGATGGCTGTCTGCTTTGATCGGGTTATCGAAGGCGCGGATGATGTCCTGAGCCTCAGGGTAAGGTGCAACAGCCTTCAGATTTTCTGCCAGCGTTTGCCCGGTTACCGTAAGGCAGTCCCCGTGCAACAACCCCCGCTCCAGCAGCATTTTCATCAGGGGCTGAATGCCACCTATCGCCACCAGCTCCGACATCATGTAATGCCCGCTCGGGCGCAGATCCGCCAGCACAGGTACGCGCTTCCCGATATCTACAAAGTCCTCCAGGCTCAGCTCAATATCAACCGTACTGGCCATTGCCAGAAGGTGCAGAACCGCATTGGTTGAGCCACCCAGAGCGATCACAACCGTAATGGCATTTTCGAAGGCCTCCCGGGTCATGATATCCGAGGGTTTGATGTCCTTGTCCAGAAGGTTCAGAACTGCCGCACCGGCGGCCCGGCAATCGTCAGTCTTGGTATCGGATACCGCATTCTGAGCTGAGCTACCCGGCAGACTCATCCCCATGGCCTCAATTGCAGACGCCATGGTATTGGCAGTGTACATACCACCACAGGAACCCGGGCCGGGTATGGCGGTTTCCTCGATCTGTTTTACTTCAATCAGATCAAGGTCTCCACGGGCATGGGCGCCCACTGCCTCGAACACAGAAACAATGTCTGTGTGGTTTTTACCGGGCATGATAGTGCCGCCATACACAAACACCGACGGCCGGTTCAGCCGGGCCAGGCCAATCAGGCAACCGGGCATGTTCTTGTCACAGCCGCCGATAGCAACCAGCCCGTCAAATCCCTCGCAGCCTGCCACGGTTTCTATGGAATCCGCGATAACCTCCCGTGAAACCAGAGAGTACTTCATACCCAGGGTGCCATTGGCAATGCCATCGGAAACGGTGATGGTATTAAAGATCAGGGACTTGCCACCTGCTGCATCGGCACCGGCAGAAGACGCCTCTGCCAGCTCATGGATGTGCATATTGCAGGGCGTCAGGTTGCTCCAGGTTGAAGCAATGCCAATCTGAGGTTTGCGGAAGTCATCGTCGGTGAAGCCAACAGCCCGCAGCATGGCCCGGCTGGCGGACTTACCAATGCCGTCTACTACAGGGGAGGAATAGCGGCGGCGTTTGTCATCAGTCATCGGTCTCTCCTTATCAAAAGCGTTCAAAACCACAGTTGTTGTCAGAAGTCGGCCTGACTGACCTGTATCAAAAGGAATGATGTTCGTGTGTCTTAGACTCGTTCGAAACAATCAAGCCGTGGAGGCACACTATGTCATCACCCATTTCGCCATCAGCGGCTTGCCCCGAGTATGAATTGTGGCGTCGGGGGTATGGCGTAATCCAGCATACCGAAACTACATGCGATCATGTACAGGTTCTTGCATCACGTCTTGTTGCTGCCGGCCTTCAACCTGATACCGCAACCGTCTATCGCAAGCTTGCAGATCTGGACCGGCTGACCAGTGCCGGCATGTGGCTGGTTGTGCACATGACCTATGCAAATCGTGTTGACAGCTCCGGCGCTCCGCTGTCGGCACGGGATTTCAAAAGCAATCCTGAAGGCCATACCGGCGGGACATTGAACATGATACCGGCTTACGCGGCTTATCTGGCACTCAACAACCTGACCGGAGAGACCCGTAGCTGGCTGATGGGCCAGGGGCATTGTGTAGCGGCTATCGATGCACTGAACGTGCTGACCGGCAACCTGCTCCCGGAACAGCATGAACGTTATACAGGAACAGGTGGGCTATCACGGATGGTAGCCGATTTTTACAGCTACCAGCAAAAACCGGATGGCACCATGGCAGCGCCACTGGGAAGCCACGTTAATCCCTATACCGCAGGCGGCATTATTGAAGGCGGCTATCTCGGCTTTGCAGAGCTCCAATATGCACACATGCCATTGCCAGGCGAGTCGCTGGTGGCTTTTCTTTCCGACGGCGCTGCCGAAGAGCAAAGGGGCAGTGACTGGATTCCTCGCTGGTGGCGGGCAAAAGACTGCGGACTGGTAACGCCCGTGATGATCGCCAACGGTCGCCGTATTGATCAACGCACCGAGCTGGGCACCCGCGAAGGGCTCGAGCGGTTCGAGGCGCATCTGGCAGCACGGGGCTTTGATCCGTTCCGGTTTGATGGGCGGGATCCGGCCGCGTTTGTGTGCGCCCTATCGGAGATGGAACAGTCACTGCAATATCGGGCCGGGCAAGCGCTCGAGGGTAAACTGGATTACCCGGTTCGCATCCCCTACGGCATCGCGGAAACTATCAAAGGTTTTGGTTTCTACGGCGCAGGCCTCAACCCCGCTCACAACCTGCCATTGCCGGGCAACCCGCGTATGGATGTGCGTGCCCGGGAGCTGTTCAGGGAGCACGCAGCGCGGCTCTGGGTAGCCCCGGACGAATTGGCAGACAGTGTGCTTCGCCTCAAAGAGCACAAACACCAGGGCCGACCTCTGGAACGGGATCATCCCCTGGCAAAACGCAACCCGCCAGATCTTGTTATGCCCACCATAGCGTCGCGCCACGATCAGGTTTCTCCGATGCTCGCGGTGGACAGTTTTTTCCGGGCACTGGTTAAGCAAAACCCTGATCTCCGTGCACGAGTGGGCAACCCTGATGAACTTGCAAGCAATCGCCTGACTGGCGTTCTGGAGGACCTGAAGCATCGGGTAAACGACCCCGAGAATTCCTCAGAGTCTGTGCACGGCAAGATCATTACCGTACTGAATGAGGAAGCCGTTGTTTCTGCCTGCCTCGCGAACAAAGCCGGAATCAACCTGGTTGCAAGCTACGAAGCCTTCTGTGTAAAAATGCTCGGCGCCATCCGGCAGGAACTGATTTTTGCCCGGCACCAGAAAGCCGTTGACCGCCCTGCTCGCTGGCTTGGCCTGCCGGTTATTGCCACATCCCATACCTGGGAGAATGGCAAGAACGAGCAGTCCCATCAGGACACCACTTTCTGCGAAAGCCTGCTGGGAGAAATGGGTGATGTGTCACGGGTTATCTTTCCTGCGGATTACAACAGCACGCTCGCGGTTCTTCCTTCGGTCTTTAACGGACGAGGTAAAATCAGCTGCATGGTAATTCCGAAACGGGAGCGGCCCTTTGTTTTTGATGCCCGTGAAGCAGAAACTCTTGCCCGGCACGGCGCTCTGGTTGTGGATGAGGACACATCGGGAGGCGAGCCTATACTGATGATCGCCAATGGCGCCTATCAGCTATCAGAAGCCATCCGCGCCTGCGATCGCCTGCGCGAGACCGGCACTTCGTTTCGCCTCGTCTATGTGCAAGAGCCGGGGCGCTTCCGCGAGCCAAGGGACACCCTGGAGGCAGAAAGCTGCATGTCGGAGATTGAGCGGGAACGCCTGTTCCCGAATCGGTTGCATCGAAGAGTGGCACTGACCCACATGCGCCCCGAAGTATTCCGCGGTCACCTTCACCCGTTATTCCCGGATCCGGGCCACAGCAGAGTGCTGGGCTATATAAACCGGGGCGGCACACTGAACGAAGCCGGCATGTTGTTTGCCAACCGCTGTTCCTGGGGCCACACCCTGGCGGCCTGCGCCAGCGTTCTGAACAAGCCGCCCGGTGAGTGGTTGTCCAGTGCAGAACTGGCCGCAGTAGAAGGCCGCGGTGACCCGGTACTGATCACGCGCGGCCTGTCCTGACGACTAGCCAGCAATCGGCTCTACGCGCCGGTTGCCCGCGCCGGGCCGAACCATGCGGCTTGCACTGCGTGTTGTATCTATGGCGTAGTCACGGGATTTGATGGTGTCCACAAAGTACCAGTCGGCTCGGGCTGCCTCGATTGTGAATGTCACTATCATATAACCGCGCTGGTTGATGTTGAGATAATCCAGATCATCCACCAGTATGCCGATACCCTGCTCGGCGCCAGTAATCAGATCTTCAGGCAGTTCCAGGTAATCTTCCAGCCCTGGCGAAGATACAGACGATGTCGCGAATTCCACGCCAATCTGATCACCACCAAGATCCTTGAGGTTATTGGCCCAGGCGTTGTGCGTATCTCCGGCCAGAACCACAAGATTTTTGTTCAACTGCTTTGCCGTACCCAACACCACTTCGCGTTCATACTGATAGCCGTCCCAAGCATCAAGATTATAGGGAGCAACAGTCTCAATTCGCGCCAACTCAGCGTCTGTGAGCGTGGGATCGCTCATTAGTTTCCGACCCTTGAGCAGTGCGAGCTCCCCCAGTTGTTGAGGTAATCCATCAAAATCCTCTGTTGCAATCTTGACAAGCAACTCTGCCGGCAGATTCATTCGCCCCATCAGTATCTGCTGCCCCAGTACTTGCCAGGTCGCTGTGGAATACCCCATTGAGGCCTGTAGCCAGAGCAGCTGCTCTGCTCCTAGCAAAGTACGGTTTGTGCTTCCCACATCCGCTATAAACCGCGCCTGATCAAGCCCGTTGGCCGTGAAATAGTCCAGATAGTCCAGTTGCTCATCCCGGCCCATATGGCGGGTGTCCAGCATATGCAGGGCGACCAGATCACCAAACTGGAAAGTGCGGAAAATGGCTTCATCGTTACCTTCGATCACCGGACGGATCGGCATCCATTCAAAATAAGCCTGCAACGCCTCAAGCTTACGGGTACCGTAATCTCCTTCACCGGCGTTGTGGTTATCGGCGCCGTCTTCCCAGGCATCGTTGGCTACCTCATGATCATCCCAAACCACGATAAACGGCACCTTGCCGTGCAGGGTTTGAAGATCACTATCTCCCCGGTATATACCGTAGCGACGCCGATAATCTTCAAGCCTGATCAGTTCAAGATTGTTTTCTGCCGGGAATGTGCGACCCAGCGCAGCCGCATCTGCAGCGGCGTAACTGCCAGCCTCACTGCTGTATTCGTAAATATAGTCACCCAGATGGACAACTGCATCCAGATCATCACGCTTGCTGATTTCCCGATAGACGTTGAAATACCCAGCCGGGTAATTTGCACAGGAAACAACAGCCAGCCGAACTGAATCTACGCTTCCTTCAGGCAGGGTCAGGGTGGTGCCGACAGAAGACTCACTGTCGGAAGTATGGAACCGATAGTAATAAGTCTGGCCCGGGGAAAGACGACGAACATCTATTTTCACCGTAAAATCATGAGCCTTTCGGGCCTCAGCGATACCCGAATGGATCAGGTTTTCAAACCCCCTGTCGGTCGCTACTTCCCATGCGACGCTCACGGCTTTTTCCAGATCTTTATCTGGCACTACCCGTGTCCACAGAACCACCCCGTCCGCCAATGGATCACCACTGGCAACACCATGGGTAAACACGGTGGAGCGCTTGTCATCACTATCCAATATGCAGCCAGCCAGGCCCGTCGAGACAACCACTGCACCCATACCCATAGCGGACGCTTTCAGGAAATCCCGTCTCGTCAGTTTTTTCATTTTTATTTTCCCTGTGAGTTCCCGGTACCGGGCAACGGTTGCCCGAAACACAACGGCATGCGCCTTTACAGCGCCTGCATAGAAATTAGTCTGCCCGGGTTAATAACGCACTGCCAAATTGCGACAACACGATGTCAAATTGCGACAAATAATCTGCCAGGCAAGGGGGAATGCAGAGAGGGAAAGCAAGCAGGAAAGGATGACTGGCAATTATAACGTATCAAGGTACCCGGAAAGCCGGGTACCTTCTGATGCATCACGCTTACGACTGGCGCGGGTCTGTTTCAGCAACCCATGGATTTGTTTTCCGGCTGTCGCGGAACGCCAGAAGGCTTTCAATACCGGTGAAATCCACCAGGTCGCGAAAATCGAGCCAGTCCACCAGGCAATAAAGACACATTGCCGGATAGTTCCACTGCTCGAACTGCCCGTCTTCCACCTGGGCGGCCAGGGTGCGCATGGTGGTCATAATACGCTCACGCTGCAAATCGAAAAACAACACGCCCGGGGCATCTACATCCAGTCCAGAGCGTTTTGCCAGCAACAGGATGACGGCTGAATCATTAGCGCCGTCTATCAACGTGAGCTGGTTCTGCTGATCCCAGGTAAGAGGATCCCGACCCTGCTTGGCACTGATATAACGGGAGATAATTCGTGAGTCATAAATTTCCTGACCATCACTTTCAAGCACCGGTATTTTCAGCGCCGGATTATTGCGCCGTATTTCGTCCCGGTCTGCGCCGTAGATATCCAGGTTAACGAAGTCGTAACGCTCTTCGTCCAGAAGAATGCGGATACGCCGAACGTAGGGCGAGGTAATTGATCCAATCAGCTTCATAAGCTCTCCGGTTATGTAACCCAGTAATACTCGGTGTCCGGCTGAAATGTACCACATCAAAGCCCCGGCGCAGAAAATAACCGGACTTTCACAACGAAAAAAGGCAGCCGAAGCTGCCTTTTTGGCGGTTACTACTCTATCCGAACGGGATTAGAGAGGAGTAACGTTCTCCGCCTGAGGACCTTTCTGGCCCTGGGTAACGGTGAACTCAACTTGCTGGCCTTCTGCCAGAGTCTTGAAACCGCTGCCCTGAATAGCGCTGTAATGAACAAAAACGTCCGGGCCGCCTTCACGAGTGATAAAGCCAAAGCCTTTTGCTTCGTTGAAGAACTTAACAGTACCGGTAGTAGTAGACATACTTAAACTTCCTGAAATCAATCATATTATCTGCTGCCATTCACTGAATGTGGCCGGTCAGCGTTTTACGGAAATACAGAACTCGCGGAATCAAAAACAGGACGGTCACTACTAACTGCGGAGTACGTCTTATTCATGAAATGCTTTGCTGAATCTTTCCTTCACAACCAACTCTACTCCTGAATAACGGGCTTGCCAAGTAGATTTAGAATAAATCCTGTAGGTAGTGGTACTCATCAGCCTTTCATCAGACTAAAGGTGTAAATACCCAATGCTGTCATGAGAATGGACCCAACAACATGCACAAGAATGCCCGTTATCGCCATTGCCCATTTACCGTCCTGAATGGCTGCAAACATCTCCAGGGAAAACGTGGAAAAGGTCGTCAGCGCACCGCACAGACCGGTAATGGCAAACAGCCGCCACTCAGGTGCCAACGCACTGCCATGACTGAAGTAGCCAATCAGCAACCCAACCAGCCAACCTCCACCGAGGTTGGCTACGAGGGTTCCAACAGGAACCACGTGATAACTGGTGTTCAACCACAACCCCAGCAACCAGCGCAGATTGGCACCGACCACGGCGCCGGTGCTGACAGCAAGGAGCGACAACCACATGTTCAGCGGCTTTTCCGGTTACGCGGGGTTATGGTCAATCACGGTTTCCTTGTTACGGGCAAACTCATCGAACGGGAAATCGTCCACAGTGAGCATTTCCAGCACCACGGCCTCATAACCGCGCATGAACTCTGCTTCTTCGCTGGTGTAGATACCTGCTTCCAGTGCCGCCTCAAAGCGCTCTTCCGGGTGCAAGGCCGTCATGGGCAGCTCACCTTTCGCATAAGCTTTGGTCGCTTTCCGGTAGAGCTGTTCTGCCTTGTCGTAGTCCTTCAACAGCCCGTTATACGAGGCTACCGGATTGTTCACCGAACCTTCGCCTTCAGTCGTCCAGGTACTCGCAAGCAGCTTGTGGCGAATAGGCGTGTCCGTCGAAATAAACCTGGCAAGTTTGCGGGCCTGATCATCATGAGGATTGCCCCAGCTTCGGCCCATGGGCAGAGTGACAGCTCTCAAAACAAGCGCTACAGCGCGGTTCGGCAGGTTCTGGAGAAAGGCATCCAGAGCCTCTTCCGTGCGGTGCAGTAACAAGCCAAGGCTGTACTGCATCACTTCTTTTTCACCTTCCACCGGCTGGGTTTCGTGCCAGTTCTTGAGAACCATCGACGCCAGATACAGGTTGGACAGCATATCGCCGAGGCGAGCGGATATCAGCTCACGCATCTTCAACTCGCTGCCAAGCGTCGTCATGGCGGCATCCGAACACAAGCCAAAAGCCGCACTGAAACGTGCAACGGCCTGGGCATACTTGCGGCTGGCGCTGTCAAACGGCACGTCTGCGCGACCGAGACCAAGCCCCTGTGTGAACGCACGTGCGGCATTACCGAAAATCAGACCGGCATGGCCAAAGAAGGCTTCGTCAAACGCATGAATGTCGTCGTTATCCTTCGCGGCCAGCTCTTTGAGTACGTATGGATGGCAACGGATGGCACCCTGGCCGAATATCATCAGGCTGCGGGTCATGATGTTCGCACCCTCTACCGTAATGGATACGGCAGAACCGCTGTAGCCAATACCCAGATAGTTACGCGGGCCAAGGGTTACCGTTTTACCGCCGTGGACATCCATGGCATCGGTGAGGATCTCACGCTGCATTTCGGTCAGGTGATATTTGAGGATAGCTGACGGAACAGCTGGTTTTTCGCCTTTATCGATCATGTTTGCGGTGTGGTTAACCGCAGATTGGGCGATGTAAGTTTTGGCCGCGATGCGCGCCAAAGGTTCCTGCACACCCTCCATGTCTGCCACGGGCGTATTGAACTGGCGACGGATACGGGTGAAACCACCGGCGGTGCCAACGGCATAAGCTGCTGAACCCGCCGCACCGGAGGGTAGCGTGATACAACGGCCAACAGAGAGACACTCAACCAGCATACGCCAGCCCTGACCCGCCATTTCCAGACCGCCGATGATGTAATCCAGCGGTATAAAGACATCCTTGCCAATAATCGGGCCGTTCAGGAAGGGGCTCCCGATGGGACAATGACGGCGGCCGATTTCCATACCTTTGGTGTCGCGGGGTATGAGCGCACAGGTAATACCATAATCTTCGGTATCACCGAGCAGGCCATCCGGGTCAAACATGCGGAATGCCAGGCCAACCACAGTTGCAATAGGCGCAAGCGTAATCCAGCGCTTTTCGAAATCCAGCCTTATGCCAACAACTTCTTTACCGTCTATCTCCCGCTTGCACACAATGCCGGCATCCGGCAGTGAGGTAGCATCCGAGCCCGCGCGTGGGCCGGTCAGGCCAAAGCAGGGTATTTCGCGGCCGTCGGCCAGACGTGGCAAATAATGATTCTTCTGTTCATCCGTACCGTACTTGAGTAACAGCTCGCCAGGCCCGAGGGAGTTGGGTACGCCCACGGACACCATGAGCATTTCATTGGCGGCAATTTTCTGCAGTACCGCAGTCTGAGCCTTGGCGGAAAAGCCCAGCCCGCCGTACTCTTCAGGGATAATCATCCCGAAGAACTTCTCTTTCTTGAGAAAGTCCCAAAGCTCTTTCGGCAGATCGGCACGCTCGACAGCAATATCCCAGGCATCACACATGGATATGGCCTGAACGCACTGGTTATCCACAAAGGCCTGCTCTTCTTCGCTCAAACCAGTATGACGGTTGATCAAAAGGTTGTGCCAGTCTGGCTGACCGGTAAACAGTTCGCCGTCCCAGCCTACAGTACCGGCTTCAAGTGCTACCTTCTCGGTATCGGAAACCTTGGGTGCGACCTTCTTGAACATGGCAAAAACACGTGGCGTGAGCCAGTTCTGGCGCAGTCCCGGCAGTCCGGTCGCAGCCGTAACGGCAGCGCCGATAAAAAGAATCAGGGCCAGCCACCCGGATGCAAAGATCATCGACAGCAGGCCAACCACGACCATCACACCAATAGCCGGCTTGGCACCGGATTCACGTCGCATAACAACCAGCAAGGCTGTCAGCGCCACCAGAAACAGGATAAATGTCATCATAAGTTCTCTCTGTCATCCATGGTTTAAGATTACAAATACTTACGTTTACGGTATCTCATCAGATGATTACTGGCCAGCGAGCGCAACCGTGTCCAACGGCTAAGCGCTGCACAGAACGCTCTTATTCAGGCTGTGACAATAACCCGGATACCTTCCAGTGCCAGACTGGCGCGACCGATTGCGTCGCGGGCGGCATCCAGCTGGTTCCGGAAGTAATCAATTTCATCTTCACGAATCGCCGGATTTACTTTTTTCAGGGCTTCCAGCCTGCGAATTTCCGGCTCAAAGTTTGCCGCCAGCTGCTCGAGTGCTTTTTGCTTCATCGGCTCCAGATGCGGCGCAGACAGGCGCTCCACATGATCCACCATGGTTTCGACCTGGGGCCGGATCTGCGGCACAACCGCCTGGGCTGTGCGCCGACGGATGTTTGAACAAAGATCGTTCAAACGATCATGGGGCAGCGCTGCGGAAAGTTCTTTTCCGTTCACGTCTACCAGCAAGCGCAAAGGCGAGACCGGCAGATAACGCGTCAGATGCAGGGCTTCAGGTGCCGGGCAATGCACGGTGAACAAGGCCTCCATAAGCAGAGTGCCCGGTGGCAAGGCCTTGACCGACAAGCTGGCCAGAGCCGCCTTACCCAGCCCGGAGCTGGTTACCGAGTCCATCACACCGGTTACCATCGGATGTTCCCAGCTCATGAACGCAATGTCTTCGCGCTCCAGTGCGTGCTGCCGGTCCCAGGTGACGGTTATTCCGTCTTCCGGCAGCTCAGCGACATGACCGGCCTGATATTGCTCTCCAGGACGCAGGATGTCTGCGTAGTCAGAGTGATCCTCAACCTCCACCCCGAGTATGTCGAAAGCTTCCATCATGTAATCGCGCACCTGCACGGAGCCTTCTTCCTGCTCAATACCGGCAATCAACGCATCGGCTATATCGCGACGACAGGAATTGAGCTCAATCAGTGCATCCCGGCCGTTCTGCAGCAACGTTTTCAGGCGGTCGGTTTCAGCAGCCGAGGTTTCAACAAGGCCATCAAGGAGCGAATACTCACCTTCCACTGCAAGCTTCCACGCCTCACTGACTTTTTCCTGTACCGCTACGCCGACTGCGCAGCTTTCAGAAAACGCATTCAGGCCTTCATGGAACCAGCGATACTGAACCTCCTGCGACGTGTTCTGCAGATAAGGAACATGAATATCAATTGTTTCAGTCTGGCCAATACGGTCAAGCCGCCCGATGCGCTGCTCAAGCAAGTCCGGGTTTGCGGGCAAATCAAACAGCACCAGATGATGAGCAAACTGGAAGTTCCGGCCCTCACTGCCAATCTCGGAGCAGATCAGTGCCTGGGCACCCTGCTCATCGTCAGCAAAATACGCCGCAGCGCGGTCACGCTCCACGAGACTCAGATGTTCATGGAACGCAGCACTGCGAATGCCGGCACGCAGCTGCAGGTAATGCTCAAGCGCCATCGCCGTTTCAGCCATGGCACAGATGACCACGACCTTGGCCGGGCGCAGTCCCGCCAACTTTTTCTCCAGCCAGGCGACTCTCGGGTCATCCGCCAGCCACTGACTTTCGGGAACAAGCTGCTCCGGAGCCAATCCTGTATAACCGAATTGCTGGCCCTGATACATGGCAGGGCACTCCAGTGGAACGGCATTAACACGGCGTTCAGGAAAGCCCTGTATCGCAGCCCGGGTGTTACGGAACAGAACCCGCCCCGTGCCATGGCGATCAAGCAATGCATCGATGATTGCCTGTCGCGGAGAATCACCTTTCAGCAGCTGCGCCAGCTCGTCGCCCAGCCAGGTTTCCAGATCCTTGCGATCCGCTTCATCGATGTCCGAACTTTCGTCCTGCAAGCGCCGCACTACGCTGTTAATCGCTTCGTACTGCTGTTCTTCTTCCTGAAACGCCTGCAAATCATGAAAACGTGCGGGGTCGAGTAGCCGGAGCCGGGCAAAGTGGCTGGCTACACCAACCTGTTCCGGCGTGGCTGTCAGCAACAACAGACCTTCACTGGCAGACGAAAGCTCCTCCACTATCTGGTATTCAGGGCTGACACTTTCAGGGCTCCAGGCCAGGTGATGCGCCTCATCCACGATCATCAGATCCCAACCTGCGGCCAAGGCGTCTTTGCTCGCCTTCTGACTGTTCACCAGAAAGTCGAGGCTGCATAACACCAGCTGCTCGCTTTCAAAGGGATTAACGGAAGACTCCCCTCCGAAGATGTGGTTAACCAGAGCATCGACATCATCTTCGCTCTCTTCCAGGGCGTCGTAGCGACTCTGGTCGACAATGGAAAAACGCAGATTAAAGCGCCGCAGCATTTCCACAAGCCACTGATGAATCAGTGAATCAGGCACCACAATCAACGCTCGTCGGGCCCGGCCGGTCTGCAACTGGTAATGCAGGATGAGGCCCGCTTCAATGGTTTTACCCAGGCCAACTTCATCCGCCAGGAGTACTCTTGGCGCGTGGCGCTTCGCAACTTCGTGCGCAATGTAGATCTGATGCTGCAAGTGCTGTGTACGCGCACCTATCAGGCCCTGGGCAGGAGAAGCCCGCAACCGATCCAGGTGTTGCAGCGTCGCAAACCGCAGACGAAACGCGCCGTTTCGATCAAACTGACCGGCGAAGAGGCGCTGATGGGGGGCTGAAAAATTGACGGAACCCGCGAGCTTTACCTCGGAAATCTGCTCCATTCGCTCTTCAGACAGCTCGTCTTCAGCTGCACTTCCATCATCCGAAAGGCCATCCGCGTGGTACAGCAATACGCCACCGACATCCTCAACCGCGCGCACCAGAAATCTTGAGCCATCAAATATCTCAATTTCTTCGCCGATCTGATACACAATGCGAGAAAGCGGCGCATTATCAATAGCGTAAGTGCGCTCTTCGTCAGCAGCAGGAAATCCAAGGGTCACCCGACGACCAGAAATATCTGTGACAATGCCCAGCCCCAGTGCCGTATCACTGTGACTTACCCAACGCTGACCAATAACAAATTCCGATGCGTCCAAAAAGCCTCCCGACTCGTTAATTTCGTGTTGCGCCGTTTTCGCGCACCCAATAGGCAGTCGCACCACAAACGGCAGCGGGGACCACGACAAGATTCAGAACCGGCACCATGGCTGCCAGTGCCACCGGCAATCCGAAACCCAATGCAGACAAACGGGTATCGGCGAGCAGCTGGCGCAACGCCTTGAAGCTCACTTTATGGTTGTCTGCGGGGTAATCCACATACTGCAGCGCCATCATCCAGCTGTTGAACAGGAACCACAGCACAGCCGCTACCAGATTAACCACCGGGATCAAACCGATAACAAACAGCCCGACGGCCCGCGGCAGGTAATAGACGATTTTCTGCACTTCACGCCAGAGTGCCCGGGGGATATCTTTTATGATCGCCGCCCAGCCGCCATCAGTGCTGACCTCCTGGCCGGTGAGGTGCTTTTCAGTCAACTCTGCCAGGTAACCATAAAACGGGGAACCAATCAGGTTGGCTACGATCACAAAACCGTAGGCGAGCATCAGCAGGATTACGGCTCCGTAAAAAATCCAGAAAAGCCAGTCCATCGCCTGCAGCCAGGCCCAATCGGGCAACCAGGCCATTGCAGCAACAATCAAGGCACTAAAGAGTTCACCCAGAAAATAAAAGAGCAACCCGAAGAGCAGAATGTTGATCACGAGCGGAATCATTACAAACAGTCGCAGACCAGGCTGACGGATGAGACGGAAACCCTCACCCAGATAGCCCAGTCCGCGAAAAAAATTACCTCTGAGCATCGCTGATTAGCCCTCCGCTTCAATGACAGTGACGGGGCCCAAAGCATATCATGTTGAAAACCTTCACACAGCCAGAGAACTCTGACGGATTTCACCAATGGCAACACTGAAACACCAACTGACAACCCTGCTGCACTTCCGGCCACTGTGGCGCCTTGCTCTTCTGTTATCAGTAATTGCCATTGGCTTTCTGGCGACTACAAGTAACAGCTATCCAATTCCCTCGGCGCCCAGTGACAAAGTGAATCACCTGATTGCTTTTATCGAGCTCACCATTGTTACGCGGCTAGCGTGGCCGGAGCTCCGTGCTATCTGGTACGCACCAGCGTTACTGGCTTTCGGATTCGCCATTGAGGGTGTGCAGGCCAACCTGCCATACAGAGACTTCTCGCTGGCAGACGTCGCTGCGGACGGGGCGGGAATACTGATCGGACTTCTCCCCTGGCCGGGACTACGTAAAATCGACAAAAGCGATTTGAGAAATTCGCCTGAATCCGTGTGAGATATTTCGCACATTCTTGTAAGACCTTGCCGCGTCTTTGCGTATGCAAGCGGTCTCAACCTTACCTGAATTACATGTAACCCTTTGATATGTATCGCCTGGAACTTCGCGCACCAGCCAGACACACCACAAAAGCATGCAAGGCTCACAGGTTTCCATTCGCCCAGTTGGTATAGTGCTTACGTCAAGGATGACAGGGAAAGGACGACGCACTGGATGCACCCCGGCACGGAATGTGGGGAGAAGCAGGGAAACAAGGACACCTGGCTTAAGGGAAAACTATTCGGATCGCTGGCTCGGAAGCCGGCACCACGGAGTGGCACAAGGATTCGCAACACGGCTGTTGCACTCAGCGCACGGATGCGCCGACCTGTTCCGGTAAAGGGCACCCTCGCGGTTGCCCTTTTTTTATGCTCCGATTTTCCACAAAGCAAGGATCAGAAAGCAGGAAATCATCAACTCCGTTATACTGCCGCCTCACTCTGGCAAGCGACTGAGCCCTGAAATGGCAAGCAGACCTGATACCGATAACTTCCTGTCACTTTTCCTGAACAACACTCCGTTGATGGATGTACGGGCGCCTGTTGAATTCGCCAGAGGCAGCTTCCCGGGCGCTGAAAATGCACCGCTGATGAACGACGAAGAGCGGCATCGGATAGGCATCTGTTATAAGGAAAAAGGTCAGGACGAAGCCATCCGGCTGGGGCACCAACTGGTTTCAGGGGACATCAAAGCCCAGCGCATTGAAGCCTGGAAGCGTTTTATAGCGCGCCACCCGGAGGGCTATCTGTTCTGCTTTCGTGGGGGTTTGCGGTCAAGGCTCACCCAACAGTGGATCCAGGAAGCAGGCATTGATTACCCCCTCATCAAAGGCGGATACAAAGCACTGCGTCGCTTCCTTATCGACAGCCTCGAGCACCTCATTGAATCCAGCGAGTTCCGCATAATCAGCGGGCGCACAGGAACGGGAAAAACCCGTGTATTGCAACAACTACCAAACCCGGTGGACCTCGAAGGACTGGCCAATCACCGGGGCTCAAGCTTCGGCCGACAAGTTACGCCCCAGCCATCGCAGATAGATTTTGAAAACCGCCTTGCCGTTGCCATGCTGAAAGCTCGCCATTTAAAAGATGGACCTGTGTATCTGGAAGATGAAAGCCGCCTGGTTGGCCGGTGCGCTATGCCGGATACTTTGAAAGAACGGATAAATCAGGCTCCCCTGCTCATTCTTGAACAGTCGCTGGATGAACGTACCCGCATTATCCGGGAAGACTATGTAGAGACCATGTCAGCCGATTACATGAGCCGCGATGGTGAGGAAGCCGGCTGGCTGAATTTCCGCGACTACCTGCTGGGTGCTCTCGACCGCATAAGCAAGCGTCTGGGTGGCGAACGCCATGCCCGGCTGCGCAGCTCTATGGAGCAGGCACTGGCGCAACAGGAAAGCAGTGGCGATGTTCACGGCCATGACGCCTGGATTCAGCCTCTCCTTCAGGACTATTACGACCCTATGTATGACTATCAGCTCAGCCAGAAGCAGGGGCAGGTACTTGTCCGTGGCGGTTCATATGAAGTAATCGAGTGGGCCAGAAGTAATGCCCCGGCCTGACAAAGAAGAGCCTGGACAACACCGCCGATATACCCGGCCTGTATTGTTTGCTATATAGAGTCTGTAACAACTCTGGTCTCTCCGGGGCCATATTGACGACGAATGTAAAAAACGAATCCAAAAAAACAGAATCAACAAGGAATCTCTTATATGGAAGATCTACTAAGCGCTGACGGACGCGCCGCAGAATACATCGATCAGGCCATTGCGCTGGTCATGACCTATGCTCCGAAAGTTTTGCTGGCCATTATCACGCTGATTATCGGTATGTGGCTGATTAATCGCTTTGTGAGAGTGCTGGACTCAAAACTTGGCAAGAAAGACCCTACGCTGAACACGTTTTTATGTGGACTTCTCAGCGCCATTCTCAAGATTCTTCTGCTCATCTCCGTCGCCTCGATGGTCGGTATTGCCACCACGTCCTTTATTGCCATTATTGGTGCCGCCGGTCTGGCCGTTGGCCTCGCACTGCAGGGTAGCCTGGGGAACTTTGCGGGCGGCGTGCTGATTCTGCTATTCAAGCCGTTTAAAGTGGGTGATGTCATCGAAGCTCAAGGCTTCCTGGGCTCGGTACGTGAGATCAGCATTCTCTACACGATTGTCGACACCTTCGATAACCGCCGCGTGGTGATCCCCAACGGCCAGCTGTCCAACTCCAGCCTGACCAACATGAGTGTCTATGACACCCGCCGCTGCGATATGTCTTTTGGCATCGGCTACAGCGATGATATCGACAAAGCCAAAGGCATCGTGCTGCGGCTGATCTCTGAAGACGAGCGCGCCCTGAAAGATCCCGCTCCCCTCGTAGTTGTTGGCAGCCTCGGCGATAGCTCGGTAAACCTGACCGTGCGAGTCTGGACCAAGGCCGGCGACCTGTGGCCGTTCAACTGGGACATGCAAGAGCGTGTGAAAAAGGCGTTTGACGCGGAAGGCATCTCCATTCCCTTTCCCCAGCGCGATGTACACATGTATAAAACCGAGTGAATTAGCAATTCGTATCTCATAGATACAACCCGTTACTCGCAAACTGCACAACCTCAGCTAAGCTGACCATTAATGACGGGGCCGAACGGCCCCGTCAGGCCATCTCCGGAGCAAGTAAAGCTCTTAATAGCCGCTCCGGATTGCTGTCATTGCTGGTAGGAGGCTGTCACTATGCCGATACAGCAGTTAAAAGAATTTCTTGATGAGGCAAATGTTGAATACATGTGCCTCACTCACCCCCCCGCATTTACCGCTCAGGAACTTGCTCATCACGTGAAAATTGCGGGTGACAAGGTCGTTAAAACCGTCATTATCGAACTGGATGGAAAGATGGCGATGCTGGTCATGCCAGCAACCTGGCGTGTTCGCTGGGAGAGTCTTTCCCGTATTCTGGATACAGACTTCGTCGACCTCGCTGATGAACAGACATTCCAGGATCGTTTCCCGAACTGCGAGGTCGGCGCCATGCCGCCGTTCGGCAACCTGTTCGGCATGACCGTCTACTGCGCCGAGTCGCTGACAGAACAGCCCGAACTTGCCTTCGCCGCCGGGAGTCATACCGAGACCCTGCACATGAAAACCCGGGATTTCCTGAACCTGGTTCAGCCCATGGTCCTTCACCGGGGCTTCATCAAGCCCGGGACCCAGAAGCCTGCCTGGCTTTCAAAAAGCGGCCATCAGCCCGGACTAGCATCAAAGCAACGGGCATCCGGCATGGCTGGCTGATAGTGCTTTTATAACCGGCTTGATCCCGGCCGCTTGTCTGATCTTTGCCATCGCGTAAACTGTGGGCATCAGACAGGAACCCGATATGACTCAAGCTTTTGATATTGTGATTGTCGGCGCCGGCATGGTCGGCGCCGCACTTGCCACCGGTCTCGGACGGGAGGGCTTCAGTGTTGCGATGGTTGATCGCGCCCCCGCACCCGGGTTCGACCCTGATTCGGCTCCCGATATCCGCGTGTCAGCTCTCAGCGCAGGCAGCGAGCGCTATCTGCAGAGCCTTGGTGCCTGGAACCCTATCCTCAACATGCGAGCGACGCCCTATCGCCGGCTCGCGGTGTGGGATGAAACCCGACACCCCCTGAGCAACCTGCTACCGCGAACATCTAACCAGGTGGAGTTCGATGCCGCAGGGCTGAACGCCTCTCACCTTGGCCATATCGTTGAAAACTCGGTGACCCAGCAGGGCCTTTGGCAGGCGGCAGAAGCCGAACCCTCGGTCACCATACTGGCCGGCCATGGCGTCACTGGTATTGACCAGACAGGTGACCAGGCCAGAGTCGCACTTGAGAATGGCGAGGAACTGACCGCCACGCTGGTTATAGGCGCAGACGGCGCACAATCCCGGGTGCGGGGAATGGCGGGCATAGGCGTTACAAAAAATCAGTACAGCCAGCAGGCCATGATCATTTCCGTGCGCTATCAGGGGCCGGTACAAGACATTACCTGGCAAGGATTTTACCCTTCTGGCCCAAGAGCCTTTTTGCCCCTGTACAGTGCAGGATCAGATCACCCCGGGGAAAGCCGTGCTTCGCTGGTGTGGTACGACGCACCAGAGGAGATCGCCCGCCTCAAAAGCCTGAGCAATGAGACACTGATGGCGGAGATACAGCAGAACTTTCCAGCAGAACTGCCACTGCTTACCCATATTGAAGACCGCGCCAGCTTTCCCATTGCCCGTCAGCACGCGAAGCACTATTCGGCGGGTCGCATTGTGCTTGTGGGAGACGCCGCCCACACCATTAATCCCTTGGCAGGGCAGGGTGTAAATCTCGGATTTCAGGATGCCCGGTGCCTGCAAAGTATTCTTAAAGAGGCAAGGAGAGCGGGCAAAGATCTGGCCGAAGTGACGGTTCTTGCCAGCTATGAACAGCAAAGGCGGCCGGCGAACCGGCGCATGATGTTTGCCATGGACGCGTTTTATCATCTGTTCAGCAACCGGATTCCGCCGATCCACCTGCTCCGGAACATCGGTTTGAGCGCCGCTCGCGCCCTGCCCTTTGCCCGAAACCAGGTGGCTCGCTATGCCATGGGAATCGACGATGAACTGCCAGCCGTCATCAGGCAGCTAAGTGCCCGGCTGCCTGGCATGAATCAGTTTTAAGTATCTGCACACCCTGAATACAGTGCAGCTATAGATAGAGAGCAAAGTTGAAGAGCAACGATAAATAAAAGGAAACCAGGATGTCCGAAACCCTTTTTACCAAAATCATCAACCGCGAAATCCCCGCGGATATCGTTTACGAAGACGACATCAGCCTGGCGTTTCGCGATATCAACCCCCAGGCGCCAGTACACCTGTTGATCATCCCGAAAAAGTTGATCGCAACCATCAATGACATCGAAGAGATGGATCGCGAACTGGTCGGCCACCTTTACTGGGTAGCGGCCAAGCTCGCCAAAGAGATGGGCTTTGCCGACGACGGCTACCGCACTGTGATGAATTGCGGCGAAAACTCTGGCCAGACCGTGTTCCACATTCATCTTCACCTGCTGGCGGGCAAGCCATTCGGCTGGCCTCCCTACACCGATAAAATGAAGCAGGGCTAAGGCGCTGACTGGCATGAGTGGGGCTTAGCGCCCCACGACCCGCTCCGCTTCTTCCATCGGTGTGTGGCGAACATCTTCGCCTTTAACCATAAAGATCACGTTCTCGGCAATGTTGCAGGCGTGATCGCCTACTCGTTCCAGCGCCCGCAAAACCCACATCACCGACATACAGCGTGGAATATTACGGGGATCTTCCATCATGAATGTAAGCAGAGTGCGGGCGGCAGCCTGATATTCCTCATCCACCCGTTTATCTTCCTTCATTACTCGCAGAGCCTGTTCGGAATCCAGTCTCGCGAAGGCATCCAGCGAGTCGTGGAGCATACCCATCACATGGGCACCTATATTGCGTACTTCCACATAGCCCTGGGGCGCCTGGCCTTCCTCGGTGAGCTTGATCGCAAACTTGGCAATCTTCTTGGCTTCATCGCCCACCCGTTCCAGATCCGCCACCATCCGGATTACTGAAATCACCAGCCGCAAATCCCGGGCGGTCGGCTGACGACGGGCGATGATGAGCATAGCTTCCTCATCAATATCCATCTCCATCCGGTCCACCATCTTGTCTTTCGCCCGGATTTCTTCTGCAAGATGCCCATCTCCGTCTATCAACGCCTTCACGGCACTGTCGATCTGGGTTTCCACAAGACCGCCCATTTTCAGAAAACGGGTTTTCAAGGCCAGAAGCTCATCGTTGAACCGATTCGAGATGTGATCTCCGTATACTTCGTCTTTTTTCGCAACCATCGTGCTTATCTCCCCTGTTCTTTGCGCCCGGATCAGCCGAAACGACCGGTAATGTATGATTCAGTCAGTTCATGTTCCGGCATGGTAAACACCTTGCTTGTATCGTTTACTTCCACAAGGTGGCCCAGGTGAAAGTATGCAGTGCGGTTGGAGACCCGCGCGGCCTGCTGCATCGAGTGAGTCACAATCACAATGGTGTAGCTCTCGGACAACTCGGCAATCAACTCCTCAATTCGAGCTGTCGCAATAGGATCCAGCGCTGAACAGGGTTCATCCATCAACACCACTTCCGGGCTGACGGCGATGGCTCTGGCGATACACAGCCGCTGCTGCTGACCGCCTGACATACCGGTCGCCATGGCATCAAGGCGGTCCTTGGCCTCATCCCACAGACCGGCTTTGCGCAGGCTGTTTTCCACAATATCGTCCAGATCTGACTTGCGGTTGGCCAGGCCATGAATTCGCGGGCCATAAGCAACGTTATCGTAGATAGACTTCGGGAATGGGTTCGGCTTCTGGAACACCATGCCCACACGGGCTCGCAACTCCACAACATCGCGCTTGGCGTCGTAGATATCCTGGCCATCCAGTTGCAGCGAGCCTTTGATCCGGCAACTATCGATACTGTCGTTCATCCGGTTCAGGCAGCGCAAGAAGGTGGATTTGCCGCACCCGGAAGGCCCGATAAACGCGATGACCTCGTTGCGGGCAATATCCAGGCTGATGTTTTTTATAGCCCGGGTTTCACCGTAAAACACTTCCACGTCCCGCAGCTTGAACTTGGGGTCGTCAGAGAACGGAATACCGACAGTTTTACCTTCTTCGATCACAGTATCTGCCGGGCGCTCAGTCGTAGCTTTTTTCGGGTCTGCTTCAGGCATCTTTGCCTCTTTGATAACTGTTGGGTTCATAGTGCTGGAAATAGTGCCATGGATATTGCCATGGATAGTGTCACAGATAGTGCTCATAACTGTTGCCTCTTTACCAACGGCGCTCAAGGCGCTTGCGCAACCAGATGGCAAACGCATTCATGGTTATCAGGAAGGCGAGCAGAACCATAATGCCCGCGGAGGCCAGCTCCACGAATCCCTGTTCAGCGCTACCAGCCCAGATGAAGATCTGTACGGGCAACACGGTAGCTGAACTGAAAAAGCCGTCAGGGATCTCGACGATGAAGGCCACCATACCAATCAGCAACAAAGGTGCGGTTTCACCCAGCGCCTGCGCCATGCCAATAATGGAACCGGTCAGCATGCCCGGCATGGCCAGAGGCAACACATGGTGCAACACCACCTGCATTTTAGAGGCCCCTATGCCTTCTGCAGCCTCACGGATCGACGGCGGCACACTCTTGATCGCCGCACGACTCGAGATAATGATGGTAGGCAGGGTCATCAACGCCAGTACCAGGCCGCCCACCACGGGCACCGACCGGGGCATGCCGAACAGACCGATAAACACCGCCAGCCCCAACAACCCGAAGATGATGGAGGGCACGGCGGCGAGGTTGTTGATGTTGACCTCGATAAAGTCCGTCAGGCGGTTGCTGGGTGCAAATTCCTCAAGATACACCGCCGCAGCCACACCCACCGGAAACGCAATGACCAGGGTAACGCCCAACGTCAGCAAAGACCCGATCAGCGCACCGAGAATACCGGCGTTGGACGGCTCCCTGGAGTCGCCACTGCTGAAAAACACATCGTTAAACCCGGTACTGATCACCCCCTTGCTGAGCAACTCGTCCGTCCAGCGTTGTTGCTGCTCGGTGAGGCGAATAGAGTAGGCCGGATCACCCGCATGCTTTACGTATACCGACACCGTATCGTGCGCCGGAAACTCGATAGTGCGCGTACTGCCCAGCCAATCCGGATTCTCAGTCAGCAGATCACGTACCTGATTGCTGGCGTAGCTGCCTGTCATCCGGCTGAGCTCACGCTTGTCCGCCCGGCTCGTGGCCTGCGGGAAATACCCTTGCAAGGCCTTGATAACAGGCGCCTGAAAATCCGCCATGGCGATCTGTTCCGGATCCGAGGCATCGTTCAGGTACATCAGTTCTCCATCCAGATGCACCTCAAGGGTAACCGTGGTTTTGATGAAGCCGGTATAGCCCTTGCTGACAATATCGGTAAACAGAATCACCAGCGAGAACAGTGCGATCGAAATGGCGGTTATGCCATAGAAGCGGAATCGACGTTCCTTGCGATAGCGGCGCTTGAGTGAGCGGCGGACAAGCTCCGCCTGTGAGCCCGGGTTAGTCATATTGTTCCCTGTATTTGCGCACGACTTTCAGTGCAATCACGTTCAGCAACAGCGTTACGATGAAGAGCATCATGCCCAGAGCAAACGCGGCCAGTGTCTTGGCGCTGTCGAATTCCTGGTCACCGGTGAGCAGGGTGACAATCTGTACCGTCACCGTTGTAACCGAATCCAGCGGATTGGCCGTCAGGTTTGCGGCCAGGCCGGCGGCCATCACCACGATCATGGTTTCACCAATGGCACGGGATGCGGCCAGCAATATGCCGCCCATAATGCCGGGCAAAGCGGCGGGAAAAATCACATTCTTCATGGTTTCAGACTGGGTGGCACCCAGCGCCAGGGAACCGTCCCGAAGGGTGCGCGGAACTGCGTTGATCACGTCATCCGACAGCGACGATACAAACGGAATAATCATGATGCCCATCACCAGTCCGGCCGCCAGCGCACTCTGGGAGGATGCCTCAAGGCCCAGAATCAGAGCCAGATCGCGGATAAAAGGGGCCACCGTGAGCGCTGCAAAAAAGCCATAAACCACCGTAGGCACGCCCGCCAGCATTTCCAGCAGGGGTTTGACCACCGCGCGCACCGAACGGCTGGCATATTCCGAAAGATACACCGCCGACAGCAGGCCCACCGGCACGGCAATCAACAGCGCAATGGCGGAAATCATCAGAGTGCCGGTAAACAGCGGGATAATGCCGAACGCACCCTCTGAACCTATCTGATCTGCCCGCAGTGCAGTTTGCGGGCTCCAGCTGGTGCCAAACAGAAATTCGCTCATCGGCACCTTGCCGAAAAAACGGACAGTTTCAAAAATTACCGAGAAAACAATCCCGATGGTGGTGAGGATCGCGACGGCGGCGCACACAAAAAACAGCCGCTGCAACGTGCGCTCCACACTCTTGCGGGCATTGATGTGCGGTGCAACGCGTGTCCAGGCGAAAGCGCCGCCAAGAACCGCAATCAGAATCACCAATAGCGCTTTGAAGCTGCTGCTTTGCTCACGCAACTCCTGCAATAATGTTGCTGCGCCAGATATCCCATCCGGAACCATGGCAGGGTCCAGTTTGCCGGCTGCCAGATTACTGATCTGGGAAAGCGTCAGGCTGGCGTGCCCTGCCGATTGCGGTGCCAGCTCTGCGGGCAGAGAAGCCATCACAATGTCCTGAATGACTTTGCCTTCAAAAGCCGCCCAGGTGCCCAATATAATCAGCGCGGGGATTGCGCACCAAAGTGCGGCTCTGGCGGCATAGTAAGCCGGCAGAGCCTTGAGGTTGCGAATACCACCCAAGGGCGCTGCCACGGCCCGGGAGCGCATGTAAGCGAACCCGTAAGCCACCGCGGCAAGCACCAGAACCAGGGGCAATAAGTCAGATGTCTGCATGGTTCTCTCTCTGGTTCATGACTGTCTCCTTGATTCATCGCCCCTGTTGCTTGCCATTCTGGTGTTAAAGCTCGTTACCAGTCATTGGTATGAGTTCCCTGACCGCTTTCGCTGTTTCCATGCGCACATTGCGGAGGTTAGGGATCAGACCCACGTCTACCAGGTAGCCGTTGTCGCCCCAGGCGCCTTCGCTGGTGAACTCCTTGGCATACTCCTGGACACCCGGGACAACCCCTGCGTGAGCATTTTTAATGTAGAAAAACAGTGAGCGAGCCACTGGATACTGCTCATCGGCAATAGTATCGGGGGTGGGCTCTACACCATTGATGGTTGATGCCTGGATTTCACCGCTGTTTTCCATCAGGAAGCTGTAGCCGAAGATACCCAGCGTGTCTTTGTCCTGAGCAAGACGCTGAACAATGAGGTTATCGTTTTCGCCTGCCTCAACAAACGCACCGTCTTCACGCATGTTGTGGCAAACACCGCGCATTTCTTTCTTTTCCATCGCCTTTATGAAACCAAAAGTCTTGCAACCACCTTCCATCGCAATTTCTACAAAGGCGTCGCGGGTACCAGAAGTGGGAGGCGGCCCCATTACACTGATCTCTTTGGCCGGCAGGCTGGAATCGATATCGCTCCATTTCTCGTAAGGATTGGCAACCAGCTTGTCCCCGCCTTCGGGGTCCGGAACGTCCTTGGCAAGCGCCAAGAACACTTGACGCAGGCTCAGATCCATTCGATCAGCTTCTCTGGAGTTGGCGATCACGATGCCATCGGAGCCAATTTTCACCTCGGTGATGGCTTCTACACCGTTGTTCTGGCACATCGTGAACTCGCTGGATTTCATTCGGCGGGACGCGTTGGTAATGTCCGGGTGCTGAGTACCTATGCCGGCACAAAACAGTTTGAAGCCACCTCCGGAACCTGTTGATTCCAGCTTGGGCGTAGGGAAGTCGGTGTTGCGTCCGAAGCGCTCGGCTACAACCGTAGCGAAAGGATAAACCGTTGACGAACCCACAACGTTTACGGTGTCACGGGCCAGGGCCGGTGCGGATATCATGGATAACCCGCCGGTCAAAGCAGCGATAGCAAGAACTGTATTCTGTTTAATCACGTTGAATCTCCATCAGTCACTTATGTTGTGTACAGCACCGGTTTACTGATGAGTGAAGATTAGAGCCTCTGTGTGACAGCTTTGTTACACCGCCTGAAATATTGAGCAGATGCCGTAAATAAGCTTGCAGCGGCGTGCTGGGTCGCTAACATGCTAGGAAAATAATTCCAGAGATCAAGAAAAGGCTGGCTTCATGACTGCGTACGACGACGACAAACCCAAACCCCGTGGTGATCTCACCCTCCAGATAGTGCCCTTGCCACAGGATACAAACGCCAACGGCGACGTGTTCGCTGGCTGGTTAGTCAAACAGATGGATATTGCCGCAGCCACTGTGGCAGGCCGTATTTCTCTCGGCCGCAACGCTACCGTGGCTATGGACGGAATGGAGTTTCTCTCACCTCTGCGAGTCGGGTCCCAGGTCGGCTGTTACTGCGAGCTGGTAGACATCGGCCGCAGCTCCATGAAAATCAATGTTGAAGTGTGGACCCTTGACCGCACCGCGAAAAACCCGCGCA
>NZ_JBLXHQ010000008.1:0-160695 GCF_048259445.1 Marinobacter sp. | reverse complement strand
GCTTCCAGTTAACAGCGTTCTCGGCAGGAATAATCAGCATGGGCGGTCACAATTCATCATAATCTGTCCCTGAAAAACTGTTTTCTATCATATCAGTGTCTTATTTTCGCGCTTAAATGATATTCAGCGTGAATGTCATGTCGACCATCCGCCAATTGCCGTTATTTCTGTCTCGGCCAATAGTGAGCAGGAATAACAAGAAAAACCAGAGAGCTGGAACAAGGATACTGCAGATGACCGTACTCGTATTGGATAACCCGGAGCTGATTGCCAAAGCCGCCGTAGCATACGGCTTTAACCCAGCCACTTTTCTAACTGAAAACAGGGCGACTGAAGACAAGCCCCCACATCGGGTCAGATTTCACTACGGTTTCAACAAGCACGCACTGGACGCCTCAGACACAGCGATTATCCTGCAACATGCAACTTATTTGCGGCAGCACCCCACCCTCAGTGTCCGGATTCATGGTCACTCTGATAATTTTGGTGCCGAGGACTATAACCGTTTTTTATCCAGGCTTCGGACCAATGCCGTCACCAAGCTTCTGATTAAGGAGGGGGTTGCGGAATCCCGTATTCTGGTTGCCAGCTGGGGTTCGGCCCGCCCACTGGCCACGCCGGATGATCGCGCCGCTAATCGCCGGGTAGAGCTGGAATACCTGACCCACGATATGGCGAAAGCACTCTAGAAAGGAAATCTGTCCGGGGCCAGAGTATCTGGCCCCGGAGGTTTAGCTGAGACAATCAGCCGTAAACCTGCCACACATTCCACAACAGCAGAATCGCCGCAACCAGAATCGCCAGCCAGGTCAGCACAATGCCAATCGCCCGAGCTTTATGCTCCTCTCCGTGGCCATTAATCATGCCCCAGGCGTGAAGTATCCGGCCGACCACCAGGGCCATTCCTGTCCAGTAAACAGCTCCGCTTGCCACCCCGTTCAGCTCCGCAATACCCAGCATGATCAAGCCCAGCGGAGCATATTCTACGAGGTTGCCATGAGCGCGGACGGCGGCTTCAAAATCACGATCGCCGTTGGTACCCATGCCTTGTTTAAATTTCAGACGGAATTTCACAACCTGGGCAGAAAGCACCAGTAATAAAATACCGAGTACGGCAGCAAACACACCGGTAACAGGTACGATCATTTTCAGCTCTTCCTGATCTGGCTGACGATCGCCAGCAGTAACACAGCACCGACGGTGGCGGTGACCAGCTCACCAATAGCGCCCTGAGCAGCCAGTCCCAGCAGGCGGAAAACAAAGCCGCCGATAAACGAACCGACGATGCCAATACCAATATTGGCCAGTACACCAAAACCACGGCCTTTCATGATCAGGCCAGCGAGCCAGCCGGCAACACCGCCGATAATCAGAAACAGAATCAGGTTCATCGTTTTTCTCTCCTTGCAGGATGTCCTTTGAGAGACTCTTTATACAGAGTAATCAGGCCTTGCGCATCTCAGAGATCTGCGATCGCCTCCGCCATCTCTTTATGACAGCGCGCGATCAGGGCAGGAACATCCTCAGTGGTAAGCCCTGTTGTTTCCACCGGGGGCAGAATCCGCATAGGTACCGGCTCACGCCTGCCAAACCAACCCAGGGTTTTGTTTCGATACTCGGCAGCGCACACCATAACAATCGGCGCTCCGGCCGTCACCGCCGCGTAAAAAGCACCTTTTTTAAACTTCTGCAGCCCCCGACCTTTGCTTCGGGTGCCTTCCACAAAAACCCACAGGCTTTTATTCTCGCGGGTGATCGCCTCGCTGGTGGCTTGCATGACTGCAACGGCTTTGCGGGAGCGGGCGCGGTTCAATATCACATTACCGCCCAGCCAGAATGCCCAGCCAAAAAACGGGATCCAGACCAATGATGATTTGCCCACGGTTACGGTGCGGGGCGCCACCAGATCACCTACAACAAAAAGGTCATCGTTGTATTGGTGATTGCAAATAGCCACCACAGGGCGATCCTGAGGCATGTTCGCCACACCTTCCACGGGCCGCTCCATACCGAGTATTGCGCGGCCGGTCCTGGCTATTGCTATCGCCAGTAGCCGATTATTATCCGGGTTGAACGGCCTGAGAATAAAGAATGGCAGGGCAAGTATACAAAGCACGGGAACACTCATCCAGGCCAGAAAATTTCTGATAAAGCCCATACGAAAAACTCTGAAACGGGGTTTTGGCGCACAAGTGTACGCCAAGTTCACAGGCCTGCAACAGTGTGTATTTTTCCTGAGGAGCTTTGACTGAGAGCGCCAGAGGTGCGAATACCTTCGGCACGGGCCTCCACCACAAAACGCAACGGCCCACCTGCATCCATGGTGTCAAACGGGTAGCAGGTAACCAGCAAAAGGGTGCCTTCAGGCAACTTGTGGGTATCGATAAACTCCGAACGACTGTCCACGACCCTTGTTTCCTGTACCCGATAACCCTGCCAGCGCCCGTCAACATTTTGCAACTGCAGTTCATTGCCGGGTTCCAGGTACTGCAAGGGCCGGAAATGAGTATCCCTGTGACCCGCAATGATGACCGTACCCTGCTGACCTTCCATGCCCATCATCTGACCCGGCCCGAATGCCAGGCTCTCCCCGTGGACACCCGCCAGTACGATCATTGAATCCCCTAACCCCGGCATGGACAATTTCGCCACAGGCCAGGTGTCTGCCCATGGCCAGGGCCGGGATTCGGTTTGCCGGGCCTGACTCTCCGCCCAGGCAAGCTCTAACAGCTCCTGAGCGACCACGGCTTTCAGAGGAATCCACAGGCCGAAGACCAACAAAGTGGCAGAGCTTGTTATCAGCAACAGCAGCAGGCGGCTCATGGGTAGGCCCGCCTGCGCAGCAGTGCAATAGCAGCAGAGAACATCAGTCCAAGCAGCCCCAGGGCAACAAGCAAGGGCGCAACCGTTGCCGTTTGCGGGTAACGAGCCATACCTGGCTGACTTCCAGCGGGCAGCAAGGTTGGCAGATTGTCTTTTAACAAGACGCTCTCGGGATCGCGGGCGGGCGTTACATCCACCGCCACAAAACTGGTGTAAGGCGACATAAGACTATGCTCAACCGCCAGACGGGTGATTCTCTCTTTGTCCGGCTCCAGCCCCTCTACCCTTGCTTTATCAAGAAGACTGTCGATTTTCTCCCGGGCCCAGTAACGGTTCAGGCCTGAGCCTGAAGCAGCCTGCTGCAAATCCAGGCTTCTCTGCCAGGCTGCACCGCCCGGCAAACGGCCAGACACACTCAACTCACCAACTGGCGGGACTCCTCGCACCACCTGTAGCAGTGGCTCTCCTTGAAAAAGATCGCCGGGGCGGCGCGGAAAACTGTCTTCCATAGCCAACGCTGGCTGACCCGGCCAACGTACGTCGATATCTGTGAGCACCAGCGCTTCCATGGCCGCAAACAACCGGACCAGAGGGCCGCTGATATCTGCAGGGTCCTGCACCGCGGTATAACTGCCTCGCCCCCAACGCGCAGCTTCACGCATAAAATGCCGGTTAGGCGCAGAGCCTATAGCCACCGTAAACAGCCTTTGATCACCCAACTGACGACGGATCTGGCTGAACAGCGCAGACTCATTGCCAACCGCACCATCGGTCATGAACACCACCTGGCGCACTCGTGATGGTTCTTCCGATGCCTCATCTCCTGACAACTCACCCGCGTTCTTGCGCTGGCTTTGCAGAGCCATGGTCAGTGCCGGAGCCATCTCCGTACCTCCATCTGCCTTTAACCGACTAACATACTGGCGTGCACGGGCCAGATTGTTCCCCGTTGCCTCCTCCGGTTGCATAAACAGAGCGTGCGGCTGGGAGTTGAACTGAATCACATTGAACAGGTCACCCGGTGCCAGTGTCTCCAGCCCCAGTTGCAAAGCCTCCCTTGCCTGCTGAATCGACTCCCCCGCCATGGAACCGGAGGTATCAATCACAAACGTCAGCTCACGCGGCAATCGGGTTTTTCCGGCCCGCCCGGGCACCACCATCGCCAGCAGATAGTCTTCCCCTTCCCACTGTTGATGAAAAACAGCGGCGCCCGGTTCCTGGCCCGCAAGTGGCTGCCAGCGCAACACAAAATCCCGGTTCATCACAATCTCTCCAGCCTGAGGCTGAACCATCATCACCTGCCCGTCCTGCCGGGAAACCAGCTCATGGCTGGGACTGGACACCCGCGCCAGAGGGAGACCCGCATCAATAGTAAACCGAACCGACGCCCGGTGGCTGTCCGCAGCGACATCGGCCACATCCACCGTAAACGGACTGATGGCATCCGCATCGGGCACCTCCGTGGTAGGCACCGCCCAGCCGCCCTGCCATTGCTGCGGCGTTACTGCCAAAGGTGCACCCGGCATATAGCGAGGGGTTAGCGTCGTGGGCACACTCAACTCAAAAACCCCATCCCGATAATTCACCAGTTGCTGATAACTCAACTCCACACTCACCGTCGCCCCCGGCGGAATATTTGCCACCCGTGTGGTAAACAGATTCGGGCGCTGCTGCTCAACCGTCGCCGCATGACGCCCGGAATCCCGAGCTTTCTCATAGGTTTTCTTTGCTTCCTCACGGGGCTGAACCTCACCCACAATCGTGCGCTCCCCCACCTTCATGGTCAGCCCGTAAACACTGGCCTTCTCCGGCAGCGGAAACACAAACACCCCCTCGCGCCACTGGTCACTGGTGTTCCGGAACGTTCGCACCAGCGTACTATCTGCGATCAGCCCACTAACGCGAACATCAAAATCGCTTCCGAGCACCAAAGCGGGCTCCTGCCACTGGCCCTTACCGTCAACAAAATGCAGCACACCTGCGGAATCCTCATTGCCAGTGTTGGCTTCGGCATAGATAGGCTGAACAAACAGCACCAGCAACATTGCCATCCACAAACTAACCCCCTCCATAAAACGCCGAACACGATGCGAGCGCTTTGCACTGAGCCCTCCAGTAAGGTCGAGGCCTCCTCCAAAACCGTGCGGAGCCATGGGAGAAGAGCGCAAAGCTCTTCTCGGGCTGGCCAGGGATGGCCTGCCCAGGACTCTCGCTGCGACGCAGGAGCATGAAGCAGCGAGAGGCGGAGCCGAGCGTACAGGGAAGTATTCACAGCGTGTTTTGGAGGAGGCCTCGACCTTACTGGGGGGCGGACTCAGACAAAAAGGGAAAGCACTGTGTTTAGACGATAGGGAAGAAAACATCATGGCAAGATCCTTTAGCGACACGATTCAATAAGACCTCGCCATTTCAGCAATCTGAAAAGGAACTCCCATGGCAGAATCCGACATTCCGCGAACAAAAAGTGATGAATTATGACAACACCGCAAGCTAACCTTGTTCTCAGGGCCTGCCGTGTTTAAATAGAGCCCAACACCCACGGATAACAGCCAAAACCATGAAAAAACACCTTGTCCTGATAGAGGACGAACCCGCCATCCGCGACAACTACCGCGCCGCCTTCGAACGCCGCGGCTATCGAGTGTCCACCTACGGAGACCGATCCTCCGCCTGGCAGGTGCTGCGCCAGGCCCTGCCCGACCTCGCCATCATCGACGTCGGCCTTGGCGATGAACCCGAAGGCGGCTTCACTCTGTGTCAGGATCTGCGCTCACTATCCGCAACACTGCCTGTCATCTTCCTTACGGCCCGCGACAGCGATATCGATTCCGTGCACGGCCTGCGCCTCGGTGCAGACGACTACGTCACCAAAGACATGAGCATGGAACATTTGCTGGCACGGGTGACCGCCCTGCTGCGCCGGGCCGACGCCTGGGCTGAAGCCCTGCAGAAACCGGATGAAGTGGTAAACCGTGGCCGCCTCAGCCTCAACGTAGACCGCATGACCGTAGCCTGGGATCAGGCCGCAATAGACCTCACCGTTACAGAGTTCTGGATGCTGCACTCACTGGCACAGCACCCCGGCCACGTGCGCAGCCGCGACCAACTGATGGAGGCAGCGAACACCCACCTGGACGACAACACCGTGACCTCACACATCAAGCGCATCCGGAGCAAATTCCTGCAGCTCGACAGCGCCTTCGATAGCATCCAGACCGCCTACGGAATGGGCTATCGCTGGAATGCCCGTGAGCTCTGATTCGTGACCCTCAAACGTCAGCTCTTTGTTGCCAGCCTGTTGATGCTCCTGATCCCCTGGGCCGGCCTGCAATTTGTACTGGAGCTGGATCAGGCGCTGCGACAGCAGGCCCTCCAGCAGTTGCAGGATCAGGCTGAACGACTGGCACAAGCTGCAGGAGACCTGAGCATCGGACTCCCCGTTGTTACAGCCCTGACGCCTGCCATATATGTGGAAAACCTGAGCAGCCCCCTCAATCTCGACGGCTACAGCGACGACTGGCCAGGATACGACGAAGGGGATCAGTTCCAACCCTGGCAGTCTGCTGAATCACCGGATCAACCAGCAGAAAACACAGGCCAGCCCAGCATGCGCTGGCAAGCGGCTACCGACCAGCGCCAACTGTACCTTTTGATACGTATCAGTAATCGCCAGCCCGTATTCTTCAATCCCGGCGCGCCCGAACAACCCCATGACCGGCTCCTGCTCCGGCTGGAGCCAGCGGGCGGCGAGCTGGACCCGGATACCCGGCCTACCTCCTGGCTAATCCGCACCCCCGCACCCGGAAAGGTTTACGCCACCATTTATAACGCTGATTACGCCAAGTCAGTAAACGCTCTAAAGCCGGACTATCGGGTCAATGGTTACTGGCACAGTGTGGGAAGTGGCTGGCAGCTTGAACTCGAGCTGCCCAAGCCGCCGCAGGGCAGCCGGCTGGGCTTTACCGCCCGATGGCAGGACAATTCAGATTCGGCGCAAACAGCCACGTCTGCAGATGGAATATCGGTTCTGGTCGAACGCAAGCCTGAACTGGAGCGACAGTTGATCACGGGTATGAGCGGGGGACAAATCGCCAGGTTAATCGAGCCGGCCGGTTGGGTGGTCGCACAGCAGTCAACGCCTTCGAGGGAGGCACGGCCAGAGTTCGAAGCACTCAGCCCTTTTCAGATAATTGAACATATCAGCCTCAATGCTCTCCGGGCGCTGGTGCAGTTTTATCAACCCAGACCAGCCCCCCTGGCCACCAATACCAAACGGCTCGACATGAACACTCTGCCAGGCGAGGGTCTTGTGCGCCATGAAGATGGCAGCGTCTGGCTGATGACCACCCGGCCCGTATTTGGCGGCCGGGCTCTGGTGCTTGAACAGTCTCTGGATCAACTGCTGACTCTGTCGGGCTCCACCCTGGGCTCGGTCATTGCCCGCAGCACCCTGATTATTGTAAGCCTGACTCTGGTATTGCTGGGTTATGCCAGCTGGCTGTCCTGGCGCATCGCCCGTTTACAGCGTGCGGTCAGCAACAGCATTGATCAGGACGGCCGGATTATCGGCACTCTTCCGGCCTCAAAGGCCCGGGATGAACTGGGGCAGCTGCAGAACTATTTCGCCCAGATGTCCGACCGGCTGCACGGCTACAACCGCTATCTGGAAAGCTTTTCGCGGCGCCTGTCGCATGAACTCAGAACTCCGGTGGCTGTGGTGCGCTCATCACTGGAAAATCTCTCCCATAGCGAAACCGAAGAAGAACGCTCGCAATACATCGAGCGCGCGGCTGCGGCCACGGAGCGTTTGCGGAAAATTCTCAACGGCATGAGCGAGGCAGCCCGGCTGGAGCAGAGTTTCGACAACGCAGACAAGGAGGCGTTCGACCTGGCGCACGTGATCAGCGAGGCGACCAAGGCTTACCAGATTCTGGATCCGCACCATCAATTCAACTACACCGGGCCGGAATCGGGCATCAACCTGACCGGCTCACCGGAGTTGATGGTACAACTGCTGGATAAGCTGGTGGACAATGCCCGGGATTTCACGCCGCCTAATGGCCGGATCATCACTGGTCTGGAGCAAACCGAGAGCCGGGTTTGTCTGTCTGTGTTCAACGAAGGCTCAACTTTGCCAGTGAACCCTGACACCAGTATTTTCAGTCCCTTCGTATCAGTAAGAGAAGGCCGGGAGGAGGGGCATTTAGGCCAGGGGTTGTTGATTGTCCAGCTGATCGCTGATTTTCACAGCGGGCGCGTAGAAGCTGCCAATGAGGTCCAAAGCAGCATTGACGGTGTCTGTTTCCGGGTTATCATTCCGTCCACCCATTTATAACAACAGGCCCCCTCACCGTGAGCGAGCTACTTGAGTCTCTTGAGATTCACCCTCTCAGGGACGATCTCTACAACGAGCTGCATTCCCGGCCTTATCAGGTTCTTCCCAGTTCTGCCCGAGTCACCCATATTGCGGTGCTGACCACACCGGCACAGCGCCAGCAGCAGTTTAAACACCTGCAGGCTCTGTCTGAGCAGTTGGGCTATGCGGCCCCCGAGCAGGAAACCGGTTGTTTTGAGCAAACGTTCGGAACACTGAGGGTGCGCAGGGAAATGCACCTGGAGTTTGCCTCTTACACCTTCATCAACCTGGCCGCGAACGATTCGGAACCTTTTGCCGAAACCGGGATCACCCCACTGCCGCAAGACTGGCTGAAGCAACTGCCCGGCACAGTCATTGCCGCCTTCCATCTGGACATACTCCCCGCAGAGTCAGGCGCCGATGGTGACCCCGACGATGTTCGCAAATACTTTGAGGGATTACGGCTGGTTGGCAGCAGCCCCCAGGAAGGCGCCGCAAAGGTGTGGGGCACCTTCAGGCTGCATACAGACGGCTTCGGGCGCTTTATGGTGGTGAACCACAAGATGTCAGACAGTCAGCTGGGCCGACTGACCCAGCGTCTTATGGAGATTGAAACCTATCGACTGATGTCGCTTCTGGCGCTGCCTGTTGCCCGTGAGATCACGCCATCGCTCAATGATATGGATCAGAAGCTCGCTGTCATTACCCAGGCACTGGCAGACAATCATGATGTGGATGAACAGAAACTGCTGACGCAGCTAACCAACATAGCCGCCCGTATAGAGGCTTTCAGGGCGAACGCCACCTTCCGGTTCTCCGCCACTCGTGCGTACCACCGCCTGGTACTGACGCGACTGGAAGAACTCAGGGAAGATGAGCTTTCCGGGCACCTTACTCTTACAGAATTCATGACCCGCCGGCTGACTCCCGCAGTAAAAACCTGCGAAGCCGTCAGCGAGCGCCTGGAAGATCTTTCGAAACGGGTAGACCGCGCTTCTGACATGATGCGCACCCGGGTAGAGCTGGCGATTCAGAGCCAGAACCAGCAATTACTCAGCTCCATGGACAGGCGCTCGAAAATCCAGCTGATGATGCAGCATACCGTTGAAGGCTTCTCGGTTGTGGCCATCACCTACTACCTGATTGGCCTGCTGAAGCTGATCCTGGACTCAGTTTACGAAGCCGGAATTATCTTCAATAAAACCCTGACTCTGGGCATTGCCATTCCTGCCACACTGGCGCTGGTGTATCTGGGCATACGGTTCGTACATCACCACTTCATGCGCCTGGCAAAACGACAATAGACGCAGGCTTCAACCAGTGTTCTCATTTCCGGAATACTGCCGGTAGAACTGTTGCGCCGTGCGCCCGTTTCGCACACCCTTGGAAGTTGCAAAGCGGATAGCTTCACGGTGCAGGTTTTCCCGGTCGGAAGCCTCTGGAAACAGTGCATCCACTGCCTGCAGGTAAACGTCCTGGGAAAAAGCGTAGAAAGACAACTGCAGACCAAAACGGTCAGCCAGAGAAACCTGTTCTTCTATTGCTTCGCCAGGATGCAGTTCTCCGTTCTCGACCTTGCTCGAGAGGTTGTCGGACATGAATTCCGGCATCAGATGGCGGCGGTTGGATGTCGCATAAACGCGAACGTTTTCCGGCGGCAGTTCCAGAGAGCCTTCAAGCACACTCTTGAGCGCCTTGTAACTGGACTCCCCCACATCGAAGGACAGGTCATCACAGAAGATGATGAAGCGAAAAGGCAGATCGCAGATATCATCAACAATTTCAGGTAGATTCACCAGATCATCCTTGTCCACCTCGATGATTCGCAAGCCCTGCTCTTTGTAGCGGTTCAGCAATGCCTTGATCAGTGATGACTTCCCCGTCCCTCTCGCACCCCAGAGCAAAGCGTTGTTCGAAGGCTCCCCGACAAGAAAGCGTTCGGTGTTGCGAGCAAGTGCCTGCTGCTGACGCTCGATGCCGGTCAGAGAGCCCCACTGAACCGGGTCAAGCCTCCTTACTGCACGCAGGCCTGCACGATGGCGACGCCACAAAGCCGCGGGAGTTGATGACCAGTCAAAAGGTTGGTTTCCAGACATTAGCTCTTTTCCCAAACAGCATTTAAAGATCTGCTTCCAGGCTTATTCCCGGAGCACAGGAAGTTAGTATATCTGCAAGAGCGGCGGGCGAGCTATCGGGCAAGTAGAAGGCATAAAGACAAGCAAAAAAAACGGTGCGAAGACAAAGTCTCCACACCGTTTCGGGGGTCATGTCACTTCGATCAGAACTGGAATTTGAGACCAACCTGAGCAGTATCAAAATCCGGGCCGGAGTTGTTCAGCTGACCATTGAAATCGTTCTCGTCAATATCGACGTTATAGCGGTTGTACTCAAGGAACGTAGTCAGGTGTTCCGTGATGCGGAAGTCGACACCCGCACCAACAACGGGGCTCACCTCGTCATAGGTTTCGTCTTCATCAAAAGCATCCACATCAAGCGCGGCCGCAAAGGCACCGGCTTTGGCATACACACCGAAGCTCTCAGTTACCGGCAAACGACCAATCGCCACGAGCGCTCCGCCCTTGAGCTTACCTTCTACATCATCTTTACCGAAGTTGCCGAAGTCGACATAGTTCGCTTCCAGAGCGAAGAATTCGTTGAACTGGTAACCGAGGCCTGCTCCGTACAGATCATTCGAATCATCGAAATCCCCGCCATGTGACTTGTAACCGCCGTAACTGCCTTTGATGTACGGGCCAGATGAATCACGATCGGCTGAGCTCTGGGCGAGCGCCACAGGAGCTGCGAAAACGCTGGCGGACAATATGGTAGCTAGTGCAATACGGGAGTTAGAGTTCATAATGCTTCTTCCTCGCTGGTTTGAGTTCCATTCGTTGGTGCGTTTCCAGGGTCACGAAAAGTTTTATCGTTGCCCTCGAAATGCATGCCACTACCCTAGTAGTTCTGTTCCGGCGTTTGGGTTACATCCGGACTAAAATCTATTCATGCTCTCTTAATTTTCTTTTTGAAAAAATAAATTATTAATATTAATCAGTAATTTAAAAGACAACACAAAAACAGCGGAGTAAAAACCAGAAATATTACCGGGCTTGCAGCAGCGAGAATTACGGGGTTATAAGCGGGGCTGACAGGTTATTCGGCGGGCGAATTATCCGTGGAACGTGAAGGCGCATCTTCGGATTTGTCACTTTGGGGGCTACCAGTGCCGGCAGATTGCCGCATCAGAGTCATACCTCCCTGAAGCAACAGGTTTTTCAGCCTCGGGTCGCCTTGTTCCACAACACCGGCGGCAAAGGCCATCAAGGCTGCCTCAAGCGGATTACGCTGAATCAACAAGCGCAGAGTATCGACGGGTGAACCGGCTCCTGAATCAGACGATTTACTCTCATTATCGCGCAGCTTTCTGGCGGGGCGGGTCATACGATAAAAAAACAGGGCCAACAGACACAGGCATGCAAGCCCGGTGATGGCCATGGCGCCTGGCTTGCCCACAAGGGGAGCCAGGGCCAGGGTCGCTGCGTTCACCAGCAAATAAAAGCCAGTGATCAGCAACGCCGTAAGAAGCACCAAAGCCAGCACCACCCCGGTGAGGGCCGCAACTGCCTTACGAAGGGTGCTCTGGATAGTTGCAGAATCAGGCAGCATCAGCGATCAAGCATTTTGCCAACAATGACACCCGCCAGGAACATGAGGATGATACTCAGAAACGGCCTCTCCTCAATTTTATGCTCCACACTCTCAACGGACTTCGAGCCAGCCTCTGTAGCGCGGCTCAGAGCCTCATCGCCTCGCTTACGAAGCTGATCCAGCACAGCCCGGGTTTCACGGCTGATTTCACTTTTCAGGTCATTAGCGTTGGACTTCTGGCCATCAGCAACCGCTTTGGTCAGCGACGCCATGTCCTCACGCAGAAGCTGAAGATCCTCTTTCACGCGGGCGTACTCATCTTGTGCTGTTTGCTTTTCCATGAGCTGTCTCCTGATTGATTTCTGACTTCATTCGACAACGGCCTGAGATGGGCCCATGAAGGAACCCATAAAGCCATTCACAAATTACTCTAGCACAAGGCCTGATATGCGTTACAAGTTACAGACCTTCCAGACGCACCCAATGAAACCCGTAAAATCGTATTAAAGTGCAAAGCAGGACTGTTCAGGCTCGTCGTCACGCACACGCAAAAAGCTTGCGAAACGTGGCAAGCCGGTTGCCGTCAGGCCGTAATATTTGAAGGTGATGCAGGTCCCAGGTGCGGGTGGGTGTGCACGTAGTGCATCGCTGAAGCCGGTTCCGATGCGAAAGCGACGACCGCTCGATAACTCCACCATCATCGCCCCCATAACCCCTTGCAGACGCCCCTTGCCGGCCAGGTGCTCAATCACCATGGCCTCGGCGTCTTCAAACGTTTTCACTTTGAGCAGATCATCGGAGCGACCGGCTTTGTAACGACTATCGCGCCGTTTGAGCATCAACCCCTCGCCACCCTCCGCGACCATTTTATCCAGGCGGGCCATAAGCGCTGCGTGAGAAGAAGCAGGTTTTTGTTCAACCAGTGTCAGGTACGGAGTGTCCGCTTTTTCTACCACAGCCCGCAGTTTAGCGTAACGGTCGTGGAACGGACCGGGGCCCGGGAAATCGAAAGCGTGAAACCGGATACCGCGCCACTCACTGTCCTCAGGCAACTGCTTGCGTACCACCCCGGAGAGCTCTGCAAAACGCTGGCGCCCCATCCACAACTCGCCATCAAGGGGAATGTCGGGGAAGCCTGCGACAAACCATGCCGGTGCCTGATAAATGTTTCCATTGCGCGATAAAAACCTGCGGCCATCCCAGTATGCTCTTACACCGTCGAGCTTCTCGCTGACCCAGTACTCCTCCAGTGCAACCCCCTTCTGATACGTATTGGCAAGGGGAACTGGCGGCGGGCTGGCATAGCCCGCCCGAACCGAAGTCAGCAACATCAGCAATACAGCAGGCAACCACAGCCTGAACGTACATCGTATTTGACACATCAGCATTCCCTGCTCCGTTCCTCTGCGTCAGGTTCGCCAACGAACCCATTACTTCGCCTTGAAACCCGGCGTTACTCAATACAAGCTGCGAGGTATCCGGTATCCCGACAACAACTGCTGGGTGAACGGATTGGCATTGCTCGCAGCGTGCAGGCGATATCGCATTTCGCCGTCGTCCACCTGAAAGCGAACATCAACAGCGTTGCTGCTGACGCCGGTTATGTCGGCCTTGTCCAGCAGCCGGAAAAGCGCCCAGGGACCATTCTGAGAGATGCTGCGCGGTGAGCGGTTCACTTGCACCGGCACCAGGGTAATCCGGCTTTCCACCGTGTCCCTGAGGGTGTTGGGCCATACCAGCGGGATACTTTGGCGCGGGCCATGGCTGAATTCCACCAGCTGACCATCAAGGTTCACAACACTACGGCGCTTGTTGGAAGACAGGTTCTGGGGCTCCAGAGCGAACTCCACATCCAGCGTGCCGCCGCGCGTAAAGTAAGCACTGCGGATTTTCTCAGCGTGCCCCAGAGATGCCAGCACATCCCGACGAACCAGCCCGGCCCGACGGGCATCACCCACCTGTTCAGGATGGTCTTCCAGAAAAAGCTTAAGGTTCTCTTTGTAGAAGGTATCCAGCACACCATCTGGTGCGAAGAACTGCTCAAAATCCTGCAAGGCGACATCGCGACCGGCATTGGTGTTGAATGGATAATGCCGTGCCAGATTCTGCTGAAAAGGCTGATAAACCTCCTGGTACCACTCTCTTTCCAGTTGCGCCACGGCTTGATCCAGCAACACCCGCCAGCTTTCAGTAGCCAGCCGATTCAGCAGCCGGTTAAGGGGTTCAGGCTGATGCCCAGCCATTCGCTGCAGAGTGAAAATCGGATCACTACCTTGCAGGCTCATTCTCGCCCGAGCCGCATTAAGGGCGGCCTTGCCCTTGTCTGGTGACTCCTGGATTGTGCGTAAATATTCATGCAGATCGTTCAGCACCAGCATGACCTGCTCAAGTCCGCTGGGCTGATCCCCTTGCTTATGGCTGAGCTGGTTCAGATCCGTAAATTGGCGCTCAATGTTCTGTAGCATCCGAAAATGGGCTGATTGCTCGAGTAGCTCCCGCGCCTCGGCGCTATCTCCATCTGCGGCGGGTATCAACTGTGTATTCTCGCGTACCTGCCCGAGTAGCTGCACCAGAGGTTCATGACCGCTGGTAAGACTTTCCAATACACGAACCCCGTGATTCAGGTCGTCAAACTGTTGGATATCCACCCGGCTCAGAGCGCCACGCCAGGCGTTGACGTAATGCTCTGCGTAAAGATTCTGCAGACTGCTCTGCAGCTCTGCTTGATCGGCTTTGCTGAAATTCACATTATCCCGGCGCCCCAGCACCCAGGCGTCTATCAGAGCCAACTCAGTAACTGCGCTGGATTTGCGCAGGAACCAGGTTTCCAGGCCGCTCCGGGTCAGCAGCGCAGAGATCCGTAAAGGATCCGACTCAGTCTCTAGCGACGGCCCTGACCGTTCAGCCGGCCGCTTTTCAACCGGTTCGCCATATTCATCCACGCGCACGAAAACGTTGCTGAACGCGGGTCCGGAAGCACGGGCCAAATCAGTTGGCTGACTGAATTCGCGATCCGCCTCAACCTCCAGACTCCGGTAGACACGTTCAGGTGTCGATATCCGTCCCAGCTCGTGTTGCGACCACTGCACGCTGCTTTTGAAAGGTGCAAGAGCCATATCCGCGTTTAAATCACCGTTGCGAGCCTGCTTTCCCAGGTCGGTGTAGTCCATGGCGTAATCAAGATGCGCCAGGAGTCGCTGTTGGGTATCGCTGCGGCCCGGGAAGGCACGCTGCCAGTATTCCCTCATATAGATGGCTACAATATCCTTACGCCGGCCGCTGGCATCATAGAGCATGCGCAGCACACGCAGATGTTCAAGGCGCTCCGGGCTGCCGTCCGGTGCCCGGCTCATTTCTCCCATAACACCGAACATCAGTGCCGGCAGATACTGGTAGGCCAGCATGTCCAGGTAGGAGGACTCCACTTCAGGCCCTACTCTATCGCCCTGATACAAGCCCATATCACGCACTGGCAGCCACAGGTTGCGATAATCCCCGAATGCCAGAGTTGCCTGACGCAACTGGTCCAGTGGTTCAAGCAGGTTGCGGCCAGTGTCGTCCGGCTCGTAACCCACAGGTTGCCAGTTATCGATGAAATGTCTGACTCTTGTTTCAACCGAGGCTGCCGCTTCAGCGTTCTTGATAAAATAGTGCTGCCAGCCCGCAGTGGTTCCCGCACCAGCACATATGGCAACAACGGCGGCAACCGCCACCCTGCGCCGGCGACTTCTTACAACCCGCTGGTTATCCCCGGCAAGCCCGGCTTCCGGGTAGATAATCCCCGGGAAAAGCGACTGGGTAAACAGACTCGCAGACTGGCCCGAACGCTGAGCCGGCTGAATCGGGCCGGATACCTCATAGTGACTGGCAGCCGCGGAGACAAACGCATCTTCAGGCACACCCTCCTGCACAACAGAGGTGAAGTAGGTACCCCGAACCAGTGCAGGCGTTGAGAAAACATCAGCTGACAAAAGGCTGCTCAGAAAGCCTTCCAGCGCGGGCTTCATGCCAGCCAACTGCCGGGTGAACGAGTAGGCAGCGGCTCTGTCTTCAGAGTCCCGGGTGCTGGCCAGTACATCAGGCAAACGATCGTTCAGGCGCGCGACCATCTCGCTGAAGCGATCGGAGAATTCAGTCAACCAGTCATCATTATCCAACTGATCTTTCAGCTGGAAGGTAAACCCGAGAGCCTGCTCTTTCTCCTGCTTGCTGAGGCTTCGAACAAAGGGCCCGAAGCCATAGAGCAGGTCCATCTTGGTGAAGGAGACATACACCGGCAGGCGTGAGCCTATCTGATCCATCAACTCTTTCAGGCGCGTACGCAGCAAGATGGCATGAGTCTCCCGTTCTTGCTCACTGGCGGTACTCAGTTGCGACAGGTCAATCGCCAGTATCACTCCGTTAAGCGGGCGCTGAGGGCGGTTACGCTCAATCCACTGGATAAAATGCGTCCAAAGCCGTTGCTGTATTTCACTGGCAGCGCTCTGGTTCTGGCTGAGGCTTTGATTCTGGCTGAGGCTCTGATTCTGGCTCAGTAGCTCGCCGTCGGGATCAATCAGTACGCCGTTGTCGCCGATCCACCAGCCGAACCCGATTGGATTAGAGTCCACACGATTATTGCGGGTTACGTTGGTCAGTGTGTACGTCTGTCCAGAGCGCTGGATAAGGCTGGTTTTCCCCGCACCCTCCAGGCCCATTAGCAGGTACCAGGGCAAACGGTAAACACCCCGGCGACCAGGCAGGTTGTTCTTCAAAGCCGCAAGTTGACGGTCCAGTAACCGCTGTTGCCTGCGCTCCATGGGCAGTATTGGGTCTTCCTGCTCTTGCTGTTCTTCGGCTTTGGCTGCATTAACCTTGCCCAAGCGGCGCGCCAGCATCGTGCCCCAGATCATGGCGACCAGTAATACAACGCACAGGGTAATCAACGCCCGAATCTGCCAGGCCGCCAGCGGGAAATCGCCATTAATCTCCCACTTTGGCCCAAGCCACCAGGTGGCCACCAGCAAAGCTATCAGGCCCAGCGCCAGGGTAACCGGTGCCGCGTTTCGGATGTATGGCAGAAGCCAGCGACCGATAAGTAAAGCTTTTCTCCACATGGTATCCATTCCTGCTGTGTATCCGTGTTCAATAGCCAGCGATCCGGCTGACCGATTCGTTAATCCGATTTCAGGATAATTGCTCAAGTTGTTTCAACAGCGCTGGCTCCCAGTCGTCAATCACCAGGCCACCTAACTGCTGCTGCAGATCCCTGATCTGCCGGGAAGCCAGGCTGGTCAGACCGGCGTCTTTCATTAGTCGCGCTGAGGCCAGACGCCAGTAGAATTGCTCCCGTGGTTCCCGGGCATCTACCAGACCGTCTTCAAGCAACTGCATCGCTGGCGCCAGGCCTTTCTCGACGACAAGCTCCCGCGCCGCGTCATAGGCCTGTTCCCAGGGGCTGGCGCTGACACCGGACTGCCCCGGTGTGGCAGCCGACCAAAGCCATTCCTGAGTTTCAGGGGATAAAAACGGGGTGCCATCATTAAACGTCAGCTCTTGCAACTGCGGCAGCCTTGCCACAAACTCATCAACAGCTGCGCGAATGGCATCAGCACAATTGTCACAGCCTAAAGCGGAGGCAACACCTGCACTGAGGCGGTGACCTTCAAGCCAGAACGGGCTAACCGAAAGGCTTTGTTCTATACGCTGCCAAAGCGTCTGATCTGGCGATTTTTCCAGGCCCTCGCGATATTCCGCAATCCGATCCGCGCTCACTGCCGCCAGGTCCGAGCGCTTGCCATCCCGGGCTGGTGGTACCGATGTAATGCTGTACCAGATCGCATATCGCCGAACCTGATAGCCCAGTGGGCGCTCAGGCTGGGTTCCCGTCAGCATATCTGCCACCCTCAACAGGCTCTGACGAGTGGCTCGCTCATCGCCCGGGTCCAATGTCAGGGCACCGAGCGCCGGGTTGGCCGGTGTTGTCGCAGGCGAGGTGCCAGTGTTGGTCCGACCGCCAGCAGAGGAACTGGAAGAGGGTACATCCAGGCCCTGCTCTGAGTTCTTGTCTGGCATATTTCCAGAGCCAGCGACCGCGTCCTGAGCCTGAGGTAGCTGTTCAAATGAGCGCCTGAGATCCGACAAGGCGTCTCCGGGCAACTCCCGCTGTTGCGCCTGGCCCTGGATCTTTGTTAGCACTTCCAGCGAAAAACTGCGGCCATCCCCCACACTGGCATCGAAGGATATTCCCGCCACACCTTTGGTTGCGCGCTGAAGCATCTGGGTGAACAACATTCTCCGTGCCCGTTTACCTTTATCACCGGGGTACGGCCAGGCGTCTTCCCACCAAGTTTCCAGCACGCGCTGGAGCAGATAGAGGGATAGCGCAAAACGCTCTCCGTCGCCGCCTCGCTGTAGTGCTATCAGCAGAAAACCAAGCACTTTCAGATCCTTGCTGCGGGCCGACAGAATTTTCAGGGACTCGCTTTCAACCTTGCTCCAATCAATGTCGGCGTGAGCAAGAGAGCCAATCTTCATTATTTCGGTTTCAAGGAATTCGAGGTCAGCGTCCTCTCCCAGCGTCGGGCCTGCCACAAACTCGCTATCCAGAGGGGTTACAACCTGCTCAACGTAGGGGTGCTGCTCGATAACCTGCATGTCTTTCTATCCTCGCGTCCTTGCGTCTTTGTTTTCGCGTCCCGGCTACCAGCCGCAGTTCTCGCGAATCGGGCGAACAGCCTTCTCGAAACCCGTCAGGTCGAACAACAAACCGTCTATACGACTGTTCTCGGAGAAAACGCGAATATCGGTTTCCACCCCTATCGCCTTGACGGCTCGGATAGCGGGCAAACCGCGCCCTATACTGAGTACGTAGCCACTATCCCGAACTCTCCAGGCACTTTTGCCCACAGCTTCTGAAGATCCAAGCCCAATATTTACCCGTTCAGCATCCAGTGGTTCCGGCAACATAAAGGTAAGCTCGGTGATATTTTTGTGGCACTGCAGAACAAGTAAAGGCCGCGGCGGCTGTGCACCCAGTGCCGGAACTGTGACCACGTGGCCAGCGGCCTGCCCAGTATTACGGTAACGGACACCAGCGACGGCAGTCTCTACCTCAGCGCTTGCATAAGCCTCACGCCAGCGCGTAGAGCGCTTTATATTGCGAAAACCATCACTAGGCCTGCCATCTGCTTCGGGCGCGGTGAGAGGAGTACCAAAGACCTCGTCAAAACATGCCAGCCGCTCCAGACGCTGAGTTTCGCCAGTGCATCTGCGGGCCTCTTCCAATATTCCAGCCTGCGCCTGCGCGCTCATGCCCGCCAGAATCAGAACGCCCACAGAGGACGCCCTCGCGCATGAGTACGTCAGAGCTTTCAAGTACTTCATGCTTCAGCCACCTGATACTTCAGACACTTGTGTGCGAGAGTGCGCTTCGGCAGGCCAAGGCTTTCAGCGGCCTGAGCGCGGTTACCACCGTACTGGCGCAAGCGATCCTGAATAACTGCAGCTTCAAAGGCCTGGGAGGCAGCTTTTAGATCGCGGATCTCGTACGAACCGGGCATCGCCGGGGCGTCTGGTCCGTGTAGGGCACATGTGTAGTTGTGAGTGCTGAAAGGCTCAGCAAAAAGGTCTGTGAGCCTGAGCACTTCTGGCTGAATGTCGTCGCCGGCCGGCGTCTGCAAACAGGCCAGCTCAATAATGTTGCGAAGCTCCCGGGCATTGCCTGGAAAGTCATAGGCCGAGAGTGTCTGCAAGGCTGGGCTGCTGATACCCAAAGGCCCTGTGTTTTCGCGCTCGGTATACAGGCGGATAAAGTGGCGGGAAAGAGCTTCAAGGTCATCCAGACGTTCGCGCAGTGGCATTATCTGGAGCGGAAACTGGCTCAGGCGATAAAACAGGTCCCGACGAAAACTGCCGCCTTCAATGCCCTGGCGCAATGGCTGATGAGTTGCAGAAACCAGCCGGAAATCGGAACGCTGTTCCTTTTGTGCCCCAAGGGGCCGAAACTCGCGACTTTCCAGTACCCGCAGGAGCTTGGATTGCAGCGCCATGGGCATGTCGCCAATTTCGTCCAAAAAGAGCGTGCCACCATTAGCCTGAGCCAGAAGCCCCTCTTTGGCCCGGTCGGCGCCGGAAAATGCGCCTTTGGTATGACCAAATAGCTCGCTCTCCAGCAAGCTCTCCGGTATGGCGGCACAGTTGACCACGACCATGGGACCCTTAGCCCGATCGGACAATTCGTGAACACCTCTGGCGACCACATCCTTGCCGCAGCCAGTTTCGCCCTGAATCAGCACCGACAGCTGGCTGGAGGCAGCCCGAACTACCTGAGCACGCAGCCTGCTCATGGCTTCTGAAGAACCTACGAGTGTACGGGCCAGGTTTTCACAGCGTTGGCGGACGGCTTCTGCATCGTTCAGGTTGTCCAGTGAATGTTTGAGCAGGCGTCGCTGCCATACCTGATCACGGCTTTGTAGTTGCACAACCCATTGATGAGCTAGCAGTTGCAGGAGGCCGCGATAAAGAGGTTGGGCGGTTATGCCGTTCCAGCCGGGCTCGTCCCGGCAAAGTATGAGTATGCCGAGAGTGCGGCCGTCATCGCCCTTGAGAGGTTCAAGCCACAAGGATTTGGGGCGGTCGCTGGCTTCGAGCAGGCTTTGGAAGCCGGGATGATCGAGGCGGTAGCTGGCAGCGCGGGTAAGCTCGCGGGCTTGACCGGTTTGCAGCAGGTGAGCGAAGGGGTGGCTGAAATCTCCACAATCGAATTCGCCGGGCTCTGTCAGGTCACCGCAGTGCAGTGTGCGGCCGCTGAGGTCGAGTTCGAGTGCCCAGCAGCGGTTTAGGCCGAAGGTGTTTTCGAACTGTTTTGTGGCGGTTTTCAGCAAGTCTGGCAGCGTTGTCTGGCGGGTCAATGCGACTGCCAGTTCAATGCCGGTGTGCAGTTCCATCTGCATTCTTCCCATGCTATTCATCCCAGAACAATGACTAAGAAGATCGTCGCCCACGCATCCTGCGGGGTGGCTTTCCAAAACACGCTGTGAATACATCCTTGTACGCTCCGCTCCGCCATCCATGGCTCCGCAGGGTTTTGGAAAGCCACCCCGCAGGCTGCGCTAGGTCTCAGTTACCCTCAGATCACAACGCCTGCAAATCTGTTCTCTGAAATCCGAAGAGTTACCTGTGTTACCGGCTCTTTCGCCGCCAGCTTCTCCAGCAACGCCAGCGATACCGGCGGCAGCAACTCGCCTTCGATGATCGATTCCAGCATACGCGCACCGTTTTCGCTTCTGGTTGCACGACTGCGAATAGCTTCTACCAGGCCGTCTTCCATAACGACCTTTGTGTGATAACGATCGCTGATTTGCTGCGCCAGGCGCTCCAGTTTGTCGCCGACGATGCGGTTAAGGGTGTCTTCACTCAGCGGCAGGTAAGGCACAACTTCCATCCGGGCCAGCAGGGCTGGCTTGAAGAAGTCGGCCAGCTCCGGATACAGGGCTTCTTCGATCTTCTCCGGTTGTTCGGTATGGCTAACGATGGTCTGGTGGCCGAGGTTGGAGGTGAGGAAGAAGACGATGTTTTTACAGTCGATCACGCGGCCTTCACCGTCTGCCAGTTCGCCTTTGTCGAAGGCCTGGTAAAACAGGTTGAGGACTTCCGGGTGGGCTTTTTCCACTTCGTCCAGCAGTACCACGGAATAGGGTTTCTGGCGGATGGCTTCAGTGAGGATGCCGCCCTCGCCATAGCCGACGTAGCCCGGAGGTGAACCGATCAGGCGGGAGACTGTGTGCTTTTCCTGATACTCGGACATGTTGATGGTGGTGAGGAACTGGCGACCGCCGTAGAGCAGTTCTGCGAGCTGCACCACAGTTTCGGTTTTGCCGACGCCACTGGGGCCGACCAACAGAAAGGCGCCCATGGGGCGGCCCGGCCGACGAAGGTCTGCTCGGGCAGTGAGCAGATGCTGGTGCAGGCAGTCGATGGCGGTATTCTGACCCTTGATGTGGGCCTGCAGGTACGCCGGCAGGTGGGTGATTTTTTCCAGTTCGTCACTGGTCATGCTGTTGACAGGGATGCCCGTCCAGTCGGCAATAACTTCGGCAATCTGGCGGGCATCTACCCGGGCATGCACGAGTGGCTCGTCAGCCTGTAATTCAGCAAGTTCCTGTTCGATTGCAGCGGCTTCACTTTGCAGGCCCGGTTGTTCCTCCAGGCCCCGCTCTTCTGGCGAGCTATCGCCTTCCGCAACCGCTTCCGGAGCCTTTACCGGGTTCAACAGTTGTTCCCGGATCTCGACCAGGCGGGCGACCAGTTCACGCTGGACATTCCAGTTCTGCTCAAGCTCAGCTGCCTGTTCATTCAGTTCAGCGATGCGCTGCTCCAATCCGCTTTCCCGGTCAGCATCGACGTGCTGGCCAAGGGTGTGCTCGCGGCTGAGGAGTTCCTGTTCCATAGAGAGCTGGTGCAGTTCGCTGCGTGCATGGCTGAGCCGTCGCGGCGGCGTGCTCAGGTTGAGGCTTACGCGAGCACACGCGGTATCCAGCACATCGATGGCCTTATCCGGTAGCTGCCGGCCGGCCAGGTAACGGGCGGACATTTCGGAGGCGGCTTGCAGGGCGCTGTCAGCGATGAGAACCTGATGGGCTGTCTCATACACTGTGCGCAGTCCACGAAGAATGTGCACGGCCTGTGCCGGACTGGGTTCATCCAGAGCCACCGGCTGGAAGCGCCGACTGAGAGCCGGGTCCTTCTCGAAGTACTTTTTATACTCGCGCCAGGTTGTGGCGGCGATGGTACGCAGTTCACCTCGGGCCAGCGCCGGTTTGAGCAGGTTGGCAGCATCGGAGCCGCCTTCGCTGTTGCCCGCGCCGATCAGGGTGTGGGCTTCGTCGATGAACAAAATGATGGGTGTAGCTGAGGCTTTCACCGCTTCTATAACGCCTTTCAGGCGTTTCTCGAACTCGCCTTTTACCGAAGCTCCGGCCTGCAATGCGCCCATATCGAGAGTCCAGAGCTCTACCTTTTGCAGGCGCTCCGGCACTTCGCCGCTAACAATACGCCGGGCCAGGCCTTCCACAATGGCGCTTTTGCCTACGCCGGCATCCCCTACCACGATGGGATTGTTCTTGCGCCGGCGACAGAGAATATCAATCATCTGATCGATTTCGGGGTCGCGACACACCACCGGGTCGAGCTTTCCTGAACGGGCCAGAGCGGTAAAGTCGGTAGCGTAGCGCTTGAGCGGACCCATATCCGCTTCCGCCAGGGGCGCATCGGTTTTGCCTTCTGCCATTTCCGGGCGCTCAACGGAGCCTGCAGTCATGGTGTCGAACTGGCGGCGCAGCTGTTCACGGTTTATGTCCCGTAGTTGCTGGCTCACCTGGGGCATGAGGTAGCGGTCGGCGTTCAACAGCAAGGCCAGAAAGATGGCACCAGAGCGCATGTCCCGGTGATCCAGCTCAGTGGATGCCAGCAGCCAGGCATCCTGCAGCAGATCGATCAGCAGGGGAGAAAAAGATGGATAAGGCTCCGCGGTTTGCAGTTCACCGTTCAGGCTTTCAGCAACAACAGGCTGAAACTCCAGATGATCAATTCCGGCCTTATTCAGAATCTGGCGCACGTCGGAAAACGGCGTTTCCAGCAGTTTGAACAGCAGGTGGGCCGGAGTAATTTCCGCTCCCTGGCGGCTGATACAGAGAGCCGCAGAGGCTTCCAGCCCGTTGCGGCAAATGTCGTTAAGGCGCGCAATCAGCGCCGGCAGTTCTACCCGAATCACAGTGATGTCCTTATTTCGGTAGTTGTTCCAGTACGCTGAGCACATCCCTGATGCGTTCTTCCAGCGCTATGTTGTACAGGCTATATATTCCCACCATGGCCGCCGCAAACAGCCCGGCAACACCCCAGAGCGGCAGACCGCTGCGCAGCCGGCTACGTGCCTGCGTTACGTTGATCTGCGCGTTTGTCAGAGGAGCGGAATCAGGGTCTTCCTTGAGCGACTGAAGTTGCTCGTGAAGCCCGCGCAGAATCTGCTCGTATTCATCACGGCCGTTTTCCATAACCTTGTATCGACCTTCAAAGCCCAGGCAAAGACACAGGTAGATAAAGGCCAACATGTCCTTATAGCGCGCCGGCTCCTGTTCCATGCGCGCGAGGATGGCGAATACTTTCTCGCCACCCCAGGTTTCGTTGTGGAAACGAGACAGCAACGAGTGCTGGGACCACATACTATGAGCACCCCAGTCCGTACCCAACACCGCTTCATCAATAAAGGCACACAGCACGTAACGATAAGCCACCACCGTAGGACGTTCGTAGCCCTGCTCAACCAACTCACGATCTATAGCGGTGACTTCGTCAACGACCTGCTGATAGAGGCGTTCAACCGATCCGAAATCCGCCAGCCGGCGAATCCGGATGACCAACCCGAGCAAGGGCGTGGCTGCATCAGTCAGTCGGTTGTCTTCCAGCCCCCTGAGCTGGAACTGTTCATTACCGAAATCGCTGCCGGAGACGCCGCTTCGCGGCTCTTCTTCAGCAAACAATAATTCACTGAATGCACTGCCGCCGGAATGCCTGCTGCCATTGGGTAAATCCATTACCTGTGCATCTGTCATGTTTTAGCTCCTGATGGCCCAGAACTGCATTTCCAGACCCGGGAAGTTGCCCGCCACGTGGAAGGCGAAGCCGCTGGCATTTTCGAGCATCTGCCATGCCTGGCTCTGATCATCCAGCCGGAAGTACACAAACCCGGCATGGTAAGGCAGCTGGCGCGGCGCCACCGGCAAGGCAGACAAGTGAATACCTGGCAGCTGCAAGCTGATGAGATCGCGAATTTTCTCTACAGAGGCCACCTTGCACTGTTGGCTGAACTGCTTACGCAGGTCATCCAGAGGCATATCGGATTTCACTGCCAGAATGAACTCGGCCCCCTGAATCAGCTGGCCATCCTGCACCGGTGCGACGGTCAGGCCGTACTGGCGCTGCTGCAGCTGAATAGCCAGAGCGCGAGGCTCCAGTACCGTGCTGAGGGATTGCCGCAACACCTGCATCAACGGCGTAAAACAGTCTTCCGGCAGGTCATGGTCGTAAGCCGGGTATTCCCGCGGCAAGCGGCCTTCGTCAGTAAAGGTCACCAACTCGCCACAAAGCTCCAGCAAGGCCTCGTACAAGCGCTCCGGATGCAGTTGACGCAAACGAGCCAGGTGCATGAACCTCGGGTGTGCACGGTTGAGCATCTGAAGAAGCATGAAATCCGCCACATCGGCGACACCCCCCTGCCCTGGCGCTCCCACACGTTCCGCAATATTACGCGCGCGTTCCCGCATCAAACCTGCCATTTCGCCGACAAAGCGCTGTAACTTGGGTGCAGACCGAACACTCAACATGGTGGGTATAAAATTCGGATCCATCACCAGGCTTCCATCCGGGCGCTTTTCCAGAATCCGGCCGATGGCCACTGCGGCATAAGCACTGCGGTCATCGCGTTCCAGCATCAGGCGCGGCGCTACCCGGGCCACATCTATGATGTGGGCGTCACCGTCGATGGAGTGCAGATCCCGGATTTCTGTGCTCTGCGCCCGGAACCTACCGGCTACGGGGGCCTCTGGCCAATCAACTTCTGCCAGGCTGTCGCTGCCCAGTGGCAAAGCCATATACACGACCTGATTAGCCACCGATGCATCGGCGATCTCCAGAGGCTCTGGCATCACATCGTCCTGGGGCAAGTTAAAGCGGGTTCCATCGGGGAACAGCCCAATGGCCCGCACCAGGCCCACACGCCCAAAACTCAGGTATTCAGCGTTCAGCTCAAGATCGCTAAACCCGTACAGGTAATCCGAAACCGCCAGGGATCGCTCATTGATCTGATGTTCCAGATACCGCTGTTGCTGCTGGAAGTGCTGAGGCTTGATAAACAGGCCATCACTCCAGACTACTCGATTTGTCACTGCCATCAGGTTTCTTCCGACCGCTTGAGTTGAACTTCCCTGTCCCGCAGGTTCACTAGCAAATGGTAGCGACCTCCAACAGGGTCCACTCGAACCACTTTTTTCCACTGGGAGAGGTTCGGGTATGCATAGAAGGCAATCACGCCAATAAATCGCGTGTCCTTGTCGATTTCGAACGGCTCCACAAACTTGAACTGACCGGGTACGAGGGTGTAATCGCTATGGTCGATATAGTTGCGGCCAAGGGAGTCCTTAAGGTTATTCAGCAACTGATCAAAATCACCCGCCATCAACAACGAGCTGTCGCGCATTTCAATAATCTGAAAGGCGACTGGTGTCGGTGCCAGAGACTCGTTCGGGTTCACACCCGGCTCTGCAACCATGGTCAAATCCACCCGGCTGGGGAGGTCTTCCGGGTAGCCCACGGGAATATCAGGGTCCCAGAGTACTTTCGCGGTTTTGGTGACGGCGTTATAGGGCGTGCTGCATCCCGCAAGCACAAACAAAATAACCATTGTCAGCAAGTTCCATTTGCGGATTTTCACAGCAAATTCTCCCTTTGTAGTTGACGCAAATGCTGATCGTAAGACTGGTCGAACACTTCCTGAAACAGACGCTCAAAGCCTTGCTGGCGACTCGATTTCAACTCCCGGTAGTAATGCTGATACATATCCCAGGCCCAGCGGCCTTCATCTTCACTCTGCTGCAGCCCGCGCCGGTAGCCATGAAAGCGGCGCAACAGAGCTTCCGGTGAAAATGCGTGGAGGATGGCTTCCAGCGCTTCGCTGATTGCCTCGCGAGTTGCTCGCTGGTGATGGTTCAGGCTTTGCAGGCTTTCCTTTACAGCTGCGGGGGCCGACAGATGCACAGGGCTGCGCTGGCTGGCAAACAGGGTTTGCACGGTTTCCTCGTAATCGCCACCCAGGCGCAAGGGGTTGTCTTCAATAGGCTGCAGCCGTGTGCGCAGCGCCTGGTGCCGACTGTCTTCGCCCTGATGCAAGGCCAGCAAGCCCTCAATCGTCGCTTTCAGAGTTTGTCCGGCCTCCTCCAGAAACAGCTGCATGCCGTCGCTATCGGAAAACTTGAGCCCTGTTTCCATGCCCTGCATCAGCGGGCTGGCACTGATATGTTTGCGGCTTTGATCGCACTGGCGAACGCTCTTTTCACCAAGCTCCCGATCCAGCGCTTTCGTATTGATATGTGACATCCTGTCCCTTTCTCCTTGCCTCGCTGGAAGGCCCATGGCCACGTCGCGATTTTCCCTGTATTCATCGGTTACGCCTGTTTCAGTCGCCAACCAGGCGCTCTCACTTGCCATCAATGCGCTCTCCTCCCTGCTTGCGCGGACCGGCTCTTCCTGCCAGTGCGACATGGGGTCAGCACTAATGGTTTCCGCTGTAGCCGACACCAGCCCTCCCAGGGGTTCCGCCCCCTGCTCGTCGTTGCCACGCCCGGCTCCGCGGGCCAGCCTGCCTTCTGCTCCATCCACCAACCTTCTGTCCGCCAAGTCCTCCCGGTGCACAAGTTCCTGGTCAGCCGGCGTACCTGAGTGTTCTCCTGTAAATAATTCTGCCCGGAGTCGATAGCGGCCAATGCTGACGGTATCGCCCTGATTCAACCGTGCCCTGCGGCCGCGGCCTACAGGCTGCGTCGCGCTATTGATGTAGGTTCGGCCACTGCGGTCAATCAGGCAGAAACCGCCGTCAAAGAGCCGGATTTCCGCATGTCCTGCAACGGCACCGGTGCGATGCGCAGACAGTTTCCAGGTGTCACTCTCTGCTGTACCGATGGTGCCACCCCGGGGGCCGAAGTTATGCTCAATGCTCGCCCCGCTGCGTGTTGTGCCCGGATTGGTGATCGTCAGTTTCAGCTTGTTTATTTGCCGTTCCTCCATGATTTCCTTCCCTTTTCTTTTAACGGCGTATCTGAATCCGAACGGCAGGCCTGCGTTGGGATTTTCCCGGTGTTACAAACGAGTTCCAGCCCAGCCGAACATCCTGACCGAGCTGTATTGAGCGTATATCCTGTGCCCGCATCTGCAGCTCAAGGTCGTAGGCCAACTGCTCGCGTGTGGCAAATTCCACCAGCTTCACCAGGCGCTGGTGATCCTGTCCATTGGGCAAAAAGTCTGCGAAACGCTGGCGACTCAGATTTCGTATCCTCAGAATAAACTTGCCGCTGCGATCACGAATCTGTGAACCCACCAGAGTGTCGTTACCCAGGGTTGCGTTGCTCTGGCCAAGGCGTGTTTGCTGATCTCCGGCAATGGCAACTTTGCGCAGCACCCACTGCTCGATGCTGACATCGTCCAGGTCAAAACAGTGCCCCACGATGCCACTGACGACCTCGGGTGACCGGCTGCGACCCGCCATCAACCCGGAATATGCCAGCATCTTCGACCAGTTAACCGGCGTTGCTTCCCGCAAGCGGCTGTCACCAAGGCCAACAAGGGCATAAACAAGACCGGAAAAACCATCCGACGCGCCCGGGCGAAAACGCACGTAGTACCGGTACTTGCGCCAGGAGCGATGAAACAGGGTGACCAGCCTATGATTGAAGAAATCCAGAAAATGCCGACGTATCCCAAGGTCCTGACCGGCTTCCCAGGCCAGGTCCTCAAGGTAGTAACCGGGCAGTGGCGACTGTGAACCGTGCAGGCCCAGAAAGCTCACTTCCATCTGATAGGGCGCGTGTTCATGCTCCGGCGAAACCGCTGAAACCACATCACTGCCGGGAAACCCCAACCCCGCCGACGAGGAAAACCGGATGCGTTCCTGTCGTGGCTGCTCGTCCCGGTCACGCTCCTGGTCATCACCATGATGCCGGTGAATCAGGTCCACCAGCTGAAAAAAACTGTAGCGGCGCGCATTGCCCAGAACGGGTTGCAGGCCTGCTACATCAGCGGCTGCTGACCTTGCTGTAACGTCCATGTATACCGTTCCTGGTTGTCTATATTCACCACTTCCAGTTGGTGAAATGCATTGATACTGGCATAAAGTGCAAAGAACTGGCTGAGTACTGTGCCAAACAGGTACAAGTCCCCCTCCGAGGCAAAAGCTTGCTGATCCAGCTTCATCACCGAGCGGATTCCTCGCACCGGTAGCCCTCGAATCATCTTGTCTACGGGGTTGGTCTCAATGGCACTGATTCCGGCAAGGCGCTTCTGGGAAACCCGCTCCGCCTGACGATCCACCAGCGCTCGGAAGTCATACACCCGCAATACCGTGCGCAGGGCATCCACATCCAGCATGGAAAGATAGTTCAGTGACAGATTGGAAATCAGCGTCCATAACAGACTGCCATCAAGGGTTGGCCGCAGCGTTGCAGTAGGACGGGTGATGTTGCTGAACGACGCAAACGCCGGCGTAGTTTCCGTTGCCATGCATACTTCCCCGACCGCCAACTGCTGGGGCAGTTGCCGGTTGGTACACGTCAGAGTCAGGGAAATCGCTTCCTGGCGATCCATACACTCAGACTCATCTCCGCGAACGAAAGACATATAGTGATCAAACCCATCACCACGCACACTGTCCCGCGCCCGAACCCGGTAATACAGCGCCGTGCGGCCACGATCCCGCTCAACTTCATGCTGGAAACTCTCAAATGCCGTATACAGCCGACGCTCGCCCCGCCCCGAACGTCCTTCCAGCCAACCTTCCACCTGCTCAACACTGAACACTTCAAAATGATCCGGCGAGCGGCTGGATGCCAGAATTCGGTACTCGGTCTGGCGCCCATTAAGATCCACTGGCTCACCCTCATGGGTAAACAGATTCACCGCTGGCGTGCAGTAAAGCTGCATATTCTCCGCCCGAACCCGGGCCTCCGGCGGCAGTATCCGGCTGAAATGAAAGCGCAGGCTGATTTCATCTGCCTGAACCGCCGGCAAGCGATTCCCAAGGCCGGTGATATCCACAAACCGGAACGCCTCCGGAAAACTCAGGTATTCCTGCAAAATCCTGTAGCCGGAATAAGCGTTCTTGGGATAAGGCAACAGAGCCTCGTCGCTGGCGAAACCAACAGGTTTCAACAAAGACGTCGGTAGACTGAAAACCGAACTGCCAACGACCAGATCCATGCGGCTGAGGTAGTGGTTCAGCCAAAGGTAGAGCGTTTCCGCAGTATGGTTATCGCCACCCAAGTAGAAACGCAGGTTATCTAACCCAAGGGCGTTCAGCGGCTGATCAGTGTGCAACGCCAAATCCACTGTCATCAATGAAACTTCCCGGGAATGCTCCGCAGAAGCATCCGCCACACTGATCGGGAAAACATCAACCGCGCGGCAAGTGCGAAATCGACACTGAGTCTGGCGCGTTGCATCCCCAAGCGGTCGGCTCTTGACCTCCGTATGCCGGTCAACCGACTGCCTTTCACTGATTGCATGCAACTGCGGATCAAACCGCATGATGGTGCAGCTAGGCACAGGACGTAGATAATTCGGCCAAAGCATATTCAGCAGAGAATGCGTAAGTTCCGGAAACTCATCCTCTACTTTTTCACGAAGTTTCCCCGTTAAAAACGCAAAGCCCTCCAACAAACGTTCAACATCCGGATCGGTGCTTTGCTCCGATAAAAATCGAGTCAACTGCGGATGCGCCTCAGCAAACTCCCGCCCCTGCAGTCTTAAAAAACTCAACTCATCCCTGTAAAACCGATTCAACTTCATCTCAACTACACCAATGTTCGACAAGAGGGGGTGGGGATGCTTTTCTGGCGGGAAAAAAATGTCTGAGCGAAGCGAGTTGTTTTTTCCCAGAAGAAAAGCATCCCCACCCCCTCGCTCCAGCATGGTCCCAGTCAGTTACATCACTCGGTAGTAACGTTTGTCATCCAGTAACAAATCTATTGTTGTTTTGTCGTCTTTTGCGCCTAAGTTCAGGTAGACCGTTACCTGAAACCGCAACTGCAAAGGATCCGGCCCCTGAGGCAAAGCAACCACATCAACCCGCTTCACTCTGGGCTCATACTTCTCAATACACTGCCGAATCGCACTGCGAATCTGGATACTCAGGTCGTGGGTACCCAGAGTCGCATCGTTGAAGTCCAGCAACCCCAGCTCTGGCGCACAGGCGCTATTGCCGGGATGCGCATTGAGCAGTCTTACGAGATGGCGTTTGATGGAATTCACCACATGGGTAACTTCGCCCATGCTCTGGCCTTCCGGAGCGGCAGCCTGCTCCAATCGTTCGAACAGGCTGCCCCCCATGGTCTGCGCGCCACGACTGAACACGGATTAATCCTTGTCCAGACGGCCTACCAGCGACAGCTCAAAGTTGGCACCCATGTATTTGAAGTGCGGACGCACGGCCAGGGACACCTGGTACCATCCCGGATCGCCTTCCACATCGGAAACCGTTACCTGAGCTGCACGCAATGGGCGGCGGCTGCGTACTTCGGCCGGTGGGTTTTCCTGGTCGGCCACGTACTGGCGAATCCAGGTATTCAGTTCGCGCTCAAGATCCTGACGCTCCTTCCAGGAACCAATTTGCTCGCGCTGAAGCACCTTGATGTAGTGGGCAAGGCGGTTAATTATCATCATATAGGGCAGCTGGGTGCCGAGCTTGTAGTTGGTTTCCGCTTCTTTGCCTTCCTTGGTGTTCGGGAACTGCTTGGGCTTTTGCACCGAGTTGGCTGAGAAGAATGCGGCGTTATCGCTGCCCTTACGCATGGTGAGAGAGATAAAGCCTTCATCGGCCATTTCGTATTCACGACGGTCGGTGATCAGCACTTCGGTCGGAATCTTCGCTTCCAGCTGGCCGAAAGATTCGAATAGATGAACCGGCAGATCTTCCACCGCACCACCGCTTTGGGGACCGATGATGTTCGGGCACCAGCGGTATTTGGCAAAGCTCTCAGTCAGTCGCGTAGCCAGCAGGTATGCAGTGTTGCCCCAAAGGTAATGCTCGTGATCGCCGGAGACGTCTTCCTTGTAATTAAAGCTGCGCACCGGGTTCTCGGTGGGGTCGTAAGGCACCCGCAGCAGGAAGCGCGGCGATGTCAGGCCCAGGTAACGAGCGTCTTCGGATTCACGCAGAGCGCGCCACTTGGCGTATTTCGGGCCTTCGAAAACGGCCTTCAGCTCCTTGATCGCCGGCAGCTCCTGATAGCTGTCCACGCCAAAGAACGACGGCGCAACAGACGACAGGAAGGGCGCGTGGGCCATGGCACCGACCGACGATACATACTGCAGCAGTTTCATGTCAGGTGTGGAGGGCGTGAACGAGTAGTTACCCACTACAGCGCCTACGGGCTCGCCGCCAAACTGGCCATACTCTGTGGAGTAGATCTGCTGGTAAAAGCCAGTTTGGGTTACGTCGGGAGCAAACTCGAAGTCTTCAAGCAGTTCGGTTTTGGTGGCGTGCAGGATATCCACTTTGATGTTCTCGCGGAAATCGGTGCGATCAACCATCAGTTTGAGGCCGCGCCAGGACGATTCCAGTTCCTGCAGCTTTGGCGCGTGCAGGATTTCATCCATCTGGGCGCTGATCTTTCGATCCAGCTCGACCACCATCTGGTCAACCAGAGCCTTATTGACCGGCTGACCTTTTTCTTCGCTTTTCAGCAGGTTGGCAATAAACGTTGCAACGCCTTTGCGGGCGACATCATAGCCCTCGTCGGCCGGAGCCATGCGGCTATTAGCCATGACCTGGTCGAGCAAGGAGCCTTCCATTACGGATTCGGAGGCAGCAGATTGCTGCACAGCAGTATCAGACATACCACATCCCTTCAGTACGTGATTGATATTCAGTGTTATGTGCCGCGTGCAGGCGGCAGCAATGATTACTCGCCGTCTGTAGCCAGTTCCAGCTCAGACAACAGAGTTTCACGGGCTTCGTCGTTATCCAGCAATTCCTGCAGCTTGGAACGGAACGAAGGCACATTACCCAGCGGGCCTTTCAAGGCAACCAGTGCTTCCCGCAGTTCGATGAGTTTCTTCATCTCGGGAACCTGGCGGGCAATGCTATCGGGGGAGAAATCATCCAGGGACTGGAATTCGAGGTTGACCGGCAGTTCGTCGGCCTCATCTTCCAGCTGGTTGGATACGGTGGTGGATAACGTAAGGCCGGCTTCCTTCATCACAGAACGAAAGTTGTTCTTGTCGACGGAAATGGCTTTGCGTTCTTCGATGGGGGTTTCTTCGGCGTGTCCTTTAAAATCACCAACGACGAACATCTTCAGCGGCAGTTCGGTTTCAGCCTGCTGATCTCCGGTGGCGGGGACATACTTGATATTGATGCGCTCTTTCGGCGCGACAGAACCGTCTTTAGACGACATGGCTTGCTCCCTGTGCAAATCATTTGCAGTTGTTCAATCCCTTGTGCGAACCATCCTGGCGCGCAGCGCAAAAACTGTACACAGATAGACGGGTTTTCTCAAGCAAAAACTCGCCAGCAATCCATCAGTCTGTGAGCACGGGCAAACTTTTGCCAAACGGGCCGCAGTTGTGCCTTATTGGCAAAAGCAACCGGAGATTCGGTCAATGACTGCGGGCAATGCCGTAGCTATACTCATACAAACCCTATCGAAACATGACTGCAAGATCCCGATAACCAAGGAGGAAAGAGATATGAGCGACCTGAAAGCCAGATTCGACGAGGCGGTAAACTACATCCAGAATGCGGAAGGTGACTTCAAACCTTCCAATGAGATGAAGCTGGAGTTTTATGCCTTGTTCAAGCAGGCAACCTCCGGAGATGTTTCGGGCAAGCGCCCGGGCATGATGGACTTTGTGGGCCGCGCTAAATACGACGCCTGGGAAAAGTGCAAAGGCATGTCCAAAGATGACGCCATGCAGAAGTACATCGACAAGCTCGAAGCCGTAAAGTAAGCCACCCTGCGTTCCGATCCCGGCAGTAGTCCGCCGGGATCAAACTCGCCATTCAGGGCACCTGTTAATAGGGCGCGCCTGTCAGCGGTCTGTCATATTCACATTGAGTGCATCGTACGTGCGGTTTTCCGGTGGACGAATCACGTAATTATTGCTGTGCGTCTGCCCGGGGATCAGCTTGGGCGTGCTGAAGCGAAACTCTACCGGTATCTCTGAGCGTCCGAGATCCGTCCTGCCATCGCCGGGCTGCAAAGCCAGAGGATCCAGATAAAAGTCATCGTTACCCGCCGGCTGCACCGGAACACCTTCCGCTGGAGCCGCCAGGCCGCCTTCAATAACCGTATCCGACAGGTCGTTTTCAGCGATTGACCGAAACGGGATGGTTTCCAGCGTTGAGCGTTGCTCCACCTCAAATACCAGGCTCTCTCCAGCACTGGTCTGTGCACCGGCCGACCCTGCTATCATGAGCAGGAAAGTCGTGGAGATAAGCCCAGAGCGTATCAATTCAGACGATCTGGCAATAGGATGCAAGACATTCATGGCGCCTTTCCTGATCTGCGACACGCCTTCTTCGAAAGGTGTCAATTTTTGATCAGTCTATCGCCAAGCTGGCCGTATTTCTTGGTTGATTGACCGTTTTGTGACAACTTTCACTGGTAAGAGTGATTAGATGACCCTATGAGCATTCCAGGTTTTAAGCTCAAGAAGGTTTCGTAACTCACTCCCATCACAATGACCGGAGCAGACTTGAAGACACCTCTTATTACCCGACAGGGCTATGACGACCTGCAAAAAGAGCTTGATGAGCTCTGGCGATTTGAACGCCCGGAAGTCACGAAAAAGGTGAACTGGGCTGCCAGTCTTGGTGATCGCAGTGAAAACGCAGACTACCAATACAACAAGAAGCGGCTCCGGGAAATCGACCGCAGAGTGCGCTACCTGAGGCGCTGCCTGGAGAACCTCAAGGTGGTTGATCAACGCCCGGAGCAAGAAGGGAAGGTCTTTTTCGGTGCCTGGGTAGAAATTGAAAACGATGACGGCAAAATCCTGAAATTCAGAATCGTCGGCTACGATGAGATTTTCAACCGTAACGACTACATTTCCATCGATTCTCCGATGGCCCGCGCTCTGCTGAAAAAGGAAGTTGGAGACGAAGCGGAGGTGAGAACCGAAGCCGGGACAACTACCTGGTATATCAATGCCATTGAATACAAGACGTAAAAAAACCCCGTAAAAACGGGGTAAGGCTAGCGCTGTGCTGGAGGGAGAAGCAAGCGGCTATCAAGGCCTGCTTCTTTCTACACCTCTCATTCTCCACATCCGGTATTACCGCGCCCTTGCTGATGGATTACCTTTTAGTCAGGGAACGCCCCCGGCGGCCAGGACACAAAATTAGGTTGTACACTCTAGGGAAGGTCGATAGCTTTCAGGTAATACACCTTTTATCCGCTTTCAGCTTTGGAGATAGCCGAATGAACACACAACAGCTCCTGAACATGGCCCTTGAAGGCGTCGACGCCCTGGGTTTTCGCCTCGACCAGATGGGTATTACCGGAAAGGTCAACCGCCATAACATTGCGGCTTTCCTGATGTCAGAACAGAAGCATCTTGAGGGTGAGTGGGACAGCATTCAGGTTCGTCTTAACCTTCGCCGCTCACAAATCGAACGGATTACCCAACAGATTGAGACTCGCAAAGACGCCCTGATCGGGCCGGTGCTTTCGCAGGTAAACCGGTTCCGCCCGAGCCACTGAACTTCAGGCGTGGCCGGTTTCTGTAGAGGCAGGAGCGTCTCCGCCCGCAGAGTCCTGTGCCTGCTCCGCCTGGGTAGCCCTGATACGTTTGCGTAAACGGGTGAAAGCCGGCATGTGCACAGCTACTGTCAGACCGGGTGGCACTTCGTCCGGGCAGGTATCGCTAAGTATAATCCTGCCCTTATGAATCTCGGCAACGGCACTCACCAGGCTGAGGCCCAACCCGTTACCCGGCAATGAGCGGCTCTTGCCTACACGATAGAAGCGCTGAAATACCTGATCTTTTTCTTCGTCAGGAATTCCGATGCCGCTGTCCCTGACTTCAAAAACCGCATTCTCACCCTCTTTTCTCACCGCCACGCCAATTGTGCCGTGCTCAGGCGTGTATTTGATGGCGTTGTCAATCAGGTTGCTGATCATCTGGAACAGCAGATCCCGGTCTCCTTCAATGAGAACTCCGGCCTCCAGAGACTGCTCAAATACCTGGTCTTTATCCTCCGACAAGGCTTCATATAGCTCACAGGCGTCGGATACCAGCTCATCCAGAGCAACCTGCTTCATATCACCGGAGCTACCCTTGGTCTCCAGGCGGGCGATCCGTAAAAGCGCATTAAATGTCGCAAGCAACTGGTCAGCTTCTGCAACGGCACGGCCGGCCTGCTCTCTCGCCTCATCGTTATCGACGGACATCAGGGTGTTTTCAAGCTGGTTGCGAAGTCGCGTCAACGGGGTGCGGAGATCATGGGCGATGCTGTCGGATACGTGCCGGATACCCTCCATCAGGTAAACAATCCGGTCCAGCATCTGGTTCAAGTTTTCCGCAAGCTGATCAAAATCATCCTCTGTACCGCGAGTCGGAATGCGGAGGGAGAGGTGTCCATTCATGATTCGCCGGGAGGTATTGTTGATGATTTCGATGCGCCGCGTTGTGCTTCGGCTCATCAGAAAGCCGCCAAGCAACGCCAGAGCAAGGGTGATTCCCATACCCCAGTTGATGGCGGTTTCAATAACCCGTTTGAGACTGGTGAGCTCATCAACATCGCGGCCGACCAACAATCTCAACCCACCCTGAACCTCGAAGATGCGGGCCCGGGCAAGACGCTCGGAGCCAGTCCAACCGACAGCCGAGTTGAGCGTAAAATTGATCCAGCCGCTCTCCGAACGGGACCCTTCCGGCCAGGTCTCTATGTTGCCTGCCAGTTTGACAAATTCATCAGTGGTCAGCAGGTAAATGGTTTTTGCATTAGGATCACGGGCAACCCGCTCACGAATAATCGTGATCAGGCCATTGACTCCCCGCCCCCGGTACTGCTCCGCTAACCCGGCGATTTCCGCTTCAATGGTTTCGTCGGTCTGGGCGGTCATGAAGCCCGCTGTACGCCAGTATATAAAGGCCAGTAATAAAAATACCGAGGTGGCGAACACCACCATGTACAGCAGGGCAAGCTGAAAGGACGATGTCCTGAGCTGGCTAAGCAGTTTCACGCAGCATGTATCCCGCACCACGGATGGTTTGCAGCAATGGTGTCTCGAACTCCTTGTCGATTTTTGCCCGCAGACGGCTGATGTGCACGTCGATCACGTTGGTCTGGGGGTCAAAATGATAATCCCAGACTTTTTCCAGCAGCATGGTCCGGGTGACTACCTGGCCTGCGTTACGCATCAGGTATTCGAGCAACCGGAATTCCCTGGGCTGAACATCAATATTCTGGCCAGAACGCTTTACTGTACGGGCCAGCAGATCCATTTCCAGGTCGGCCACCCTCAGCACAGTTTCGGTTTCAGCAGACTGGCGATTGCGGCGAACCAGTGACTCGATCCGGGCGAGAAGTTCGGTGAAGGAGAAGGGCTTGGTAAGATAATCATCACCGCCGCCCCGAAGACCTTCAACGCGATCGTCTACATCGCCCAGCGCACTAAGAATAAGAACCGGCACCTGGTTTCCCGTGGCGCGAACTGTCTTGATAATGGAGAGCCCATCCATGCCCGGGAGCATGCGATCGACAATCATGATGTCGTATTCTCCACTGGCGGCCATCATCATTCCATCCTTGCCGTCAGCAGCGTGATCGACCACGAAGTCTGATTCCTTCAGACCTTTAACGAGATAATTTGCTACGTCCTGATCGTCTTCGATTACCAGCGCTTTCACCGGATCCCCTCCTGATAGCGGATTACATTAACAACAGAGTACGAATAACTCGTGACACCGGCCAGTTACGATCTTGTAAGAGGGTGTCGCCAATGGCGACGGTCGGTTCTATGCAGGCAGCCAGTGCAGGCTTTCTGTTGTAACGCCTGAAGGCCGGTATTCCGCACTTACCCAGCCGTCATAATCCATTTTATCGATGGCCGCGAAAACATTCGGAAAGTTAATCTCACCGGTTCCAGGCTCATTCCTCCCGGGGTTATCCGCAAACTGGATGTGACCGATCCACGGCAGGAGGCACTCCATGGAACGCACGAGATCCCCATGCATTATCTGCATATGGTAGATGTCGTACTGCAAGCGCAGATTATCCGCATCAACTTCCTCGATCAGGGCAATGACCTTACCGGACGTGTCGAGAAAGAATCTGGGCATGTCGACCCGCGAATTAATGGCTTCCAGGCACAGTGTAATACCCTCAACCGCAAGTTTGTCAGCCGCCCATGCAATATTCGCCACCAACGTTTGCCAGGCTGTATCTTCGTCCAGCTCAACAGGTTTCAGGCCAGCCAGGCAGTTCAGCCGCTTGCAACCCAGCTCCCGCGCATATTCGATCGCCTGATCCACCCCGGCGCGAAACTCATCAACCCGATCCGGAAGGCAGGCAATGCCGCGCTCTCCGGCATCCCAGTCTCCCGGCGGCATATTGAACAGAACCTGAGTAAGGCCATTGTCTTTCAGCGCACTGCTGAGCATTTCTTTGGGCCAGGAGTAGGGAAAAAGATACTCCACGCCGGTAAACCCGGCCTCAGCCGCTTTGGCAAAGCGCTCAGGAAAGGGTACTTCGGTAAACAGCATAGACAGATTGGCAGCAAAACGCGGCATGGCCAATTACTCCTTGGGGCCCGGGCCAGTGGCACCAAGGCGGGTTCCGTTAATGTGCTCCAGCTCCAGTAGCAAGCCGCTGTGATCAGCGTCACTGTGGCCATTGGCGACCAGAGACAGGTATTCATTATGCACCTGTTGTGACAGTGGCAGCGTTAACCCCTCCGCCCGTGCTTCATCCAGAATCATGCGCAGATCCTTCAGCTGGATACGGGCGGGCGCGCCGGGCGCAAAGTCCCGGTCAATCATGCGCTGCCCGTGCAGCTCCAGAATCCGGCTACCGGCAAAACCTCCCATCAGTGCCTCACGCACGGCCGCCGGATCAGCTCCGCCCTTTGCGGCCAGCAATAACGCTTCAGACACCGCCCCGATGGTAATGCCCACAATCGCCTGGTTTGCCAGCTTGGCAAGCTGCCCCGCCCCCACAGGGCCGATCCGCGTGCACTTGCCGAGCACTTCCAACACCGGACGAGCCCGGGAGATATCTTCCTCAGAGCCGCCCGCCATAATGCTCAATCGTGCTTCCTGCGCTCCGAGGGTGCCACCCGACACCGGCGCATCCACATAACCGGCGTCTTTTTCAGCCGCAAGCGCCGCGTGACGACGAGCTAACGACGGCTGAACGGAACTCATATCAATCAACAGGGCCCCGGGCTTAAGGGCTTCCAAAGCACCGCTTGCAACCAGCACCTGTTCCACCACATCGCTGTTTTCCAGCATGGTGATCACAACATCTGCGCTTCGCACGGCATCTGCGGGAGTGTCGGCAACCGTTGCTTCACTGGCAAACGGCTCGCACTTACTGGCCGTGCGGTTCCACACAGTCATTGGGAAACCTGCATTCAGCAGATTGCGAGTCATGGGAGTACCCATGAGGCCAATGCCGAGGAAAGCAATATGGGGAAGTTTTTTGGTCATGAGAGGGGGCCTCTATCCAGCATCGGTGTAGGAGGCAATTGGGCAGGTCTTTCCAAAACACGCTGTAAATACATCCCTGTACGCTCGGCTCCGCCATCCATGGCTCCGCACGGTTTTGGAAAGACCTGCCCAATTGCCTCTTATAGGTGAGTGCTCATTACACACTATACAAACAAAAACGCCACCAACCTGAACGGTGGTGGCGTTTTGAGAACACTGACCCGTAAACTACCAGATCAGGCAGCTTCAACCATCTGCAAACGGATCTTCTTCATGGCATTCTTCTCAAGCTGGCGAATACGCTCCGCCGAGATGCCATACTTGTCGGCCAGCTGATGAAGCGTTGCCTTGTTCTCGGATAACCAACGCTCTCGCAGAATATCCTGGCTTCGCTCATCCAACGCTCCCAGTGCCTGCATCAGGCGGCCATTGGAGTCCTCGGTCCAGTCTGAATTCTCGAGTTGGACAGCCGGATCGCTGCGGTGGTCTTCAAGATAATACGCCGGCGCTTTGTAAGCACTGTCGTCGTCATCATCCATGGGGCCGTCAAAGGCAGTGTCGTGAGACGACAGACGACCTTCCATTTCCCGAACCACCCTGGGCTCAACTCCCAGATCCTCAGCTACTGCATTCAGTTCGTCGTGGCTCAACCAGGCCAACTTTTTCTTCTGGCTGCGCAAATTGAAAAACAGCTTGCGCTGGGACTTCGTGGTTGCCACTTTCACAATGCGCCAGTTGCGCAGAATGAATTCATGAATTTCTGCTTTGATCCAGTGCACAGCAAAGGAAACCAGCCGCACACCGTATTCCGGGTTGAAACGTTTGACGGCCTTCATAAGGCCAACGTTCCCTTCCTGAATAAGATCTGCCTGCGCCAGGCCGTAGCCTGAATAGCTGCGGGCAATGTGAATAACAAAACGCAGGTGAGACAGAACCATCTGACGGGCTGCGTCTACGTCTTCATCGTAATGAAGGCGCTCCGCCAATTCCCGCTCTTCATCCACGGTCAGAACCGGAATGCGACTCGCGGCCTGTATATAAGCCTCAAGATTGGCGCCCGGAACCAGTTTATCAATGAGCTGTAAGCTCGTACCCATGCTTTAACCTCCGAACCTGACGACCGCATAATATACGCGAATAAAGATTAGACCGCCAAGAGCCTTAAAAGTTCCCGAATTTCCCAGTAAAACGTTTCAAATCAACAAAATGGAAAATTCACCCTGACTTTTCTTGCTTAAGAAGCTACCCCGAAACAAGCCACAGTTTCAATACGCTCTTACCGCAATCCGGATCATCAACCACCGGCAATCTCACCCGGTTCAATGTCATCCAGATGGCGCTTTACCGCGACCCAGGCGCCCAGCCAGCCTAGCAGCATCGCTGCAATAATCAATGCAATCACCCCATCAATGCTCAGCGAGTTAAGCGAGAAATCACTGCGATACAACCCGGCCAGGCGCTCAACCGGTCCGCTCAGCCACCACAGCGAAAGCTGTAGCAATATCCAGGCAACAAAGCCGCCACCCAGACCAAACCAGGCCCCCGTGTAAAGGAATGGCCTGCGTACAAACCCATCCGTACCACCGACCAGCTTGGCCACCAGAATCTCATCACGGCGGCTTTCAATGGACAGCCTTACAGTATTACCAATTACCAGCACCACAGCCGCTGCAAGCAGTATGGCAAGCGCCCACACGGCCCTTGCAAGCAGATCTGTCATGGCATTCAGGCGCTGTAGCCAGCCCAGATCCACTTGCACCCGCTCTACGCCATTCATACCCTCGATGAAGGTCACCAGGGCCGCAACACCGTCTGCAGATCGGGCATTCTCCTCGGGTGTTATAAGCAATGTGTGGGGCAAGGGGTTCTCTTCCAGATAATCCAGCGCCTCATCAAGCCCCGACGAGGCCCGGAACTCTGCCAGCGCCTGATCCTTGTCAATCAGCTCCAGTTCCGTCACACGGCCATCTGAACCGATTTCATTCGCGAGTTTGCGGGTTTGCTCGAGACTGGCGTCCAGCCTCATATAGGCAGTTACACGGGCGCTGCTTTCCCATCCTGCACTCACACCCTGGAGGCTGGTTAAAAGCAACAGCAACGCGACCGGCAATGCCAGAGCAACACCCATAACTGTCCAGGTCATCAGGCTTGCCACCGGCGTTCGCCACATGCGAGCGGCGCTGTCACGGGCTACTTTACGGTGGTGAATAAAATAGGACTCTGCCTGCTCACGCCAGGGCGAACGGGATACTCTGGCTCCCCGTGCAGGATCCGGCTTGCGAGGTCTGGATGATGGATCAGCCGCCATTGGAACCTCCCAACGGCGTGCCGCCTGCAATCAGATTGCCATGGTCCAGCGTCAGCGTGCGCCGATCCATTTCGTTAATCAGGGCGAGGTCGTGGCTGGCGATCAGCACGGTTACACCTACCTGACTGAACTGGGCGAACAGATTCATGATATCGGCAGACAGCTTCGGGTCGAGGTTACCTGTAGGCTCATCCGCCAGCAGTAAGGGAGGCTTGTTCACCACCGCACGGGCAATACCAACCCGCTGCTGCTCCCCACCGGAGAGCTGCAGCGGGTTCATTTTTTCCTTGCTGAGCAAGCCGACCTTATCCAGCGCCGCACGAACCCGACGGCCCGCGTCACGGGGGGAGGCACCCATCACTTCGAGCGGCATGGCCACATTATCGAACACGGTGCGGTCAAAAAGCAGTTGGTGATTCTGGAAAACCACACCGATGTGCCTGCGAATATAGGGTATTTGTCGCCTCGGCAGACGGTTGAGTACCTGGCCACCGACCACGACTTCGCCTGCACTTGGACGCTCCATCACCATGAGCAATTTCAGCAGAGTGCTTTTACCCGCACCTGAGTGCCCGGTCAGAAACGCCAGCTCACCGCGACCCATATGAAAATTTACCTGGCGCAGCGCCGTATGGTCACTGTCATACCGCTTGGTAACCTGACGGAATTCGATCATGACGGGCTACTGCTCCAAAAAAACCGGATCATTCAATAAACTGTTCAGCTGTTTATTCAGCAAACAGGGCATCCACGAAGGTCTCGGCATCAAAGCTACGCAAGTCATCAACCTGCTCGCCAACGCCGATAAAGCGGATGGGGAGCTGCAACTGACGGGCAATGGCGAACACAATACCGCCTTTGGCTGTACCGTCCAGTTTCGTTAAGGTAATGCCACTTACGCCTACCGCCTTCTGGAATACCTGTGCCTGACTCAGAGCATTCTGTCCGGTACCTGCATCCAGAACCAACATCACTTCATGGGGAGCAGTTTCGTCCAGTTTTTTCATTACCCGGACAACTTTTTCCAGCTCGCCCATCAGGTTGTCTTTGTTCTGCAACCGGCCTGCAGTATCGGCAATCACTACGTCAACACCGCGGGATTTGCCGGACTGAATCGCATCAAAGATCACCGAAGCGCTGTCGGCCCCGGTGTGCTGGGCTACAACCGGAACATTGTTGCGTTCCCCCCAGACCTGCAGCTGCTCGACAGCAGCAGCACGGAAGGTGTCACCGGCTGCAAGCATGACTGACTTGCCTTCGTTCTGAAGCTTTTTGGTGAGTTTGCCTATGGTCGTGGTTTTGCCGACGCCGTTTACGCCAACCATCAGGATCACGTAGGGCTTTGTTCCCGCATCAATCGTCAGTGGTTTGGTGACATCCCTGAGAAGACCATGTAACTCGTCGCGCAGGGCTTTGCGCAAGGCTTCACCATCCTTGAGCTGATTACGCCGGAGCTTGTCGGTGAGGGATTCAATAATTTCTGAAGTGGCGGTCACTCCCACATCCGCCATCAGCAGCGTGGTTTCGATTTCTTCCAGCAGATCTTCATCGATTTTCTTGCCAACGGAGAACAAATCCGCCATACCGCCGGTCAGGCTTGCACGGGTTTTGCCCAAGCCCTGCTTTATACGCTCAAAAACACTGACCTGTGGCGCAGGTGCAGGCTCAGGCTCCGGAACCTTTACCGGCTCGGGCAAAGGCTCTCGGACCACCTCAGGCTCAGCGGCGACCGGCGCTTCGCCGGCTTCCTCAGGTGCGGGCTGCGGGGCTGATTCTGTCGTTGTCTTCTCAACCGGTGTCGCGGGCGCAGGGCCTTTCAAGGCCTCCGGTTTACGCTGAGGGACAGGTTTCGGTCGAGGTACACGGCCACGGTTGCTGGCGATATCCAGAACAAACACGAGCACTAGAAGGGCCAGAAGGCCGACTGAAATCCACTCTGCCATCATAAAGTCATACCATAAGTCTGAATGGGCGGGACAAATAGAGCGCACATTCTAGCAGAGTGTCCACGGGAAGTGAGGATCGCGTGGATTATCACGGAAGGTGAGGTTTCCGCTAAGATACGCCACATACAGTGACCGTGATCTGCTTCCGGAGCTAACAACATGACGCGCAGAAAACCCTCAGGCCCGCGCCCTCCAAACAAGCCCCAACAAGGAGCTGCCCGGGGACAGAGCCGGAATCAGAGTACAACAGGCGAGCTGCGCATAATTGGTGGCGACTGGCGTAGCCGCAAACTCTGTTTTCCTGATGCAGGAGGGGTGCGCCCTACCCCGGCACGCACACGGGAAACCCTGTTTAACTGGCTTTCATTTCATCTGGCGGGAAGCGACTGTCTGGATCTGTTTTCCGGCTCCGGCGCACTTGGCCTTGAAGCGCTTTCCAGAGGCGCGGCCCATGCCACGCTTGTCGATAACAACACCACTCTGGCAACTGCACTGCGGAACAACCTCAGGCTGCTCGGCTCAGAGTCCGGCACTGTGATATGCGCCAACGTGGATACTTACCTTAGCCAGCGAACAAGGCAGCCGTTCGACATCATCTTCATGGACCCACCTTTCCGGCAGGGCTGGCTGGCAACCCTGCTCCCGATGCTTGAAGCTCAGGACTGGGTTAAACCCGGTGGATGGGTCTATGTGGAGCACGAGAGCGACCTCCCGGCCCCGGCGGCTCCCGCCAGCTGGCGACTGCACCGGCAGAAAACCGCCGGGCAGGTCACCTACTGCCTCTACCGAGTGGATCAGGCTGCAGGGCGCAACGAGTAGGCCCGCAAATGAGCCGCAAAATCTTCCAGATACCGGATACCGCTGGTTTCTGCCTCTTTGCACCACTCCATCAAAGCCTGCAATTTATCCTGGGGCTTGAGTCCACGCTGGCGCCAGAGAGCCTGTAGCTCGTTGCTCTTCTCGTAGATCTGGCGCAACACAGCATTGCTTTCCAGAACTGACTCCAGTGTTTCTTTTTCCCGGGGCTTTATCAGAGTTACTTCCCGGGACAAAAGTTGCTTGAGCTTGCGATACCGGGGGCGGATTTCATCGTCCATAAGACTTTTCTGCTGGCGCAAAACCGGCTCGGTCACCCGTTTGCGGTACTGACGCATAATATCAAAGCGATTGTTGGCAATGGCCTGCACGGTTTCCACATCCATGTCCTGCTTGCCCGGCACATAGTGGACAATCGGGCGATAGCCCCTGGGCTTGGCAAGACCGAACAGCTGAAACAAACGAATATAACCCCAGCCGATATCCACTTCGTACCAGCGACGCGAGAGCTTCGATGAATTCGGATAGGTATGGTGGTTGTTGTGCAGTTCTTCTCCACCAATGATAAGGCCCAGCGGAGAAATATTGCGGGCGTTATCAGCGCACTCAAAATTACGGTAACCCATCCAGTGGCCAATCCCGTTCACAACGCCGGCAGCCCAGAACGGGATCCATGCCATCTGTACAGCCCATATCCAGATACCATGAACACCAAAGAGCGCCAGATCGATTACTGCCATCAGCGTAATGCCCAACATTCTGTAGCGGCTGTACAAATTGCGCTCAATCCAGTCTTCTGGCGTGCGCTGACCGTAACGCTCGAGATTCTCCGACGTAGCCGCTGAGGCATAGAGCTCGGCGCCTTCAAACAACACTTTTTTTATTCCCAGCACTACCGGGCTATGGGGATCCTCAGCTGTCTCGCACTTGGCGTGATGCTTGCGGTGGATCGCGGTCCATTCTTTGGTATTCTGAGCCGTGGTCAGCCATAACCAGAAACGGAAAAAGTGCTTCAGTACAGGGTGCAGATCAAGTGAGTTATGAGCCGAATGGCGATGCAGGTAGAGCGTTACGCTGATAATAGTGACGTGGGTCATACCCAGAACAACCAGAATGAGCTGCGTCACCGACAGGTCAAGAAGACCGTTTAACCACATAGTTATTCCTCAAATCAAAATCCAAGGCGATCGAAAAGCGCCACTCGCCGTACTTTAGCGTACAGGTGTTAGCCAGAACAACAGCCTTTGAAAGCAAATTTGTTACCGTTCACACTTGAGCGACACCACACCCAGACACCTGAATCGGAGAACGGCTGCGTGCCCGAATTACCCGAAGTTGAAACAACACGACGCGGTATCGCGCCTTACTGCGAAGGCCATACCGTCACCCGCGTAGAGGTGCGGAATGGAAGGCTGCGATGGCCGGTGCCCGGGGACCTTACTGCGCGGATGGAAGGTCAGGTTATACGGACTGTAGATCGCCGCGCGAAATACCTGTTCCTGAATCTGGACCATGGCACAGCCATCATTCATCTGGGCATGTCCGGCAGCCTTCGTGTAATCACCGACGCCACACCTGCACTGAAGCACGATCACATTGATCTCACACTAAATTCCGGCGTTATTCTGCGCTTTAACGATCCCCGCCGGTTTGGCTGCTGGTTATGGTCCGATTCTGCAGCCACGCATCCGCTGATTGCCAGCCTCGGGCCGGAACCGCTGTCGCCGGAATTCAGCGGCTCAATGTTGTTCCGGTTATCACGGAATAAAAACACTCCGGTCAAATCCTTCATCATGGACAGCCATGTGGTTGTAGGCGTTGGAAACATATACGCCAATGAAGCTCTGTTCAAAGCCGGCATTCACCCCGGGCGCAAGGCTGGCCGCATCAGCTTAGACCGCTACCATCGTCTTGCAGAAGCCATCACAGAAACCCTGAGCGCCGCCATTCTGATGGGCGGCACCACCCTTCGGGATTTCGTCAACAGCGACGGCAAACCGGGCTATTTCGCTCAGTCTCTTCTGGTATATGGCCGCGCCGGGGAACCGTGCACTGAGTGCCAGAAACCGTTGAAGGAAATCCGCATGAGCGGCCGATCTACAGTTTACTGCACCCGGTGTCAGCGATAGTTCGGTACAACCTTCTGCGTAAACGGCATCAAATTGCACAATTTGCAACGAAAATTCGTTTGAAAATACGCAAATATGATTCATAGTTAACAGAGGATTAATCCCCGGGAGTTACAATAAGGTTCGATCTACCCGATACGAATCCGGTGCTGGTTACAAACAATCCGGCATTAACGGGGCCCAAAAGTTCAGGAGACAGACTAATGATCCGCAATATTTCACGCACCCTGGTAGCCACTGTGGCGGCCTGCCTGTTGGCTTTTTCATCCGTAGGCCACGCGCGCGCTATCGACGAAAGCCCGTCTGCATTGGCCATGGCAGGCGATGCGGTGTTTGTGCGCCCGGTCCTGCTGGCCACCACCATCGTAGGAAGTGTTGTGTACCTGGTGTCGCTGCCGTTTTCACTGCTCGGCGGCAATGCGGAAGAAGCGGGCGACGTTCTGGTCGTCGGCCCGGCGAAAGCCACCTTCGTTCGTTGCCTGGGCTGCACCAAGTCCGGCCGGAAAGCAGAGCCCGTCGAACAGACTGGCAACTGATCCCCGCCTGCAACACCGCCTTTGCATAACATCGGTACGATTCCGGCTTGCCTCAGGCCGGAATCTGCGGCAGCCTGACGAAAATTCTTCAGGCTGTTTTTGTTTATGATCAACTGGACCTGCCTCGAAACTGTGTTCCTGGATATGGATGGAACACTGCTTGACCTGCATTTCGACAATCACTTCTGGCTTGAGCATCTGCCCAGGCGCTATGCCGAGCAATACGACCTGCACCCGGGTGAGGCAAAGGACCTGCTGATCAGCATGATCATGGCCGAGAGAGGCACTCTCAACTGGTATTGCACCGACTACTGGAGTGAACGGCTCGACATGGACATCACCGACCTGAAATCAGAGGTCGGCGACCGCATAGGCTATAGGCCTCATGTAGCAAGCTTTCTTCAGGCCCTTAAGAAAACCGGTCTACAGTCGGTAATCGTAACCAACTGCCACCCAGACCCACTGAAACTGAAGCTTCGGCATACCGGCCTGGAGAAATTCGTGGATGGCATTGTTTCCAGCCATCAGCTGGGCAGACCCAAGGAAGACATAGCTTTCTGGAAGGATCTGCAGAGATTGGCGCCGTACAGGGCCGCCACCACACTGATGGTGGATGACAGCTTCCCGGTACTGGAAAGTGCCCGATCTGCCGGAATTGCACAGTGCCTTGGCATTCTTGCCCCCGACAGCAAGCAGGCTGCCCGGGAAACACATCCCGAGATACCCTGTGTCCATCACTTTGATGAAATACTGACAGCTATTCACCAGCAACGGCCCCTGCCATCTATCGGCTGAGAGCGCTATAATTCAGCAATTCAGGCATATGCCAACCAGGTGAGGAGACATGGCGGCATCTACTTCGGACGATCAACGGGTAAGGCTCGACAAATGGCTATGGGCTGCGCGCTTCTACAAAACGCGCTCGCTTGCCAAAGAGGCGGTTGAAGGTGGCAAAGTCCATTACAACAGCCAGCGCTGCAAGCCGGGCCGTCTGGTGGAGCCTGGCGCAACGCTGACTTTACGCCTCGGCCTGCTGGAAAAAGTCGTGATTGTAGACGATGTAAGCGAGCGCAGACGCGGTGCGCCTGAAGCCCAGAAGCTTTACCACGAAACCGAAGACAGCGTGAAAAAACGGGAAGACCTCTCGTGGCAGCGCAAGACCATGCAGGCCGCCCAGTTGCCGCCAGCCCGGCGACCTTCCAAGAAAGATCGCAGGGACATTCAACGATTCCGTGACCATAACGGCATCTGACCTAGACCGCTCAGCCGTCACCATCGATTTAAGCACCCAGTTTTCAGGAGAACCAGCATGGCATCCCGCGATCAGTTCCAGCGTTTTATATTTGAGCATAGCCAGGTGCGCGGAGCCTGGGTACAACTTGGCAAAAGTTACAATGAGATCACCAGCCAGGCGCCCTACCCGGAATCTATCCGGGGCCTGCTTGGCGAAGCTCTTGTGGCCAGCATCGTTATGAGTAGCAGCCTTAAATTTGAAGGCACCCTGTCCATCCAGGCCCAGGGGGATGGTCCACTGAGAACCCTGATGGCGGAATGCAGCCATGACCGGAAAATCCGCGGCCTGGCCCGCTTTGACGAGCACGCGATAAGCGAGGAAAGCTTCCACAATCTGCTGGGCGACGGGCGCATGGCCATTACCATCACACCACAGCAGGGCAATCGCTATCAGGGCGTCGTTCCCCGGGAGCGCGACAGTCTCGCAGGGTGTCTGGAAGAGTATTTTGAGCGCTCAGAGCAGATTCCCACCAGCCTGTTCCTGTTTTCCAGCGAGAATGGCGCCGCCGGCCTGATGCTTCAGCGCCTTCCCGGGGCCACCGAGGAAGACGATACACTCTGGGAGCGGGTCAACCATCTCGCTCGCACTGTGGAGGCCAGCGAACTGCTGGAACTGGACAGCGAAACGCTTCTGCACCGTTTATTCCATGAAGAAACCGTGCGCCTTTTTGATCCGGAAACAGTCGCGTTTCACTGTAGCTGCTCCAGAGAACGAACCCTCGGAGCACTGGAAGGCATTGGTAAAGACGAATGCTACAGCATACTCGATGAGCAGGGAGCCATCGAGATGGATTGTCAGTTTTGCCACGCACACTATCGGTTCGATAGGAATGATATTGACCACCTTTTCTCTGGCCATACGCTACACTAGAGTTGGTTACAGATTCGCTTGGAAGCCAGCAAACGCGCGGCTTCCGGAGCATTCGTTTTTTACCGGCGCCTCTGGCATAATAGCGCGCCTGAATTGACCCGATTGTTCAGTTTTCCGTCAATTTCCGGGGGGCGGCCTGAGCAGTCACTAAGACATCCCGAGGGCGAGGTCGAAGTGAGCAACACTTATAATGATCTGAGTACAGCACAGCTGGTCGAGCAGGCACTGGCGCGTAACGAGGGCCAGCTGGCTTCCAACGGTTCACTGGTTGTAAAAACCGGTGAGCGTACCGGACGATCCCCTATGGATCGCTATATCGTTGAAGAGCCGAGCACCTCCGACGACATCCAATGGGGGCCGATCAACCGCCCGTTCGACGCTGATAAATTCGATGCTCTGTGGGATCGTGTAGAAGCCTACATTGCAGAAAAAGACAGCTTCGTGTCTTTGGTTCATGTGGGCTCTGACCCCGAGCATTACCTTCCGGTGAAGATGACCACCGAGACCGCCTGGCAAAACCTGTTTGGCCGCAACCTGTTCATTCGCCCGGACACATTCAACCAGGCCGACAAGCAGGAATGGCAGATTCTGAACGCCGCCAATTTTGAGTGCGTGCCCGCTCGCGACGGCACCAACAGCAATGGCTGTGTGATTATTAACTTTGCGCGCCGCAAAGTACTTCTGGCCGGCATGCATTACGCCGGTGAAATGAAAAAAGCGATGTTTTCTGTGCAGAATTTCCTGCTGCCGGAAAAGGACGTGCTTCCAATGCACTGCTCAGCCAACGTAGGGGAAGATGGCGAAACCTGCCTGTTCTTCGGCCTCTCTGGCACTGGTAAAACCACGCTTTCCGCAGACCCGCACCGCTTCCTGATTGGTGACGACGAGCACGGCTGGGGCCCGGGCACAGTCTTCAACATTGAAGGCGGCTGCTACGCAAAGTGCATCGATCTGAGCAAAAAGAACGAGCCGATCATCTGGGATGCCATCCGTTTTGGCGCCATTGTTGAAAACGTCACCATTGATCCGGAAACCCGCGAGCCGGACTACAACGACGTTTCACTGACTGAAAACTCCCGCTGCGCCTACCCACTTGAGCACGTAGAAAAGCGCGTACTTGAGAATCGCGCCGGTGAGCCGTCCCACATCGTATTCCTGACCTGCGATATGACAGGCGTGTTGCCACCGGTGTCCATACTGAGCCGTGAAGGCGCCGCCTATCACTTCCTGAGTGGCTACACAGCGCTGGTCGGCTCCACCGAGATGGGTTCATCCTCCAAGCTGAAGTCCACGTTCTCCACCTGCTTTGGTGCGCCCTTCTTCCCGCGTCCGGCAGGCGTATACGCCGAGCTGCTGATGAAGCGCATCGACGAGTACGGCAGCAAGGTCTTCCTGGTCAACACCGGCTGGACCGGCGGTCCGCACGGCGAAGGCACCCGTTTCAGTATCCCGACGACTCGCGCCATCATCAGTGCGATCCAGAACGGCGATCTGGATGATGTGGAAACCGAGCATCTGCCTGCCCTGAACGTCGACGTTCCCAAGCATATACCGGGCGTAGATACAGGCCTGCTGAACCCGCGTAATACCTGGACCAGCGCAGACTACTACGATGGTAAAGCTCAGGAGCTGATCGGGCAGTTTGTAGAGAACTTCAAGAAATTTGATGTTTCCGATGCAATTGTGGAGGCTGGACCCAAGCTCTGATTCTGCATCTCATGAAAAGCGCCCTGCGGAAGCACGGCGCTTTTTTTTGTGCCTCAATCCGTGCTTTTACCTCTCGACCGAGGCCGGGTAGGCCAATGATATCGACTTCCCGAAGGCCACATTAATTACGCTCAGGCGTAGAACAACAGCGGCACAAATGCCACCAGTACCAGCGAAATACCCATAGCAATCAGCGGCATAATGATGCGCTCATGGCGCTGATAAAAATTACCTGTTTCCTGCTGGGCGGCCAACACTTCAGCCTCTCCTACTACCTGCCTTGTCAGCAGGTGATTCAGGGCAACAGGCGGGCTCAGGTAGCCCAATTCAAAGGCCACCAGGGTTACCATCCAGAAATGGATGGGGTGAATACCGCTGGAATATGCAATCGTTGCCACTGTCGCTGTAACCAGAATAACAGCGCCAAAAGCATCCATGATCATCCCCAGAATGACCAGTATGACTACCATCAAGACCATGGCAGACCAGACACTGTCGAAGGACTGGGGGAAGCTCTGCATGATATGGGAGCGCTCAATCACACCGCCAATGCTCACCGACAGACCAAGTAGCAATAGCAGAGCACCAATCTCTGCCGTAGTGTCATTGGTAGCTCCGCGCAAGCTACGCTCCAGGCCTTGATGGTTTATCTCACCAGACGCCCTGCCTTTTCGGTTTTTCAGGCTTACATGCTCATACAGCAAGATGGCCAGCATGATGACCGGCAACAAACGAGGCGCCGAGAACTCGTCCATGCGCACGTCCAGCGCATAGCGGTAAAGGAGCACAACGGCAACAATTACCAATACATAAGGGACCAACGGCCTGAAGGCCTGAATCATGGCCGGCATAGCCTCGGAAGCCGGCGCCAGATCAAACTTGCTCTGGCGGTTTACGGCGAGCGCAACCAGGGTAAACATTGCGGCAGTCAACACGAACACCCAGATGCCCCATCCGAAAAGATCGTCGGTGGTGACTTCCCGGTTGAGGTAGGCAATAACGACAACCAAAAGGCAGGGCCGCAACACCACGCCGAGAGAGCCAGACATGGCAGTGGCCGCAAGCGCCAGTTGCCGGCGCGCTCCGGCCGCCCGCAGTTCGCTATAGATAACAGCACCGGCAGCAATTACGAAAATCCCTGAGGCTCCGGTATAGGCTGTTGGAATTGCCGCGACCAGTACCGCAACCACAGCCAGCATTTCCGGTGGCATGCGCCAGGGCCGGAACAGATTGAACACGAGTGTCGCCAGTCGGGTCTGCTTCAACATCATGCCAACCCAGACATACAGCCCCACATTCAGGAACATGTCTGCCAGCTCCATCATCTTGCCCAGATAAATGCCGATACCGGAGGCATGGCCGATCAGTGCAAAATAAGTACCGGAAATCAGACACATCACTGTATATAAGGGCACCGCCAGAAACGCTTTGTTCAGGCTCCCACCGGGAATCAGGTCTGATGGAGCCCGAATCAACCGATAGAGGCTGGCCAGGATAAGGCAGGCAAATCCGATTACCCAGAAGTTGTGAAGCAGGAGCTCTTCAGAGGAAATCGTTGTTTCAGTACCCAGGCTGGACTGCCGAAAAATCAGGCTTGAACCCAGCAACATGGCGTTGGCAAGGGTCTGCAATGTGTGGGAAACGGTGTAATCCAGACGGGTCTCCATGGCTCGCATGGCAATATGGTGGCGGGTAAGGGTTGCCGTTCCGGCACACAGCATAACCAGCAGCACCAGAGTATAACGCTGGGATTCGAGGCCAAAGGCAATCAGATCAGCAACAAATAACTCCACCGCGCGATAGGCTCTCACTCCCGGCGTAAGCTGTTCTCTCTGGCTGTCATAACTATGGTGCGCGGTTTTGCAGTCGGCTACCGAGCGCTCAATCGCCAACCGTACATCGGCGGGATCTTTCTCCTGAACACCCAGCAGTGCTGCCATGGGATCATCTTCAGCAGGCCCCCGGGCGAGCTCCTGCGCCACTGCTGCCTCAATATCCTGTTCGGGATTGCAGGTTGGTGCGACCGGGTCCATGCGAAGCTTGTAATAACCGCTCCAGAGCTGCTCTCCGCCGCGCAGCATCTGGTTATGGATATCGCTGCTTGTGGAGAAAAGAACCACAGACAACAACAACAGACAGACAGGCAGCGATGAAAACCACTCCAGACCGCTACGACGAAAACCACCCTTGAACATAACTGAATACTCTAATTAGATGCTCTGAAACCCTGACGTGTTAAAGCAGGTCGTCCAGATCCATGGTCTCGACTTCTTTCTGCCGGTCATCCCAGAAAATTCCCAGCTGACCCAAAGGTGTGCGGTGGCCGGTATTTTCCACCCACAGACGATCAGAGAGAGCAACCACCATGTTGGTCGCCATAGCATCTACAAAGGCCCAGTCTTCGTTTGCAGGTTGCGCGTCAAGAGACTCCGCGTGCTGACGGATCACCGCCTTCACTCCCGCTTCATCGCCTTTATTGGTGGCTGCAATGGCGTGAAAGACATGACTAAGACGAACACCCGCCTCCTCGCCCTTTCGGTCAGCCATAGCCAGTCGTTCAAAGGCGTTTTCACCTTCGGGCAGCGCACCCGGCATCATTGACCATACCGTTGCTTTGAGAGCCATAGGAGCGCCCCACCACTTGTCGTTTTCCAGGCAGTTTGTGGCTCGCGCCACAACTGAGCCCACGTTCTTGGGAACGCCGATAGACGAGGTAGACTGAATCTCCGAGTTGAGCGCCTGCAAGCCTGAGAGCAGGCCGGCCAGATATACGAACTCATCCATATCGTCGTCAAAATCCGGGCACTCGCCTGTGCCTGGCTCACCGTAAAAAGCGTTGTGGTGCTGCCAGGATTTCAGGTAGCGCCTTGATGCCAGAGCGTAGGCACGCTTCTGGCGGATCATCGCATCTTCAGCCGCATTGCCATTTCTTTCATACAAGGCTGTCAGGGCCGCCAACTCATGCTCACGCGCCTGCTCTTCGGCACACCCGCCGGCAGAAAGATAAAGCATTACGGCAAGTTGATCCGGCTCGCTGGTTACACGACCAAAGGACATCAGCAGCGGCGCAGTGGCCTCGCTCATGGCGCAACCCATGGCCAGATCACCGCTGGCCATCAGGTAAGGTATGGTGTGCTCACGAGAAAACCCCTGCATGACATCACCGGTGGTTTTGTAGACCATGTTGTTGACTGCGCCACACCCGGATAAAAATGAGCCGAGGGCAAGAACGACAAAAAAGCGCCTGAGCCGGAATACCGGTCGCAAAAACCCTTGCACAACAGACTGCGAGCGGCGGTGATCCCGGAGAGAACTCTCCGGAGGTGAATTCACGGAAGGCATCATGGTTTTTGCACCTTTTGAACGTTTTGTATTGTTGTTCTGACAGCGCTGTTATCGCGCCTGTATTCTCGGCTCAGGATTTACATCTGTGCGTTTTTATTTCGGCGCCCGACTTGTTACAGACTGTAACTAGAGCGGCATTATGGCCTACAGAGCCCGCGCTTTTTGAGACAGGCACCGCAAATGACGCCTGTGCACACAGTTTTTAACCTTTCCAGGGTTTGCACAAAGCGCTCCAAACCAGTATAGATTCAGACAGCCGCACGCCACTCAGGCTGCAGCACCCACAGACAAAAACAAAAAGGAATACCGATGCGCAAACCTGAACTTGCGGCGTCTATCGCCGAACACACTGGCCTTACCCGCGAAAAAGCCAGCGAGGTGATTAACGCCTTTACAGATCAGATCTCAGCGGCTGCTGCGAGGGGTGAGGATACTACCCTGATAGGATTCGGCACTTTCAACATTCGCGCACGAGAGGCGCGGGATGGCAGAAACCCTCAAACCGGAGCGTCTATCCGTATTCCGGCCAGCAAAACCGTGGGCTTCAAAGCCGGCAAGGCGTTCAAAGACGCGTTCCGCTGAGCAAACCCCCACCCGACCTTACGGGTGGGGGTTTTTGAACAGCATCACCGGGTATCAGTTGCCAGCCACAGAAGCGCACTCGGAACGAGCTGCGTCCACACGACAGCGAATAGCCTTCATAAGCTTGATCGCCCGTTCGTCGTAAATCCCGTCGTCGAGCAGTGACAAGCGCACCTTACGGAGCATCTTGTCGTACTCGGCCGTATCTTCCTGTGGCAATTTCATCCACACGGCTTCCGGTATCCCGGCTTCTGCCTGGGCAATAATGTCGTAGGCTTCGTCGAGACGCTTGATGGATTCATCACGCACCATCTGGCCCGCAGATTCCGGGAAACGGTCGCGGTGAATAATGACCTGGAAATTCATATACCCGAGCGCGTACTTCACAACAGCACCATCAGGCTGAACACCCTTGTAGAGCTCCAGAGGGGTGTAGGCAACGGCCGGCGCGTATGCGAGATCGACACTGCCGTTGTTGAACTTGCCGGCAAAGTTGGCGGAATTGGAACCAACCACCGATGCGCCCACATGGCGCACCATGCGCACCGAAGCCTGGTCGTAATCGAGCGTTGCGATGCGTTTGCCCTGAAGTTTCTCAACGGAATTGATGCTGCGATCACGGGTATGCAGGTAAATTGCGCCACCCGGAAATACACCGGCTACTTCGTATGGGCCATCAATCAGCAGAGGACGGGCTTTGGGCTGGCTGAGAGTGTTATAGAGCAAGCGCATTTCGTCTTCACCGGGTACGGCGCCCATGGCTTCCAGGCTACCGGTAAACTTGTTGAATTCGCGGGCACGAGTACCTGTAAGCAATACGGCATCGCACTGCCCGGCCTTGAAGTCTTCGGCGGCCACTTTTTCATCGGTGTAGGCGCTCAGGTTTAGCTTGATGCCACTTTTGAGTGCAACGGGTTGAAACGTTTTCGTGATCGCAAACAGCGGGCCGCTGGCCCCTACCGGATCAAACACACAAAAGCTTCGCTCCAGAATATCGGTGCTGGCTTCGGCATTTGTCTGAGTGTGCCCGAGCGCGGGCAAAGCAAGGCTGACGCAAAAAGTAGCCGCCAAGGCCACCCGATGCGAGAAGGTTACTGGTTTCACGGGATGACTCCTGAATTATTATTGTCTGGCCGCAGTGCGTATAATTTCGTCGGCGGTGTCACGTTTCGTTGTGCCAACGGTATGCCGGCAGGCATAAGAATACGTTGGCACAGGCGCCCTGTTTCAAGAGTTTTTAGGCAACATACGGGATTATGTGATGGCGTCGACAGAGGTTGAACCACCCCTGCCGCATTTTCTGTCGGAGTCAGAGCATCAGGCGCTAGCCCAGGCTTCCTGTCCCTCCACCAACGTGAGCCGTACCAACCCGGGCAGCGGATGGCCCAGTACCGGTGCGTGGTGGCCTGCAGAGATCAAAGACTGGCGATCCGGGGTCCATTGGGCTCGGGGATCAAACACACAGAGGTCCGCAATATCATCGTTGCTGATCGTTGCGGTTCGGCCGATCACCGATGCCGGGCCAGAAGTAAGGGCGCGCACCAGCTCCGTGAGCTTGAGCTCACCACGCTGAACCAGCAAAAGGCCCAGTGAAAGCACGCTCTCTATACTGGAAAGGCCCGGCTCAGTCGCCGGCAAAGGTGCCTGTTTCGCAGCGCTGTCATGGGGCAGATGCTGGCTTACGATCGCATCGATTACCCCCTCGCGAACACCGGCAAGCAGAGCCTTGCGATCCGATTCCGAGCGCAGCGGCGGGCGCAGATGAAAGCGACTGTCAAAGCCTGCAAGCGCGTCCTCTGTAAAGACAAGCTGGTGCATGGCCACGTCGGCTGTCACCGAAATTCCCCGGCGGCGCGCATCGGCAATCATTTCAACACTACGTCCGCAGGAAAGCTGACTCAAGTGCAGCCTTACGCCGGTTTCTTCCGCCAGCAGAAGCATTTCCATAACCGATGCAGTTTCTGCTACCTCCGGTATACCCAGAAGGCCGAGACGTGCGGTAACCAGCCCATCATGAGCGTAACCATCCGCTGCCAGCGACTGGTTTTCCGGGCGGAACATCACCGTCAAGCCAAAGGTCTGGGCATACGCCATGCAACGGCGGAGTATGCGCGCGTTGCGCACACCGCGGGATCCGTTTCCAACGGCAACACAGCCCGCAGCGGTAAGACCCGCCATATCGCTGAGCATCTCCCCTTCCAGCCCCCGGGTAACAGCCCCCACGGGTAACACCCGGATGGGTGAGCTGGTAGCCGCGCCATCCCGAATCAGATGGGTAACCGCCCTGGAGTCATTAATCGGGGAAGTTTCAGGTGAGGCACACACGGTAGTAAATCCGCCCCGTGCAGCAGCGCGGGTTTCCGAGGCAATGTTGCCCTTCTGGCCGTTGCCCGGCTCCCGCAGGTTGCAGTACAGATCCACAAAACCCGGGGTAATCACACAGCCATCAGCATAAAATATCTGATCGGCTTCGGCTTTTACTGCCGCATCACCTGTGGCCGCAATGCGTCCGTTACGTATTAGAAGAGCACTGTTCGGCGCTTCACTTCCATGGCCATCCAGTAGTTGGCCACCGGTAATTTTCAGGCTGGCGCCGGAGGATCCTTCGTTACCACTCATGCCTGGCCCCGCTCAGTCAGTTCAGTCAGTTTTTGCTGGCGCTCAGCCACCTGCCCGCCCATCGCCATGGACATCACAGCCATGCGGATGGCAATGCCATTGGTAACCTGGTTCAGGATGACCGATTGCGGGCCATCCGCGACCGCGGACTCGATTTCCACGCCGCGGTTAATCGGCCCCGGATGCATAACGATGCATTGCGGATGCGCCAGTGCGAGCTTCTCCTGGTTTAACCCGTAAAGCCTGTAGAACTCGCGCTCGCTCGGCAGCAGCGCGCCCTCCATACGTTCTTTCTGCAGGCGCAACATAATCACCACATCCAGATCCTTCATGCCTTTGGCCATGTCGTACTCAACCGTGCAACCAAGGCTCTCGACATCGCTTGGCAACAGTGTGCCGGGCGCAATAACACGAATCTGTTCAGCGCCCAGTTCATTCAGTGCACGAATCTGGGAACGCGCGACCCGCGAGTGCAGAACATCCCCCACTATGGCCACTTTAAGACCTTCAAATGTACCCTTGTGCTGGCGAATGGTCAGCATGTCCAGCATTGCCTGGGTGGGGTGAGCGTGGCGTCCGTCACCGGCGTTGATGATAGCCACCCCCGGGGTAACACTTTCAGCGATAAAGTGCGGTGCGCCGCTCTGGGCATGGCGCACCACAAACATATCGCTGGCCATGGCTTCAAGGTTCAAAAGGGTATCGGAGAGCGATTCGCCCTTGGACGTTGCGGAGGTGTTGATATCAAGGTTGAGTACATCTGCAGAAAGCCGTTTAGCGGCAAGCTCGAACGTGCTGCGAGTGCGGGTACTGGACTCGAAGAACAGGTTAACCACCGTTCGGCCCCTCAGCAGAGGGACCTTCTTGATGCTTCGCTCACCCACCTCGATAAACGAGTCTGCGGTATCGAGAATGTCGGTCAGCAGTTCCCGACCCAGACCGTCCAGAGTCAGAAAGTGCCGCAACTGGCCGTCCCGGGTTAGCTGCAAATGGTTAGGGGAAGCTGCGTTCGCGGTCATGATTTGCCTGCTATCGGGTTCGGGGATTTACTGTCCGGTTTCCTGGAGTTCGATGCGGAGTGGATCCGGGCCGCGAAGTTTCACGCGCTGCTGTGCCTCAAGCTCCAGTGCCTGCCCTGAGACATCAGGCTGAATGGGTAGTTCGCGCGCGCCAAGATCAATAAGGGTGGCGAGTATGATACTGGCTGGCCGACCATAATCGAACAGTTCATTCATGGCAGCACGAATAGTCCGACCACTCATGATGACATCATCGATCAGTATGATATCCCTGCCTTCCGTGTCAAAAGGCAGGCTCGAAGGTGTGACTTTCGGGTTCAGGCCAATACGGCTGAAGTCATCCCGATAGAACGAAATGTCCAGCTCACCGAACGGCTCTTCAATGCCGAGGCGCTTACCAAGTATATCCGCCACCCAGACGCCACCGGTGCGGATGCCGATAAGCACCGGCGACTCAATATTACGCTCTTTGAGCAGGCGGCCCAGCCCTGCTTCCAGCTTATCCATCAACTGGTCTATATCAAGCAATGCGCTCATCAGGTTCTCGCTTCTTTAATCTGTCTGCAGCCGACACCAGGATTCCAGTATCAGCACCGCTGCACGATCGTCCACTCCGTGGCGACCAAAATCCCGGCTACCACCTGCTGCTATGACGTCGCCCTTGGCCTCATAGCTGGTAAGGCGCTCATCTACCATTTCCACCGGAACATGGAAGCGCCCGTGTAAACGTTTGCCGAACTTGCGAGCGCGACCACACATGTCGTTCTCGCTGCTGTCCATGTTCAGGGGTAATCCCACCAGCACCAAGTCCGGCCGCCACTCCTCAAGCAATTTTTCCAGCTGGCTCCAGTCCGGTGTTCCGTTGTCGGCAGGAATCATCGCCAACGGCTGCCCCGTGCCAAGCATCTCCTGCCCGGTAGCGACGCCGATACGGCGAAGACCGAAATCAAATGCCACTACGCTGCGACGGCCGACTTCAGGCATGCCCCACCGTCTCGCTGAGCTGGTTCAGGTCAATCCCGATCAGCTTCAGGACGGCACTGTAACGATCCGCCCAGGGTGTTCGGAAAAGTATGTCCGTAGTTGCAGGGCAGGTCAGCCAGGCGTTACTTCCCAGCTCTTCCTCCAGCTGCCCCTCACCCCAACCGGAATAGCCCAGAGCCATCAGAAACTCTTCCGGGCCTTCGTTTTGTCCGATACCGGCGAGTATGTCACGGGAGGTCGTCAACATAACGTCGTCCGTAACTCGCGCGGTATTCTGCCAGCTTGCGCCGGGCACATGCAGAACAAATCCCCGCTCCGTCTCGACCGGACCACCGCTGAATACTGGCAGATCAAGCTCTCCACCCTGGAGGTCTAACTGCTCCAGGATTTCTCCCAGATGAATATCCAGAGGCTGGTTGATCATCAATCCGAGAGCACCGTCATCGGAATGTTCGCAGAGGTAGATAACAGCACCGTGGAAGCGCGGATCCGCAAGATAGGGTGAAGCCACCAGAAAATGATGCCGCAAACTGTGAGGAGAATGTTTTGATGCCGTCATCCGGATGTCAGCCCACGTTGCTGGAAGGACCAGGTGCGTATGATTTCGAGTTCGTCCACGTCTTTCCGCATTTCATCCGGGAAAGGGGCAAACGGCGCGGCCATTCTGACGATGCGAATTGCTGCGTCATCAAGCAGGGTGCTCCCGGACGATTGCAGAATAACGACTTCCTTGATTGTGCCATCTTTCTGCATGGATACCAGCATGCGCAGAGTGCCATAGACTCCGGCGCGGCGAGCCTCTGTGGGGTAGTTGATATTGCCAACCCGCGTCACCTTGCTCACCCAGTTCTGCACATACCAGGCGTTGCTGGACTTCAGAGTGGAAGCCGCCGTTACCCGCATCACTCTGGGTTTCCGGGCGTAAGCCTGCTGCTGGGCATCGAACCTGGCCTCCAGACTGGCTATCTCAAGGCTACGCTCCATCAGACTTTTCTTTTCTCTTACCGGCAAGGGTTCCTCTTCCGGCCTGGCGCGCTGTTCCGGTTTCTGAACCTGCCGACTCGACTGGCTCTCTGTCTGCACAACCGTTTGCTCCTGACGGCGAACCGGCTCGGTTTGTGCCTGCGGCTCCGGTTGCACCTGCGCCACTTCCGGCTGGCTGACTTCTGCCGGCTGCGTTGTGGTCATCTCCCGAACTTCTTCCTCGGTACCACTGCCCTGCTGGCTGGTCTGGGCCAGAAAATCGGCCTCCTCGGGCGCCTGCTCGTCATCAAACTGCGACAGCGTGATCTCCATGGTCTGGGCAGAAGAGCGCGGCGATTCCGGAGCAAACGTAATTCCCAGTACCACAACCGCATGCACGACAAGCGCCATGAACAGCGTGAAGGAAAACCTGTCGAAATCGCTGACCTGCACTGCCATGACTAAGCCTGTTCCTGTCGTTGGCCCTGATTCATGATGTCCCCGTCAGACCTGATTCTGCTTGAGACGTTTCTCGACAGCATCCATCAACATGCCGCCAATGTCTGTTCCAAAAGTGTCATCCAGTTCGCGGATACAGGTCGGGCTGGTCACGTTGATTTCCGTGAGGTAATCACCGATTACATCCAGCCCGACAAACATCAGACCTTTTTCTTTTATGACCGGCGCAACCCGTGCGCAGATCTCTCGGTCACGAGCTGTGAGCTCTCGCCCCTCACCCTTGCCACCGGCCGCCAGATTGCCGCGATTTTCGCCCTGCGAGGGAATCCGCGCAAGTGAGTAAGGCACAGCCTCACCCTCGATCATCAGGATACGCTTGTCGCCGTCGCTGATTTCCGGAATGAACTTCTGGGCCATGGCCTGATGAGCGCCATAGTTGGTCAGAGTTTCAATAATGACACCCAGATTGAAGTCATTTTCCTTTATACGAAAGATCGAGTGGCCGCCCATTCCATCAACCGGCTTCATGATGACGTCACCGTGCTCCGCGTAAAAGTCCCGGAAACGCTTCGCTGACCGGCTGACCAGTAAAGGCGGGGTAAGATCCTCAAACTGGGTCGCAAACAGTTTTTCATTACAGTCACGCAGTGTTGCCGCCGGATTAACCACCAGGGCGCCCTGTTGTTCTGCTGACTCAAGAATATAAGTAGCAATCAGGAACTCGCGATCTACAGGTGGATCCTTGCGCATCAGGATTACATCAAGATCGCCCAGCGCACGATCCCTGGCGGGGCCGAAGCTATACCAGTTCTCGGGATCCATGTGCACCGTAAGACTGCGGGTGTGGGCCATGGCTTTGCCACCATCCATAAACAGATCAGGCAACTCCATATACTCGATTTCCCAGCCGCGGTTTTGAGCTGCCAGCAACATCGCCAGTGAACTATCTTTTTTGAAATGGATATCCTCAATCGGATCCATCACGATCCCGAGTCGAACTGTCATAGTGCGTCCTGAGCTCCTGAGAGGTTAAAAACACGAACCGGTCTGCAGAGTGTACCGGGCAATAAGTGCTATGCTTCGAAATCAGATGGTATTGTACCCGAGCCTCGAATGCATCCGGAGAAATCCTTGATGAATTACGTGATGTTTCAGGCAGAAGTACATTTGGTCACAAAGTATTACTTTTTATCGGGCCATCAATAATCTATAAATGAGCGGGGTTTATAGAGCAACCTTAAGGTTTGTGCTAAAAACCCCTGTTTGAAAACAATGACAGTCGCTGAGCGCAAGGCACCTGGATAATGGATGACAACTTCGAGAACTTGAAGATCATGGTGATCGACGACAGTAAAACCATCCGTCGCACCGCAGAAACCCTCCTGAAAAAGGTTGGCTGTGAGGTTATCACCGCGACAGACGGTTTTGATGCCCTGGCCAAGATTGCCGACTCACAGCCGGACATCATTTTTGTGGATATCATGATGCCCCGCCTGGACGGTTATCAGACCTGCGCGCTCATCAAGAACAATTCCTCTTTCAAAAAGACGCCGGTCATCATGCTATCCAGCAAAGACGGGCTTTTCGACAAAGCGAAAGGCCGTATCGTCGGCTCGGACCAGTACCTGACGAAACCGTTCAGCAAGGATGAACTGCTCAATACCATCCGTCACTACATACCTGTGACGCCACAGTAAACCTGCTGACACAAAGAACCATCGAGGAACCCATGGCTCGCATTCTGATTGTTGATGACTCTCCTACCGAGGTTAAGAAAATCTCCACCATCCTGGAAAAGCACAAACACGACGTGCTTACCGCCGACAATGGCGCCGATGGTGTTGCCAAGGCTCGCGCCGAGACCCCGGATCTGGTGCTGATGGATGTGGTCATGCCAGGCCTCAACGGCTTCCAGGCAACCCGCCAGCTTACACGGGCCCCGGAAACGGCATCTATTCCCGTGATTATTGTCACGACCAAGGATCAGGAAACCGACCGCGTCTGGGGCACTCGCCAGGGCGCCAAAGGGTACCTGGTGAAGCCGGTTAACGAAGACGACCTGATCAAAACAATCAACAGTCTGATTGCCTGATCCCCAACCGTGGAGTAAGCATGTCCGCCCAGGCCGCCCCCTTTGCCGTTCTGACGGATATCGCCCAGCGCAGCCGGTCCATGGCCGCTGGCCTGCCGGAACAACAGGAAGCCGTAGAACTGTGGAACGGCATCGGTTTTGTTCTTGCAGGTGAACGCTATGTGGCTCCTATGGGTGAGGTCACCGAAATCCTGCACGTTCCCCGGTTTACGCACATTCCGGGGGTTCGGCCGTTTTTAATGGGTGCTGCCAACGTTCGAGGGCGCCTTCTCCCCCTGGTAGATCTTGCCGGATTCTTTGACATTCCCCGCTCATCCCGCAGTCAGCGGGAACGGCGGGTGCTTGTAATAGAGCAAGGCGATATTTTCAGCGGCCTGGTCGTCGATACCGTGCTGGGCATGCAGTACTTTGCAACCGACAGTTTCAAGGCAGCGCCCGCTGGCGTGCCTGAAAACGTTCAACCGTTTGTCGCAGGCGGTTATGAACGAAACGAAGAAGTCTGGAAAGTGTTTTCCGCCGTCGACCTGCTCGAAGACGAACGCTTTCTCGACGTCGCACAGTGGTAAGGGTGATGACTGTGGCAGGACAAACGCCCTGACTGCCTGAAGCCTGATTAAAACAACTGCCAAAATACTTGAAGAGGCCGGGAGCCAGAAAATGAAAAACAGAGCCGGAAGAATCGGTATGGGCCAGGGAGGCAACAAGCTCGTTGCCGGCCTGATCGCCTCGCTGATCGCACTCACCGTCCTGCTCGTTGTGGTCCTGTTTATCATTAACAGGGACAGCCAGAACGATCAGGAATACATCGCCAACACCGCTGAACTCAGGGTGCTTTCACAGGAAATCGCGAAAAACGCTACTGAAGCCGCCGGCGGTACCGCCGAAGCGTTCGATCAGTTGCGTCGCTCCCGTGATGAATTCCAGCAGCTCTGGGCCAACGTGACCGAAGGCAACCCGGCAACCGGCCTGCCCCCCAGCCAACTGGCCAGCGATAGCGGAGTTCAGCAACACTGGAACACCGTGCGCGAGAATGCTGACAGCATTCTGTCCACCCGGGACGCCGTGCTCGGCCTGCACGAAGTAGCGCGCACCCTGAACGAAACCATCCCCCAGCTCCAGGTTGAGTACGACGATATCGTACAGATCCTGCTGGACAACGATGCACCGGCTGAACAGATCGCGCTGGCACAGCGTCAGTCCCTGTTGGCAGAGCGGATTGTTCGTTCAGTAAACAACGTTCTTTCCGGTGACGAAGATGCCGTGATCGCCGCCGACCGTTTTGGTCGCGACGCCAGCCTGTTTGGCCGGGTACTCGAAGGCCAGCTGAACGGCAATCCAGCCATGGGAATCTCCCAGGTAAATGATGAAGACGCCATTTACGGCCTTGAAGCAGTTGATGAGCTGTTCGAATTCGTATCCCAGAACGTAGACGCGATCCTTGAAGCCTCTCCCGACCTCTTCAAGGTGCGCACGGCAGCCAGCGATATCTTCCAGAATTCCGAGATACTGCTCTCTGAGCTATCAGTTCTGGCTGAAAGTTTCCGGGGCGAAAGCGGCTCACGCCTTGTAAGCCCGACTCTGGCCTTTATCATCCTGGCCGCCATGGTTGCCATGGTTGTGTTCATCGGTCTCGCACTTTACCGCGAAGCTCAGGCACGTCTGGCAACGACTCAGGAGCAGAACGAGCAGAACCAGAATGCGATCCTGCGTCTGCTGGACGAACTGGCTGACCTGGCTGATGGTGACCTTACAGCAGAAGCAACGGTAACCGAGGATTTCACCGGTGCCATCGCTGACTCGATCAACTACGCAATCGACCAGATGCGCGGACTGGTTCAGGCGATTCGTGGCACTGCAGTTCGTGTGGCCTCTGCGGCCCAGGAAACCCAGTCTACCGCCATGCACCTTGCCGACGCTTCTGAGCATCAGGCCCAGGAAATTGCAGGCGCTTCTGCGGCGGTTAACGAAATGGCCGTATCCATCGACCAGGTATCGTCCAACGCTGCAGAATCTTCAGCGGTTGCGGAGCGCTCGGTTGCCATCGCCAAGAAAGGCGCCGAAGTTGTACAAAACACCATCCGCGGCATGGACAACATCCGCGAGCAGATCCAGGAAACCTCCAAGAGGATCAAGCGTCTGGGTGAATCTTCCCAGGAGATCGGTGACATCGTATCCCTGATCAACGACATTGCCGACCAAACCAACATCCTGTCTCTGAATGCTGCAATCCAGGCCTCCATGGCCGGTGATGCGGGCCGGGGCTTCGCGGTTGTTGCGGACGAAGTTCAGCGCCTTGCGGAACGTTCCTCGGCGGCAACCAAGCAGATTGAGGCGCTGGTCAAGACGATCCAGTCTGACACCAACGAAGCCGTTATCTCCATGGAACACACCACTGCCGAGGTGGTACGTGGTGCACGTCTGGCGCAGGACGCGGGTATCGCCCTCGAGGAAATCGAGAACGTATCCATGAGTCTTGCGGAGTTGATTCAGAACATCTCCAACGCAGCACGCCAGCAGTCGTCTTCTGCAGCACACATTTCCAACACCATGAACGTTATCCAGGAAATTACTTCCCAGACATCGTCCGGTACCAACGCGACCGCGAAATCTATCGGGAATCTGGCAGAAATGGCATCCGAGCTACGGTCTTCCGTTGCCGGCTTCACGCTGCCTGAAGAAGACCTGGCGGATCACGAGGAAGAGGAAGACAGCAACGTTCCGGTGGTGAGCTGATACACAGCCCGGGGCTAATGGCGGTTTATGTCTGAGCTTCACAACAGTCCGTCACCTGCTGAAAGCACCTGGTTTCTGCGCCGTCTCCCTGAAATGGACGAGGCGCAGTTCAACCAGTGGCAGAAACTGCTGGAGCATCGCACGGGCATGACGCTGTCTTCAGAGCGCCGCTCGTTTCTGGAGACCAACCTGGCCATCCGGATGCGGGAAATAGGCTACAGCAGTTATCAGGCTTACTACGAAGCGATCGTCCGGGGGCCAGATGCCATTCGGGAGTGGTCGACACTGGTTGATCGACTGACGGTGCAGGAAACCCGCTTTTTCCGCGACCCTGACGCCTTCCGACTGGTCGCCGACTATATTCTCACGCGGCCCAGAGAGCAGTTGCGAAAGCATGCCCTTGAAGCCTGGAGTGTCGGGTGTTCCACCGGTGAAGAGCCCTACACTCTTGCAATGGTGCTGAATGAGTGTATGGGCCAGCTGGCACTGCAGCCGCTGTATGGCGTAACCGGCTCGGATATCAGTTCGCCGGTGATCGAAAAGGCCCGAACTGGCCAGTTTAATGCCCGCAAACTGCTGGGCATGGAAGAGCACATGAAGACCCGGTATTTTCGCCCGGCCGAGCGCAATACCGTTGAAATTATCGATAGCATCCGGCAGCGGGTCTGCTTCACCAGACTGAATGTGTTGGATCTGGATAAAGCACCTATGCACGGGATGAACATTATTTTCTGCCAGAATCTGCTGATTTATTTCCGTCGCTGGCGCCGGCGGGACATTGTCAGGCGACTTGCAGAGCGGCTGGCGCCCGGGGGACTACTGGTTCTGGGCCAGGGAGAGCTGACCGATTGGCAGCCCCCCGGTCTGCAAAGAGTACCCTCGGAACATGTACTGGCGTGGATAAAGCGCCAGACTGACGAAGAATAACCGGAGAGGTTATGGGCAACCACCATGACAGCATCGCCCTCGACTGGGTTCGTGGCGAGATACAGGATACGCTGACTCAAGGTCAGCACGCTCTGGAAGCGTATGTCGAGAATCGTGACGACACCGCTCGCCTGCGCTTCTGCCTGAATTATCTCCATCAGGTGCATGGCACTCTGAAGATGGTCGAGCTTTACGGTGCAGCCTTGCTGACCGAAGAGATGGAAAAGCTCACCCAGGCGGTGCTGAATAACAGCGTCACCAGTGTGGACGAAGCTGTTAATGTCCTTATGCAGGCTATTCTTCAGCTCCCGCAGTACCTGGAACACCTGGGCAGCAGCGAGGATGACTTTCCGATGGTGCTGCTGCCTTTGCTGAACGATCTCCGCGCAGCTCGGGGCGATTCCCTGCTCTCTGACACCTCTTTGTTCAAGCCCGATCTGAGCCCATCGCGCATGTCAGTTGCAGGCAACGTTTCCCAGCGCCTGCAGGATCCAACAGTACTCGGTCATATCCGCAAGCTACGCCAGATGTATCAGTTTGCTCTTGCCGGCGTCATTCGCGAAGAAGACCTCAACGCACAGTTTGCCTACCTGCAAAAAGTGATTCATCGGTTGGTTCGCCTTTGCCAACAAACCCCGCGCGGGGAACTCTGGAAAGCAGCAGCCGCATTTGTAGAAACACTTCAGGCCAGGGCAAACCCTGTCAACGCGGCGGTTAAATCCCTGCTGCGGAACCTCGACACCGAGATCCGTCGCCTCATAGACGAACATGGCGATATCCTCGCGCAGCCGGTGCCCGACGCGCTGCTGAAACATCTGCTCTACTACGTTGCCCGAGCCCGTGACCTGGACTCCGAAAACGTTCGTGATCTGCGTAGCCGCTACCAACTTGAGCAGGCCCTGCCCTCCGAGGATGACGTGGATGCCGCCAGGAACCGCGTTTCCGGCCCCGGCCGTGAAGCCATTCACTCGGTAGTCAGCGCGCTCAACGAAGAACTTGCCAAGCTGAAAGACCAGCTGGACCTGTTTGTGCGTTCAGAAGTTCGACAGAACAGCGAACTTGAGGATCTTTTGCCCGGTTTGGTGCAGGTAGGCAACACCCTTGCGGTAATGAGCCTGGGAATTCCACGGAAAGTTATTACAGAGCAGATTGAGCTGGTTGAGAAACTCAGCGCCCAAAGCGAACTGGTCGACGATGGTACCTTGATGGACATCGCCGGAGCGCTGCTCTATGTCGAGGCCAGCCTCGCCGGCCTGGACAGCGATCGACAGCCCGAGCTCTCCGGAAACAGCCGCGACAACCTGCCGTCCAATCAAGGTTCCCGTGAACTTGGCGAAGCCAGCAGTGCTCTCCTGAGGGAATCGCGCAACACTCTGGAACAGGTCAAATCTGCTGTCATTAATTTTATAGCCTCCCAGTGGGACACCCGTGAAATTGAGCACGTCCCCGGCCTGCTCCACAGCATCCGCGGCGGTCTGAGCCTGGTTCCCCTGGACCGCGTGGCCAGCATGCTCGCCTCTGCAGAGCAATATATTTCAGACGTTCTGCTCAGCGACAGGCACGTGCCCGACTGGAAACAGCTGGACACTCTCGCCGACGCGATCACCAGTATTGAGTACTATCTGGAACGCCTTGCGGAGGGCATCAGCGATAACGAAGACATTCTGCGAATCGCTGAGGAAAGTCTCGCACGCCTTGGCTTCCCGGTAGGGAAAGAACCCACCTGGGGCAACGAACAGCCCGTCCATGATGACGCGCCCGTTAACCAACCGGCTCAGGATAGCGCCGCGGTTGCGGAGCAAACAGAGGTCAAAGCGGCGGATGGGGATCTTCTGGACGACGAGATTCTCGGAATCTTTGTGGAGGAAGCAGAGGAAGTCCTGCAGACCATTCACGAATTCTATCCACGTCTGCGGCAGAACCACGACGATCGGCCGGCGCTGACAGAAGTTCGCCGCGCCTTCCATACCCTCAAAGGCAGTGGTCGCCTGGTCGGCGCAAGCAGCCTTGCAGAGCTGGCATGGTCGGTGGAAGACCTGCTGAACCGGGTCATTGACCAGAGTATCAAACCGAATGACGACCTGTTCACTTTGCTGGACGAAGTCAACGCGCGCATCCCGTCATTGATTCAAGAATTCCGTGACGGCCTGGTAGCGGGTGATGTAGCCGGGCTGACCGGGCGTGCCGAGTCAATGACGACAACTCGCCGCAGCGACGGTGAGCCCATCGCTACGCCTGGCGAGGCGCTGGATGAACCCGCACCCGAGGAAATCCCGGAGTTGGAAGTAACGGTCAGCAACGACCAGCACGACGACCTGATTGACGATGAAATCCTCGAAATCTTTATCGAGGAAGCCGGCGAAGTTCTGGACACTATCCGTGAATACCTGCCCATGCTCCTCCGTCAGCACGATGACCGTAGCGCCCTGTCCGAAGTGCGCCGTGCTTTCCACACCCTTAAGGGCAGTGGTCGCATGGTCGGTGCCCTGGTCATAGGCGAGCTGGCCTGGTCTGTAGAAAACATGCTGAACCGCGTCATCGACGGCAGCATTTTCATGAACGACGATATTGCTAATCTGCTGAATGACGCCACCGGCATTCTTCCGGCTCTGGTGAGTGATTTTGAACGCCAACAACCACCTTCAGTCGATTCGGCGGGCCTTCAAGCCCGAGCCAAGGCACTGGCCAACGGCGAAATTCCCGATACCAGCACCATGCCAACGGCGGAGACCGAGGCCAGCACCGTTGCACCGGATCTGGCCGACTACGACGCAGATGACGGCGGCGTTGATCCGGTACTGCTTGATATTTTCGAGAGTGAAACCGAAACCCATTTGCAAACCCTGCATGAGTTTCTGGCCTCAGCCGGCGATAAGGTTAACGTATCCTATACCGACAACCTTTCCCGGGCTCTTCATACTCTCAAGGGCAGCGCCCATACGGCGGGGATCGCCCCGATTGCAGCCGTCATTGCACCGCTCGAGGGCTTCATTAAAGAATCTCGTGCCCAGAACCTGCGCGCCGATCGCGATGTGCTCTCGCTGATTGAAAGTACCTGTGATTTCCTGACACAGGGGTTGGCCCAGATTCGCAGAGAGCCTCAGGCTTCACTGCCCGGCACCGAGGCGTTCCTGGAAAAGCTGGAACACATTTCCAACGAAAGGCTCCGCACTTACAGCGAAGATCCGGGGCTTGACGGCCAGCAGCCGGCCCCGTCACAGCTCTTGCAGTTGTTCCTGAATGAAGGCCTCGACGTTGTTCTCGACGCTGACCTTATTCTCGATCAATGGGCGGATAATCCGCAGGATATCCGATCGCTCAACCGCCTCAATGCCGAGCTCGCGCAACTTACCGATGCCGCGACCGATGCTGGCCTGCCCGACGTTGCCGCTCTGGCTGAGGCGTTGCAGGAAGTCTATGAAGCGACCATCACCCGGAATGAAGCACCGGATGAACAGTTCCTGAAGACCGTTCGCAACGCGCATGAACACTTGATCAATATGATGGACCAGGTTGCAGCCGGCCTGGCAATTGAGTCAGGCGACGAGCTGGTTTCTGAACTTGAAGCCCTCGCCCACTCCCTGACCGGACAGGGCACCAGTGCCTTCGATCAGGAGTTCACCGAGGACCTGGAAGAAATCGATCTCAGCTTTGACATGGAAGAACTGGAATCGATCAAGGCTGAAACGTCTGACGCAGTTGAGCAATCATCAGACCTGCCTTTGCCGGAAACGTCTGAAAGCGAACTGGATGACGAGCTTGCCGAAATATTCCTCGATGAAGCCCGCGACCTTATCAACAGCACAGCCGATGCGCTGCAGAGCTGGAGCGAATCGACCGGTAATCAGGATATCCTGCGTCTCCTTCAGCGCGACCTGCATACTCTGAAAGGCGGCGCACGCCTGGCAGACATTCCTTCGGTAGGTGACCTGTCTCACGAGCTTGAAAACCTCTTCGAAGGTCTGACCGAACAGCGGCTGTCGGTTAACGACGAGCTGTCAGACCTGCTTTTCCGTTGCCATGACCGCCTGGCCGGCATGGTAGAAAACATGGAGGCGAAGGAGCTTCCACGACCGGCCCCGGATCTGATCAGCGAAATCCGCGCCTACATGGACAATACAAGCGACTCGCGGCCGGTCACCGATGTTGCTGTTTCAGACATCGTGCTCAGTGAAGCTCCATCCAATGAAGCAGCACTCCCGGAACCGGAAGCAGAAGAAGCCGACGAGGCCCCGAAGAGCGAGCACGAAACCTATCTTTCGCAGATGGATCCGGAGCTTACCGGCATCTTCCTGGAAGAAGCTTATGATCTGATTAACTCCACAGGCAGTGCGTTGCATACCTGGAGTGAGGATCCGTCCAACCGTTCAGTAGCCGCAGAGCTCCAGCGAGACGTTCACACCCTCAAGGGTGGCGCGCGCATGGCCGGTGTAGACGCCATTGGTGACCTGACCCACGTGCTTGAAGATCTCTTCGAGAAAGTGGCCGAGGGGCAGCTTGAAACCAGCAATGCCATGAACGATCTGCTGTTTGCCTGCCACGACCGGCTGGCGCAGATGGTCGAACAGGTAGCTACCCAGAAACCCTGTCCTCCCGCCAACGATCTGGTAGAGCAGGTTGAAACAATTCTCCGCGGTAAATCTGTGCCCGGGGAGGCTGAAGACAGAAGCTTTGCCGAGCCACTTCCCGAGGTCACTCACGCCGAAGTGCTGGCAGAAGACAGCGACGAAGAACTCACCAGTATTTTTCTGGATGAAGGTCACGAGATCCACGATGCTATCAGCGAGTGTCTCGACCAGTGGCGCGAAGATCCGGTGGCAATGGACGGTGTCGCACAATTGCAGCAGGAACTGCACACGCTCAAGGGCGGGGCGCGGCTATCTGATCTCGACCCCATTGCCGAACTGGCCGATGGCTGGCTGGGCGCACTCGATTCGCTGATTTCCAGCCCCGGCAACCAGAAGCTTCTTCTGGCGCTCAGCGACCGTGGCCTCGCTGATCTGACATCCATGCTCAGCGCGCTTGAGCACGGTATCGAACCGGCTGCCGATCTCGAACTTCTTGCCGCCTTCAACAGCATCCAGAACCCTGATGGGGCAAGCGAAGACGTTTCAGAGGAGCAGGCTGCGGCGGCAGATCAGGAAACGGTTGATCCGGAAATTCTGGAAATCTTCCTGGAAGAAGCCGTTGAAATCATGGATCAGCTTGAACAGATCCTTGATGACTGGCACAAAGAGCCCTCCAGCAACCATTTCAATCATGAAGCGCAGCGCGCTCTGCACACACTCAAGGGTGGTGCCCGTTTATCCCAGATCTCTGTGCTCGGCGATAGCGCCCACAGCTTTGAAACCCGCCTGATAGAACTGGACGGCAAAGCACCGGATGATAGCCAGTGGCAGGCAATTACCGAACACCATGACGGCATCATTGCGTTGGTGGCAGACGTACGTGAACGTTTCGAATCCGGCGCAGCGACACAAAAGCAGCTGAGCGAAGCTACGGCAGCAGCCGAGCTTCAGGCGCAACCGGAAGTATCAGCTGATCAGGACATATCCGTCACTCCGGCAGAGCCTGCGCCCAAGCCTGTACCGGCGAAAGCACCCGCAAAGACGCGGAAAAAAGCTGCAGAAGCACAGCGCACCGCCGCGCAGGAAACCATCCGGGTATCTGCACCTCTGCTGGATGATCTGGTCAACCTTGCAGGCGAAACCAGTATTACCCGTGGCCGGCTGGAGCAGCAAAGCAGTGATTTCGGCCACACACTGGATGAAATGGCCGCAACCATCGAGCGCTTACGCGAGCAGCTGCGCCGGATGGAAATTGAAACAGAGACACAAATTCTCTTCAGTGCTGAAAAGGAACACGGACCGGATTACGGTGACGACTTCGATCCGCTGGAAATGGACCGCTACTCATCCATACAGCAGCTGTCCCGGGCTTTGACCGAATCATCATCGGATCTTGCAGATCTGCGCGAAACACTGTCTGACCGGGTTCGGGATACCGAAACCCTGCTGGTCCAGCAATCCCGCATCAATACGGAACTTCAGGAAGGTCTCATGAAGACCCGAATGATTCCGTTTTCCTCCATGGTGCCGCGTTTACGCCGGATTGTTCGTCAGATCAGTGGCGAGCTGGGCAAAAAAGTAGAATTTGATGTGCGCAACGCTGAAGGCGAAATGGATCGCAACATCCTGGAGCGCATGATCGCGCCGCTGGAGCACATGTTGCGCAACGCCATCGACCACGGTATCGAAAGCCCGGGCGAGCGCAAGAATAACGGCAAGCCCGAGACAGGTGAAGTTACCCTGTCGCTTGTCCGCGAAGGCGGCGATGTGGTGCTTCGCATGATAGACGATGGCGCTGGCATTCCGTCTGCAATCATCCGGGAAAAGGCTATCCGTCAGGGTCTCTTGCGGGCAGACGAAGACCTGTCAGAACGGGAAATTCTCCAGTTCATTCTGCAACCAGGGTTCTCGACTGCGCAGAAGGTAACCCAGATTTCCGGCCGCGGCGTTGGCATGGATGTGGTGGCCAGCGAAATCAAACAGCTCGGCGGCAGCCTTGACATCGAATCGCAGCTTGGCCGGGGCACTGTGTTTACTGTACGCCTGCCGTTTACCGTATCGGTAAACCGTGCCCTGATGGTGTCGACGGGTGAAGATTTCTACGCAATTCCGCTAAACACCATTGAAGGTATTGTCCGGGTCAGCACCTACGAGCTGGAGGAATACTACAAACCAGACGCACCCATGTACGAATATGCAGGGCAGGAGTACCGCCTGCAGTATCTCGGCAGCCTGCTGAACAGTGATCATCATCCCAAACTTCAGGGCCAGGCCCTGCCATTACCCGTGATTCTGGTTCGCGGCGCAGAGCAGCCCATGGCGTTGCAAGTAGACAACCTGATGGGTAGCCGGGAAATCGTTGTTAAATCCCTTGGCCCACAGTTCAGCACTGTGCGCGGCGTATCCGGCGCCACCATTCTGGGCGATGGTAACGTCGTTGTGATTCTCGACCTGCCGGCCATGATCCGTTCCGACATATTGTCTGAACGCCAGCGCCTGGCCGATCTCGAAAAAGCGCGGGAATCTACCCGCTACGAAGAGCGCGCCACCGTTGTGATGGTGGTGGATGATTCAGTGACCGTCCGGAAAGTTACGTCTCGCCTGCTCGAGCGCAACGGCATGGAAGTTATCACAGCGAAAGATGGCCTGGATGCGGTTGCCCAACTGCAGGATCACAAGCCGGACATCATGTTGCTGGATATCGAAATGCCGCGCATGGATGGCTTTGAGGTAGCGAGCTTCGTGCGGCACGACGACAATCTGCGCGATATGCCTATTTGCATGATTACGTCACGAACCGGCGAAAAACACCGGGAGCGGGCACTGGCGATTGGCGTAAACGAATACCTCGGCAAACCGTTCCAGGAGACTGAATTGCTGACGACAATCGAACGGCTGACCGGTAAACACTGATGACCGGCCATAACGGTCGGGCTCAAGTCGGAATTGTCTCGGATGTTGTACTGCAGAGGCATCGCCTGCAGGCAGCAGCTGCGAAATTCGGCCTTGAGATCTGCTTCTCAGGCGACCCTGAAAGGCTTCAGGGGCAATCCGGTTTTCCAGATGCTGGTTTATGGCTGGTTACTCTGGAAGATGAGGCGGATCATCCTGCTCTGTTCGATTACCTGCTGGAAAATACCGAAGTACCGGTTCTTTTCGGTCTGGATCAGGCTCCCGCACCCGGCAGTACCGAGTATTTTCGCTGGGAGCGCAGGCTCCAGGGCAAGCTGGAGCAGCAACTGGGAGAGCTTGCACAGTTGGATTCCAGAGCCAGCCTGGAAGAGCTTGCTGAACAGGCTCCTGAAAGCGCAGCGTCGCCGGAGCTTCCGCAGTGGCTGACAGCTGCAGCACCCGGCTCTGTTGCAGAGGATGTCTGGGTATTATGCGCATCTCTGGGTGGGCCGGCAGCCGTGAAGGCATTTCTGGATAGCCTGCCACCGGGTTTGCCAGTGGGTTTTATCTACGCCCAGCACATTGATGGTCATTTTGCTGAGGTACTGACCCGCGTGCTTGGCCGCCATGCCCATTACCAGTTGCGGCATGCAGAAGAGAATTATCGGGTGAAAAACGGCGATGTGGTACTGATGCCGGTTGAGCACGAATGGAAATTTGAAAGTACCGGCGTTCTGGCCGAGCTGGATACACCCTGGCCAGGGCCTTATGGCCCTTCTATTGATCAGGTTTTGCTGAACGCAGCAGATTATTACGGCGCGCGCTGCCATGCAATCCTGTTTTCCGGTATGGGAGACGACGGTGTGACGGCTGCGCCTTTGCTCAAGGCCTATGGTAGCCGGATCTGGGTTCAGGAAAGCACCAGTTGTGGTAACAGCTCGATGCCCGATTCGGTCGCCGCTACAGGCTGCTCCAGTTTTTGCGGCACACCCGAGCAACTGGCCCGGGAACTGGTCAAAACCATCGAAAAATCCTGCCTGCTCAAAGGCCGGCAGAAGCGGAACACCGCCTGAGGACACAAGCAATGAAAGACAACAGCCAGACCCTCTCCTGCGTTATGATTCCCGTAAGCAGGCGGCAGCTTATTCTGCCCAACGTATCCATTGCCGAGGTGGTCGACTACGCCAGCACAGACGCAGGCATAGGTGCACCTGACTGGCTTGCCGGACAGCTGGAGTGGCGCGGACTGAACCTGCCAGTTATCTCTTACGATGCGGCTAACGGCGGTACCCTGTCAGTGCCCGGCGAAAACCGCGGCCGGATTGTCGTACTCAATACCATCAGCAACACCAACAAAAAACTGCGTTTCATGGCCCTGATTACCCAGGGCATCCCCAGCCAGGTCCGCATTACTGAAGACCAGCTCAAGCAGCTGGATGGCGAAAACGGCCCTGCTGATATCATGCAGGTGGACGTTGATGGTGAGATAGCCTGGATTCCTGATCTTGACTACCTTGAATCCCTCGCCAGCGAAACTCTGGCCTAAGCCGGGTTTCGGAAACCACGGAGCCGGCAGACATCCGGGTTATTCTAATAGCCGTGGCATGAAGATCCGTGCAAATGTTATAATATTGCGCTATTTGCAAACGCAGGATCCCGGCCATGTCTGCCCATGCGCTCCCGTATCGCCCCCACAACCATCAAGCCTGTGTCACCCAGGCGCTGGCCGATGCCAGGTCAATTTGTCAACGGCAGAATGTCCGCCTGACGCCCACCCGTGAACGGGTACTGGAGTTGATCTGGCAATCCCACAGGCCCCTTGGGGCCTATGATGTGCTCGCAAAACTGACCTCCGACGGCCACAACGCTGCACCACCAACGGTATATCGGGCTCTGGACTTTCTGCTGCAGCACGGGCTGGTACATCGCATAGCATCGCTTAATGCATTTACCGGCTGCGCTCATGCCGGCGAACACCATACGGGCATGTTTCTTATCTGCCGCGCCTGCGGCAATGTTCTTGAGCTGACAGACGCGTCGGTATCCGCCGCAATACATAATGCAGCTGACGCTGAAGCGTTCAAAGTCGAAACAATGACGCTCGAAGTGGCCGGTCTTTGCCCCGGATGTCATGCAGAGAAGCAGCATGAGTGAAGCGCTGGTCGCCACCGAAAATCTTACCGTCCAGTTTGACGATCGACCCGTTGTTGACCGGGTAAACCTGTCACTGCACCGTGGCGACATCATCACCATCATAGGGCCCAATGGCGCCGGAAAAACGACTCTGATCAAGGCGATTCTGGGCATTCAGCCCGCGACCAGCGGGCGTATAATGCGCGCCCGAAACCTGCTTATCGGGTACGTACCCCAGCACCTTAGCCTGGAATCGACACTGCCACTGAGCGTCAAACGCTTCATGTTGCTCAGCGGCCGGTCGTTGGCAGATTGCGAGTCTGCGCTGGCAAGAACCGGTGTCAGCCATCTGCTCAATGCCTCTGTGCACCATCTTTCCGGGGGCGAGCAACAACGGCTGCTGCTGGCCCGGGCTCTGGTACGAAAACCGGACCTTCTGGTGCTGGACGAACCAGCTCAGGGCGTTGATATCAACGGCCAGGCCGCACTTTATGATCTGATCCGCCAGCTACGGGACGAGCTGAATTGTGGCGTTATCATGATTTCCCATGACCTGCACCTGGTTATGGCCGCAACCGACAAGGTTATTTGCCTGAACCAGCATGTATGCTGCAGCGGATACCCTGCGGACATCTCTCACGATCCGGCTTTCATTGAAACCTTCGGCCGGCCGGTGGCGGAATCTCTGGCGGTGTATCACCACCACCATAACCACAGCCATGACCTGCACGGGAACGTGATTGGTCGCGACCAGGCAAGCCCGGGCTCGGGAAATGCAGGCAGTCATGGGGACGGCCATCAGGGGTGCCACCATGACCATCATTGACACCATACTGAATGATTTTTTCTGGCGCGCGCTCGTTGGCGGCTTTGGCGTGGCGCTGATCGCCGGCCCTCTGGGCTGTTTTGTGGTCTGGCGCAGGATGGCCTATTTCGGCGATACCCTGGCCCACTCAGCACTATTGGGCATAGCGCTCAGCTTTCTGATCAGTGTTCCGCTGAATCTCGGGGTTATCATAACCAGCGTTATTCTGGCGATGGCGTTGATGCTGTTTTCCCGCAATAAAACACTGGCCACCGATACGCTACTGGGCATTCTTGCTCACAGCGCCCTGGCCATCGGCCTGGTGGCGCTCAGCTTCATGCCGGATGTCCGGATCGATCTGACCGGATTGCTGTTCGGCGATCTGCTTGCGATGAACCGGAACGATTTGCTGTGGATCTACGGCGGTGCCATTGTCATTCTCACGCTTCTGGCGGCGCTCTGGCGCGGCCTGTTGATGAGTACCATCCATGAGGAGCTCGCACGGGTAGAAGGGGTGCCGGTTGAGCGCCTTCGCCTGCTGCTGATGCTGATGTTTGCTCTGGTGATTGCAATCGCCATGAAGATGGTGGGCGTTCTGCTGATTACCGCGCTGCTGATCATCCCGGCAGCTACAGCACGCAGGCTGGCCAGTACCCCGGAACAGATGGCCGCTCTTGCGGTGGCGTTCGGGTTTTTTGCGGTGGCAGGTGGCCTCAGCATGTCCTGGCATCTGGATACGCCGGCCGGTCCCTCTGTGGTGGTGACCGCGTTTGTCACATTCCTCGTTGTCTATGGTGTTGTTGGCCGTCTTTCAGCCCAACGCTCTGTGTGAGCCAGAGACAGGCGTCTCCATCACAAAGGCTGGAGAACATCCATCAGGCGCCCGGTTGCCAACAGTTCAAGGAACTCATCACCCATGCGCTCGCTCTCGGCTATGGCTTTTCGCCACGAGCGCTCCCGACCATCGTCATTCCCTGCATAGGTTTCAAAGTCCTTACGATCAGGAAGCTTGCCATCTGGCAGGCGCTCCAGGTAGTCCGGGGAAGGTGTCACCAGCAACACGTCCTGTAAGCGGGTCGCATCGCCACGCCGCCAGGGTAGCGTTTTATCGAACCAGCCGGGCACCACACGATCAGTGAAATGCGGGTACAAAATCACGCCCGGCTGCTCGTAGGGCAGGTCGAGATGGTAATCCAAAAGTCCGCCATCCCGGTATATACCTGTTGGCGCACCTGGAATATCCCGAACTCCGGACATAACCATAGGTATAGATGCCGAGGCGAGCAAAGCGGGCAGGAGATTTTCGCGGCTCAGCGGAATTTCATGGCTGGGAAAATCAGTCAACGGTGACAGCGGAGCTTTCAGCCGGGCATCGTGAAGAATACCCCGTTCCATGAAGCGGCCGAGGTGTCGCCGCCCAACCATATTTGCGCTTATGGCACTCATCAGACCCAAACCAAGGCGTGCTCTGGACTCAGGCTCAAGCATCCCGAAAGTACGAACTACAACCACGTTGAGCCGATACCATGGGTGCTGCAGGATATAATCTTCCCGGCCCCCTATCAGTTCTTCGAGAAACAAGATGCTTTGACGAGTAACTTCAGCAGCACTGACACCTTTCGAAAAACGCTGGGAGGTATACAGTTCAGCCAGTCGGGTAAGTTGAACCCGAGGATTATCCGAGGAGGCAATGGCTGCAAACCGCCAGCTGCCTATAGATGAACCAATCAGGGAGCGCTCCTGCTCAACCTGCGGCAGCCAGTCCCCGAAAATGGCCTTGTCCAGGCCACTGAGTCCAAGGGCTTTGGGGCCTCCTGCCGCACCGGGTATAACGTGAACATCATCCGGAGTCAGTGGCTTTTCCTGCAACCGCTGCAGGGTTCGCCGACCTGCCCGGATGGTGAGCGAGGGCGCGCGTGTGTGGATGGCGGTCATATCGGGTTTCCCGTCGGCGTTTCTTTTAAAGCGATCGTCAGATCAGATAGTGCACAAATTTTAACGAAGTGAACTTCTCGGGCCAACTGAATAAAGGTAATAGTGCCCATACACGAAAATCGAAACTCCACCAGGCGAGTGCCCATGCTAAACTCCAACTTACGCTTGACAGCCGAAACGGTTTGGCCAGATACAGACAGCCGGAGCATGCTGTGAACACGTCTACCTCTATCGGTTCCAGATCTACCAACCCGACCATTGCTGTGCTTGGCTTCAAGCGCCAACTGGTCTACCACCTTCACTTCTGGGCCTTTGTTGCTGTAGCCCCGCTTGTTATCGTGCAATGGCAGCACCATCACTTTCTTCTCTCGGCTTTGCTGATTCTTTTCGCTGTCAACGCTCTCCTGGTAATCGGCCTGTTGCGATTTCGCGACACCTATTTTTTAAAAGGTCGCCTGTTTCCTCTGCTCGCCGTGGTCTGCGCCGCTTATTCAACGGCCATCAACGGGCACGCGGGCCTGTACTGGGCCTACCCTGCCGCATCCGCGCTGTTTTTCCTGCTACCGCTGCGAGAAGCCGTTGCAAGCAACATCGTTTTCGTCAGCGTTATGGCGGTGGTTTCTTTCGTAAAATTTCCCGAAGCTGATTTCTGGCGCATTACCTTCTCACTGGGCCTTACCTGTCTGTTCTCCATGATTTTCGCGTGGCTGGTCGGCAAGCTTCAGAACGAACTCACCCGGCTTGCAACAACCGATCCGCTTACCGGCTGCCTTAACCGATCACAACTGGCAGACGTTCTGAACAGTCAGATCCAGATGCAGGAGCGCTATGGCCGGGTATCCAGCCTGGTTCTTCTGGATCTGGATTATTTCAAGATGATCAATGACCAATGGGGGCATCTTGCGGGCGACAAGGTGCTGAAAGAGATGACCCTGAGGTTGCGCAAGCGGCTGCGGGAAAGCGATCAGCTTTTCCGCATCGGCGGTGAGGAGTTCATGATCGTCCTGCCTGAGACCAGCACGCAAGAGGGCAACCTGCTGGCTCTCCAACTGCTGACCAGTATCAGCGCCCGGCCATTTCTCGACGATATCAAGGTAACGGCCAGCGCCAGTGTCGCCGAGGTCAGTAAGGGGGAAACCTGGTCTGTATGGCTGAATCGCGCCGACCAGGCGCTATACGATGCAAAATCCCGGGGACGCAATCAGGTCGTCAGTGCAGCCCGCCAACCGGCTCCGGAAAACCAGACCCCGGACGAATCTGCAACGCCCGTCGCCAGCTAGTATCCAGCCTTGCACCTCACAGGCGCTTACGAAACTCTCTGTAGGCGCCAAATACCTCCCAGGGGCTTTCAAAGTGCGGGTAATGACCGACATTTCTCAGCTGCACGACATCGAACCCAGGGATCATTTCCTGATAACGCTGCGCCATGGCCGCTCCCGATACAGGATCTGCAATTCCTGAAATGAGACGCATGGGCTGCCTGGCATTCTGCAGCGCGGACACCCAGCGATGACGGTGGCAACGGCGATCTTCCATAAACTGGATCAGGTGATGCAGGATTCCGCGGCCGTTGTTGTAGGTGATGAGGTGCCAGAAGTTATCCAACTCTCGCCGGCCCGGGGTGCTTTTACTGCCGAACAGCTTCAGAAAGCTGCGTTCGAAACTGCGCCGTGTAAGACCCCGGCTGATGAGCCCCCCCAACGGGCTTCGCAGTAGCCTCTGAATCAGCAAAGGGTTGTGTACTTCCGGAAACAGGGCTCCGTTCAGAAAACAGACACTGGCGATATCAAAGGGCAGCACCCCTTCCTGCTCCCTGGCCAGAAGTTCCTGGGCAACACTGCACCCATAGTCATGGGCAAAAAGATGCACCGACCCCAGGCCCAGGCCCTCCAAAAGCCCTTGCATCAGATCTGCCTGATCATCAATGCTGTACTCATGTTCTCTGGGCTTATCCGAAAAGCCGAACCCCAGCATGTCCACAGCCAGCACATTATTGCTCTGAATCAGCATGGGCCAGATACGGCTCCAGTCCCAGCTGGCTGTCGGAAATCCATGCAGGAGCACCAGCGGCTCACCCTGGCCTGCCATCCGGCTGAATATCGCATGGCCCTCATAGCTGAACCATTTGCCTCCCTGTTGCCATGCCTCGAGCGTCGCCTCTCCAGACCCGGCTGCCTTTGCACCCCCGATACCCGGTATCTGCTGTTCCATGCGTTGTCCCCGATAGGTCTTTCATAGCCTGCGACTGTAAGATAATCCCGGCCCTCCCGCCAGAGCCGCGCAGTTTGCTTTCACAAACTGAAAACGGGAACTGGTCTTTTCCGGGAGTGGCGTCGTAAACCGTAGAGATGACAGCCAAATTCACTTAAGCTTTGGCCCTCATACCATACCCCTTACCGTACCTTGAACCATAACCTGAACCATAAAGAGAACCGGAAGCGACTATGACCAAACTCCTTGACGACCTCGCGGGCCACTACCGCGCAATCATCAGCGGGCTGGGAGAAGATACCAACCGTGAAGGTCTGCAGGACACACCGATGCGTGCAGCCAAAGCCATGCAGTTCCTGACCCACGGCTATCAGCAGGATCTGGACGATCTCGTCAACAATGCGGTTTTTGAGTCCGCAATGGATGAGATGGTTGTGGTTCAGGACATTGAGCTGTACAGCATGTGCGAGCATCACGTGCTGCCTTTTATTGGCAAGTGTCACATCGCCTATCTACCCCAGGGCCGTGTTCTGGGCCTGTCCAAGTTTGCACGCATCGTGGACATGTATGCCCGGCGCCTGCAGATTCAGGAAAACCTCACACGCCAGATTGCGGAAGCCGTTGAGAACGTTACTAACGCCAAAGGTGTTGCAGTGGTCATCGAAGCTCAGCATATGTGCATGATGATGCGTGGCGTCGAGAAGCAGAACTCGAAAATGAAAACATCCATGATGCTTGGGCAGTTCCGCACATCCCAGGCAACACGCGCAGAGTTTCTCAATCTGATCAGCAACAATCGCTGATTGCAGCGATCCCAATGGAGGCGGTATGACAGACGTTACCTGCAACCACCAGGCAAGGATACAGATCAAGGACCTGCTGTTGCGTGCCTATATCGGCATCAAAGAAGAAGAAATCAACAATCAGCAGGACATAATGATTAATGTTTGCCTGACGTACGATGCGACTGAAGCGATCAACCAGAATGAAATTACGGCCGCGCTCAATTATCGCACCATTACCAAGCAGATTATCGGTCACGTAGATGGCAACCGCTTTGCCCTCCTGGAGCGCCTGACCCACGAAGTGCTCAATATTGTTATGGAGCATGGCGCCGTGCAGTGGGCGCAGGTAGAAATCGACAAGCCTCACGCGCTACGCTATGCGGAATCCGTGTCTGTTTGTCTTGAGGCACATCGTTAGTCTAACCCAGGTGGTCCGAAACCCATGCCAAGCAATCAACCCGATCAGATGCGTGCCATTCTTGAGCGTGTGCGCACTATCGCTCTCGTAGGCGCCAGCGAAAAAACCAATCGACCCTCCCACGAAGTCATGGAGTTTATGCAGGCGCATGGGTATCGGGTTATTCCGGTGAACCCTCGCCTTGCTGGCAAGAAAGTGCTCGGCGAGACCGTATACGCCGACATCGCCTCCCTGCCCGAATCCGTTGACATGGTCGAGGTGTTTCTGGCGCCAGAGCGCACAGATGCAATAATTGATGAGGCCATCGACCTGAAGGTTCCGGTGATCTGGTTGCAAATTGGTGTTATCAATGACGAAGGCGCTGCCAGGGCAGAGGCGGCGGGGCTGACCGTCGTTATGGATCGCTGCCCGAAGCAGGAAATTCCGCGCCAGGGCTTGACAAAGATCAACTCTATTAGCTGAAGCTCTCTAAACCACAAGAAGTCGCTCCGCAAAGAATGGTTTAATATTACCCGCATGCAGGCGTTACACTAGGCGGCTGGTCTTTGGTAAACGGAGCACTTCTTGGCACACTCATCCCTGAATGGCGGGCTTTTTCTGAGGCGACTGCTGCACCCTGCCTTTCCGGTCGTGATCTTCATGGTTTTTTTCGCCCTGGCGGCAGGTTTCCGCTTCGGCCTGACCGAGCAGTATACGGGCCAGATACAGTCAAACCTTGAAAATGAAACCCGGAGCATGGCCAACACCCTCGAACGGGAGTTCATGGTTCACGTTGATGCTGTCCGTCGCATGGCCAGCCGCCTGGCAACGGACCCGCAAACGCTGGAAAGCGAATGGCGTGAAGACTCATACAATTATCTTGCTGATTTCCGCATCTATCAGGCCATCGAGTGGATAGACCGCGACTTCATTATTCGCTGGCTGGAACCTGTTTCGTCCAACGAAGGTGTCGTTGGCTTCAACTCTGCGTTTAACAAGCAGCGCCGCAAAGCTCTTGAAGCTGCAGCTCAAACTGGAAACAGTGATATTTCCGGAGTGATCGAACTGCGCCAGGGGGGCAAAGGCATTGTTATTTACGCTCCGGTCGGCAGCGGGCCTGACAATAATGGTTTTGTTGCAGGTGTATTCAAAATGGAAACTTTGGCGCGACTGCTTATGGCCACCCGGGAACCCGCAATGTTCCGGGTTGAAATTCGCAGTAACGGTGCCACCGTGTATACCCTCAGTGATTTTGAGCCAACAGGCACCACCACATCCTATACCGTGCCGATCAAGCTTCCGACGCTGGACTGGCAACTGAATCTAGAGCCGTCGCCGCAGTGGTTCGAAAAACAAAGTAGCCCCTGGCCACGCTGGACGTTTATTACCCTTCTTGTCATGGGCTTGCTGACCAGCCTCACTACCCTCCTCCTGCAGCTTATTCTCAAGCGCAATCAGGCCCTGCTGTCAGCCCGACAGAAACTGGATGAAGAAATTGCGCAGCGCGAAACCATCCAGCAGGATCTAGTACGCCTGGAATCTACCGATGTCCTCACCGGCCTGGCGAATCGTCGCTTCTTTATGGAAGACCTTGCCCATACGCTTAATATCGCGAATCGTCAGTCGCACCAGGTGGCGCTGGTGATGCTGGATCTCGACCGCTTTCAGATGCTGAATGACTCTCTTGGGCATCAGTTTGGTGATGCCCTTCTGGTTAAGGTTGCGGGACGCCTGAACCAGCTCAGCAACGAGCGCATTACGGTAGCCTATTCCGGCGGCGACGAGTTCATGATCTGTCAGCAGCATGTGGAGGATATCGACGATGTCCTTTACCTGCTCGGCCGGATCAAGCAGTGTTTTGAAACGCCATTTGAGGTTCAGGGTGAAGCTCACAAATTAACAGCAACCCTCGGGGTTGCCGTTTACCCCCAGAGTGGCCTGGACGCGGACACCCTGCTGCGCAACGCTGACATAGCCCTTTACCGCGCAAAAGGTCAGGGCCGCAATACCTATCAGTTTTATACCGAAGGTATGCAGGAACGGGAGGTCATGCGCCTGGAGCTGGAAAAGGATCTCAGCCAGGCCCTGGTTGAAAATGAGTTTGTCCTGCATTATCAGCCTCAGCTGAATCTGGACAGCGGTGAAATCAACAGTGTCGAGGCGCTTATCCGCTGGCAACACCCCCGCAGAGGTCTGCTTGCCCCGGGAGAGTTCATCCCACTGGCGGAAGAAAGCGGCCGGATAACTGAGATCGGGCACTGGGTAATGATGGCGGCCTGCCAACAGTTGGCGGCCTGGAGAGGAACCCGCTTTGAACATCTCAGAGTAGCCGTGAACCTGTCCGGGCGGGAGCTGGATGATGACAGCCTGGTTGAACGGGTACGTAACACTCTGGCAGCCGAGGGTGTCCCCGCTGATCGACTTGAAGTGGAACTCACCGAAGAAATTTTCATTCAGAACATAGAGCACAACCTGGGCCAGCTGAAGCGCCTGCACGATCTTGGCGTACATCTGGCGATTGATGATTTCGGTGTCGGCTATTCGTCCCTGGCGTACCTGAGAAATTTTCCGGTAGACCTTCTGAAAATCGATCGCTCGTTCATTACGGAAGTGACTGAGCGCCATGATGATGCTGTGATCACCCGGGCGGTCATCAACCTGGCTCACAATCTTGGCTTACAGGTGGTGGCCGAGGGCGTGGAAACCCGGGCGCAGCTGGACTTACTCAAGAGCCAGGGCTGCAACCTGGCTCAGGGCTATCTCATAAGTCGCCCTGTTCCTGCGGCAGAGCTGGAAAAAGCACTGTCCAGTGGCGCTTTTGAAAAAGTGTAATGGCTATTCCCGGTTTGTAATCACGGTACATCAGCCCCAGAATTGCGGTTGAATTTTTCAGGTGAGATTTTATGGTCACGGGTTATCTGACGCCGGAACAGGACAGCAAGCTTCGCCGGTGGGAACACTGGAACCGGAATTATTTCATCTTTGCGTTCGTGGCTCTGGTGATTGTTCTGGTTTTCAGCAGCCAGCTCGGGCTTTCCAGTGGCGACGACTGGGGGCCTTTGGGCCTTCTGCTTGCTGCGCTGGTTACTCCGATTATCGTTTTGCAGCTGCGCCTTGCTTGCCCTGCCTGCGGTCATAAGCTTGGCTGGCAGGCCAAGTTAATGGCGCCTGATCAGTGCAAAAGTTGCGGTACCTTCCTTCGAGCGAAAAGCTCCTCTTCCTGAAAACCTTTGACCTGTGAGTAGGTCATAGGTTTTATTGTGTTCTCAAGTTTCTATATTGTCGGCTATCCCGCTTCGGTGATAGCCGCGGCGGTGTGGGAGGCTTGTCCGAAAACCGCTGTGAATACGTCCATGTACGCTTGCTCTCCGCCTTCCCTGGCTCCGAGCATTTTCGGACAAGCCTCCCACACCACCGCTCATTAACGTTTGGCGGATGCTGCTCGATATGAAAGTCAAGGAAATCGCTACGTCTGCCGGGGTGAACCCGGACACCGTCCGTTTTTACACTCGGGAAAAGCTGCTCAAGCCTTCCCGCAACCCGGACAACAACTACCAGCAATACGATGCTGAAGATCTCAGGCGCCTGCGCTTTGCTCGTAAGGCTCGCCAGCTTGGATTCTCACTGCCGGAGATCAAGCAGGTTCTGGACAAAGCAGACGACCATCACTCGCCCTGCCCTATGGTTCGGGATGTTTTTCAGCAGCGGCTGGCAGAGGTAGAGCGGGAGATTGGTGAGTTGCAACAGCTGCGCAAGCGCATGAAAACAGCGCTGGCCGCCTGGCAGGATATGCCGGACGGCACACCGGATGGACATACCATCTGCCGTTTGATTGAACATTGGGATGACAAGGCTCCCGAAAAGCAGGTTGAGGAGTAAATCACCATGAGCGACGCACCTGTGCTAAAGACCACTCTCAGCATTTCCGGCGCTACCTGTCAGGGATGCGCCAGGAAGATTCGTAATGCTCTGGAGCCGCTGACCGGCGATGCAGGCCTGGTAGAGGTTAACCTGGAGGATCAGACGGTTGCCTTACCAGAAGGTATGGATGCCTCGGAAGCCGCCAGAATTGTCACCGAGACGGGTTACCCGGCGAAACCATTGGAAGAGGCGGAGAAGCCTGCCAGTTGCTGCGCGTCCAGGTCTGAAAAAGCAGAAGCCACCGCTGACAAAACAGCGGATAAATCGGCGAGTGAGAGCGAACCGGAAAGGCAGGCAGCGCCTGTTCAAGGCGACGATCAGGTGCATCTGGCCGTGACCGGCGCTACCTGCGCTTCCTGCGTGAATACCATCGAGAAGGCACTGAAGTCGGTGCCGGGGGTTACCCATGCCCATATGAATCTTGCGGACAATACGGCCACGGCAACGGGCACGTCTGATCCGCAGGCTCTGATCAGGGCGGTGGAAAGTTCCGGTTACGGCGCAAGTGTGATCGAAGACGCCGATGCCGCAGATGACAAGAAGCAAGAAGAAGACAAAAAACGGTACAAAACCCTGCTGTTAAAAATGGCCATCAGTCTGGGCCTGGGTGTTGGCCTGATGATCTGGGGCATGGGATTCGGCTCCATGTCGGTAACCGACGCAAACCAGAGCACCTGGCTTGTTCTCGGCCTGATTACTCTGGCCGTCATGGCGGGTACCGGTGGGCATTTCTACACTGGCGCCTGGAAAGCCTTCCGGCACCACAACGCCAACATGGATACGCTGATTGCCCTGGGTACAGGCACTGCATGGCTGTACTCCATAACCGTGGTAAGCATTCCCGAAGCCTTGCCGGAGATGGCGCGGCACGTTTATTTTGAGGCCTCGGCCATGATCATCGGCCTGATCAACCTGGGTCAGGCTCTGGAGCTTCGCGCTAAAGGCAAAACATCGGAGGCGGTTCGCCGGTTGCTGGACTTGCGGGCGAAAACGGCACGGGTTATCCGTGACGGCCAGGAACAGGACATTCCCGTGGAAGATGTTCGCAAGGGCGATCATATCCGCGTTCGCCCCGGTGAGAACCTGCCAGTAGATGGTCGCGTTATTGAGGGCAGTACCCGTATCGACGAAAGCATGCTTACCGGCGAACCCATGCCCGTCAGTAAAGCGGTGGATGACGAGGTTTCTGCCGGTACGCTCAACACTCACGGCAGCATTATTTACGAAGCAACCCGGGTGGGCAGCGAAACTGCCCTGGCTCAGATTATCCATCTGGTAAAGAAAGCCCAGGGCTCAAAACCCGCCATCGGGCGCCTGGCGGACAAGATATCGTCGGTGTTTGTGCCCAGTGTCATGCTCATTGCGGTGGCCGCCGCGCTGACCTGGTACAACGTCGGGCCGGAGCCTGCGGTTGTGCATATGATGATCGCGGCAACCACAGTCCTGATCATTGCCTGTCCCTGCGCCCTGGGCCTGGCCACGCCTATGTCGGTGATGGTGGGTGTTGGCAAGGCGGCAGAATATGGCGCCTTGATTCGCCAGGGTGACGCCCTGCAAACCGCCGGCAAACTGGACCTGGTGATTCTCGACAAAACCGGCACTATAACCGAAGGCCATCCGGCAGTGACCAGCCTGCACGCGGTGAATGGCGATCAAAAGCAGCTGCTGGCACTGGCAGCCGGTCTTGAACAGCATTCCGAGCACCCACTCGCAGAAGCCATCGTTGACAAGGCCAAAGAGCAAAACGCGGAGCCCCTCAAGGTGACTGACTTTGAAGCGCTGAATGGCAAAGGTGTGTCGGGCCGGTTTGAGGGTGACATCATCCGGCTGGGCAACCGCCGCTGGCTGGAAGCCGAGGGTATTTCCCTGGAAGGCCTGGCCGATGTTGAAAAAACCATTACCGAGCAGGCCGGCACGCCACTGTTTCTCGCCAGCGGCACTGAGCTGCTGGGCGTTATGGGGGTTGCGGATGCCATCAAAGCAGATTCGGAGGCCGCCATTCAGCGCCTGCATGATGCCGGTATACGGGTCATGATGGTTACCGGTGATATAGACGCCACAGCCAAAGCCATTGCCGCAAAAACCGGCATCGACGATTACCGCGCCGAAGTCCTGCCAGAAGACAAAGCCGACGTCGTAAACGAAATGCGCGGCAAAGGCTACACCGTAGCCATGGTGGGTGATGGCATAAATGACGCACCCGCACTGGCCGCAGCCGACGTTGGTTTTGCCATAGGTACCGGCACCGACGTGGCCATCGAGAGCGCAGCCATCACCCTGATGCGCGGTTCTCTGCACGGTGTGCCGGATGCCATCGAAATCTCTCGGGCCACGGTGAAAAACATTCACCAGAACCTTTTTGGCGCCTTCATCTACAACAGCCTGGGAATTCCCATAGCCGCAGGCCTGCTGTATCCGGTCTGGGGCATATTGATGAGCCCGATTCTTGCCGGCGCAGCTATGTCACTGTCCTCCGTGACGGTGGTTACCAACGCCAACCGGCTGCGCCTGTTCAAAACCAGTCGCAGGCCTGCAAAAACCCAAAGCCCGGACGCAAACGTAAACGGAGAGCGGAACTGATGGAAACAATACTGGTCAATGCCGGTGGATTTGTTCTTATGACCGCCATCGTCTGGTGGTTCTGGCTTTCGTCAACGGACAGCAATGCCTCAGCACGGGATCAAAGCCATCACTGAACACAACACGAAAGAGAGCAAAACCATGAAAAAACAGATTCTGGGACTCGCCCTGACTGCCACCCTCGGCTTCAGCACGCCACTTTTGGCAGCGGGCGCCGCTCAAAGCATTCACGTTTACAAATCGCCCACATGCGGCTGCTGCACCGACTGGGTTGAGCACCTGGAAAGCAACGGTTTTGATGTGGAAGTCACCGACACCCACGACATGAACCGCGTCAAGATCGAAGCCGGCCTTACCCCGAATCTGGCCAGCTGCCACACCGCCTTCGTAGGTGACTACGTGATCGAAGGCCACGTACCCGCAGACGACATTCACCGGCTGATTGCCGATGCTCCGAAAGCCAGAGGCCTGGCAGTCCCTGGCATGCCGGCAGGCTCTCCGGGTATGGAAATGGGAGACCGTAAAGACCACTACCAGGTACTGATGTTCAACGAACAAGGCCAGACCAGGGTGTTTTCCGAGCACAACTAGCCCACGGCCCTTTTTCTGACATTCTTTTCTACACACGCGACAGCCTGTGCTCTATTATTGCTCCCGATCCCCCGGAAAACGGAGACGGAAATTTTTGAGCCTTAAAACCCGGTTTCTCAGCCTTGCCGCTGGCCTCATCATTATCGCTGCATGTGCCTCCTGGTTTGCCTACCGGGTGCTCTCTGCAGATTTGATCGAGCGCTGGGGGCGCCAGGTGGCGGAGATACAGGTACGCTATGACAGCGCCCGCCTTCTGCAGTCCCTCGAGCGTGAGATAGGTCTCGCCCGGCAAATGGCAGACTCCACCGCGCTGATCAACTGGGCTGCCGACCCCGGCAACCCAACCCTCGAACAGAGTGCTATTCGCGAGATGGAGAGTTTTCGCGCCAACTTTCGCGACAACAGCTATTTTGTCGCGCTCAGAGAGAGTGGTCGCTATTACTTCAACAACGAAAAAAATGAGTTTGACGGCAAACAGTTCCGTTATGTTCTGAATCCTGAAGAACCCAATGACGCCTGGTTTTACCAACTGATCGAAGAAGGGCGTGATTTCCATCTGAACGTAAACCCCGATACGGAACTGGGCGTTACCAAACTCTGGATCGATGTGCTGATGCGCGACTCTGCAAATCAGATCGTGGGCATGGTCGGCACGGGCATGAATCTCGACACCTTCTTGCAGGATATCGTTGATATCAACCAGGAAGGCATCACCACACTGTTTGTCGATTATACCGGTGCGATACAGCTATACCGGGATCGCAACTACATTGATTTTGCCAGCGTTATCAAGCCCGAAGGCCAGAAAAGCACCGTCGACTTGCTGTTTGATGCCCCCGAAGATAAACAGAAGATTCTCGGCATGCTGCAATTGCTGAAGCAAAGCTCCGGCAAGGCAGGCCACGTAGAAAGCGGTTTTGTCACCGTCGAGGGTCGCGAACACCTGGCCGGCGTGGCTTTTTTGCCTGCCATTGGCTGGTTTGAAATAACCCTGCTTGATCTGAACACACTGCTGCCCGAGAGCTACCTGTGGCCTCTGGTAGCTGTTTTTATCGCAAGCCTCCTCATCACCCTGATTGTGTTCAACCTCATCATCCAGTCACGCATCTTGAAGCCCATCGTAGGGTTGGAAGAGGCTGTGGAAAAGGTGCGCAGAGGCAGTTTTACGCTACCCCGCCTGGACAAACCGGATAACGAGATCGGCCGGCTCGTTGACCATTTTGAAAAAATGACTGATAGCCTGCGCGACTCCACCCGGGAGCTGGAAAACAAGGTTTCCCTGCGTACCGACGAACTGGCGCGCCTGGCTCGCATTGATCCGCTCACTAATCTGAAAAACCGTCGGGGGCTGGACGAAGTACTGGAAGAAGAAATTCAGCGGGCGGAACGGCTGGGCAACGGTTTTGGCTTGATCTGGCTGGATATTGATCACTTTAAATCGATCAACGATCAGCTCGGCCATCAGGCTGGCGACGAGATCCTGTGCCGTGTTGCTTTGTGGCTGAAAGCCGGTGTCCGCCCCTACGATCACCCGGGGCGATGGGGCGGCGATGAATTTGTTATTCTGCTCTCACCCTGTGATTCTGCAACGCTGGAACATATTGCCATGCGCATTTGCAAAACCGTTGAGCAGGAGAGCCAAAAGACCGGAACACCGGTAACGGTCAGCGTTGGCGGCTATTTTTCGAAGCCCGGGGACAACATCGATACCATACTGCGCAATGCCGACAGTGCGCTTTATCGCGCCAAGAATGACGGCCGCAACCGCGTCTGCATCACCCTCTCGGATAAAACCGAAATTAACGCCGTGTAACGGGTCTGACTCGTATCGCCATAACCGTTATACTCCGCCCCATCATTCATTTTTTCAGCCAGGTTAACCCATGTTCAACGCCGACGCTCTAAACCAGTTGCGCCAGCTAAAGTCTGATATTGAGGAAAGCAAAGTTGTTTTCCCCGGAACGGTTAAAGCCACCAATGGCCGCTTTGGATTCGTCGCTCTGGATGAAGGGCGGGATGTATTCCTGCCTCCCGAAGAGATGCAGAAGGTGCTTCCCGGTGACCGGATCAATGTCACCGAGCAGGAAGTCGATAAAGGCAAAATTCAGGGCGTAGTCGACGAACTTCTCGAAAGCCGGTTGAGCACCTTTGTCGGACGCTACCTTGTAAAAGGAAAAGGGCATTTTGTAGTGCCGGAAACGCCCGGCATCAATCGCTGGATTTTCATTCCTCCGAAAGAGCGCATGAACGCGCAACCAGACGATTATCTGTACTGCCGCATACACAAGCATCCGATCCATGACGGCAAGGGCCAGGCCAAAGTGCTACGGGTTATTGGCAAAGCCGGTGAGCCGGGTATTGAGCGCGCTCTTACCCTGGCCACCTTCGACCTTGCAGATGCCTGGCCCGATTCCGTCGTGCAGCAGGCAGAGAAGCTTGACGAAGCAGCCATCGAAGCAATGGCATCCGGCCGGGAAGACCGTACCGATCGTGCCTATGTCACTATCGATAGCCCCGCCACGCAAGACATGGACGACGCCCTGCTGGCAGAACCTAACGCCACAGGCTGGGCTGTATCCATTGCTATTGCCGATCCGGCCTCGGTCATAGGTATTGAAAGTGCGGCTGAACTCGAAGCCTTCAATCGGGCGACTGCAATCTATTTCCCGGGCGAACCCCTGCCTATGCTGCCCGACACCATCAGCACCCGGCTGTGCTCGCTGATGCCGGACGTTAAGCGGCTGGCCCTGGTGTGCGACCTGCAGGTCAATAACGACGGCAGCCTGGGCGACTACAGCTTTCATCAGGCTGTCATCCGTTCCCGGGGCAAGCTCAGTTATGATCTGGTCTCGAATCTGATTGAAGGTCGCGAAGACGAAGACATCAAAGCCCTGCCAGATGCAGTCGCCAACAGCCTCGACCAGCTTCACCAGGCCGCAACCGCATTGCGGAAATGGCGCGGCGAATATGCGCTGTTAAGCGGTGAACGACCTGAATTCCGGCTCAGACTGGACGAAAACCGGCGTATTCGCGCTATTGAACCGTCGGTACAGAACGAAGCACATCGTCTTGTGGAAGAATGCATGGTTGCAGCTAACCGCTGCGCTGCTGATTTTCTGGCGGGGCAACCATCGGGCCTGTTTATTCAGCATCCCGGATTGCGCAATGACCGCTCAGCCAACATCCGTACCTTGATAGAAGGCTACGCGCCACACCTGGCAGATATCGATGCTACAACGCCGGATGGTTTTCTGGCATTGATGAAACAGACTTCAGAGCTGGAAGCGGAAGTGCCGGTAAAAGCCATCATTTCGCGGCAGCTGGCCCGGGCGGAGCTGTCGTTCACGGCGGCCCCGCATCAGGGCATGGGTCTGAATGCATACACTACCTTCACATCGCCCCTGCGCAAATACTCCGATCTCTATGTGCACCGGCTTATCAAAGCGGCGCTTTGGGATACGCCAATGCAGATGCTGAGCAGCCAACAGCTGATGACGCTTCAGAACGCCCAGTTCAAAGCACGTCAGGCGGCCAATAGTCTGGAGACATGGCTCAAGAGCGACTTTGCCAGAACTCTGGGCGACGAACCCATGGCCGGCGTAATCAGCCGGACCATCCCCGCTGGCTTTTTTGTACGCCTGGAAAACAACGGGCTGGAAGGATTTGTCAGCTGCCGGGATCTCAATGGCAAGTACAGCTTTGATCCGGTTACTCTGCGCTTGGTACACAATAAGAACGGCCGTATATTCCAGCTTAATCAGGCAGTAAGAGTCAGTTTTTCGGGAGTAGAAGAGGAGCGCCGGCAGATCAATTTCAAGCTGGTGGACGCTGAAGAAATCCCTGTTACTCCCGGCTCCTGAGCCGGTTGAAAAACCATAGGGGCGGGTGCATCGTACCAACAGGAACACACCGATACCTCAAGGAAGTGCACCATGCCCATCAGCCCGGATGAATTTCTGAAAAAACACGGTTTCGACAAGGAAGAGGAAAGCCCCGATCACAGCCTTCGCCACAACGCGATAGAACACGCAAAACACCTGCGCCGGCCCCATGCCGGTACACCACACGACTGGGAAGACTGGGAAAGATACAAGCGGGAGCATCCTGATGAGGTTGAACCAGACGACAAGGCGAGCGACGACAGCGAAAGCTGAAGCCGCTCCAGGCTCGCAGATGCGGCAGAGAGGTCTAGGGGCGAAGCATTTCTTCCAGGCGGGCATCCTTCGCCTGCCATTGCTCTGCCAGCCAGTTTTTTACGTTACGCCGGTGCTCGGCATCGGTTGAGTAGTCCCGGCCTTTCAGGTGCTCCGGAATGGCAACCGTTTGAATGTCCATTTTCACCTCCCGCGACCGACCACAAATAAAATCCCAGAACGTGGGCGCGCCGCCAGGATAGGCAATGGTTACGTCTACAAGCGTCTCTATCGAATCGCCCATGGTATCCAGAACAAAGGCTGCGCCGCCGGCTTTTGGTGTCAGAAGATGGGTATAGCGTGATTTCTGCTTGTCGTGCTTGGCCTGGGTAAACCGCGTACCTTCCACAAAGTTCATTACACTCACTGGCGTATAACGAAACTTTTCGCAGGCACGGCGAGTGGCTTTCAGATCTTCCCCGCGCTTCTCCGGGTGCTTTAGCAGATATTCCCGCGAGTATCGTTTCATGAAGGGAAAATCCAGGCCCCACCATGCAAGCCCGATAACGGGTACCCAGATGAGCTGTTGTTTCAGAAAAAACTTCAGGAAAGGCGCACGACGATTGAACACCCGCTGCATGGCAAATATATCCACCCAGCTCTGGTGATTGCTGAGCACAAGGTACCAGCTTTCACGACGCAGATTTTCGGCGCCAGTCACGTGCCATTGCGTGCCGTGGGTCAGCTTCATCCAGCCCGTGTTGCAAGCCACCCAGGATTCCGAGATCCAGATGATGGCCCGGGTGCAAAGAACCCTGAAGCCTTTGTGGGGGATGATGAGTTTCAGCAGTGCCGGTATATAGAGTAACAGGCACCAGAAAAGTGTGTTGAGCGCCAGCAGAATGGAGTTGAGTACGCCGATAACGGGAGCGGGTAGGAAGCTGAGCATGCAATTCCTGTTTTGATTATTGGGCCAGTGATGGGCAATCATACCAATCACCACGGGCTATGGGCAGTGGCTGATTGTGACCACATTGCCAGCCGGAAGCGACAGTGTTGCCATAGCGCGGAGAGACACCGCAAGATAGCCTGCATCATTTACCATGGATTTTCCTGATGTCCGATTTTATCAAAGCCGCAACCGAAAAAGCCGCAGGGCTTGCGCGGCAGACAACTCTCTACGCAGGTAACGCGTTTGACCGGGTATTCCGCGCCGCCAGCCTGATACAGGGGGGGCTGACGGCCTTCGAAACACTTCATTCCGACGGGCTGGTCAGCCTGCGCTATTATCCGCCGCTACAGGAAGATTTCATCGAACTGGATGGCATCACCATTCCGGTCGAACGAAAAAGTCATCAAACACCTGTCGTGATTGTTCCGCCACTGGCCGTGAACATGCTGGTTTACGATCTGCTTCCCCAGCGAAGCCTCGTCAGATTCCTGCGTGCCAAGGGTTTTGAGGTGTATCTCATTGACTGGGGCATGCCCACCCGGGACCACAGCCACTATAACTTTCATACCTACCTGACTGAACTGTTACCCGCCTGCCTGAACAAGGTTCGGGAGCACAGCGGTGAGCAGGATCTGACGCTGCACGGCTGGAGTCTTGGGGGCATGTTCACCCTATTCTATTCCGGTTTGACCAAAGACCAGCACGTTCGTAACGCGATTGTTCTGGGGGCGCCCATTGACAGCCATGCGTCCGGCCTGCTCGGCCTTTTGAGCCAGCGCGTTGGCGCGGCTGCAGATTTTGTTCACAAGCATACAGGCAAGCGTGTGCACGATATCAAGCCGAACTGGCTCCATAGTCCCGGCTGGCTTAATACCATTGGCTTCAAACTGACCAACCCTTTAGGCAGCGTTATGGGTTACTGGGAGCTGATTATCCGCCTGGGCGACCGGGAGTTTGTCACCAACCATGCCTCCACCGCCGCCTTTCTTGACCACATGGTCGCCTACCCCGGCGGCATTGTGCAGGACACCGTGGTGCGGATATGGATGGATAATCAATTGTCCGAGGGTTCCGTGCAGATTGGTGACGATGAGGTAAAACTGAACAACATCAGCGCCAACCTGCTCGCTATCGCAGGCAGCGAAGACACCATGGTAACGCCGGATGCAGCAAAACGCCTGATGGACCATGTTACCTCGGCGGATAAAACCTTCCGCGTCACTCCGGGCGGACATATGGGTATTCTGGCCGGTAGCAAAGCACCCCGGGAAAGCTGGCTGGAAATGGCAGAGTGGCTGGCCGAGCGTTCGGATTAATGGTGGAAGGGGGCGGTTCCGGGAAGCGTGGTTGTGGATTACACTGCTACCCATGAACCTTATTGATACATTCAATCTTGATACCCGCGCACTCCAGACCTTTGTTGCTGTTCTGGACGAAGGCAGCGTGTCCCGTGCAGCCATCAAACTTGGAGTCAGCCAGTCAGCTGTCAGCCATACGCTGGACCGGCTGCGTAACGCCCTCGGCGACCCCCTTTTCGTCAAATCCGGGCGTGGCATAACGCCCACTCGCTACGCAGTGCAGGCGGGCCCACATATTCGCCAGATCCTCGATGACCTGCACTCGCTGGCCTCCGGCCCGCCCTTTACGCCGGAAACCACAGAATTCACCTTTACCGTTGCCGCCAACGATTACGAGCGCGACCTGCTTTTGCCACCGCTGATGCAGAGCCTGCGGCAACAGGCACCGGGCATCATGCTGCAAGTGATTGCATCGGGGATCCCCAACGCGGAAATGCTACGAAAGGACATCTGCGACCTGATCATCTCCCCCTACGCACCGGAAACCACCGACATTATGCAAAGAGGCCTGATGGGCGATCGCATGGTGGTTTTCTACGATCCAGAAAAACGCGAGGCGCCGGAGAACGTGACGGACTACGTTAAAGCCGACCATATCGCGCTGGTATTTGGCAGCGGCGAGAAGCCTGCCATCGAAGCCGGGCTTACAGCCCATGGACTAACCCGTCGCAACGTAGTTACCGTCTCCAACTTCTCCGGCCTGCCGGAGTTTCTTCGCGGCAGCGATATGCTGGTGACCGCGCCCGAGCGCATGAGCAAGCACTTACTTCGGGATTTTGCCTGGGTGCCTTTACCCTTCAGCTACAAGCCTTTTACGTTGCTGATGGTCTGGCATCGCCGCAACCAGAACGATCCGGCTCATCGTTGGTTACGAAACCAGGTGAACGCTGTGGCAGCCAAGATGAATGGCCTGAACGACTAACCTATCATTTTTGCTCATATATCCTATGAGCAGCACCCCTGTTATTTTTTAGCAAGGTACCCCCTAGAATCCACTCCAATGTCGATTGCAGGTGTGGGATGGGCTTTCCAAAACTGTGCGGAGCCCAAGCGCCACATGGATGTGCCGCAAGGAGCGTGTTTTGGAAAGCCCATCCCACACCTGCCTCCCTCAATGTTTGTATGGACAATAAATGCTAGCACTAACCAGTATATGGACAACCATACTGCTCGCCGCCGCCGTCGCCCTGGGGCCGCTGGCCACCGATATGTATCTGCCGGCACTGCCGCAGATTGGCAGCGATTTCGGCACCGGCACCAGCCAGGTTCAGCTAACCCTGAGCCTCTACATGGCTGGCTTTGCCATAGCGCAACTGGTATGCGGCCCGCTGGCTGACCGGTTTGGCCGAAAGCCGATCATGATTGGCGGTTTTGTGCTGTTTGCCATCGCCAGCATTGGTTGTGCTCTTGCCAGCAATATTGAAACCCTGATTCTATGCCGATTTTTACAGGCACTGGGCGGATCAGCCGGGCCAGTTCTTGGGCGCGCAGCCATCCGGGACATCTACACGCCCCGCGAAGCCGCGAAAATCATGGCGCTTCTTGCCAGCATCATGGCGCTTGCCCCAGCCGTTGCACCCACACTGGGCGGCCTGATGGTTGCAGGGCTGGGTTGGCACTCTATCTTTCTCGCGCTGGGCGGCTATGCCCTGATCATGGCTGTCGTGGTGGCATTCGGCATCCCCGAACCCATGCGGCCGGAATACCGCCAGCCGCTGAAACTCTGCAGCCTGCTGCGGAACTATCGCGCCATAGGTACCGACATCAGTTTTCTCGGCTATACCCTGACAAACGCTCTGATATTCTCCGGGCTGTTCGCGTTTCTCTCTGGCTCCTCATTCGTACTGATTGATTTTCTTGAAGTGCCACCACAACAGTTCGGCCTGTATTTTGCCGGCATCGTGGTGGGCTATGTAACCGGAAACCTTTCAGCGATTCGCTTGGGCAGCCGCCTGGTGCCGGATCAGATTCTCGTTCGCGGCCTGTTCATTGCAGTCGCAGCCGGTGGCCTTATGGTTGCGCTGGCACTCGCTGAAGTCTTCAGTGTCTGGGCCGTTATCCTGCCCCAGGCCTTGTTCATGGTCGGCACCGGCATGGTTCTGCCCCAGACCATGGCTGGCGCCATGGCCAACTTCCCGCGCATGGCAGGCTCCGCTTCGGCGCTGTTCGGCTTCGCCCAGATGTCCGTCGCAGCCTTCGCCGGCATGCTCGTGGGCTACCTGCACGACGGCACCTCTCTGGTAATGGCGACCATCATTGCCATCTGCGCCATTGCCTCTCTGACCAGCTACCGACTGCTGGTTCAGCGTCACCCTGCGCCGGGGTTCGAGCCACAGACAGGATGAAAACTCATCCAAAATGGTCTAAACAGAGTAAGCTGTTTCTGAATATTTCCGGATAGCTATTTCCGAGCAACGATAGGAGCAACTTATGAGCAAAGTAACTCTCGACGGCAACCCCATTGAACTGAGCGGCACGTTTCCACAGAACGGCGACACCGTACCGCCCTTCACGCTGACCAACAGCGGCCTGGAAGATGTAAAACTCGAAAATTGGGCGGGAAAGCGCAAGATCCTTAACATCATCCCCAGCATCGACACCGGCGTATGCGCCGCCTCCACTCGCAAGTTCAACGAGAAAGCCGGCGCTCTGGATAACACCGTGGTACTGGTTGTCTCCGCCGACCTGCCATTTGCTGCAGCCCGTTTTTGTGGCGCAGAAGGCCTGGAAAACGTCATCACCCTTTCATCCTTCCGCAACTACAGCTTCCAGCAAGACTACGGAGTCGGCATTCAGACCGGTCCGCTGGCCGGCCTTTGCGCCCGCGCCGTGGTGGTTCTGGATGAAGACAACAAGGTTATCCACAGCCAGCTCGTAGGCGAAATCAAAGACGAACCCGACTACGATGCAGCGCTGAAGGTTCTTTGATCAGGCTTTCAAAGCGACATTAAAACACCCCGGAGGGAGTCCACTCCGGCACAAAGCCTTTCGGGCGGACCGGCCTCCGCAGACTGTGCATTGCCAGGGATGGCAATGCCAAGCCCCCACGGACGGGTTCACGGCGTGTCTGCGGAGGCCGGTCCGTCCGAAAGGCTAACTCCAAAGTAAACCTGTTAGACTCCAGCACCCAAACCCAGACCAAGGCATCACCCCAACCCCGTGAGTAATACCACCCAAACCGCCAGCCTCTCCCGCCAGCTCTACACCATGACCTGGCCCATGCTGTTTGGCGTGCTCTCACTGATGACGTTCCAGCTTGCTGACAGTGCCTTCATCGGCCAGCTTGGCCGCGACCCACTGGCTGCCCTGGGCTTCACGCTGCCCATGCAGCAGCTCATCATCGGGCTACAGGTTGGCCTGGGCATCGCCACGACCGCCATCATTTCACGGACCCTGGGTGTAGGCGACGAACTCCGGGCCGTTCGCCTGGGCGGCCTGGTCATCACCGTAGGCAGTACGCTGGTGTTCCTACTCTGTGTCGTCCTGTGGCTTCTGCAAAGCCCGATCATGACCGCGCTAGGTGCAGAAGACGCCCTGCTGCCTCTGGTGCGAAGCTATTGGGTACCCTGGTTGCTCTCCGCCTGGATCGGAGCCTTTCTCTACTTCGGTTACAGTATTTGCCGCTCCCATGGCGATACAAAACTTCCCGGCTACATGATGGTCGCCACCAGCCTGGCCAACATCGGCCTGGACCCACTGTATATTTTTGTTTTCGATTGGGGTCTGCCCGGTGCTGCCTGGGCCACAGTCACCTCGTTCGGCATCGGCTGTCTGTTTATCTATCCAAAGCTACTGAAGCGTGGCTGGGCCCGATTCGACCTACGCGAACTCGCTTTAGGCCGCGCCCTGAAACAGCTCAACAGCATCATGGCGCCCGCCATGGTCAGCCAGCTCATGCCGCCAGCGTCCGCCATGCTGGCAACCGCCATGGTTGCGGGATTCGGGTCAGCCGCTGTTGCCGCTTGGGGTCTGGGTACGCGCCTTGAATTTTTTTCCATTGTGGTCGTACTCGCGCTCACCATGTCCATGCCACCGATGGTCGGGCGCATGCTGGGCGCCGGCGACATTGAACAGATCCGGAAACTGGTGCGGATTGCGGTGCGCTTTGTGGTGGGCTGGCAACTGGCTATCGGCCTTATCTGGCTGATCGCCTCCGGCCTTGTCTCCGAGTTATTCAGTAGCGACCAGCAAGTTCAGGACATTCTGGGGGCTTATCTTGTGCGAGTGCCACTCAGCTACAGCGGCCTTGGCGTGTGTATGCTGATGGTGTCTGTGTGCAACGCCCTTGGCCTGGCCATGAGGGCACTGCTGGTCTCAACATTGCGGTTGTTTCTGTGCTTTTTGCCACTCCTGTGGCTAGGCAGCCAGCTCAACGGCATTTACGGCCTGATGAGCGGTGCTCTGGTGGGCAACCTGTTCGCCGGCGTCATGGCATACAGTTTCTATCGCACCGGCATGAAGCAACTGCGTAAAAGCGTGAAAGGTTCAGGCGAAGCGTGACCGGAAACTCTCCGGTATGGGCACCACTTTCTTTTGAAGGTAATCAAAAAATACGAACCCGTATTTTGCCAGGGCAACGGCCTGGCCACTCCCGGCCTTGGTCACCCGGAACACGAAGTCGCCACCGTATTTATTGAAATCCATCACGCCGACTTCAAAGCGCAGCATTTCGGGAAAGAACGATTCCGACTGATACATGGTGGCCAGATCGGTCACGATAATGCCTCCACCGCCGCTGTCGCTCTCCGGGATATCATAACTTATCAGGAACTGGGCTCGCGCCTCGGAGAGCATCGATACCAGAGCATCGTTGCCCAGATGGTTGGCACCATTGATGTCGGTCGTCCGAACCTGCATGAGCGTTTCGAAACAGAATACATCGTCAGGGAAAGAAAGTTCGATTCGGGCCACTGTGGAAGGTACCTGTTTGGCAATGTGTCGGGGAATGTCGGAAAGTGTCGGGGTGCGGGACCGGATGATACTCTGTTCAGTTGAGGTGTTCATCTCAAGATCTTGTCGCAAAAATCGGTTATCTTCATTTTTGATCGTTTAGCGCTGAATTCAGCTTTTGCGTAACAAGCTCGGCTTGCGCGCTGGATGTAACGGCAAGCGGAGGTTACGACTTTGAATAATGGAAACTCTATGGACATTCGCCCTGCGGCCACTCTGGCACTGGTACGGGATACCCCGAACGGCATTGAAATACTGTTATTGCAGCGTACCTGGGACGCCGTATTTTTACCCGGTTATTACGTTTTCCCAGGCGGCGCAGTAGACCAGCAGGAATCCCATGGTCGTCAACATGCTGCTGGCCCGGAAGACACCGAAATCAGCCACACCATGAGCCTGAGTGACGGTGGTACAGATTATATGCTGGCCGCTGTCCGTGAGTGTTTTGAGGAGGCCGGAGTGTTGATGGCGGTCGACACAGATCGACGCACAATCAGCGGAGATCATGCCGCTCACAAGGATCGCAATGCCGTATTCAGGGGGGAATTATCCCTCGCCGAACTGTGCCAGCGACACAAGCTGACAATTCCCCTCGACAGGCTGGCCTATCTGAGCCACTGGATTACCCCGCCCGGCCCACCCAGGCGCTTTGATACCCGATTTTTTGTGACCGCAGCACCAGAGAACCAGCGCGTAAGCCATGATGGTGAAGAAACCATCAGTCACGTCTGGATCAGCCCGGCACAGGCGCTGGAAGAACACCGTGCCGGCCAACGCCTGATGACATTGCCCACCATCAGGACCCTGCGGGTTCTGAGGGATTTCGATAACGTCGAAACCTTGATGCGATACGCCTGGGCGAACCCGCCGGAACCCTTCCCGAGCGAGCCATGGCCGGCCATCCGGCGCGGCAAACCGGTGCTTCTGGAGCCCGGCGCACCAGCCTATGATGAAGCCGCCAAGCTGGATCCGGAAGCCGCAGGCACCACGAAATCGGAAATTATCCCCGGTGAGCCGGTTGAGATAGCAGCCGGTGTGGTTCGTCTCACGGCGCCCAACCCGGGCGTGATGACCGGGCCCGGTACCAATACCTATATCCTGGGCCACAAGCGCTTTACTGTGCTCGACCCCGGGCCCGATGACGCCGTGCATATTGAGCGGATTCTGGAGTTCACAGGAGGGGAAATCGAGTCTGTGATTGTTACCCACACCCACCTCGATCATTCCCCCGGCACCCGGGCTCTGAAGGAAAAAACCGGGTGTCGGGTTTTTGGTCGGCCAGCGCCGGCCGGGGCATCACAGGATGAGAAGTTCGTGCCAGATGAACAGCCTGAGCACGGCGACCTGATCAAAACTGATGCTGGCACGCTCAAGGTTCTGCATACACCGGGACACGCTTCCAATCACCTCTGTTTTCTGCTGAGAGAACAGGAACTGCTGTTCTCAGGGGATCACATCATGCAGGGCTCGACCGTGGTCATAAACCCGCCCGATGGCGATATGAAAGCCTATCTGGAGGCGCTCTACGATCTGCTGGCGGAGCCAGTACGTTACATCGCTCCTGCTCACGGCTTTGTGATGGGTCATCCTGAAGCGATTATCGACTTCCTGATCACCCATAGGCTGTCTCGGGAGCACAAAGTCGCAAAAGCGCTTGAAAAGCTTTCGCCCGTGGGCCTTAAAGCCCTGACCAGCAAAGCCTACGACGATGTGCCGGCCGCAATTCATGGTGTCGCCGCCCGATCCGCACTGGCCCATCTGCTGAAGCTGGAGGCCGATGGCCGAGCCCTTCAGGAAGACGGGCTCTGGCAGGCTACGCCAACAACCTGAGCAGTGGGCGCCGGCAGGTGCTGCACCTGCCGGTATCTATTTTTTTGCGATAATGTACACCGCGTGCACTATGCCGGGGATATAGCCCAGAATAGTGAGCAGTATGTTGATCCAGAAGTGCTTCCCTATGCCCACCTGCAGGAACACGCCCAGCGGCGGTAACAAAATTGCTATAAGAATTCGCAAAAGGTCCATATTGTTTACTCCCTCCGTCGGTTATAACTGACCTGCCCGCAACGATAATCCTTGCGGGCAGGGCAGACCGGTAATTTTACGCAAATTCGCCTGAAGTTCATGGCAACACTATGAAAATGGCATTAAACCTTTGTTATTGCCATTTCCATGAGCACCACTCGACCTTTACCCTTGAGCCCTTATTGATCACCCGTGAGGAATCATGCTGTTTTCCAGGCTGCAAACACTGACCCGACTTCAACCCGTGCTTTGTCTTCTGATGCTGGCTATGCCTGCCATAGTAATGGCAGACCCACCAGCCGACAGAAAACAGGTGAAGCCCGCCCGGGAGATTCTGCTGGCAGAACTGGCAGAAGACGAAAATGTTGAAGATGTGGAGCACTCAGAGCCCCGGAGAAATACCGGCAAGGCGCATGGGCCCGTTACAGACGTTGCGCCAGAAAACCCGACACCAAAACCAAAGCCGGCGATCAAGCCCAAAAAAGTAGCGCCCAACATTGATCTGAAAGATGTTGCACCTGCGCCAACTCCGGAGCCACCCCGGAATCCAGGCGAACAAGAGGGGCCAGACAGCGAAAAACCGAAGGTCAGCCAAGCATTGGAAGATGATGAACCCACCTCTGCGCCCGGGCCTCTGGAGCAAAAAACACCCGAACCAGAGAATAAAAAACCACAACGCGCCAACAATCTGGTTCTGCTTGGCAGTGAAGTCCTGCCGGGCACATCCACGCGCCTGGGCTGGTCATCCGGCATTCAGATTGCCGGTCTCTCGCAGCCTACGCCGGTACTGGTGGTTAACGGTGCCAATGCGGGCCCGACCCTGTGTCTGACAAGCACGATTCATGGCGACGAACTCAATGGCATCGAGATTATTCGCCAGACCATGTACGACCTTGATCCGGAAAAATTGAGCGGCAGCGTGGTAGGTATACCCATCGTAAACCTGCCCGGTTTCGAACAGGGCAGTCGCTATCTGCCGGATCGCCGGGATCTTAACCGGCACTTTCCCGGCAGCACGAATGGTAGCCTGGCCGATCGGATTGCGAACTCCCTGTTCGAGAACATTATTCGATACTGTGACATGCTGGTGGATATCCATACCGGCTCACTGAAGCGGACCAACCTGCCGCAGCTTCGTGCCGATATGAACAACCCCGCGGTTGCCGAATTTACCCGGGGCTTTGATCGAATGGCCGTGGTGCATAGCACCGGATCACCCGGAATGCTCCGTACCGCAGCGGTGAATGTCGGCATTCGCGCGGTCACGCTGGAGGCTGGCGAATCCCACCGCATTCAGGAACACCAGATTGATGCCGGCGTAAACAGCCTGGCCAGCCTGATGGAAAAACAGGGGATGATTTCCCGTATGTTTGTGTGGGGCGACCCGGAGCCGGTGTATTACGATTCGGCCTGGGTACGGGCAAACCATGGCGGCATTCTGTTCAGCAAGGTTGAACTGGGCGCCAAGGTTTCCAAAGGTCAGGTTCTTGGTTATATCGCAGATCCGATCACCAATGCCCAGTATCCCATCGCCTCCAACAGCGATGGACGCATAATTGGTATGGCCGTTGATCAGGTGGTTATGGCCGGTTTCGCTGCCTACCACATTGGTACCAAGGCAAAAGTTCCCGGAGAATAGTATCCTATCGTTTTTACGCGTTCGCGAATGACCGACAGGAGCTGATGTGCCTTCAGAAAACAGTCCGGCCAGATCTGCAGCCCTGACCTATGCAGGACTGGTTCTGACCCCATTGTTCTGGGCTGGCAATGCCGTTGTTGCCCGGGGCACCGTCGACAGCATACCGCCCCTCTCCATGGCTTTCTGGCGCTGGGTCATAGCGCTCGCTATTCTGCTACCTTTTGCTTTGCCCGGTATCTGGCGGCACCGCAGTGTAATTCGCCAGCATCTGGGCTCAATGCTGGTACTTGCCACGTTCAGCGTTGGCGCTTTCAACTCCTTGTTATACGTTGCTGCAGTCACCACCACGGCGACCAACATTGCCCTGATCAATGCCACCATTCCGATCTTCGTGGCGCTGCTGGCGTGGCTTGTTCTGGGCGATCGCACCCGGCCGATTCAGGCACTGGGAATCGGGCTCGCAATATTTGGCATACTAACGGTGGTAGCGCGGGGGGATCTGTCGGTTCTCACAGGCCTGCAAGCCCAACCGGGTGACCTGATCATGGTGGCCGCCGTGTTCAGCTGGGGCCTGTTTTCTGTACTGCTCAGGCGCCAGGCCGTTCCTCTACCCGGGTTTACCTTCCTCAGCACCCAGATCCTGCTTGGCGTCCTCGTTATCTTGCCATTTTATCTGGGTGATCTGCTGTTCTTCTCGGGCGGCTTTGAACTGACCCGTCAAACGGCTATGCCGCTTGCCTACTTCGCAATTTTCCCGGGGATTCTGGCCTATGGTTTCTGGAACTACGCGGTGCACAGCATCGGGCCGTCCCGGGCAGCCATTTTTATATACCTGACACCGGTCTTTGCCTCGATTCTGGCCAGTATTTTCCTTGGGGAATCGCTGGGGCTCTTCCATATAATTGGTGGCGCATTCATTCTGGCCGGACTCTTACTCGCCACCCGCGCAGGCCGAAAAGTGCCGGAATACCGTAAACTGTCATGATAGACGCATAAGGAGCCCAACATGCTCAAGAAGCCCATTTTCAGAACCATTCATAACTCGCTGGGATCCCTGCTGCTGATTCTGGTTATTACGGCATTTGGTTCCGCCGCCAATGCCCAGGGCGATGCGCCCACTCAGCTTGAAACACCGGACCCGGCGACAAATTCAACGAGCACAACCGGTGAAAACTCTGGCCTTTGCGAGCGCCCGGAACAGTGGCTGTGGGCCGAGACGTACCAGAAGGGTGACATGACCTTCCACGGCAGCAAAGTGTGGAAAGCCATCGAAAAAACCAGCGGGGATATGCCGGGGATGAACGAGCCGCCACTCTGGGAACTCGTCGACGATCACTGTTTTATGGTTGATCAGTAACCTGCCGGTTGCCCGGCAATGCCGCCTCGATTCGCTGCAGCACATCGACCAGTACCGCCTTCGGGCAACCGATGTTGAGCCGCATGAAGCCGCTGCCCTGTTCACCAAATGAAGGGCCGGGGTTCATGCCTACTCCGGCGTCTTCCACAAAAAGCCGTTTCAGGGCGGCATCATTCAGCCCCAGCTTCCGGCAATCGAGCCACATTAAATAGGTTCCTTCCGGTGCCCGGGCCTGTATTCCGGGTAACTGTTTGTTGACAGTATCCAGCACAAAGTCGCGGTTCTGCTGCAAATATGCCATTAAGTCATCCAGCCAGGGCGCACCATATCGGTAGCCGGCTTCAAATCCGGCCACGCTGAACGGGTTGCACTGCGGCATGTGCATGGAATCAAACACCGCTTTCATGGCATTGCGCTGTTCCCGGTCCGGTATTATCAGAGCCGACAATCCCAACCCCGGCATGTTGAAGCTCTTGCTCGGTGCAACAGCGGTTATCAGGGCATCGTCCGCTCCGGCGAGAGTGGCCAGCATCCGGTGCCGGGGCTTGTCGGTGAAAGTAAGGTCGCAGTGAATTTCATCAGAAATTACCGTCAACTCATGCCGACGGGCGATAGCCAGCACAGCTTTGAGCTCCTTTTCCGACCAGATACGCCCTACCGGGTTGTGCGGTGAGCACAACATCAGAAGCCGGGCATCAGGACGCGCGGCGCAGGCTTCCAGGTGCTCCAGGTCCATCAGGTATTGTCCGGTTTCATCGTTGTAAACCAGGGGGTTTTCAATAACCTCCCGGCCGCTGAGCCGAACGGAACTGAAAAACGGTGGATACACCGGCGGTTGCACAATCACGCCTTCGCCTGGTGCCGCATAGGCCATGCAGGCCGCGTGCAGAGAGGGTACGACTCCCGGCGCCATCAGTATCCAATCCCGTCGAATTTCCCAGCCATGCCGCTCGCGAAACCAGTCAATTATTGACTGGAACAGACTCTCGGGAAACAGGGTATACCCGTAAACCGGGTGCGCGGCACGCTCTGTAAGTGCACGGGTGACAGCCTCTGGTGCAGCGAAATCCATGTCTGCCACCCAGACAGGAATCACATCCTCGCGGCCGAAAACCGCCCTGCGGGCATCAAACTTTACCGAGCAGGTATTTTCACGGGCAAGGGGCTGATCAAAGGGGTTCATCACTAGCTCACTCCTCAGTCGGTTAGCAATCGGGCTCCGGTGGTTATTATAATACTTGCCGAACCACCCGAATACTTGCGAACCTAACGGTTTACCCGCACAAACCTTCCCCGGCGTCTGTTGGAGTTTTCGATGATTGGTCAGATCCTGTCCACCCTGTTGCCGGTGTTTCTCATCGCCGGCTGCGGCGCCCTGTATGGAAGGTTCCGCACACCAGACATTCAGGGCCTGAATGTTCTGAACATGGAACTCTTTGTTCCCATGCTGGTATTTGGTGTGCTGGCAGATCAGCATGCCCCGCTGCAGGAATACGCCGGGCTTGCGCTTGCCGCAACGGTTGTTGTTCTGGGGTCCGGGATTGTTCTGTATCCGCTGGCCCGTGTTCTGAACCTGAACCTGAAAACCTTCCTGCCACCCATGATGTTCAACAACTCGGGCAACATGGGCATTCCGCTGCTGGTTCTGGCCTTTGGTGAAGCCGCACTGCCCGCAGCCATAGTGCTCTTCATTGTGGAAATGCTGCTGCACTTTTCCGTGGGTCTGTACATGCTTGACCCCCACACCTCCATACTTCAACGTCTGAGGCTCCCCATTGTGTTTGCCAGCATTGCCGGGCTGGCCGTGAACTTCGGGGGCGTACCTTTACCCGACTGGCTGCTTCAGTCTCTGAACATGCTTGGCGAAATCTGTATCCCGCTTATGCTGTTTACACTGGGCGTAAGGATGCTCGACATAGACTTCAGCGACTGGAAGCTGGGCATGCTTGGCGCTATCGCCTGCCCGGTGAGTGGCTTGCTGTTGGCGTGGCCCATGATTTATCTGTTGGACCTGCCCGGCCTTCAGGTGGCAGCACTCTGGGTATTTGCCGCCCTGCCACCGGCAGTTCTCAACTATATGGTTGCGGAGCAATACCAGCAGGAACCCCATAAAGTCGCATCGCTGGTATTATTGAGCAATCTGGGCAGCCTGATTGTCATGCCAATTGTGCTTGGGTTGGTTTTTGCCGCCGGCTACATCTGAGGAAAGAGTGAATGTCTGAAGCAGTCGCCGTTGTCCGCGCCTCCCGCCCCAACTTTCTGGTTCTTGCGCCTCTGTGTGTCGGGCTGGGAGTTGCGGTGGCCTGGCAACAGGGCGAGCCACCGGCACTGCTGGATACACTGCTGGTGTTTATTGGTGCCTTGTTGGCACATGCTGCGGTGAACCTGCTTAATGAATATGAGGACTTTGTATCCGGGCTGGACCTGATGACCACCCGCACACCTTTTTCCGGTGGCAGCGGGGCTCTTCCGGAGGTTCCCGGCGCCGCAAAGCGCGTGCTGGCAGCGGCCATTGGCACCCTGGCTCTCGTTATCGTGATCGGCCTCTACTTCCTCTGGCAAAGGGGGCTGCCCATGCTGGTGCTGGGCATGGCGGGTGTCGTGCTGATAATCACCTACACACGGTGGATTACCCGCTCTCCCCTGCTATGCCTGTTTGCTCCCGGCATCGGCTTTGGTCCGGTAATGGTTCTGGGCACACTGGTGGCGCTCGGCGCCAGGCTTGATGCCACCGCGCTCACCGTATCCGTTATCAGCCTGTTACTGGTGAGCGAACTGTTACTGATCAACCAGATACCGGATGCGGAAGCCGATCGTAAAATAGGTCGCCGTCACCTGGTCATCACTCTCGGCACACACGCTGCCGCCCGACTGGTCTCCGTTCTGTTTATTACGGGCTACGCTGTTCTGGTAACGGGCATACTCGCCGACTGGTTGCCATTGGCGTCTATACTGTCTCTGGCAACGGCACCCTTCGCTTTCTGGCTTGCCTGGAAACTGCCGGGAGCGATTGGTCAACCAGACGCTCTAAACGTGTTGCTGGGCACCAACGTCGCGACTCTGCTCGCCACGCTGGCGCTGCTGATTGTTGGCCTGAGCCTTTAACCCCGGGCTCAGGCAGTAAGTACAGCTGCAAACAGGTATAGAGCTACTGCCCTTGCATGTGCGCGAGCTTTGGCCGAAGGTTAATACTGACATTCTCTGATTTCATCCACGATACGGAGGTCTGCCCATGAGCGTACTTTTACTGCTCATCAGTGCCCTGATTCTGATCTATCTGGGAGTAGGCGGCACCACCGCTGCTCTGGTGATGTCCATCGCTACTCTGGTGGGCGTGGTCCAGGATGACTGGCACCTTGCCAGTGTTCTGTTTGGTGGCCTTTTTCTGGCATTAGCACTCATTCTGGTCATTCCCAGCGAGTTGCGTCTCGACAAATTCAGCCGACCACTGCTGGGCTGGGTTCGCAGCCGCCTGCCCAAGCTCTCTTCCACCGAAGAAGAGGCTTTGAAATCCGGCTCTGTAGACTGGGATGGCGAGTTGTTTTCAGGCAAGCCGCAATGGTCAAAACTGCTGGATGCAAGGCCTGCACACCTGACCAGCGAGGAACAGGCGTTTCTGGATGGTCCGGTGGAAAAACTCTGCGCCATGCTGGATGACTGGAAGATTACCCACGAACACTACGATCTGCCGGACAAAGCCTGGAAGTTTATCCGTGAGAACGGCTTTTTCGGCCTGGTAATCCCGAAAGAAGACGGTGGTATGGGCTTCTCCAACACCGCCCATTCAGAAATCGTGATGAAAATATCCACCCGCAGCGTTTCCGCGGCTGTCACCGTAATGGTACCCAACTCCCTCGGCCCGGGTGAGTTGCTGATGCATTACGGCACCGATGAACAGAAGAAACACTACCTGCCCCGGCTGGCCGGTGGTGAGGAAATCCCCTGCTTTGCCCTGACCTCCCCGATCGCCGGCTCCGATGCGGGAGCCATCCCGGATAAGGGCATTGTGTGCAAGGGCGAGTGGAACGGCAAAGAAGTGCTGGGCCTGAAAGTAACCTGGAACAAGCGTTACATCACCCTGGCTCCGGTCGCCACACTGATTGGCCTGGCCATCAAGGTTTACGACCCGGAAAGCCTGCTCGGCGATAATGCCGACATAGGCGTGACCTGCGTAATGGTTCCCCGCGAAACCGAGGGCGTTCACGCCGGCGCGAGGCACCTGCCTATGAATACCGTATTCATGAACGGCCCAACCTGGGGCAACGAGGTATTCATCCCCATGGATCAGGTTATCGGTGGCCAGGACATGCTCGGCAAGGGCTGGACCATGCTCTTGGAGTGCCTCTCCATTGGCCGCTCCATTTCCTTGCCCGCGCTGGGTACCGGTGCCGGCAAGGTGGCCAGCCTGGCGACCGGCTCCTACGCCTACACCCGCGAACAGTTCGGCCGTTCCATCAGCCAGTTCGAAGGTGTTCAGGAAGCTCTGGAACCCATCGCCGGCTACACCTACATGATGGATGCTGCGCGCCTGCTGACCTCCGGCATGCTCGACAGAGGCGTGCGGCCGGCGGTGCCCTCGGCACTACTGAAATACCGCAATACCGACCTGATGCGGATCGTGATCAATCACGCCATGGACGTGGTCGCAGGCCGTGGCGTTATCACCGGCCCCCGCAACTTCATGGCCCGCGCCTACAACGCGGTGCCCATCGGCATCACGGTAGAAGGCGCAAACATCCTGACCCGCAGCCTGATGGTATTCGGCCAGGGCGCCATTCGCTGCCATCCCTTTATTGTTGAAGAAATCGCAGCTGCCGGCATGGAAGATGAGGACAAAGCTGCGAAAAAATTTGACGGTATCTTCTACCGCCACTTGGCCCATACCACGCGAAACGCTCTGCGCGCCCTGGTTCTCGGCCTTACCGGAGGACTACTGGAATCGGTCCCCAGACAGGGTGATATCAAATCATCGTACCGCCAGCTCGCCCGCTTCTCGGCGGCATTTGCGCTGATGACCGATGTGACTCTGCTTTCGGTAGGCGGTGGTCTGAAAGCCAGGCAACGGCTTTCCGGGCGCATGGCGGACTGCCTGGTGCAGCTTTATTACGCAACAGCCGTCATCAAACAATGGCACGAAGAGGGCTATCCGGACGACCAGCGGCCGCTGGTGGAGTGGTGCCTTCAAACCTGCCTGCGGGATTTGCAGCATTCCATGCGTGAGGCGATCATCAACTTCCCTGTACCTGCCCTGCGTTGGCCCCTGCGCCTGTTGGTGTTCCCACTGGGTGCCACCGGTCTTAACGGGCCGGATGACAGGCTGGGCACACGCGTGGCCGCCAGCATTGTTGAAGACACCCCGCTGCGCCAGCGCGTTAGCCGTGGCGCTTACACCACAATGGATCCGGACGATCCGCTCGGAAAGGTTCTGAACGCCTACAAGCTGGCGAACGAAACGGTTGATATGCGCAGCCGTCTGCATGACGCCATTCGCAACCGCGATGAGGACGATCTCGACGGCATTGCACTGTTAATGGGTCACCAACGCAAGGAACTGGTGGACTGGGCGTGCGCCGAAGGCATTGTGAAGGCTGATGAATGCGACAAGCTACAGGAGGCATTGACCGCTCTATACGACGTTATCCGGGTAGACGCCTTTGATGAAGATGGCCTGAAGGCATTGTCCCGCTGTGCCAAGGGCAAACGTAAAGTGGTGGAAAGGCCTGCCGAAGAGTAGCGCCTATAATGCTGCGCGGGGCATCTCAAGCCCCGCGCAAACCTCCCGCAATTGCTTCATCTACCAGCCAGCGCCGCAGTATCTGGATACCGCGCTCACGCCTGCGGCTGGTTTTCCAGGCAAAGTAAAAGCTATCTCCGGTGACCACCGCATGGCTGGGTAACCGAACAAACTCTTCAGAGTCCTTTCGGGTGCTCAACATGTAATCGTTGGTCAGGGCGATACCCTGATGGAAACGCGCGGCTTCAAGCGCCAACAGCATGTGGCTGAAATGCTGAACCCTGGCACCGGCGGGTATGGTTTCCCCCTCTGCCTGATACCAGGCTTCCCAATCGCCGGCAGCTTTATCATAAATACTGTGGGTGGATAACAACGGAAAGCGGGCTACCTCGTCCGTCGTCATAGGGGGTTCATCCCGCCCCTTAATATCCTTCTCCCGACCCAACTCCCTGCGAATGCGTTGCCAATAGTCCTGACTGCACACAGGGAAGAGCCGTTCCACGTACAAGAGCTCATAACTGTATGCCGGCGAGTCCCTGTGAATGGTGATAAAGCAATCCGCTACCCGGTCTGACAGCACCGGATTCTCGCTGCTCATCTCCAGCGCCAACTCCACTTGTGGATGCAGTCGCTGCAAGTCTGGTAATCGGGGCACCAGCCAGCGCACGGCGAAGGAACTGAACAACGACAGCCGCAGCCGGGACTCTTCATGCCCCAGCACTTGCTCACTGGCCCGCTCAATCTGAAGCAAAGCCGTACTGACAGCGTCGAGATACTGGCGGCCTTCATCTGTCAGCGCAAGTGTGCGGCCACTGCGCCAGAACAGCTTCTCACCCAGATAGGTTTCCAGCTGTTTGATCTGATGGCTAACCGCGCTCTGGCTGACGGCAAGCTCCCCAGCAGCGAGAGAAAAGCTGTTGAGGCGAGCAACGGCTTCGAATACTGGCAGGGCTTTGAGAGGAGGCAGTTTCATTATCTATTTTTCTAATACCTGATTAATAAACATCATTTTATCGGATATTAAAACGCAATTAGACTACGACTGCCACTTCCTACGTGTGCGTTTTATTCTTATTCGGATATCAGGAAAGAAAACATGTCAGGCAAAACTGTTAACAGCGCAATTCTTCTGCTTGTGCTTGGCAACGCCATGGCTCTGGTCTCGGACGTTTTTATCAAGCTTATGGAACCCGGCGCGCCGATTTTTCAGTTTGCGTTTGTACGCTGCATGCTCACTCTTATGCTTCTGCTGCCACTGGCGCGCAAGATCGACCGCAACAACCTGTTTTCCGGAATCAAAATACACGCGATGCGAGCGCACATTCATCTGGTAGGCCTGCTGTGCATGATCGTGGCTTTGAGTAACCTGCCCCTCGCCACGGCAAACGCTGTGTTTTATGCAGCACCGATTCTAGTGATGGTGTTCTCGGTCGTCATCTTCCGGGAGTCGCTGTCGCCTCTGAGTGTATTTGCGGTATTCAGTGGTTTTGCCGGCATCATCGTTATCCTGCGCCCGGTAGAGTTCAACTGGGCTGCCTTAGCAGCTCTGGGGTCCGCGCTCACTCTGGCCATTAACGCGGTGATGGTTCGCAAGCTGCCGAAGAACCAGACGACGGTACACAAACTGTTTCTCAACTACCTGCTAGTCATTCCTGCGTCTGCAGTGCTTGCTATCTGGGAGTGGCAACAGGGTGTAACCTGGCATCCGGAGGTTCTGCTTAGCGCAGCGGGCTCCGCAGTGTTTATTCTCGGCTACAACATCACCGTATTGCTGGCTTACCGACAGGTCGATGCAAACCAGGTAACCAGCGCCGAATATACCGGGCTGATCTGGGCTGTGGGCATTGGCTGGATCTGGTTTAACGAGGTGCCGGATTGGTGGTTCCTGGTTGGCAGCCTGATGGTTGTGGTGCCGCTGGTGTTGATTGGTCTCAATCAACGTCGAAAATCACCACCAAGAGGATTTAACCCCGCTACCAGAGAGGAACACCGGGCGGCCATCGCCGAAGCCTGACGCAACTGAGGGCGGGACACCTTCCGAAACTGTGCGGAGCCAGGGATGGCGGAGCCAAGCGTACACGGACGTATTCACAGCGTGTTTCGGAAGGTGTCCCGCCCTCGGTTGCTTCCTCGAAGACGGGTTCTTGCTCAGGAGTTATTCTTGAGACAGTTCTCTATTGCGAAGGTATGGGAGCACTCATCGCCCAGTGCACGCAAAGACTCTGCAAGCCTGAGAAGGTATTCGGAATTAGGGCCGCTTGGGCCAACGGCTGAAGCAATCTGTCGCGCTATATCCGCTTCCGGAGCATGGCCAAGAAATGCTTCATTGTCCTCTGTGGCAATGTAAACCAGCCCCTCACCATGACTGCCGTTATCGAACGTCAGGGTTGTGGTGAATCGCAGGTAGCCATTCTTTTCCCGCACATCCAGATACTCAAACACTTTCGGTGACACCCGGAATGCCATGCCTTTGCAGGATGCCCCGGGCTGTTCAACAAGCGTCACCACACGGCCCGGGGCTTCCGGCGTACCGCGGTGATCGTGAGATCCCTGCCAGAACCGACGTGCCCAGCCGTGGATAGACGCGGGGCGTTGTTCCAGAAACGGGAAATCCACTTTGTAGATCAATGAGCCATAGCCGAACAACCAGATCGAGTCGATGCCGGAGAAATCCTGTCGGTTTCGGTTGTGCTCAGTGGTGTCGGTGGACATCGCGCCTTTCTATGCTCCTGTCAAACCCGTGCTGGCAATGAAGCCGGTGATACCGGTCAAAACAATTTCCGCAGCCATGGCCGAGAGTACCAGGCCGCTGATTTTGGAGAGGATATTAAGGCCGGTTTTGCCCAGTGCCTTTTCCAGATATCCGGAAAGGTGCAGCAATATACCCAGTATCAGCAGACCGGAAAGCAACCCCAGCAGGCCCCCGGCAACTTCCGGTACTTTCTTGAGCTCAGCACCATATACCAGAATGGCACCTATGGTGGCGGGGCCAATCATAACCGGCACCGCCAGTGGCACCACCGCGATATCGTCGCGATCCTCTTCTGGCAGGCCGGTGGCATGGTTACGAGTTCCGCTGGTTACCAGGCTGATCGCCGTCAGGAACAGCAGCGTTCCGGCACCAATACGGAAAGAATCCAATGTAATACCAATGGCACTGAACAGCACAGGGCCGCCAAAGAACAGTATCACGCCCATCACGGATGCCGCGATACAGGCGCGGCGGATAATCGCAGCTTTTTCAACAGCGGGCAGCCCACGGGTCAAGGCTATAAACATGGACACGGCAAAGAAAGGCGCCAGCAGAAACAGAAAGCGGATCGTACTGCTGACATAGGTACTGAAAAACATCTCGAACATCGAAAAAAAATCCTGGCGGGTCCAAAAACGCGAAGCATAGCGCCTTATCCGGATGTCTGCCGTACGCAACAGAACCTATGGCATGCAAAGTCTTGAAGTTGCACTAGGATGTAGATAGCTCACATTTGTTTCATGGGTTCAAACAGAGGGCGTTTGCATCATGAAGATTGGCATTCCGAAAGAAATTTTTACAGACGAGCGACGGGTTGCAGCGACACCGCCATCGGTGCACAAGCTGATTGCCCTGGGTTATGAGGTCTCGGTTGAGTCCGGTGCGGGCGAAGCCGCGCACTATCGTGATGAAGCCTATGAGGCCGTTGGCGCAACCATTGCGGCGGATGCCCGCTCGCTCTGGAGCAACGCGGATTTCATTCTGAAGGTTCGCGCTCCCATGGAGAACCCGGCGCTGGGCAAGCATGAAGCCGACTTGATGAAGGAAGGCGCCTTCCTGATCAGCTATATCTGGCCAGCCCAGAACTCTGAGCTCCTCAATAAGCTTGCTGCCCGCAAAATCACCACCTTCGCCATCGACAGCCTGCCCCGGATCAGCCGCGCCCAGAAAATGGACGCGCTGAGCGCCATGGCTAACATCGCCGGGTACCGTGCAGTAGTTGAGGCAGCCAATCACTTCGGGCGCTTTTTCACCGGCCAGATAACGGCCGCCGGCAAGGTGCCGCCAGCCAAAGTCATGGTGATTGGTGCCGGTGTGGCCGGGCTCGCGGCAGTAGGTGCTGCCAACAGCCTGGGAGCTATCGTCCGGGCGTTTGATACCCGGCTGGAAGTTAAGGAACAGATTGAAAGCATGGGCGCTGAGTTTCTGCAGCTGGATTTTGGTGAAGAAGAAGGCAGCGGCACCGGCGGTTACGCCAAGCAGATGAGCGATGAGTTCATCAAGGCAGAAATGGCACTGTTTGCAGAGCAGGCCAAAGAAGTCGACATCATCATTACAACCGCTCTGATTCCCGGCAGGCCGGCACCCAAGCTGATCACGGCAGATATGGTGAAATCCATGAAGCCCGGCAGCGTGATTGTTGATCTGGCCTCGGAACGCAGCGGTAACTGCGAGCTTACCGAGCCAGGTAAGATTGTTGAGCAGCACGACGTCACAGTGATTGGCTACACGGATCTGCCCAGTCGCATGGCCAAGGTGGCCAGTGACCTTTACGCCACCAACCTTTTCCACCTGATGACTGAACTGACACCTGAGAAAGACGGCCGGCCCCGGGTGAACATGGAAGACGACGTTATCCGTGGTCTTACAGTGGTGCTGGATCAGGATGTGACCTGGCCACCGCCACAACCGCAGACGCCAACAAGCCCCAAACCTGCGCCGGGTACCGAGGAGCCGTCAGCAGAACAGAAAGCGGCCGCACACAAGGAATCCCAGCGCCGCAGCCTGATTGGCAAGGGCGCTCTATTGATTGTCACCCTTGCTGCGCTGTATGGCGTTGGCGCTCACGCACCGGAGAGTTTTCTCAGGCACTTTACGGTGTTTGTGCTGGCCTGCTTTATTGGCTGGCAGGTTGTGTGGAACGTAACCGCCTCCCTGCATACGCCCCTGATGAGTGTAACCAACGCCATCAGCGGCATTATCGTGATTGGTGCCATGTTGCATCTGGCTCAGGCGGAAAACGTCGTGGTCGGGATCCTGGCGTTTGTGGCGGTGCTGATTGCCAGCATCAACGTGGGTGGTGGCTTCCGGGTTACCCATCGCATGCTCAAAATGTTCCGCAGATAGGAGGTGACCGCCATGAGTACAGGACTCGTCAGTGTGGCCTACGTGGTCGCCAGCGTATTGTTTATTCTCAGCCTGGGTGGCTTGAGCCATCAGGAATCGGCGCGCCGGGGCAACCTTTATGGGGTAGCCGGCATTCTGATCGCGCTGGTCGCCACTATGGCCAGTGTCAGTGACAGCGGGCTCGTCGCCATCGTGATTGCGGTGCTTGCGGGCGCCGGAATTGGCATCGCCATTGCCAACAAAGTGGAAATGACACAGATGCCACAACTGGTGGCGTTGCTGCACAGTTTTGTGGGCATGGCCGCTGTTCTGGTGGGTTTTACCGGCTACATTGAGCCGCTGATTCACACCACTGGTGCCGAGCACACCATTAAACTCGTGGAAGTCTTTGTGGGTATTTTTATCGGCGCCGTCACCTTCACCGGATCACTGGTGGCTTGCGGCAAGCTGGATGGCCGTATCGACAGCAAAGCCCTCACCCTGCCCGGCCGGCACCTGATGAATCTGGCTGCCATTGCCATATCTGTGCTACTGGGAGCCTGGTTCCTGAGCACAGAGAGCATGGCGCTGGGCATACTTGCCCTGGTGCTGATGACAGTAATAGCCGCCGTTCTCGGGGTTCATCTGATCATGGCCATTGGCGGTGCCGATATGCCAGTGGTGGTGTCCATGCTCAACAGTTATTCCGGTTGGGCCGCAGCGTCTATCGGTTTCATGCTGGGCAACGACCTGCTGATCGTAACCGGTGCCCTGGTGGGCAGTAGCGGTGCCATTCTCAGTTACATCATGTGCAAAGCCATGAACCGGTCGTTTATCAGCGTCATCCTCGGCGGCTTTGGCCAGACCACCAGCAGCTCAGCCGCAGCGGGTTCTGACGACCAGGTGGCTGTGGAAACCAGTGCAGATGAGGTATGCGAGGAGCTGCGCAACGCCGATTCAGTGATTATCGTTCCAGGCTACGGCATGGCGGTGGCACAGGCCCAGAGCGGCGTCAGCGATATGACCAAACTACTCAGGGAACGTGGCGTGAATGTGCGTTTTGGTATTCATCCGGTCGCCGGCCGCCTGCCCGGCCACATGAACGTGCTCCTCGCAGAGGCCCATGTGCCCTACGACATAGTGCTGGAGATGGATGAAATCAACGCAGATTTCCCCACAACCGACGTGGTCCTGGTTATCGGCGCCAACGATACGGTTAACCCGGCAGCGGCAGAAGATCCGGGCAGCCCGATTGCCGGCATGCCGGTGCTTGAGGTGTGGAAAGCTCGCCAGGTGGTGATTCTAAAAAGGGGTATGGCAACCGGTTATTCCGGTGTGGAAAACCCGTTGTTCTTCAAGGACAACGCCCGCATGCTGTTCGGAGATGCCAAGGACAGTATAGACAAACTGGTGAGCGGGCTGAGGGACTGAGCCAAACAGGCGTTGATGCATGCGGTACCCGGGCTTTCCGGATACCGCATCAACTGAATCGTTAATCGGTGGTGTTGTAAACGTAGGACGAAACAGTGCCATCCGGATTGAAGCGCACAACCAGATCGGTGGTTTCCGCATCACCGAAGGCTGACCAGCGATATTTGCCGTAGGTCCAGGTGCGTTTTCCGTCTTCCACACCCGTGCGCCATGGCTCTCCGAACATTTCCTGAATTTCGGCTCGGGTGGTCTCATCCACCTTGATCTGGTCGACACTGTGAGTCGGAAAATCCTTGCCTACGGTGGCACAACCGGCAAACGCCAGCAGGCTCGCGAGCATCAATACTGAAAGGCTGTTTTTCAAAGACATTGCCGTTCCTCCGGTAAAATTCTTCCCATAAAAAAACACCCCCATCATACGCGCAGGCAGAGGGGGTGTGCTGTTACAGAGAGGAAATATTCCGGCCAGACTCAGTAGAGTTTGGTAAGGGACTTGCGAGCAAAATCATCCACCTCGCCAAGCCGTCCTTCCTTCACTTTGGTGAGCCATTCCGGATCCTGCAGAAGCGCGCGCCCCACAGCAATCAGTTCGAACTCGTGGTTGTTCATGCGCTCTACCAGTTCGTCGATGCCGGACTGCTCAACGGACTCCTGTTTGCTGGCCATAGTGCCGCTGATGAAGTCTTCCGTCAGGCCAACGCTGCCAACAGACATGGCGGGCTTGCCGGACAGCTTCTGCGTCCAACCTGCAAGGTTCAGGTTTGAACCTTCAAACTCCGGCTCCCAGAAACGGCGGGTTGAAGCGTGGAAAATATCCACACCGGCTTCAACCAGCGGCTTGAGGAACTGTTCGAGCTCTTCCGGGCTGTTAACCAGTCTGGCTTCGTAATCCTGCTGTTTCCACTGGGAGAAGCGCAGCATGATGGGGAACTCCGGGCCCACACGGTGGCGAACGGCCTCTACAATTTCTACGACAAAGCGCAGGCGGTTTTCCATGCTGCCGCCGTACTCGTCTTCACGCTGGTTGGTACCTTCCCACAGGAACTGATCAAGCAGATAACCGTGGGCACCGTGAATCTCGACGCCGTCAAAACCGAGGGCTTTGGCGTCCTGTGCGGCATCGGCGAATGCAGTAATCACATCCTCGATGTCTTCTTTGCTCATCGCCTTACCATTGGGCTTGCCGGGTGAGAACAGGCCAGACGGGCTGTAACCGGGAACCGAGGGATCAGGATCTGTGCCTTCCTTGCGCACCGCACCCACGTGCCAGAGCTGGGGGAAAATAGCACCGCCTGCTTCATGCACCGCATCTACCACTTTTTTCCAGCCTGCAAGTGCTTCGTCGCCATGAAACGCAGGAACATTGGGGTAACCGTTGGCACCGGGATGATTCACAGTAGTGCCTTCGGTAATGATAAGGCCTACACCGGCCTCGGCGCGGCGCCGGTAATAGGCGACCACATTTTCACCCGGAACGCCTTTGGGCGAGAAGTTCCGGGTCATGGGCGCCATGGCAACCCGGTTGCGAAGGGTAAGGTTGTGAATATCGAAAGGTTCGAACATGGGGCCCAGATTCATGGTCATCAGTGACTACTCCCTGACAAAAGATAGTGAATAAACTTTGAGGAAGGCGGTTAGCTACCTCATCAATTTAGTTTCTTAACGCAACTCTATTTAATCTGGTTTTAAGATGCAACCCAATTATGTACACTCGCATCCATGGCAAGAAAACGTTTTGATGACTCCAATTGCTCCGTCGCCCGCGCCCTCAACCAAGTAGGGGACTGGTGGTCGCTGCTTATTGTGCTGCACGCCATGTACGGCACCCGGCGCTTTGTGGATTTTCAGCAGGAACTGGGTATCGCCAAGAATATCCTGTGCGACCGCCTCGCCCGCCTGGTAGATAACGGAGTGCTCAAGAAGGTTGAAGTTGGCGAGCATGGCTCCCGCTTCGAATACCGGCTTACCGAGAAGGGCCGGGATCTGTTCCCGGTGGTCATTGCCCTGCGCCAGTGGGGTGACAAGTGGAACCCTGCGCCTGATGAAGCCCCACTGGACCTGCGCGACCGAGCCACAGGGCAACCTATCAAGACAATCCAGGTACAGAATGCAGAAGGTGAGCCAATCACCGTGCGGGACGTTTTTGTGCCTGAAGCACGAGCCCCCGGCAGCAAAAAAGATACCGCCTGACAACCAGCAGATATACGTTCCCGCCTCATTTCTTGAGTTGCGTCAATCTACTGCACCAACATAAACCACCCAGCCGCGATTATTGCGCTATATCAAGTTTCCTATCTCCGGGGCCTTTAATCTGATCGCAACAACGATTCAGGTAAAGGAGATGGATATGTCCCGTACATTTAAACTTGGTATTTTAGCTGCAGCTGTTATGGCTGCTGCTCCGGCCGTTCAGGCGTACGAAGCCGGTGATTTCATTGGTCGTGTTGGCGCAGTAATGGTTGACCCTGATTCATCCAGCAGCAACTTGAACTCTGCCGCACTGGGTGAGATTCCAGGTGCTCAAGTCAGCGTTGATTCCGACACCCAGTTGGGCCTGACTCTGAGCTACATGTTCACTGACCAGATTGCTCTGGGCGTTCTCGGCGCAACTCCTTTCAAACACGACATTAACGGTGCCGGATCCGTTCTGGGCGGCGCTGGTAAACTGGCCGAGACCAAACACCTGCCGCCGACCATCACGTTGCAGTATTTCCCGATGCCGAGCGGAAGCAAACTCCAGCCGTATGTGGGTGTGGGTGTTAACTACACCAACTTCTTTGAAGAAAAGACCACCGACACGCTAACCGGCATTTACTCCTCACTGGCCCCCAGCGCTGGTATTAACCGCACCGACATCGAACTGGATGACAGCTTTGGCCTGGCCGCCGAGATTGGTCTGGATTACATGATTACAGAGAACATCGGTGTAAACGCTGCTATCTGGTGGGCGGACATCGATACCGAAGCGACCATCAATGCCTATGCTGGCGACACCAAAATCGATACCAGCACTATCGACGTTGATATTGATCCCTGGGTTTACATGGTAGGCCTGACCTACAAGTTCTGATATTCGTACACCGGCAGTTGCCATGGTCTGTTGGCTGCCGGAGCGTGCGTTTCTTGTGCGGAGCCTAGTTGCTCCGCCTTTTTTTGCCTGAACGACTACACCTGAACTCCGCTTATCCTGCCTACCCCCCTGACCGCTCTATTGAACCTGGAAGGTTGCCGTCGCAAGCACTTCAGCACGTGGTGGATTCAGAGCGACGATACCGTGAAACTCGTCAATCCACGAATGCTCTCCGTGCAGACCTTCAACAAACGTCGGGCGGATGTTTTGGTAGTACAGAGTCGTTTCAACCGTCAGTGGCGGCACCGCCGAGACCGGAAGGGTCAGACGATAGGCAATGGTATCCTGGCCAAGGTTGTTCAGATTGAAATCCATGTCACCCTCCACGCCCTCCGGCCGGGCCCACTCGGGGACCGCTGAGCTATCGAAGCCACGGGGCGGAATCCGGTTATCTTTCAGTGACCCGGATGCATATAGCAGAATATGGGTGATAGCGTCTGTGGTTGAGCCAAGTACCAGCTCGTAAACCGGTATATCGTCTGGCGAGCTGACCTGCATGACATGGCTCTGGTAGCAACCGGCAGAATCAAAACCCTCCGGCTTTTTCGCCGCCAGGCATTCCTGGCTGGTGTATCGGGCATCCGACACCAGATGGTAATTCTCATCGGGAAAGCCACTACTGAAGAGCACGGCACCCTTGCTGTCCGTCACTTGTGTTGCCACCCAGATCCGGCGTGAGGGGTAGCTGGTAGGTAGTTTGTGGCCCGTGTTGTTCTGAATGCTCAGATCAAAAGCCAACTCGTTCCCTGAAAGGTTCTGGCCAGAGGGAACAAGATCGGCAGCCGTTTTCAAGAACTCCCGGGTTAACTCTGCGGTATCTGAAAATTCTCCTTCCTGATTGATTCCTGCCCGGCCAAGCTCTTCCCGGAACATTTCCAGGGTTTCCAGTAGCCAGGTATTGCCACCCACCATGACATGAGGGGAATAGGGCTGGCGCTCTGGCCAGCTCTGATTAACCGTACCATTCGGGGTAACGGCAACCCGGGTCATAAAGTTATCACTGATTTCCGTGCGCGCCATGTGGCATTGCTGGCATGACGTCGTCGAAGTGCCACCCGGCCCGAAATCACTGTTAACCCACTCGGTATAGGGTACCTGTTCCGGGAAACCTTCGCCGTTGGGGAGATCGGTCTCCATATCAATCGTCGGGGTGAAGAGCTCATGGCAACTTGCGCAGTGCCTGGAATCGGACATGTGCGAACTGTACTGCGGGGTATACCCAACCCGGTTTTGCATCGCCTGCCCGACGGGGTTCTGGTAGGGCCCGAAGATCGTGAATGCATCCGGGTGTTCGACATCGGCAATTTCAAAGTTGCCTGAATTGACATCTCCGGACAGGACCGAATCTGTTATCTGATGACAGACCGTGCAGCTTATGCCCTCTCGGGCATGGGGGTCTTCCAGTGCCTGTTCCGCGCGGTAACAACCGTCCGCCAAGGTGCAGGTGTCGTCCTGTTCCAGGCCTACGCCGGTTTGGTGGGCATGAATTCTCGCCATTGGGCTGTGGCACGTCAGGCAGGTGTCTTCGATCAGGCCGGCCAGATGGGGAAAGGTTTCCGCCTCATGCATCATGGCCGCACGGAAATAGGGATCCGTGAAGGCATTCGCCATCACGCTGCTCTTCCAGTCAAAGAACGGGCTGATGTCCTCGCCATCCGGTGATGGCTGGTTTGCCGATACCTGAGGATCGGGCTCACGCATCACAGCAGGACTATCGCCCGGCACACTGGCTGTATGGCACTGGGCGCAATCCGCTGCCGCCAGGAACACCCCGGTTTTGCTCCAGTGTTCAAGCTGCGTACTAAGTGCAGGTAATACGATCTCGTCGTCGCCATCGTCGATTGTGTCATCACTGTCCGTCTCGATGCTGTCATCAACTATCACTCCGGAGCCAGAACCGCGTCCGTCACTGCATGCACCCAAAAACAGCACACCTACTGCGACACATAGTCGCATGCCACCCCGCAAGTTCATGACCATATCCCTAGAAGCCATATAAATAATCCTATGTTTTCAATGTTATAAAGACCATAAACCGGGGGATGGCTCGCACTTTTCATTATTGATCGAGAACTTGAACGTGTAGTCATCATCCTGAATGTGACGTAAAGTTAATGAAAAGGGTGATCGGAATCCAGCTTTTTCTGAGCACTCAAAGCGCGATGTTTTATGAGGGTAGTATATGAAAAAGAACATTCTGACAACGGCGATTGTAGCAACGATTGCGTGCCAGGGTTCGGCTTGGGCAGCCAACGGGTTAAGCTTTAGCGATACCGTTCAACTCAACACCAACGGCGGCGCCAATAAAACCAAGATCGTTCGGATGACTAACGGCCGACTGGTTTCTGTGTATGGTGATTATCTCGACCCGAACGGCTACACCGTTTACGACGTCAAACAGCAAGGTACGCGACCCGCAAGGGATCTTTTTGCGCGTACATGTGCGGCCGATTGTAACCAGGCCGAAAATTGGACCAAAGAAGTTAATATTTCGAAAACTGCTGACAAGTCTTCCGCCAGCACTGATTGGGATGGCTATACCATTCCCGATCTTGAGAACCCTGATGCCAACCGGCAACCTACCCCTTTCTATGGCGATTCCGACAAGCCCAATATTTTCAACTCGGGCTCCCGTGTTGTCGTTACCTGGGTCGATAAATACTGTGAAGGCGAGGAAGGCCAACCAACTGCCCAGCGAATGGTCAGCTATCGGTCATTGGAAAATCGCGAAATTCCCTTCAGCTGCGCCTACGCAGTAACCAGCGTAGATAACGGCGTTACCTGGTCGGATCCTGTGCAGCTTTCTACCGGTGAGCGAGATGCCAAGCAGGATGTGAGCCGTGGCCTGGGAACCGGTGAGTGGGCATTCACCTGGCAGGAAGATCCCCGCGGCCTGCAGCGAGGCGAAGCGGAAGGCCCGGGTGATGGCGCATCCGGCTCCAACACCAGCCACGGCAGTGATATCTGGTACAGCTATGCACTTAAAGGCTGGACAGCCCAGGACAAAGGTATCTGGGCGACGCCTGTGCGGGTAACCGACAACTACATAGACGGGCAGGAGGCCGCCGGTAATTTTGACGATATCAAAAACAGTTCGGGTGTTGTAATTTCAAATACTACCGGTAGCGGAAGTGGTAGTGAGAGTGGTGAGATTGTTGAAGGCGGCAAAGCGGGCGCCTCACGGGCCAACCTGGCACTTCAGCTGGGCTCGCTGGACAACCTGATTCCGCAGGTCATTCTTGCGTATGAGGAAACCAAGGGCTCCGATGGCCTGGATGAGGGCAAGTATGTCCGCTACCACACCTTCGACTGGAATAACCCTGCAGCAGAAGCAGGTTGCATCATCAGCAACCCTGCACTGAACGCCCGCCGTGTTCGTTTCGTTCCGCAGAAAGAAGCGGGAACGGCCAGCGGCATGCGCTTGGGTATCTTCTGGAAGGAAGGCGAGTTCACGCAGGGTGGCCCTTCGGACATCATGCTGCGTAGAGGCGTTGTGAACGCAAACGGCGTGACCGGCGGCAATGGCTTCTCGCCTGCCGAAATGGTACCGGCGGTCGATGCAAACTGTGCTGTTTCAGACTTTGCTGATGCGATTGTTCTGAACAACCAGCCAGCGTTGAACATGAGCAGCAACGCTGAAACTGCCCAGGCTACAACCGATGCAGACATTGCAAACTCAACGCTTTCTGATGACACCAACCAGAAAGTTGAAGAGAGTGCCAACGCACACCGCGGGTTGCTGCGGGGCGATGACCTGTACATCGGCTACACCTATACACCGGTGCTGGCGGAACTGCTCTACACCAACACCAAGAACTTCAACTTCTACCTGCGTCGCTACGACGGTGCTAACCAGACCTGGTCGGCACCGGAAAACCTGAGTAACGAAACCGATACCACCATCAACGTTCGGGAACCCCGCCTGGTCGGAACGCCCGGTAGCGGCCCCACCTGTGCGACAAACCCTGAGGAATGTCAGGACAAAGGCGTGTTCTACCTGGCCTGGGGTAAGCAGACCAACGTTTCTGCCTGGAGCAATGATGAAACCAGCGAGCTGGACCTTTATGCGACCCGCGTCGAAAACAATGGTGCCTATGCCACACCGATTGTTACTTTCGCTGGCGAAGCAGATAACGTGGAGGACTACGAGTCTCAGATTCGTATGACCCCGGCTGGTAATCGCTTGTTTGCAGTATGGAACGAAGTTCAGGGCGACGACACAGTTGCCATGTACCGTGAGTCAACCGTGGTCGACCTGCCAGACGAGGTTGTAGAAACCGACGAAGGTGACGGCACAATTGTAGGCTGTAGCTACAGCCCCGGTGCTCCGTTTGACCCGACTCTGCTTCTGCTGACAGCCCTGGCTATCGGTGGTCTGACAGTACGGAGCTTGAAAGCCCGGTCATAAAGTCGATCGGTAATAGCAAAAAACCCCGGCGCTGATCTCAGGCCGGGGTTTTTTCATGGGCTCAGGAAAACAGATACCAGCCCGGCAAGAGTGCAGCATTCCAGGCTGCGTGAAGAATCACGCAGGGCAGCAGCGACCCGTGACGATCCCGAAAATAACCAAACGCCAGTGCCGGAACAAAGACCAGCCAGGCCAGAAGATCGGTTCGATAAACCAGGTGCCAGGCCGTAAACATAAACGCAGCGAGCAGGTTGGCGAAAGAGAGGCCCGCCAGATGGCGTTTGCCAACTATTGTTTCTCCGAGATAACCCTGCACAATACCGCGAAAGGCAATTTCCTCGATTATCGGGGCCCATAGAATCAGTGAAACCAGCGGCATCCACCCCGCATTCAGCCAGGCATTCCCGCCGGCCAATCCGCCAACAGCCACACTCAGGCAGCAGCCTGCAATCAGCGCGATTAAAAACTGCCGGTCCGCGAACAGCTGCGTTGGAGGGCCCAGGCCCAGCAGTTTCTTCAGAGAGGCGCTTTCATGCATAGATGTAGAAACCTTGTCCTGCAGAGAGTCAGACTGTGCATACTAGTGCATCTGTCAGGGGAAAGTCAGACGCCATAAACAACAATGCGGAGCCGAAGCTCCGCATTGTTAAACAAATCACCAGAGGTGTAAGAGGCTTTAAGCGCTCTGGCTCTGACGCTGGCCTGAACGCCCGCGCTGACCGTTGCCATTCTGGCTGCGGCCACCGCTACGCCCACCTGGCTTATCGCCAAAGCTGCGAGGCTTGCCACCGGGGCGGCCGTTCCCACTGCCATTGCCACCGCTGCGATTGCGAGCCTTGCTCGGGTCGGCCTTGGCTTTGGGCTTCATGGCCACGTGGTTCTTCGGCTCAAAACCTTCCATTTCCTTACGCGGCAATTGCTTCTTGATCAGCTTTTCAATGCCGACCAACATCTTCAGTTCGTCAGCGCTGACCAGCGACAACGCGTGGCCACTTTCGCCTGCCCGGCCGGTCCGGCCGATGCGGTGAACGTAGTCTTCCGGCACGTTGGGCAGCTCAAAGTTAACCACCTGGGGCAGTTGCTTGATGTCCAGACCACGGGCTGCAATATCGGTTGCAACCAGAACACGCACTTCACCAGCCTTGAAATCCGCCAGAGCGCGGGTGCGGGCACCCTGGGACTTGTTGCCATGAATGGCGGCTGCCGTGATGCCGTCATTTTCCAGCTTCTGGGTCAAGCGGTTGGCGCCGTGCTTGGTGCGGGTAAATACCAGTACCTGTTCCCAGCTGTTATCGCGCACCAGCTTGCTCAAAAGAGCAGTTTTCTGGCTTTGATCAACGGCATACACCGACTGCTTTACGCTTTCGGCCGTGGTATTTCTGACAGCCACGTCGATCTGCACCGGGTTGTCCAGAAGGCCTTGGGCCAGCGTACGGATCTCGCCAGAGAAGGTGGCAGAAAACAGCAGGTTCTGGCGCTTGGCAGGCAGCAGCGCCAGAATCTTTTTGATGTCGCGAATAAAGCCCATGTCCAGCATGCGGTCGGCTTCGTCCAGCACCAGGATTTCCACCTCGTTGAAGCGCACAGCGTTCTGCTGATACAGATCCATCAGGCGCCCCGGTGTTGCTACCAGTACGTCCAGGCCTTTGCGCAGTTTCATCATCTGCGGATTGATTTTAACGCCACCAAAAACCACAGCCGCCTTGGTGGGAACATATTTGCTGTAAAGATTAACGCTGTCATGAACCTGCGCCGCCAGTTCACGGGTAGGCGTCAGAATCAGTGCGCGCGGGCCTTTGCCGGTGCGGGGGTTCGCAGCCAGACGCTGCAGCATTGGCAGTGTAAAACCGGCTGTTTTGCCCGTGCCCGTTTGGGCAGCCGCCATAATGTCCTTGCCGGAAAGTACGGCAGGAATAGCCTGAAGCTGAATGGGGGATGGGGTTTCGTAGCCCTGGTCAGTTGTTGCACGAACCAGTTGCTCGGAAAGGCCGAGTGAAGAAAAACTCATATAGGATTAACTCTTGATTGTTCTGCCTCCACGAACACCGTTCTCGGCGAATGCGGGCAGATGCCATGAATATTCATGGAATAAAAGACGACTACAGTCACGCGCCGGTAATCGGGGTGACGTCCTCTGACAGGTCGTATGGATAGTTCGCAAGAAGGCCTGAAGCCCGAAAGTGCGGAATCCCTAGAGGCAGGATGCGACGAACCTTAACAGAGGCCTGCAGAATTAGCCATAGGGGATTATAGCCTACACCCTCACAACCGTAATAACCGCGGCAAGAAGGCTGGCAGCCGTCAGCCCCGCAAGAGACAAGCGCAGATTCCAGCGAAATGAAGCATCCAGAGCTCTATAGCCTGTCAGGCGCTCCATAATAAGAGCGTTGGCGGCAAAGGGCGTTCCAAAAGCGGTAATGCCCCAACCTGTTACCATACCAATACCCAGGCCGATCAGTGCATCGGCCGGCCAGATAACTCCGAGAATGCCGCCCGCGAGGGTGCCAATCACAATCGGGTTAATACCGGCCAGGCCGGCCGCAAAGAAAACCCAGGGTACGCAGGCGGCTATGACGGGCCAAAGCCAGGCCGGCACATTCGGGTCACCGCTTATCTGCCCCAGCACCGCACCACTGATCACCGAGCCAATAAACGCAGACCCACCCACAATTGCCAACTCGTTACTGACATTGGACATGTTGACCAGTGGCGGATTCGTTTTGCGGCTCCAGGCCAGGACCCTCGCGCCAAGAACTGCGGCTATACAACTGAGAGTCACCGCATGGGCATAGCTGAGCTGATAACGCTGGCCAAGCAGGAACACTCCCGCGCAGATGGCCAGAATAAGAGCCCCGAATCGTAACCAGGGCGCCAGACCAGCGCTGCCCTCGGGGACATCCATTTGTTGCACGCTTTCGGGCTCGCGCCAGATCAGTCCGCACAGAACGAGAGCGGCCGAAAACGGGACTGTTAATAACAGCAAATCAAGGCTGCCGAGCCCCGGCAGGAGCGTGAGTGTAAGCACCACAGAAATCGATAGAGGAGAAAACGTAGGCGAGACACCAAAGCCTCGCAACACCGCACGGGTTGCGTTGCGAGTCGCTGGCGAGTCGCCACTGCTGCGGACACGCTCGCCCACCAGGCTGCCGACAACGGCCACAGAACCAAAATTCAGAGGTACGGAAACAAGAGAAGTACCAAACGACAGGCTCAGGTAGCGAACGACTGGATTACCTTGAAACAAGCTGGCGGAAATTTGCTGTAAATCACTGGTACGGCCAAGCACGGAAGACAAAAGCATAACCGCCAGCACCAGTCCCGCCAGACGGCTCATGTTCCCTGCCGCAGCGCCAACCAGCCCCGGGTCGCGTCCCAAAGCAAACACCAGTGCCAGCCCTGCCACCAGAAAAACAGCTCGGGGCACCCTTCGCATGTCTCGCCAACCCAGAATCACCGCGAGGCTGACCGCTCCGGCACCCAGGCCTGCCATACCGGGAAACAGCACGAAAATAGCCGCCATAAGGGCAATATAAGCAAGAGCAGAACGTATCAGCAGCAAGAGTGTGCTTCCGGAGCGTCAAAGCGGGGGATTTTAGGGGCTCAATGTCTTACCGGGTATCCGCAATTACGAGGATACCCTTAGCTTCCTTATGGCTTTACCTCTTAGCGGGTTGCGGCGCCGGCGAAATTCGACAGAGCTCCACTCACTTTCTCCAGCACGGCATCGCAGCCTTCAATAGCGTGCCTGGCTTTCAGGTACTCCGGGTCATTATAGCCAAGCCAGACTTGCCCACTTTCGTCTTCCCAGATCAACGCTTTCTGGGGGAGATCGACTGCCACGCTCTGGGCGCACTGCATGAGTGGCGAGCCCACTTTCGGGTTGCCAAAAATCACCACCTCGGTCGGCCGCAGCTCCAAACCCGCAGACTCGGCACCGGCGGCATGGTTGATCCGGTTCATGATTTTCATGCCATTTTCGCTCAGAACCGCTTCAAGTTTGTCAGCGGTAGCCGCTACGTTATGGTTGCTTTTGACCACAACAAGGCCCTCTGCAGCCTGGACTGCGCTCGCACACAGGGCGAGAAGGAGGGGTAGAGCGACGATTTTTAAAATGTTCATCAAGCGTTTCCTCTTTATAAATGACAAGGCTCATACTAGACCATACGGGTCTTACCAGGAAATACGGATAGCGGATAGCAAATGCACTGAAAGGCGGAGGCCTTGCACGATCTCAGCTAGCTGCTTTTTGAGCCAGTTTTCGAATACTAATGGCAGAATGCTCTGCCCATAGCCGGTAAGCATCCGGGCCGGGATGGAAGCCGTCCGAGGCGATAAAACCAGGTTCAAAAGGAAAGGAAACACAAAGATATTCAAGGCTATCAAGGCTGCTGCAGACGTTTTCCATCAAGCTGTTCAACTGCCTGGCCCGCATACCAAGATACCAGCGCAGGGGCTGAGGTAACGCCGGGAAAGCATGCATCGGAGGGATGGCGGTAAAAAGCACTCGGGTAGCGCCCATGCCGTTTATCAGGCAGTCGGAAAGCTCGTTCAGTGCCGAAAGCCACTGCTGGGTGCTGGTGCGGCCGGTAACGTCGTTTACGCCAACAGAGACGAGCACTACATCATAGTGGGCTTCTGTTGAGGCTTTGAGTGCCTCCAGAACATCAACTGCTTTGCGGCCTGTTTCCGCCAGCAAGCTCCAGGTTACAAGATGATCACTGGCCAGATCCCTGACCAGAAGCCCGGCCAGCGCATCCTGCTGTTTGCTTACGCCCACGCCGGCGGCAGCGGAATCCCCAAGAATAAGCAGCCGGAGTTCCGGCCCCTTGCCAGCGGTGCCCTGGCGCTCACCCTCAGGCTCCGGCAGGCGCGGCGTTACCCGCCGCACATAACGACCTTGCCCGATAAGGACGGGGCCCAGCGCAAGCGTCGACAGCGGATAAAGCATGGCGATTGCGTTCGATCAGTCGTGGTGGCCGATCGGACCTTCCGTAAACAGGAATTCCCGCAGATGCTTGTCCATCACCGGATCTTTGCGGCGAATCCACTCAAGCACCATGGCCGCGTGTTCCTTTTCCTCGTCGCGGTTGTGTTCAAGAATCGCTTTTAGCTCAGAGTCCTTACAGGCGTCCACCCGCTGGTTGTACCAGTCCACCGCCTCAAACTCTTCCATCAGGGAAACGACGGCACGGTGCATTTCGCGGGTTTCATCGGTCAGTTCGCCTACCGGCTCGTGGTAACTGTCGCTCGACATAATCTGATCCTTCTGCATATGGTTTTAGACAGGTTCAAAAGACATTTTCAACACAACAACACGGTCTGACAATAGCCGAAAATCCATCGCTTAAACACCATGGTTTCGTTTGAGCCGCACCAAGGGCTGTGGCAAAGTCTCAAGACAAACCGACCGGGATAGCTTCTTGATGAAAACCGTCTTCTCACCATTACATAGCCTGCGCTCCGTGAAAACAGAACTGGATGGCGGCATTTTGATCGATCCCCACGAAAAACCATCCCGGGCAGAAACCATTCTGGCGCGAGTCAGGGCGCAAACACTGGGTGACGTGCTTGAGCCGGAAGAATTTGGCCTGACGCCGGTCAAGCGCGTGCACACAACGGATTACGTGGAATTTCTCGAGCGCTGCTGGACGGACTGGGTAGCCGAAGGCAAACCGGGAGAAGCCATTCCCGCCGTCTGGTGTGGCCGGGGCATGCGAGCACGCGTGCCCAAAGACATCGACGGTCGCCTCGGCTACTACAGCTTTGCTGCCGAAACTTCCATTTCCGACGGCACCTGGGAAGCCGCCTGCGCCTCTGCCAACGTCGCACTGACGGCGCAAAAACTGGTCGCCAATGGCGAACGTGCCGCTTTCGCCCTGTGCCGACCGCCCGGCCACCATGCCCATGCTGACCTCTTCGGTGGCTACTGTTTTTTCAACAATGCTGCCATCACAGCTCAGGCCTTTCGGGATCAGGGTTGCGAACGCGTTGCCGTTCTCGATGTGGACTTCCACCACGGAAACGGTACTCAGGCCATCTTCTATAATCGCAGCGATGTGCTGACCGTCAGCCTGCATGGCGATCCCGATCTGGTATTTCCCCACTTCCTCGGTTTTGAGGATGAAACCGGCGAAGGTGAAGGCGAAGGCTACAACCTCAACATTGTCTATCCACCGGGAACACCCTATGGCACATGGAGCCAGGGTCTCGAAACCGCATGCCAGCGCATCGCAGCCTTTAAACCGGATGCATTGGTTATCGCCCTGGGCGTGGACACCTTTGAAGAAGACCCGATCTCGTTCTTTAAACTGAAATCGGCGGACTATCTGTCTTTGGGTAAGCGTATTGAACAGTTGGGCCTGCCCACGGTGTTCACCATGGAAGGCGGTTACGATGTGGATGCCATCGGCGTGAATGTTGTTAACGTGCTGAAAGGCTTTGAAAGCAGCTGATCAAGCGGGGCTGAGCAAAACCGGGCTCAACCCTTGAAACCTTTGCCAACAATATAGACTTCCCGGGAGCGGGAGCGTGAAGAGTCCGGCTTTCGCGCCACGACCTTATCAAACACGGCTCTGACGGCTTTCAGGTACTCATCGTAGCCTTCACCCTGAAACACCTTGGCCACAAAGCTGCCTTTGGGTTTGAGTACCTGGCTGGCCATATCCAGCGCCAGCTCCACCAGATACATCGAAGATGCCTGGTCAGCCACCGTCACACCGCTGATGTTCGGCGCCATATCGGAAATCACCACATCCACCTGGCTGTCACCCAGCGTTGTCATAATCTCCTCAAACACCGAATTTTCAGTAAAGTCGCCCTGAATGAACTCCACTCCGGCAATGGCGTCCATAGTCAGTATGTCAGAGGCCAGCACCCTGCCCTTGTGGCCCACCAGATTAGCCGCCACCTGTGACCAGCCACCCGGGGCAGAGCCGAGATCCATCACCACCATGTTGGGGGCAATGAGCCGATCCTTCTTGTTGATTTCAAGAAGCTTGTAACTGGCCCGCGAGCGATAGCCGTCTACCTGCGCCTGTTTCACAAAGGGGTCGTTCACATGCTCTTCAAGCCAGCGGTTACTGCTTTTGGATCGGGCCATAGGGACTCTTGAAAAGGGTCGTCAATAAAGGAGTGTTAGGACCCTCATTGTACGTGTCGCGCGTCCTCCCGGCAAAATCCTGACATCCGGGCCGGGCGCACGTACAATTGCCGCAACATTTTCCGATTCTTTTAAACTCGGCAACCAATCCGCTATCGGCGGCTCAAGCCGGGCAGGACTTACTATGATCCGCCTTACCGAACTGGCGCTACCACTGGACCACCCTGAAAGTGCCCTGCGGGCCGCTATCCTCGCGCGACTGGGCATCGGCGATGCCGATCTGGTGGAATTCACCGTATTCAAGCGCAGTTACGACGCCCGCAAGAAAAATACCGAGATCAAGTTCGTTTACATCGTTGATCTCAACGTTCGGAATGAAGAGGCCATTCTGGCCCGTTTTGAAAAAGACCAGCACGTGCGGCTGGCGCCGGACACCGCTTATTACCCGGTCGCAAAGGCACCCGCAGGCCTCACTGAGCGGCCGATCGTGATCGGCTTCGGCCCCTGTGGACTGTTTGCAGCCCTGATTCTGGCCCAGATGGGGTTCCGGCCGATTGTGCTGGAGCGCGGCAAGAACGTGCGCAGCCGAACCAAGGACACCTGGGCACTGTGGCGGAAAAAACAGCTGTCACCGGAATCCAACGTGCAGTTCGGTGAGGGCGGCGCAGGTCTGTTTTCAGACGGCAAGCTCTATAGCCAGATCAAGGATCCGAAATTCTTCGGTCGCAAAGTGATGCACGAATTTATCCGGGCTGGCGCACCAGAAGAAATTCTGTACGTCAGCAAGCCCCATATCGGAACCTTCCGGCTGACGGGTGTGGTATCCACTATGCGCGAGGAAATCATCCGCCTCGGTGGGGAAATCCGCTTTGAAAGCAAAGTCACCGACCTGCTCATCGACAACGGCCGCATTGAAGGCGTTGAGCTGGACACCGGAGAACGTCTGCACAGCCGGTATGTGGTTCTGTCTGTCGGTCACAGCGCGCGCGATGTCTTCCGCATGCTGCAACGCAACGATGTATTCATAGAAGCCAAGCCCTTTGCCATCGGCTTTCGCATCGAGCACCCGCAATCTCTCATCGACAATGCTCGCCTTGGCAAATACGCCGGCCACCCTGCCCTGGGGGCGGCAGACTATAAACTGGTGTATCACGCCAGCAACGGACGCGCGGTTTACAGTTTTTGCATGTGCCCCGGGGGAACGGTGGTCGCTGCAACCTCAGAACCTGGCCGGGTCGTCACCAATGGCATGAGTCAGTACTCCCGTAACGAGCGCAACGCCAATGCCGGCATCGTGGTGGCTATTCATCCGGAAGAAGACTTTCCGGGTGGCCCACTGGCCGGCGTGGATATGCAGGAAGCTCTGGAGTCAAAAGCCTATACGCTTGGCGGCAGCGATTATTGTGCACCCGCACAGTTGGTAGGCGATTTCATCAGGCGCAAACCCTCCAGCGAACTGGGCGAGATAGAGCCTTCTTACAAGCCGGGTATCAAACTGGGCGATCTTGCACCTTCGCTGCCGCCCTACGCCATCGACGCCATCCGTGAGGCGCTACCGGCTTTTGGCAAGCAGATCCGGGGCTTCGATCGGAAAGATGCGATTCTGACCGGCATTGAAACCCGCACCTCTTCACCGGTGCGCATCACCCGGGATCGCGCCAGCCTGCAGAGCCTGAATACCCGTGGGCTTTACCCGGCGGGCGAAGGCGCGGGCTATGCGGGCGGCATTCTCTCGGCCGGTGTGGACGGCATCAAAGTAGCCGAAGCCCTGGCTCTGGCCATGCTGGAAGATCTGGACGCCAACAGCGGAAGCAAATCGTGAAGCTGGATGACATAAAAAAACTGCATCAGAAAAAATACCGTCAGGCACTGGGTCACTACCTGGTCGAAGGTGAGCATCTGGTACTTGAGCTGCAAAAAGCAGCGGCCCGACAGCCCGGGCTGAACGCTTCCGAGCTGTATGTAACCGGCGCGTTTGAACATTGGGCAAGCCCGTTCAAAACCCATCAGGTGAATGATCGCCAGATGGCCCAGCTAGCCGATACCCGCACGCCCCAGGGTATTCTCGCCGTGGTGCCCATACCGGACAAAGACCCTGAGCCTGCACCGAAACCCGGCGAAAAAGCCGTTTACCTGCATGAAGTCCAGGACCCTGGCAACCTCGGAACAATTTTACGCACTCTGGCCTGGTTTGGTGGTTTCCGCTGCCTGCTGAGCCCCGGCAGTGTTGACCCCTTCAATCCGAAAGTGGTGCGCGCCAGCATGGGTGCCATCTTCCACGTACCGCTGGAAACCGACGTGCCCCTGGATAGCCTCAGCAACCGCTACCAGTCTATTGCCTGCCTCGATCTGAACGGCGACCAACTCACTGCAGAGTCCTTCAGCACGCACGATTGTTATGTATTCGGAAACGAAGCCCGAGGCGTACCACGGGAAGCATTGGCCCCCTTAGCAGCAACGCCCTACACCATTTCGGGTAAAGGGCAGATCGAATCCCTCAACCTCGCCTCGGCAGTCAACATGTGTGCGTACGAGCTGGTTCGAGGCTCCTGACCGGAAAGCGTGATCTTTTTCAGCATTCACCCTGATTGTTATCGTCATTGCGTGTAGCTTGCTAATTGGCGATGATCAGGAGCTGATGCCCTGAACCGGACGCTCGATTATGGAACGCTACCTCCAGCCTACTGAGTTTTTTGACTACAACCAGCCCGAACTGAAAGCCTGGATTGCGGCTCAGCTAGAGGGTGTGGCGGATAATCCCGTAGAACAAGCGAAAGCCCTGTACCTGGCAGCACGGGACAGCGTGAGCTATAACCCATACGTTTTCAGGCCGGAGCCCAAAACCTTCAGTGCCAGCTATGCCCTTGAAACCGGCGAAAGCTACTGCATTCCCAAAGCGGTATTGCTCGGCGCTGCTGCAAGATCCATCGGTATACCCAGCCGCCTGGGCCTTGCCGATGTGCGCAACCATCTCTCAAGCCCGAAGCTGATTGAATGGCTGCGTTCGGATATTTTCCGCATGCATGGATTTATTGAGCTCTACCTTAACGGCAAATGGGTTAAGGCCACGCCTGCTTTCAACAAGCAACTTTGCGAGCTGATGAAGGTAGAGCCTCTGGAGTTTGATGGAGTGAGCGACTCCATCTTCCAGGAGTACACTGAAGCTGGGGAAGCACATATGGAGTATGTGAACGATCACGGCGTTTTCGACGATGTTCCCCACGATTTTATCCTGTCGGGGGTAAAAGCCGCTTATGGACATTTATTTTCAGAGGACGGCACAGCGCCAGCCGTTAAGGGAAGCCTGGCTGAGGACATTTCAGGTAACTGATACGCAAAACGGCATTCACCTGTCAGGCGAATGCCGTTTTCGAAGCTTTTCAGAATTTCCAGAACACAGCCGGAACATTCACCCCGGCCGTTGATTGCCCTTTATTTCGCTTTACTCAGCAGAGTTGCGAATCAGGAAATCAAAAGCACTCAGTGCCGCTTTCGAGCCTTCGCCCATGGAAATCACGATCTGCTTGTAAGGCACTGTGGTGGCGTCGCCGGCCGCAAAGACCCCCGGAATTGAGGTTTCGTTGCGATCATTGATGATGATCTCACCATGCTGGCTCAGCTCGATATCGCCTTTCAGCCATTCAGTATTTGGCACCAGACCGATCTGAATGAACACACCTTCCAGAGCCACATGGTGGCTTTCACCGGTGTTGCGATCCGTGTAGTTAAGGCCACTCACTCTGCCGTTCTCACCAACCACTTCGGTAGTCTGGCCAGACGTAATAATGTCGACATTGTTCAGGCTGCGAAGCTTTTTCTGCAACACATCGTCTGCGCGCATTTCGGCACCAAACTCAATCAATGTGACATGGCCAACGATACCGGCCAGGTCGATAGCTGCTTCCACACCGGAGTTACCACCACCAATCACCGCAACATGCTTGCCCTTGAACAACGGGCCATCACAGTGAGGGCAATAAGCTACGCCCTTGTTACGGTATTCATCCTCTCCCGGCACACCCAGCGGGCGCCAGCGAGCACCGGTCGACAACACAATCGTGCGGGCCTTGAGCGATGCACCATTCGCCAGACGAATCTCGTGGGGCATTCCACGCTTGGCAGCCGGAATCAGCTTCTCGGCGTGCTGCATGTTCATAATGTCCACGTCATATTCTTTAACGTGCTGCTCCATGGCGGCAACCAGTTTCGGGCCTTCGGTGTAGGGCACAGAAATCAGGTTCTCGATACCCATGGTATCGGCTACCTGCCCGCCAAAGCGATCGGCTGCGATGCCGGTTGAAATACCTTTACGAGCCGCATAGATGGCTGCTGCGGAACCAGCCGGGCCACCACCAATCACCAACACCTCGAAGGTGTCTCTCTGGTTGATCTTCTCGGCTTCTTTCTCGTCGGATTTGGTGTCCAGCCTGGAAACAATCTCTTCCAGCGTCATGCGGCCCTGGCCCCAGGGCTCGCCGTTCAGGTAAACACTGGGCACAGCCATAACTTCACGTTTTTCCACTTCGTCCTGGAACAAAGCACCATCAATCGCGGTGTGGCGAACGCCAGGGTTCAGAACACTCATCAGGTTCAGAGCCTGAACCACGTCCGGGCAGTTCTGACACGACAGGGAAAAGTAGGTTTCGAACTCGAAGTCACCATCCAGCTGCTGAATCTGTTCAATCACATCCTGGGAAGCCTTTGACGGGTGGCCGCCCACTTGCAACAGCGCCAGAACCAGCGAGGTGAACTCGTGGCCCATGGGGATACCCGCGAAACGCACGCCCATGTCGGTTCCGATGCGGTTTATTGCGAAGGATGGGCGACGCACATCGTTGGACTCCTCCGTGCGCAGGCTGATTTTCTCGGACATCGGCTCGATTTCTTCCAGAAGCTGCCTCAGCTCCTGAGACTTATCACTATCATCATAGGCTGCCACCAGCTCAATCGGCTGCTGCAGCTTTTCCATATAGGCCTTCAGTTGTTGCTTGATATTGGCATCCAACATGTAACGATTCCCCTCTTGAGTTCTTTAGGCTGACCGCCTGAATCTGTAAATTCAAAATGATCTGTGATTGGGATATGTTCTAAAGATACGGAGCAGCGCAAAAAAGCTCAAATTAATTGATCCAAACCAAATGATAGGTAACTGCTATTGCATGATTGTAAATGTCATTAATGAAGGTACAAATAGCGAATACCCATCCACGCCCTAGCCCGGTACCATGTTAAGAGACGTTGGACGTCACCCTTTGCACCCAGGACAAGCTGCACATGTTTCTAGACCGTTTTTACTCAATCCAGAACGGACGCGTTCATATTTCCGCATCACAGGCCAGCCTGTTTGCCAAGGAAGTGGCCGGAGATTTCAACCCGATCCACGATCCGGATGCTCGCCGTTTCTGTGTTCCCGGAGATCTGCTTTTTGCCGTGGTGGTTTCACGCTTCGGGCTCTCCCGGCACATGACTTTCCAGTTTCGTGCCCTGCTGGGCGGCGACGTACCACTGGAGTTCCGGGAAAACGGTGAAGAAACCATTGAAGTGTGCGATCAGGGTGGCAAGGTCTATCTCGAAGTAACGCGCAGCGGTGATGTCACCCGGGATGAACACGTTATCGAAGAATTTATTCGCTGTTACGTGGCGGCCTCCGGCAAAAACTTCCCCCACACCATGAAACCGTTAATGGAATCAAAGGGCGTTATGTTCAACCCGGATCGCCCTATGGTGATGTATGCGAGCATGAGCCTCACTCTGGATAGCCTGGATGCTGCCTCACCGGAGCTGGAACTGCACAACGCAGACCTGGAGGACAATGGCAAACGCGGCAATGTCGTACTTGAATACCGTTTGATCTCTGACGGCAAGCCCGTAGGTGAAGTCTCGAAGCACCTCGTTCTGGGTGGGCTGAGGCCTTATTGCCCGGATGCCATGGCCGGTATCGTTGAAGAGTTTTACCGTTTGAAAGCCCGCGGCTCCCGATACGGTATCGATACAGCCAGCTCCTGATACAGATCGTCTTTTCAGACACGATTCATAGCTACAATGGTCCTTATGAGCTTCGCAATCACAAGGATGAATAGCCATGACCCGCGAACGTTCGCCGAAAGCGCCGTTAGCAGCTTACAGATTGTCTTCCGATGCCGTTATCTCGGCTTTGGGAACCAGCGAGCAGAACGGCCTTGGAAGCCATGAAGCCAGTCAGCGCCTGGAGCATGATGGGCCGAATGAACTGACGGCGACCAGGCCAGTGCCCGGCTGGCGTAAGCTGCTCGCCCAGTTCTCCGATACGCTGGTTATTCTGCTCCTGCTCGCCGCTGCAATCTCTTCAGGCCTGTGGCTGGTAGAGCGGGACTCACCTCTTCCTTACGAAGCCATTGCGATTCTGGCCATTGTCCTTTTTAACGCGGCTATGGGTTATATCCAGCAGGCGCGTGCGGAACAGGCCGTGGCAGAATTGCAGCAGATGTCGGCCGCCCAGGCCCGGGTGATAAGGGATGGCGAACAGCAAACCATTCCAGCGGCCGGGCTTGTAGCCGGTGATATTATCCTGGTAGAAGAAGGCGATACGATTCCCGCCGACAGCCGCCTCCTTCAGTCTGTTTCACTGCAAACCTCGGAAGCCACCCTGACCGGCGAAAGCCTTCCCGAATCCAAAGACCCGGAAACCATCACCGACGACGCCCCTGTTGGTGATCGTCAGAACATGATTTTCAGCGGCACTACGATTACCTATGGCCGCGGCACGGCGGTGGTAACGGCCACCGGCATGCAGTCTCAAATGGGCCAGATTGCCGGCATGTTGGAGCAAGCGCCTCCCGAGACCACGCCCCTGCAACAGGATCTCGCCCGAGTCGGCAGAATGCTTGGGTTGGTGGTAATTGTGATTGCGGTGGTGATGATTTTCACCATCATTCTGGTGGACCACGTCACCGGTTTTTCCGCCCTGTTTGATGTTCTGATTCTTGGCGTCGCACTGGCAGTGGCTGCGGTGCCTGAAGGCCTGCCGGCTATCGTCACCGCAGTCCTGGCCCTGGGTGTACAGCGCATGGCACGCCGCAACGCCATTGTGCGCCATCTGGCAGCGGTGGAGACTCTGGGCGCAGCCAATGTGATCGCCTCTGACAAAACCGGGACCCTTACCCGCAACGAAATGACCGTGAAGGCAATCGTTACAGCCAGTGGGCGGGTTACCCTGGGCGGCACAGGATACGAGCCAACAGGTGACGTTACCGTGCACACGGCATCTGCCAGTAGCGGTTCAGTCGATATCAGCGAGCCTTTGCGAATGGAGCTGGAACGGGCGCTCACCGTCGGCGACCGCGCCACCAACGCGGTTTTGCAAGAAGACGAAGGCCAGTGGACCGTGCAAGGTGATCCCACCGAAGGCGCTTTGGTGGTTGCTGCCAGAAAGATCGGGCTGACAGAGGCGATTCTGGATGCCCAATATGAGCGGGTTGGTGAGGTGCCTTTCTCATCAGAACGGAAAATGATGTCGACGCTGCATACCGACAGCCAACACAAGGGGCATATTCAGGTATTCACCAAGGGCGCGCCGGATGTTCTTCTGGGCCGCTGTGACCGGGAACGCGTTGGCGACAGCAGCCGACCTTTAACCCAGGAACGTCGTTCCGAGATCCTGCAAGCCAACGAACAACTGGCCGGCGAAGCACTGCGCACACTCGGTGTTGCCGCCCGCTACCTGCCGGAGGATGACTTCGAGCCAGATAATATCGACGACGATCTTGAGCAGGATCTGATATTCGTCGGCCTGATTGGCATGATTGATCCACCCCGGGAAGAAGCCAAACAGGCTGTTGCCCAGGCCCGAAGTGCCGGTATCCGGCCCGTGATGATTACCGGCGATCATCCGGTTACAGCTGCCGTTATAGGTGCGGAGCTGGGCATCTGCACAGATGGCCGCGCCGTCACCGGGGCGGAAATTGACACCATGACGGACGAAACTCTGCACCAGACTGTTCAGGAGGTCTCCGTTTATGCCCGGGTTAATCCGGAGCATAAACTGCGAATTGTCAAAGCCCTGCAGAATGATAAAAACATAGTCGCCATGACCGGCGATGGCGTGAATGATGCTCCTGCCCTGAAGACAGCGGACATTGGTATAGCCATGGGCATTACCGGTACCGACGTTTCCCGCAAGGCCTCGGACATTATTCTGGCAGACGACAACTTCGCCACCATTGTTGCGGCCGTGGAGGAAGGCCGGACAATCTTCGCCAACATCCGGAAGTTTTTGCGCTACCTGCTGTCATCCAACATCGGCGAAGTGCTTACCATGTTCTTTGGTGTGCTGTTGGCCGATGTGATCGGGCTGACCGCAAACGGCGCAGGCCTGGCTCTGCCACTGCTGGCCACCCAGATTCTCTGGATTAACATGGTCAGCGATGGCGCGCCGGCTTTGGCGCTCGGGCTGGATCCGGGCGATGGGTGGGCAATGGCCAGGCCACCAAGGCCCCGCGCAGAGGGCATCCTGACGCGCAGTATGTGGGCAGGCATTGTTTTCGTCGGCATTATTACCGCAACCGGCACGCTCCTCGTGCTCGATGCCTCCATGCCCGGTGGCCTGATAGCCGGCACAGGCAACCTTGCCTATGGCCAGACCATGGCGTTCACTACTCTGGTTTTATTCTCGATGTTTACTGTGTTCACTTCGCGATCTGATGAACAAAGCGCTTTCAGCGGGCTCTTCTCCAACCTCTGGCTTTGGGCTGCAGTGGGCGTGTCACTGCTGTTGCAAATGGCGGTGGTCTATCTGCCCTTTCTGCAGAAACCATTTTCTACGGTCGGCCTCAGCCTCGCGGACTGGCTGTTCTGTGCAGCGGTCGCCAGTTCGGTCCTGTGGCTGCGGGAGCTGAGCAAGCTGATCATCAGCCTGCAAAAGAGAGGTGCTGGCTCAGCAGCTGAAAGCGGAATCTAATCTGCTTTCCCTGAACGCAGAAAACCCCGGAAATCCGGGGCTTTCTGGCAGAATCAGGCCCGTAAGACGAGCCTGCTCTGTTTGATTCCCTTTCGGAGGGAACCTTAGATCTTGCCAACCAGATCCAGTGAAGGAGACAGTGTTGCTTCGCCTTCTTTCCACTTGGCCGGGCACACTTCGCCCGGGTGCTTACGCACGTACTGGGCTGCCTTAACCTTACGCATCAGGTCGCCCGCGTCACGGCCGATGCCTTCTGCAGTGATTTCCATCGCCTGAATGATGCCATCAGGATCAACCAGGAACGTAGCGCGGTCTGCCAGGCCCTGGCCTTCACGCATCACACCGAAGTTGTTGGTGATGTTGCCGGTCTGGTCGCCAACCATGTAGTAGTTGATCTTGCCGATGGTCTCGGAGCTGTCGTGCCATGCTTTGTGGGTGAAGTGTGTGTCGGTAGACACGGAGAACACTTCAACGTCCATCTTTTGCAGCTCTTCGTAATGATCCGCTACGTCGCCCAGCTCGGTGGGGCATACGAACGTGAAGTCAGCCGGGTAAAAGAAGAAAATTGCCCACTTGCCTTTTACATCTGCGTCAGAGATTTCAACGAACTCGCCCTGCTTGAAAGCAGTTGCGTTAAACGGTTTGATTTCAGAGTTGATAATACCCATCTAATAAACTCCTTTGTTTGCCTGTTGGTTAATGTATGCCGCCTACTGTAGCTACTCTGAGCGCTTAACGAAAATTGATAATACCCAACTAAGCCATAGTCGAAGGCTATCAACGCTTTGCGCGAATACATTTCGCCCTTGCCAGCGTAGATTCTGCAAAGTCTGACTAAAAGGCAGCGTAATGCCCGCAAAACCGATTCTTTTCTACGATGGCCAGTGCCCGCTTTGCCGCCGCGAAATTGACCACTATCGCAAAGTGGACAAGCAGGCGCGCATCGACTGGCAGGATATTTTCGACAGCAATAATGCCCTGGCCCGATATCAGCTTGGCCACACCGACGCCATGAAAGTCATTCACGCGGTCGACAGCGCAGGCAATTTACACTCCGGCGCCCACGCCTTTGTGGTGGTGTGGCAGGAACTGCCCGGTTACCGCCACCTGGCAACCCTGCTGAAAAAACTTCGCCTGGTTGGCCTGATGAACCGCGCCTATCATGTGTTTGCCCGATTACGCTTTCGTTCGCGCTGCAAACAGGGTTGTGAATTGCCGCCACGATAATGCCCGGCCTGCCCTGTTCCCTGGCCTACCAGGGGCCAACCACATAGCCGAGTTTCTCCGGTAGCCACAAGGCGATACCCGGAATCAACGCCACCAGTAGCAGGCTCACGCTCATCGCGGCAATGAACACCAGCGCCCATCCCACTGTATGCTCCAGGCGAATATTTGCAATACGGGTTGTAACCATCAGGTTGACCGCCACCGGCGGCGTAAACTGCCCGATGGCAATGTTCATCGCCAACAGGATGCCAAACCACACCGGGTTCCAGCCAAAATGGTTCATCAGGGGCAGCACGATGGGAATGAGTATCAGGTAAATCGATACCGCATCCAGCAACATGCCGGCAATCAACACCAGCAGCATTACCAGACCCAACAGCACCCAACCGTTATCTGAAAGAGACAGCAAGGCATCGGCCAGATGCTGGAAGGTACCCAGAGTTGTTCCAGCCCAGGCAAAAATACCCGCCAGCGCAATGATCAGCATGACTACGCCAGAGGTCACCGCCGCGTCTGTCATCAGATCAAACAGGCTGCGTAAACTCAGATTCCGGTATATCACACAGCCCACAATGATGCCGTAAGCCACCGCGACCACGGCGGCTTCCGTAGGCGTGAACAGCCCGGACCGAAGTCCACCCAGAATGATAACCGGGGCAAACAATGCAGGCAGTGCTGCCTTGAAACTGGGCCACAGGGGCGGCCGTTCGGAGGTTTCAGGGTTCTCCCAGCCGAACTTGCGGGCGAGGTACAGCGCCGGCACCAGCAACGAAAGACCGGCCAGAATGCCGGGAAACAACCCGGCGGCAAACAACGCCCGTAAATCCACGCCCGGCACCACAATGGAGTAGAGAATCAGTGCAATGGAGGGCGGAATCAGGATAGCGGTGGACGACGAAGCCGCAATCAGCGCGGCAGAAAAAGGCTGCGGATAACCAGCCTTGCGCATACTGGGCAGCATAACCATGGCCACTGCTGCCGCATCCGCCGGCCCCGAGCCGCTCATTCCGCCCATGATCAGACATACCAGCACCGCAACAACTGTCAGGCTGCCGTGGCGAGGGCCGATGATAGCCTGGGCAAAACGCACCAGACTGGCCGCAACACCGGCACGCTCGAAAATAAGACCGGTGAGAATAAACAGGGGTATCGCGATCAGCGGATACTTCGACACACTGTTGTAGGTATTGGTGCCGAAGGTGGCAAGCATGTCGGGCGACAGGCCCGCAACAATTCCAACCAGGCCACCGAAGCCCAGCGCAATGGCAACGGGAACCCCCAGCAGCAAGGCCACCAGAAAGCTGCCGATCATTAACAGATCAGGACTCATGGATGACCTCCGCGTCTTTTTTGCCGCGCATGCGGTCAATAAAGTTCTGAGTCATCCGGAAAATAATCGCCGCCGACATCAGCGGCAGCCAGATCACATAAATCCAGTTTGGTAAGCCCAGCCCGGGGGACAAAGACTCCCAGTCGTATTCCTGCATCGCAAAGATAGCGCCATACCAGGTGGTTACCCCCATAACCGACACGCCCACCAGCCATTGCAAAACAAACAGCCCCTTAAGCGCAGCCGGAGGCAGATAATGCTCAATCAGCTCAATCCGGATGTGCTGATTACTGCGAGCCGCAACGGCTGCGCCGGCGAACGTAAGCATTACCAGAAGAAACACCGAGAACTCTTCGGTGAACGCAAAGGAGGCATCGGTGGTGTAGCGAACAATCACGTTACCAAGGCTGATAACACAGATTGCGATCAACGCCAGGGATGCCAGCCAGGCTTCCGGCCGGAACTTCGGGGGACGGGAGGGCATGAATACTCCGTTTCAGAAAAAGCACCCACCGGAACCGGCGGGTGCCTGAACAGCAGCGAGTTACTGCTTGCGGTTGGCAACAGCAGACTGAGCCTGCTTCACCAGATCTTCACCGATTCGTGGTGTCCATTTTTCATAGACTGAACGGGTCGCCTCAACAAATGCATCGTGCTGCGCCTGGGTCAGTTCCGTTACGGTTACACCACGATCCTTGATGGCCTGCAGCGTGCCCTCAAGCTCAGCGCGGGATTTTTCGATCTCCCACTTGCCGGCATCGACAGCCGCCTGCTTCAAAAGTGCCTGGTCTTCTGCATTGAACTGGCCCCAAACACGGTTGCTGACCGCAAACACGAGCGGATCGGCCATGTAGTGCCACAACGTGAGGTGCTCCTGCCCCACCTGATCAATACGCGCTACATCAAAAACCGACAGCGGGTTTTCCTGGCCATCGACCGCACCGGTGGTCAGTGCCGGCTTGGCATCTGCCCAGCTCATCTGTGTCGGGTTAGCGCCCAGCTCGGAGAAGGTATCCTGGAACAGTGGCGAGCCCACAACCCGGATTTTCAGGCCTTCCAGATCTGCCGGCTCGCTGATAGCGCGCTTGGAATTCGACAACTCACGGAAGCCGTTCTCCCCCCATGCCAGCGGCGTTACGCCACGCTTTTCAATCGCTTCAAATACGGCTTTGCCCGCATCACCCTGGGTGATGGCATCAATGGCAGCGTTATCCGGCATCAGGAATGGCAGGGAAAACAGGTTCAGTTCCGGAACTTGGGGCGACCAGTTGATGGTAGAGCCCACTGCCATATCGATCAGCCCTGAACGCATGGCGGAAAACTCTTTGGTCTGATCCCCGGAAACCAGTTGGGAGTTGCTGTAAATCTTCATGTTAATGCGCCCTTCAGAGCGCTCTTTTACCAGCTCAACCCATTTGTCGGCAGCCTGGCCCCAGGGAAACGCCGACGGCAGTACGGTAGAAACCGTGTATTCATCTTTGTATTGCGCGTTCGCCGCAGAGCTGAGCAGCAGAGTCGCCGCAGCAACAGCGATCAAAGAACGGGATTTCAGCATCTTGTTTTCCTTTTTATTGGCAAGGGAGAGTCTGCAACCGAGCACAGGACACGTCGCAGTAATGAGGGATTATAGGAGGGGGTGTTGTTGAGACGCAAAACAAAACAACAGGGCTGATGATCTATTTCTTGACGTCGCCAAATTGCCACCTCATTACAGATCTGTTGTTTTTATTTCTTCACTGCCACAGCCGTCTACAATAAACAGGATACGAAACCGGAAAAGAACCCTGGCAGCCATGGAAAGCAAAGAGCATCTCGAGCCCAGCGACACCGAGGCAAATATCAGTGCCAGACCTGATCAGGCGCTGCTTGAAGCCGTTAACATACGCAGCCTGTCGCTGGTGCTTCTCACCAGCATCGCTACCCTGTTTTTTATAGACTGGGCCCAGGCAGTGCTGCTGCCTTTGGTGGTTGCGGTCATGATCAGTTACGCGCTGGATCCGCTGGTCTCAACACTTGATCGCTTCAGAATCCCCCGCCCCCTGAGTGCGGCCATAGTAATGATTCTGATGCTGGGGTCTATCTCAGCCGCCAGCATTCCCCTGCAGCGCGAAGCCATGGCCATGCTGGACAAAGTTCCTCTGGCTATCAGTGAGTTCCAACGCAAGGAAGCGAGGGCCCCCGATACAGAAGAAGGCCTTATGGAAAAGGCCCAGGCTGCTGCAAAGAAAATCGAGGAATCTGCGGCTCAGGATCAAAGCAGCAAGCACCCCGCACATGAAGGCGTAACTCCGGTTCGGGTTGTGGATAAACCGATGGATGTTCAGGAGTACGTTCTAAAGGGCTCGCCTGCCGCAATCGTGCTTGTGTCTCAGCTTTTCTCAGTGTTGTTACTGGTGTATTTCATACTGTCCGCCGGGTCACTATACAAGCGCAAAGTTGTCAAAATCTCCGGCCCGTCGTTCGGGCGAATGCGCAAAGCTGCCAGAATCATGAACGAGTTTCACCATCAGGTCCGGCGCTTTCTGTTTGTGATGCTTGTTGGCGCTCTGTTTGTCGGGATTCTGACCTGGCTGGCGTTCCTTACCCTGGGAGTGGAGCAGGCCATGCTATGGGGTGTGGTCGCGGGCGTAGCCAGCGCAATTCCCTATCTGGGCCCATTTCTGGTGCTGGTAGGCACTGGCGTTGCGGCGTTCATCCAGTTTGGTGAGTTGAACATGGCAATCATTGTGGCCGGTACTTCACTGGTGGTCACCAGCATTCAGGGGTATTTGCTGACTCCATGGCTAACCAGCCAGATTTCAAGCCTCAATGCCGTAGCAATTTTTGTCGGGCTTCTGTTCTGGGGCTGGCTCTGGGGACCGGTGGGGCTGATCATAGCGACACCGCTCCTCATGATTATTAAGTCCCTGTGTGACCACGTTGTAAATCTTCGCCCGGTAGGCGAATTGTTGGGTAAATAGAACCAGAACAAAAAGCAGGGGACACGCCATGTTCGATACTGAAATCCCTGTACTGGATATGTTTATCCGGCTACTTGCAGCGGCTGGCCTGGCGCTGCTTCTGGGGTTGGAGCGGGAGCTAAGAGGCAAGGTAGCAGGCTTGCGCTCCCACATGCTTGTTTCGCTGGGGGCTTCGGCTTTTATCATCATGGGCATGCACATTCTGTTCGCCACTGCAGAGGGCGACCCCTCCGCTCGTATCGACCCGACCCGCATAGTGGAAGGTGTAATCGGTGGCATAGGGTTTCTCGGAGCCGGCAGCATTATCCAGAGTCGCGGCAGCGTTCAGGGCATTACCACCGGGGCTTCAATCTGGATGGCTGGTGCGATTGGCGTAGCCTGCGGCTTGGGAATTTTTGCCCTGGCTGGCATGGTGACCTTGATGGCGCTGATTATTATGGCGGTACTCGGGCGTTTCGAACATGAAGTGATTAAGGGTAACTAAAACCAGTTCGGTGGCCCTGGTTATTACCTGGAACTGGAGAGCACAACCACCCCGATAAACAGATAGACGACAACGAACCCGTAAAACAACAGCGGGTTCTCCTTTCTATAATAGTAATTGGTATCGAGGCCCCTGGCCCCAGCCATAACCTTGCCGGTTACCAGCCCCCATACAGCCATACCGATTGCGAGCACGCCGATTATTTTCAGCAGCAGTGGCGACATCTTTTTTCGATCCTTTTATCAGCATAGAACGGTAACAGTTGCCCGAGTTTTCTGTAGCACGTCAATCTGGCCAGGTTCAGACGCGACATTCCATTACTTATGCCGTTTGAAATCAATGTGATATGTTGTGTCTCTGGGTACGTAGAACCACTGACAACCCTGAGAAATCAAGCACAGAGGTCTTATGACTCACAAACGGCACAGGTTGGGGAGAGCGCTTCTTCCGCTGGTTTTCATTATTACGACTGGCTGCAGCCAGGGCAACTCTGGTTCTGACGTTAGCGCCAAGCCGGCAGAACAGCTGGCACCCCCGGAACAGACCGGCGTGTTGGAAGTGGCCACGCGCAACGGCTCTACGACTTACTACCTGGACCGACATGAAAACCCGACTGGCCCGGAATACAGCCTGGTATCACAGTTTGCTGATAGCAAAGGGTGGACGGTTAACTGGACCATGTACGATTCAACTGCTGCCGTTCTGCAAGCGCTGGAGTCCGGCAACACCCACATGGCCGCTGCCGGGCTGACGCATCTGCCATCGCGCACCGAAAAGTTCACCCGTGGCCCTGCCCACACCGAAATTGTCGAACAGCTGGTGTGTCATCGGGAACTGCGCCCAATGCCCCGCAAACCTGACGGCATAGCCAGCGTCGGCATAGCAGTAACAGCCGACTCCAGTTACGTGGAAACACTGAACAAGCTTGCCAGCGAGCACGAAGGCATCACATTTGCCGAAGATAACAGCAAAACGACGGAAGTACTGCTGTCCGACGTAGCGACGCAAGAGATCGACTGCACCGTGGCTGACTCCAACATTGTTCAAGTGATGCGCCGCCACTTCCCGCACCTGGAAGTAGCCATGAATCTGACTCAGGGCAACAACCTCGGCTGGTATCTGCCAGCAGGCTCTGATGAGCTGGCCGGTATGGCACGTGAGTGGATGAACAGCACCGAAGGCGACGAGGCCATGGGCTACGTCGAGAGTCGTTACTATGCCTACATTGGCGAATTCGATTTTGTGGACCTGAGAGCGCTCAACCGCCGTATCAATGACCGTCTTCCCGGTTTCATCAACCGTTTTTCAGAGGCCGAAGCCGCCACTGGCATGCCGGCCGATCTGCTGGCAGCGCTGGCCTATCAGGAATCCCATTGGGACCCGTCTGCCATATCACCCACCGGCGTTCGCGGCATTATGATGCTGACACGGAACACGGCAGAATCCCTCGGCGTAACGAACCGCCTTGACCCCACAGCGTCCATTGATGGCGGCGCCCGTTACCTTGCAGACCGCCACCGCAGGCTACCGGATACCATCCCGGAGCCGGACCGCACGTTTCTCGCGCTGGCCAGCTACAACATAGGCCGCGGCCACCTTCTGGACGCCCGCCAGCTGGCGCGGGAGTTAGGCAAAAACCCGGATTCCTGGGACGATATGAAAGAAGTACTGCCGCTGAAGGCCGACAAACGCTATTACCCGAGCACCCGCTACGGCTACGCCAGGGGTTATGAGCCAGTGCACTATGTACAGCGTATCCGCAACTATCGGGACGTTATCAGCGCGGCCTTCGAGTAACCGTCAATATACTTTGTCCGCCCCCTCGGGGCGGGTTTTGAAACGCTTGTGCAGCCATAGGTACTGATCAGGCTGCTCGCGAATGGTGTCCTCGATGTACAGGTTCCAGGCCTCGGTATCCTTTTGCTTGTCGACTCCGAAATCGATCTGTACCGGTGAGAAGACTACTCGATAGCCCCCACTGGGCAGCCTCAAATGGCTGACACAAATCACCGATGCGCCCGATACCCTGGCGATATAGCTTGGCGATGTAATACACCCGGTTTCGACACCAAAAAAAGGCACGAACAGCTCCGTTTTTCCACCGAAATCCTGGTCGCAGGCGAACCAGATTTCACCACCTTTTTTAAGAAAAGAAACCATCGGCCTCAGTTCTCGTTTGGCGAATGCCCGGATTCCGAAATGACGGCGACGGCCGTTTTCGATCATCCGGTCAATAACCGGGTTTTTGTTGGGCCGGTATACGTACCCCGGGTTCTCAAGGTGACAGGCGATCAGCGGTAAGGCGAAGTCAAAAATACTGTAGTGCCCGCCAATCAACAGCACCCCTTTGCCTTTGCTCCGGGCCTCTATGAGGTACTCTAATCCCTGCACCTCGGCCGCTTCGCAATAGGGCGACATATCTCGCCACCCGGCATGGATACTCTCGAGAAGACCACGAGTGCATGCGATAAAATTATCCTGAACCAACTTTTTGCGGCTTTCCTGGTCAAGGCCGGGAAAGCAGATAGCAAGGTTGCGATCGGCAACCCGCGCGCGGGATTTCAACCTGGCGCTCAAAAAAAGGCCAAGCCGCCTTCCCAGGCTCTGCTTGGCAGTCATCGGCAAAAATGACAGCAGGTACAGTGTGAAAACCAGCCCCCAGGACGGCCATAAGCGAATGTGCCACAGCGATGGTTTCTTGTTGTTGGGTGGTCCTGACATACATCACTGCCTGCTAAAAGATAGACAATGAGCCTGACACATTTCTACTCAACACAGTAGTTGCATTTGTTAACGAACTCGTCAGATCACACAGCAGGCCGCGCCAACCCGAGATGATCACGCAGGGTGCGCCCCCTGTATTCAGTACGGAAAAGGCCTCGCCGCTGCAGTTCCGGCACCACCTGCTCGATGAAATCCTCAATACCGGAAGGCAAAGACGGCGGCATTAGATTAAAACCGTCGGCACCTTCATGGTTGAACCAGAACTCCATTTTATCGGCAATCTGCTCCGGCGTACCCACCATGGTGCAGTGGCCGCCGCCGGCAGCAAGCCGGCCCAGCAACTGGCGTAACGTGGGCTGCTCAGTCTCGATAATGCGCAATATGGTGCTGTAACGCCCCTGCGGCCCACTAAACTCCTCCAATGTCGGCAAGGTCGGCACCGGCGCGTCCAGATCCCAGCCCGAACAGTCCTGGTCAATAAACGTGGCCAACTGGCGTAAAGACGCATTGGCGGGCAACAGCTCGTCCAGTTCACGCTGCTTCGCCAATGCCTCCGCTTCGGTGGGCGCCACGTAAGTGACCAGGCCCGGCAGAACCGGCACCGTCACGTCTCGTCCCGCGGCTTTCACACGCCGCTTTATATCGCGGTAGTAGCTTTGCGCCGCCGGCAAATCGTAGGCCACCGCGTAAATGGCTTCTGCACATCTGGCCGCCAGCTCACGCCCCTGCTCCGAGGCTCCGGCTTGAAACAGCACGGGGTGCCCTTGCACTGGCCTTGGTACATTCAACGGACCATCTACCCGAAAAAATTCACCCCGGTGATGAATCGGCTGCACTTTATCCGGGTCGGCATAGTGGCCTTTTCGATCAAACATCAAGGCATCGTCGGCCCAGGAATCCCACAACCCGAGCACGGCCTGCACAAATTCGTCAGCTCTGCGATAACGCTCAGCATGACCCGGCATAGCTTCATAGCCGTGGTTGCGTGCTTCCACATCGAACATGGAGGTCACCACATTCCAGCCGATACGCCCGCCGGAAATATGATCCAGCGAGGCCACAAGGCGGGCAGCGTGAAACGGAGTGTAAAAGGTGCTGGACACCGTGCTGATGAAGCCAATGTTTTCGGTGGCGCGGCTCATGGCGGCAATAGCAGTCAGCGGCTCCAGATACCACCAGCTGCCATCGGAGACATTACCCACCGTGTTGCTGTCGGCAAAAAACACCGCATCCAGCTTGCCGCGTTCGGCAGTTTGCGCCAGGCGCTCGTAGTAGCGGATATCGCCAAGCTGTTCCACTGCCGATTGTGGGTGTCGCCAGGCCGCACGATGGTGGCCGCAGCCCATCAGGAACAGGTTGATGTGCATCATGCGCGGTTCGAGCTGCGAAGTACCCATCAGTTTTTCACCAAGCCGCCATCGACCACCAGGTTCTGACCGGTAACCGAGCGTGCCCAGGGTGAGGCAAAAAACAGCGTGGCATCGGCAAACTCAGCAGGCGTGGTTACCCGTCGCAATGGCGTACTGGCAGCAATGAAATCAAACACCGCCTCGGGCGTCGCAGCCGACGCGTCAGTGGTGCGCAACAGTCCACCGGATACCATATTCACAGTAATGTTATCCGGCCCCAAATCTTGCGACAGGGTACGGGTCAGCGACAGCAAAGCAGCTTTGCCGGCCGTGTAATCGTGGTAAGGCACCACCGGGTTCTGGAACAGGTTCGTACCCACATTCACAATGCGACCAAACCCAGCCTCGCGCATGCCCTCCAGCGCAGCCTGAGTGGTATTCAAAGCACCACCGACTACGCCCGAAAACTGCTGGCTCAGGTTTTCCCAGGTTAACTGCGCCACAGTCGGGCGGGCATCGCCATTGAACGAGAAATCCGGCAGAGCGTTGTTAATCACCGTGGTCACCGGCATGCCAAAGTGCTGCCGGGCTTGCGCAAACATCGCCCGTACCGCGGCGCTGTCAGTAACATCAGCCTGCACCGCCAGCGCCCGATCCGGGGTTTCGCTGGCCAGTTTTTTCGCCGCTTCCGCACTGTTGCGATAGTTGATAACCACTCTGGCCCCTTCCCGCAGGAACGCGCGCACCAGATGCTCGCCCAAACCACGGGCAGCGCCGGTTACCAGCACCAGCTGTTGATCAAGACTTAAAGAATTTTGCATAGACACCTCAAAAATGAGGCGAAGGTATGAATAGGCAGATGCGGCGCAGTATCTTGTTTTTGCCGGCGGCTGACATCCCTTCGCCAGTGTGAACTGGATCAGGTTCAACGGGTGTTATCTCAGCCCTGCAAGCAGGACACCCCGTGTCGAGGCAAAACCATACCACACCGGATGCGTGGATATGTAGGCCCGGATACATGCAATTGACAAGCACTCTCAGACTTCTTACTCTTTCCACACTCCTGGGGGAGCCGGCATACCGGCTGAGACTCCGCATGCTGTGCGGTAACCCTTCGAACCTGATCCGGGTAATGCCGGCGAAGGGAAGGAAAGCGCTCGCTGTGTTCCTGCCTGTGTATCTATTTCTTCCTTCGCGACTGTCCCGGTTGCAAACCATGTCTGGTGATTGCGTTATCCGCCTGCAGAGCAAGGAAAAAACTGATGTTGAGCTCCTCTACCGCACTGGTGTGGCTGGTTTTATTTGCCGCCCTGTTCGCCATACCCGGCCTGATATACGCCCGCCGCAAGCAGGACAAGCTGGACGACTTCCTGGTTGCCCGCAACAGCCAGAGCAGCTCCGCCACTCTGCTGACACTGCTGGCCACCACACTAGGCACCTGGATTCTGTTTGGGCCGGCGCAGGCGGCAACCTGGGGCGGCATAGGCGCTGTTACCGGTTACGCCCTGGGCGCATTGGCGCCGCGCCTGATAATGATTCCTCTGGGCAATCGCATTCGCACACTCATGCCTGAAGGCCACACCCTCACCGAATTTGTACTCGGCCGCTACGGCCGGGTGATGTATGGTTTCGTGCTGGTTATCATGATTTTCTATCTGTTTATCAGCCTGACAGCAGGCCTGACCGCCATCGCCAAAATGGTCTCCCTGCTCGCTCCCGTGCCGCTGTGGCTTACCGCCACCATTGTGATGGCCGCCACCCTGCTCTACACCCTCTACGGCGGGCTGCGTGTCACCATTTTTACCGACCGGGTACAAATGCTGGTGATTCTGCCCTTTCTGATTCTGCTGATCGCCTTCGGCTGGCAGGCTACCGGTGGTCTGGCTCCTGCACTGCAGGGCTTGCAGGAAAAAGCGCCGCACTTGCTGGATCCGCTCGATATCAACGGCCTGAAATCCGGCCTCACATTCTTTATCGCAGTGGTGCTTACGGGACTGTTTTACCAGGGAACCTGGCAGCGGATCTTCGCCGCCCGTGATAACAAAGTCATTCGTAACGGATTTATTACCAGCGGCCTGCTGAGCTTCCCTATCATCTTCATCATGGGCTTGTTCGGGCTGGCGTTTGTGGGGCTGGGCTTGCCCGGGGACGGTTCGGTGGCGCTGTTCAGCGTGCTGCTTGCAGATGTGCCACTCTGGTTTGCGATTGGTCTTTTACCCTTTGGTCTGGCGCTGATCATGAGCAGCGCCGACTCCACAATAAGCGGGTTGACCAGCATCATGGTCATAGACCTGCGTCGGCTATTACCCAAACTGAGTAACCACAGCCTGCTGTCGCTTTCGCGTTGGCTGATTGTGTTGCTGTCGGTACCGGTGCTGTTCGTCGCGGCCCAGGGCTACAGCGTGCTCTATCTGTTCCTGCTGGCGGACTTGCTGTGCTGCGCCGCAGCCTTCCCGGTGTTTTTTGGTTTCTACAACGCTCGCTACCAGAACTACAACGCCGCCCTCAGTACGTTGGCCGGCCTGATTGCCGGGCTCTCAGTGTTTCCTGCGCCGGGCGCCCCCACCACTTACCTGCTCGAGTCGTTCCTGCTGGCATCCCTGGTGCCTATAGCCGTGTCGCTATTGCTCTTGCTTCTACCCAAAGGAAAGCTCTTCGACTTCACGATACTGGCGCAGCGGGTGCGGAATCTGGAGGGGTAAAACGCAGGCGCCTGGTTGCCTAGCGCTGCTTGTACTGTGTAGAACAATAGCCCCGGCTCACATCCGGGTTTCTCAGCTTCAGGTGTTTGGTGGCCCGGCCAGACACCCTTGCCCGCCACAGCCTGAAGCTGCCGGGTTTGAGAGACCTGCGCATGAACCGGATAACATCGGGTTCCGACATTCCGTACAGCTGGAATATGGCTTCAAATGGCGTGCGATCTTCCCACGCCATTTCAATAATCCGGGACTCGTCTGCCGGGCTCATCGGGTGCAACTCCTGTCTGAAAAACTGAACTCTACGAACCCTTACGTTTTCACAATGAATCTGGATGAGGGCGCAACGAATGAGTCTGTGACCAGCCAGCGCGGGTTTTATCAGGCGTGATATTCAATTGCTTTCAGTTACCCGGGATTGGGGCCATACTGAATGTTCTGCGTGATCGGCATCGTATTTTTTATTGATGCCAAAACACGTACTAACTGGAGTACATGTAATGAGCAAAGGACAAGACAAAAAAAAGGAAACGAAAAAACAACCGCTTTTAACAGCAAAAGAAAAGAAAGCGTCCAAGAAATCAAAGAAGAATGAAACGAACGTACTAGGGAATTAAGAAAAGCATCAGGAGCGAAAAAACGCCCCTCGTGCAATTGCCTGACGTTATTCAGGCTTGATTGGCTGCAAGGTTCGCTTGGGATGCATGCCGTTTACCATGCCCATGAACGGCGGATGGATCGAATAACCCACCATGCTCAGCAGCTGCTCAGGAATTTGAGAAAGTGTGCTCTGGCTAAGCTCAAGAAAAAAGTTCTCTTGCGGTCTTAACCAGGGCTCGCAATATTGGCAGGTTACCGCCAGACGGTCCGCATCCGAGCGGTTGGCACCTCCACCGTGCCAGAGCGTACCTAAAAAGAACACGACTGAACCGGCAGACATCACGGCTGGTATGGCCTGTGCCCGGTCAGTGACAACTTCCTTCCCCAGGTTATGGCTTTCAGGGATAACCACCGTAGCGCCATTTTCTTCCGTAAACTCATCAATCGCCCAGACAGTGGCCGCACCAAAGGGTGGACGCGGACGTGGAACCGGGTAAAACCCATCATCGTAATGCAGCGGCTGGGCTGATTCGCCAGGCAATATATTGATAACCTGAGCCTGGCTGAGCAGATAGTTGGGCTGAAACAGCCGGTCCAGAAGACCCGTAATGCGAGGATGCGTTGCGAGCAAGTCGATTACCCGCGTTTTCTCCAGCACATTGTAGAGCCTCTGTGTCTTTACCCCTTCAAAGGTGTTGCGCCCGGATTTCCCCAGCAGTGGCAAAGCAGCATCACGAACCAATTCAAGTTGCGAAGCGGTCAGCAGGCCCTCAATGATCACATAACCGTTTTTCATAACGGCCTCAAAGTCCCGGGCAACCAGGCCTTTAAGTGCTTCTGGCGTATTGGCAGCCTCCGACCGAAACGACTTGTGCGTAGAGGCAAGGTCTTTCGTAAGCTCCAGGACCGATTCAATTTTCTTTTTATCAGGCATCTGCATCGCTCTGAAAAAGGGCTATCGGGAGTTTTATCGCTGAGAATTATTAACGGGCCGAACCCATACACATTGCGGATCTCAGGAGTTATAGGCATTACAGTATGAATTAACCGCAACACGGGAAGCGTTGTCAAACAAAGATCCCTATGAGAACGTAGATACCGATTCAACGGATTGCTACAGGAACGGCAAGCCGGACATTCCTTTCATTCAGGCGGCCTTTTTTTCTGTGTGCCGCCGTGACAAAGCGAGGAAACTGATATGAACAACGACATCGTTGAAGGCAACTGGAAACAACTCAAAGGTAAGGTCCGCGAGAATTGGGGCAAGTTAACAGACGACGATCTGGATGAGATCGCCGGCCGTCGCGACCACTTTATTGGCAAAGTCCAGGAGAAGTACGGCATGAAAAAAGATGAAGCCGAGAAAGAGTGGGAAAAACTCACCAACTCATAGGACTTCATCGCTTTAAAATGATTAAAACCGGTGCTCGCTGCCATGCGGGTACCGGTTCCTGAGTTGAGTAACTTCTTACATTTTGAATTCACCGGCAACCCTGAAAAATCGCTACACCAAAACTTGCCGGGTGTTAGCAATGTAGTAATGAACCTGGCGCTCAACGTCGGGCTCTACCATGGGTTCCGGGCGACGACCATTTGGGCAGGGCATATTGGGTGTTGTGCCAAACAAACGGCAAATCAGCGGCCGCTCGCCATACACGTTGCAGCCATCAGGGCCAAGATGCACGCAGCTATAATCGTTTAATGCTGCATCATGTTCGGCTTCTGTTTTTAAAGGCAGGCGTGACATTTCTTCAGAGGACGTAGTTACCGGGCCACAGCAATCGTGACAACCCGGAACACATTCGAACGCCGGAATGCGCTCGCGCAGGCGCGCTATGATATTTCGATTTTTATCCATGAATAACGCAATTTAAAAAACTGATATCAGTAAGCCCCAATTGCCGAAAACTCCTTTGCTGTCAGCAGCCGGGAGTGCCCCTCATCAAGCCCCTCAAGGGAAACTGGCCCGACAGCTACACGGTGGAGTGCCAACACTTCGTTATCAAAAAACCCGAACATCCGTTTAACCTGATGGTATTTGCCTTCAACCAGTGAAAGCCTTGCGGTGTACTCAGAGCATATCTCTAAACTGGCGGGCCGGGTTGTAATGTTTTCATAGCCAAAATAGATGCCCTCACGAAATACAGAAACATACTCACTGGTTAATGGCCTGGACAAAGTAACCTCATAGACTTTCTCGAGCTTTGTCTCAGGCAAGCTTATCTTACGAGACCATGCACCATCGTTGGTCAATAACACCAGCCCTGTTGTGTTCAGGTCAAGGCGACCGGCAATATGCAGTTCGTTCTTCTGAGGATGCTGAATAATATCCAACACAGTTGAATGCTTGAGGTCTTTCGTCGCACTGACAACCCCTTTGGGTTTGTTCAGCACTATGTAAACAGGCTTGCGGTCTTTCAAGCAATTACCGTCCAGCACAACGTGGGTGAATTCTGTCACTTTTTGCTGAACGGAAGAGGCCGCTTGCCCATCCAGAAAAATCCGTTTTTGCGCAATTAACAGACGCACATCTGAAAGTGAGAAAGCACTGTTCTGGCTGATAAAGCGATCGAGACGAAAGGTTCTGGATTTCATGAAGCAATTCGATGCCGCGTACCAGTCACATCAGCCTTTTTTCGGGTTAGTCTGCTTCGCACCCGCAGGGAATACTTGCCCACTTGTTCCTTTAACCACATATTCAATAGCGCCACCAGCCTTTAAAAAGGCAGCAGTCTGTTCTTCAATCAAGGCAGTTGTTACCGAGTCTTTTGAAGGTTTCTTGCTCATCATATTCTCCCTGTTATGCCATGTTCCCGATGTCTGCCCCGGAGCTCCAGGGCCGAATGTTCTTCAACTGATCTTCAAGGGCGTGTTCTGCAATCTCAGTGTCGTAGGCTACCTGAGCCCGTAACCAGTAACCATTAGACAAACCAAGAAAGCGACAGAGCCGGAGATCAGTGTCTGCAGTAATCGAGCGCTTACCGGCGATAATCTGGCCGATTCGCTGAGCCGGAACCCCGATCTCTTTTGCGAGGCGGTATTGAGAAATACCCATGGGCTCAAGAAACGCTTCTTTCAGCAACTCGCCAGGCGCAACAGCACTGATACTGCGCATGAGTTACCTCCTCGTATTGATCAATATTTCCAACAACTTCCACACCTATTTTGTGCCCGGAAGGCTGGTCTCAATGACCTCTTGCCTGCTTCACGGTATGCTTGCATTTGAGTGGTGTCAGAGCGCGGCCATAATAACGCGACGCGTTATTAACGTCAAGCGTTAATATCCGGACGATGGAATTTCACGAGATATAAGAGTCGGTTTTTATGCATCGGAGTGAACGTAAACAAGCCAGACCTGATGGCAAAGGCCTGCATCCGAGGAATCTGCACAACCAAGGCTACGACTTTCCATCTCTCGCCAACAGTTATCCGCCACTAGCCGCTTATGTGAACACAAACGCTCACGGCAACCTTTCCATAGATTTCACGGATCCACTGGCCGTAAAAACCCTGAATGCTGCGCTACTAAAGCATTTTTACAACATTATTGACTGGGATATTCCGGAAGGCGCTCTTTGCCCGCCCATCCCGGGCCGGGTCGACTATATCCACTACATAGCTGAACTGCTTGGCATTGACGAGCCGGCCAGCCACCCGGCTTATACCCGGCCCAAAATCGCCTTGCTGGATATAGGAACCGGGGCAAATGGTATATACCCACTACTGGCCTGCCAGATATACGGTTGGGATTGTGTTGGTAGCGATATCAATAGCCGTTCACTTGAGAACGTAGCTGCGATTATTGCGAACAACCCCAAGCTGAAGGGCCGTTTCATACTGCGGAGGCAACCCGAAAAAAATCATATTTTTGAGGGGATTATACAAGCGGAGGAATTCTTCGACGTTAGCGTATGCAACCCGCCTTTTCATGCCTCGCAAGATGAAGCACTAAAAGGCAGCCTGCGTAAACTCAATAATCTTGCCCGTAATCGCGGTGAGAAAACAACCGTATCCACATCGCCCACTCTGAATTTTGGCGGGCTTGAAGCGGAGCTTTGGTGTAAGGGTGGCGAAAAAATGTTCCTCAAAAAACTCATAAAAGAGAGCCATCTGTTTTCCAGTCAATGCCGCTGGTTTACAAGCCTGATATCGAAAATTGACAACGTAAAGCCCGCAAAAAAACTGATTCGCAAGCTTGGTGCGACAGATATACGAGAAATAGAAATGAAGCAGGGAAATAAAGTTACGAGAATCCTGGCCTGGACGTTTATCTAAAAATCAAACCGGCACTAAACACAAGGTTGCAGCGAAAACAGAAATAACCCAAACCAAACACTACCTAACAATATCTGCAGCTTGATCGCACACGATAAAAGATTGCGTCAACGCGGGTGCTCCGTGCTTAAAAGCTTGTCCTTCGCCCGGGTGAGTTTTTCCGTCATTCAAATCTCTTAGATGTTTTTATTCGTATCGCGCCTCGCTCACGAGCCGGTTTGGAGCAGCGAAGCGGCGGAAAAACGGTCGCTGTGCAGCCGATTGTTATGTTCTCTTTGAGGTGCTAGATTGTGTATATAATTCGAATTCTATACACATAGGTGCATCATGAGAACTAACATAGTCATCGACGACCAGTTAATGGCCGAAGCCCTCAAAGCCTCCGGCTACGAAACCAAAAAAGAGGCCGTTGAGCAAGGCCTAAAACTTCTAGTCCAGCTTAGCAAACAGCAGGAAATTCGGAAGTTACGCGGCAAGATCAAGTGGGAAGGCGACCTAAATGAAATGAGGGGTGCCGAATGATTCTGGTGGATACCAGCGTCTGGATCGACTATTTCAATGGCGTTGAAAACCCACAAACTGACCTGCTAGACGCTTCGATAACCCAAGGTTCGGTTGCGATCGGCGATCTTATATTTCTGGAAATCCTGCAAGGCATCCGCAACGACAAGCAATATCGCCAAACCAAGCAAAGCCTGCTCGCATTAAATCAATATGAAATGTTTGGCAAAGAAATGGCAACTAAGTGCGCCGACAACTATCGAGCACTACGGAAAAAAGGCCTCACGATCAGAAAAACTGCCGACGTGATCATCGCGACGTTTTGCATAGAAAAACAATTCCCCCTACTGTTTTTGGACCGCGATTTTCTGCCTTTTGTTGACCACCTTGGACTTCAGCCAGCCTTACGAAAAACATAACGCTTGCAGCAGGGGCGCCCATGGAATGAAGCCGAAGGCCCAATGTAGTGGGCGTCGCCGTGCCTGCATTGGTTAGCACTTGTTGACGGCAACGTATATGCTGGTAATATACTTTTATGATCTATTGGGCACAAGTCACTGGCTTTGACTGGGACGAAGGCAACTCCCGAAAAAACGTGGAGAAGCATGGCGTCAACCAGTCCGAAGCGGAAGAAATCTTCTTTAATGAGCCGCTTCTCGTGCTGGAGAATTCCAGACACAGCCAAGCAGAGGTCCGGTTTCATGCCCTTGGTGAAACGGATGATGAGAGGCTACTCCACATCACGTTTACACTAAGGCTGAACGGTACACTGATTCGCGTGATTTCAGCTCGCGACATGCACCGCAAAGAGAGGGCTGTTTATGAGCAAGTTGAAAAAGATGCCTGAGTTTAAAACTGAAGCAGAAGAGCGAGAGTTCTGGGAGACCAACGACT
>NZ_JBLXHQ010000007.1:0-161776 GCF_048259445.1 Marinobacter sp. | reverse complement strand
AACGAATTGCGCTTTGAAGACGAGGCCGACAAGGAACAGGTCTACATCCACGCCCAGAAAGACCTGGACCTGCTCACTGAAAACAACCGTACCGAAGTCATCAGGAACGACAGCCATCTGACGGTCGGAAACGACCGCTTCAGCCATGTAAAAGGCAACGAACATCAAATCATAGATGGCGAAAAACGCGAACAGACCGGCAGGGACCACAGCTTCAACGTAACCGGCACCTTGCATCTGAAAGCTGGTACAGCCTGGCTCAGCGATTCCGGTACTGAACTTCATATCAAAGCCGGGCAAAAGGCCATTATTGAAGCTGGTGCCGAGATCACTCTCAAGGCTGGCGGCAGCTTTGTGAAGATTGACCCAAGCGGTGTGGCCATGGGCGGGGCAACAATCAAAATGAACGCCGGCGGAGCGGCGGGAAGGGGAAGTGGGCAAAAGGTGGCGGTGCCCGAAATGCCTGGGCAGCCAGGGAAGGCCGGGGGATAATCCCGGCCTCAGGGTCGGTATGTACGTCTTCGAAAAACGCCCTGTGTATACACCTCAATACCATCAACCCAGGTCGATAAAACCCGCGCTGCGGGGTTCTCCGGGCTACTGTTGAGGATTACCAGGTCCGCTATTTCACCCACGGATAGGCCTTTGTGTGGCTTGCCATGGATCGCATGATGGCCTGTAACCGAATAGGCGCGCACGGCCTCAGAAATTGTGATGGCCTCTTTTTTATCGATGATGAAACCGCGATCGGAGCGTCGGTTAACCGCGCTACGAATATTGCCGAGCGGGTCAAGCGGGCCGCAGGGGTTGTCTGAGCTAAGCGCGGTAGGAACACCGGCGTCAATTAATGATCGGGCAGGAATGATGTTCATCACCTTTTCCATTTTTGATGAGACCAGCTCTTCCGACTGATTCAAAAAACCTGGCTGCAAGGAGGCGATGGCTGCGCAGTCCGTAACCGCTTCAATGTCATTGTTTGTGAGCAGTATCAGGTGCTCAATGCTTGAGTTTTTGGTGCCGGTTTGCTTCAAGGCCTGGCAGGCACACTTGACCGCCTCATTGCCAATGGCGTGGATTTTGGGTCGTGCATCCGCCTCACCAATGTCGTCCAGTGTTTTACGGATCTCATTGGGAGAGAGTCTGAGATAGGGTGTAACAAACTTCTGGTTTTTATAGGCGAGCGTTGTACTTGTAAGCGTTCGCAGGCTGGATAAGTCGCCTTTCAATGCGCTCCCAACAGCGTAGGACGTTAACTTCATAACATCGCCTGGATCGAGGCATATTGCACATTGCTTCGCTCCGTCGAGAAACACTTTGGCGCTTTTTGGGCCCGCCCCGCAGGATAAACAAAGTTCGTCGACTACGTAATCAGCATTCTCACTCGATTTGACATGAGACCACGACAAACGCAACGGCGTGCGGGTTTGCAGCCTCTCCATGGCCGCTTGCATCTTTGGGTGAACGCAGGGGTCGTGGCAGGCTGTTATGCCCATCGCCAGGTGTCGTGCGGCTTCTGCCTCCAAAAGAGCCAGTGCGCTAATGGATTCAAGCTGCCCGGCAAGCTGCTGAAGAGCGATACTCAGCATGTGTCCGCTTGCGGCTTCCTGAAGCAGACCGGTAGGCTGTCCATTTTTCAAAACCACATCGTTAACAGGAAAACTGAGAGAAGCAATATTTGCCCGACTAAAGGCACTCTCATTCGCCAGACACTGGTGCAGTGAATAATCGTTGACGATGACGGGGCGACCCAGGCAAGCCTCATTCAGCTCCTGCATGGACGGCAGCCGGCCGATTCTATGAAAGTCCGCATAGAACACAATCAACCAGTCGGTCTCTTCGCTTATAGATGCTCTTCGGCGCAGGGCATCCAACAGGTCTTTTTTTGAGGTCCAGCCAGCGCCATGAATCGAGCATGGAATCCATGCACTGACCGTTAAGTGCGAGTGGCAATCCACAAATCCGGGTAAGAGGTGTGCGCCGTTGAGGTCAATCGCATCGACATTGTTCGGTGAGTCAGGCAGTTTTCCGCGGCCTACAGACGCAATGCGGTTCCCGAGGATTTCAAGCCAGCCTTTTTCAGGAAGGGCATTCTCACCAAACCAGACAGTGGCGTTGTGCAGCAATGTCCGCTGGTGACCGGGTGCTTGGTCAGGACCCATGATTTTCCCCTTCCGTACCAGCACTGCACGTTTTGCGAAGGTCCCGTTCCTCAAACCAGTCAACGCCCTTGAGGGCTCCAGTGATTGCTTTAACGCCAAGATAGGAAAGGACATTGCCGGGTGGCACGGGAATGGCGTTCCTGTTCACGATCCAGAACCGGCTCAATTCACTATCAACGCCCGAAATCAGGTCTGCAATGAGCCGGCCGTTCAGCTGCGTAAGCGATACGCCGTGGCCGATGCAGCCCGTTGAGTAGATAATATTCTGGTCACCAATAAATCCTATTTCCGGAACCATATCAAAATTCGCTGAAACGGCGCCGCCCCATTTGTAGTCAATTTTTTTATGGGTAAGAGATGGAAACAGCCAGCGGAAGTGCGCTTCCAGATCCTGCCAGACATTCTGGTCCTGCCATTTATTCATGGCGCTGCCATATTCAAATCCAATATCCCCGCCGCCCATGGTGATGCGGCCACACTTGGTGATTCGCAAATAGTGAACCAGTTGCCGGTTGTCTTCGATCGACATATGGTCGCTCCAGCCCAGTGTTTCCCATTCCTCTTTGGTCAGGGGTTCAGAGACAATCTGGTAGGTCCACACCGCCCGCTGCCGACTTCGAAGCTTGCGAGGCCCCGGTAGTGTGTGAGTCCAGGCATTGGTTGCCAGCACCAGTTTTTTCGCACGAATTGTCGCATTCGACGTTTGCACTACCACGCCTGCTTGCGTTCTGCGAATATCGGTTACCGTCGAATTCTCGTGGATAGTTGCACCTGCCCGTTCGGCCAACACCTTTAATGCCCGCACATGTTTGCAAGGGTCCAGAATTCCGGTTTCCGGTTCGTAGATGGCTGCCCTGATGTGCGGTGCATTCAGCTTTTCTCTCACTTGATCCCGGTCGTAAAAAACGTAACTTCCTTCTTTTGCCAGATCACACAGCAGACGATAGGTGTTTCTCAGCCGTTTCTCTTGCCGCTCGGTGTAAGCAACTCGCCACATCCCGGTATGCTCGTAGTCGGAATCCAGGCGTTCGTTTTCAATCAGATCCTGAACATAGGCAACCGCTTTCTGCATATATGTCTGGGCTTCTCGTGCCTTTGCCTTTCCCCAGCGTAAAGCCGTTACTTCTGGTTCCATTCCGAATAGCGTCATATTGAAGCCGCCATTTCTGCCCGAAGCGCCAAAGCCGATCTCATTCGCGTCCAGCACCATCACGTGCAACTCAGGATCGTCGCGTTTTACCTCTCGGGCCGTGGTCAGACCGGTGTAACCAGCACCGACTATGAGAACATCAACGGTGAAGCTGCCTTCCGGGAGCGGGGCGTTTGGGTGATAGTGCCCGAATTTGTGCTGCCAAAACGAGTAGTTCCGGGCCATATCTGCAGAAGCGCTGTTGGTCATGATTGTTTCGCCTGATTTGTACACCAAGTACACAAAAACTGTTTTCACAATATAATCGTACGCGTACGATAAATGCAATAATTTATTTTGCCCGATCAAACGGGCAAGCTTGATTATCGTGAAATCTATTGGGTCGGGAGATCGATATTAACCAGAAAGCAAGGCGAGGGCGGCCGAAGCAGGCTCCTGAAGCAACCCGGGAAAAAGAAAAAAAGATTATTGAGGCGGCAAAAAGGCGCTTCAGGGAAGACGGCTTTGCGTCTGTATCCATGAGGAAGATTGCTGCAGATGTTGGTATGGGGGCGATGACGCTCTACAAATACTTTGGCAGTAAAAATGAAATTCTCCACCATATATGGGAAGAGTTTTTTGTGGAGCTGTTTGAGCAAATAAGAGTTCGAATCAGCGTCGCGGAAACACCAGCGGAACAGTATCGAGCCGCCTGCCATGCTTATCTTGATTACTGGTTTGCCCATCCGGATCGATTTCGAATGGTTTTTCTTCACGAAGATGATGCCTCGCACGAGAGTCAGTTCTTCGTAAACCATGCCGATATAGAAAGTCGTTTGAATGTGTTCTTTCTGCCTCTGGCAGAGCAGGTTTTCCCTGACAGCTCGCCAGAGCAGCGTTTAACAGGTGTGCAGAGTTTGGCGTGCTATCTGCACGGCATCGCGCTCAATTTGATAACCATAAGCGAGTACGATTGGAAGGGGCATGCGCGCATTCTCAACCATTATCTGGACTTGCTTTTAACCTCTGAGTAAATTCTTGAATACAGCGTTTCCGCGCCATGATTCTTTTACAAACGTTACCCTGATGACAGAGAACAAATTTGATGAAAGGACTCACAATCATTTTTTTATTATTGGCAGCGCCATTCACTCATGCTGGAGCCTACCGCTGGGTTGATGAGAATGGCCAGACTCATTTCGGGGATCGGCCACCTGCCAATGCAGTCACTGACGAGGTTCGTTTGAAAGTGCCGCCGCCATCTTCGGATGCGGCAGCTACCGAGCGAAAACAGCGGGTGAATGAATTTCTTCAGCAAAGCGAAAAAGAACGGGCAGCCCGGGAGGAAAACCAGGCCAGGCAGGAGGCCAGAGCAGCGAAGCTTGAAGCTCACTGCGAAGCCTTGCAGGCGCGCCTGAAATATCTCAAAAGTGTTTCGGGGATTTACCGGCTGAATAAGGATGGCGAGCGCGTTTTCGTTAATGATGAGGAAAACGAGCGTATTCGTAAGGAATTCCGTGCCCGTGTTCAGAGCGAATGCGATATATGAACCTGTTCCGGATTGTTGCCTTCCTCCCGGCCGAAGCCATTCTATAATGCGGTAAAGCTTTGCCGAAGGTACACTGCTCAGCTTGCCAGCCAAAACCTCCGGTGGCGCACCAATTCAGGCCTGCAGTGTCTATAATCGCTGCAGGACGACAGCTAGTGGTTTTTATATGGATGACGAACTGCATTCGGGTAAAGAACCCGTTCCCGAGCCCGGAAAAACTCTGGCCGATCTTGCCACGCCAATCTATGGGCTATTTATTCTGGGCGTGCTTTACACCCTGTACCTCGCCCATCAGATTATATTGCCGATGGTACTGGCGCTCCTGACAAGCTTGTTGTTGTCGCCGCTGGTGACGCGTATGTGCTCAGGGCTGCACATTCCCCGAGTGGTCAGTTCGCTTATTCTGGTATTGCTGTTACTTGTGGCTATCGCAGGTGTGTCTATGGCCGTTGCCACGCCTGCGCTGGAGTGGGCGGGTAAGGCACCGCAGGGCATTTCCCGGTTGCTGGTCGGTGAAAGCGAGTTGAAGCGTCAGATCAGTAAGGTCACCGAGTCTGCGCAGAAAGTGGAGGACTCCGTAAACGAGCTCTCCGAGAGTGGCGGTAAAAAGACAACCGCAGAGCCAACAACCGTAGTTCTGCAGACCGACTCCTGGCGTGCCCAGCTGATGAATAAGGCACGCGACGGAATTGCGGGGCTTGCGCTCGCCATGGCCCTCACTTACTTTTTGCTGGTCAGTGGCGACAGGTTGGTGCTGAATTTTGTCCGACAGTTGCCGAGAAGCCATCGCCGAAGAGTGCTGCGCATTACCCGGGATTCCCAGCAGCAGATTGCTCAGTACCTCGGGGTTCTCGGTATCAGCAATACGTCTGTGGGAGTTGCAACCGGCCTTATGGCCTGGGCTGTCGGACTGCCGGATCCGGCAGTTTGGGGGCTGGTGGCCGGTCTTGCCCGCTTTATTCCTTACCTTGGCGTTATTCTTACCATTCTGTTGCTTACTATCGTATCGGCGGTAAGCCTGGACACTGTCTGGATGATGGCGATTGCACCGACCGGCTATCTTGTTCTGACCACCATGGTGGGGTTCTTCATAGAGCCCTGGATTCACGGTTTCCGTATGGCAATTAATCCAGTGATCATTTTCGTGTCGATCTTTTTCTGGGGGTGGCTCTGGGGGCCTGTGGGTGTGGTGTTAGCAGTGCCGTTGATGACCATTATTCAGGTTGTTTTGAAACAGATTCCCAAGCTGCGCCCCGTTTACAAGGTGATCGCCCGTTAGTCTTGCGCCTGCCAGTAGTGGGTAGCCATATAACTTCCTGACATATGTGTGAATGTCACCTATCCTGAAGGGATACCTTATATTCCTCAGGCAGGGAAGATTATTCACTTATGATCCCGAGTACCATGAAAGCGATGGTCCTTACTGGCCATGGCGATATCGAGAAGCTTGAGTATAAAGATGTGCCCACGCCTTCTCCGGCTCCGGGCGAGGTGCTGGTTCAGGTAACCGCTACCGCCAAGAACAATACAGATCGCAAAGCCCGGGAAGGGCTGTATCCCACCAAAAAGGGTGAAACCACCTCGTTTCAGATGGGTGGCAAACCCACGCTGATTTTCCCCCGTATTCAGGGCGCAGACATTGCTGGCCGTATTGTGGCCGTTGGCGATGGTGTGGCTTCTGAGCGGATCGGCGAGAGAGGTCTGCTGGATTTTAATATCTATGCGGATAATCGTCGGGACATCAATCTGACTCCGGATTATTACGGCCACGGCGCCGATGGCGGCTACGCGGAATACGTTGCCGTTCCTTCAAATCAGTTCCACTTTGTGCCAGATGAGGAGCTGGGCGATGCACAGCTCGCCGCAATGGGAATGTGCTCTTACCAGACGGCTATGCACATGCTTACGTCTGCTCATGTGAGAGCCGGGGAGCGTGTTCTGGTCACAGGAGCCAGCGGCGGCGTCGGCACCGCTCTGATCCAGCTCTGTCGGATTGTGGGCGCCATACCCTTCGCGCTAAGCACCCTGGATAAAACAGCCGCTCTCACGGAATTAGGGGCCGAGTCAGTGCTTGATCGTTCCGATATGGATAGTTTTGTGGAGCGTGTAAAAGCCACTACTGGCGGCAAACCCTTTGACGCGGTTATGGACCTGGTGGGCGGCAATATGACCGATCGCTTCATCGACGCCATGATCTTCGATATGAACGCTCGCGAAACATATCCCCGCCTGAGTATTGCTGGCGCCAGTGGTGGCAATGTCAGTGAAGTCCTCTGGACCCGGATCTATCTGTATCAGGTGCAGATCTTTGGCGTTTCTCACGGTACCCGGGAGGAGGCTGAGCAGCTTGTGGAATGGATTCGCAGCGGGCAACTCAAGCCAGTGCTTCATGGTGCTTTCCGGCTTTCGGAACTGCACCGGGCGGAGCGTTACTTCATGAATCGTGGCAGCAATTATATTGGCAAGATTGTCATAGTCCCGGATGCCCAGTGGGAACAGCATGGCAAACCCTGGTCTCTGGAGCACAGTGCATGAAGCAGGAACTGACGATTCAGCTTATGGATACCCACGCAGGCGGCGATGTCAGCCGCATTGTGACCAGCGGTATCGGGCCTCTGCCGGGGGACAGTGTTCGGGCACAAATGGAGTATCTCCGTGATGACGCCGATGGCCTGAGAAAACTGCTTTTGGAAGAGCCCTACGGCATCCCCGAGATGTCCGTGGATTTGCTTGTTCCTCCATCCAACCCCCGCGCGGCAGCCGGATACATCATCATGGAAGTGATGGGTTACCCGATTTATTCCGGCTCCAACACTATCTGTACGGCGACTGCCGTTCTTGAAGCAGGAATAGTGCCCAAGAAGGAGGGTAAGCAGAGCTTTCTGCTGGAATCTCCGGCGGGTCTTGTTCGCATCGAAGCACTGGTAAAAAACGGCGTAGTTGAAGCAATCACTTGTGAAGGCCTGCCAAGTTACATTCATACCCACCGTGCCAGTATCAACGTGCCATCAATTGGCACTGTCATCTACAGCGTTGCCTACAGTGGCGGCTTTTACGCGTTGGTGGATGCGGAATCGCTGGGATTCGGGCTCACGCTCAATGAAGAGCGCCGGCTCGCACACGTTGCCCAGGCGATTGTTGAAGCAATTCAGGCGGAGCGGAGCTTTTCTCACTATACGCTTGGCGATGTGGGGCGCCTGCCGTTTCTGCACTTTATGGGGCCGATTCAACAAATCGCTGAAGGCTATTATCGCTCCCGTTCGGCAACTTATGTGCACCCGGGCGTGATCTGCCGGAGCACGACCGGCACTGGCACTTCGGCCCGTCTGGCTCTGATGAATTACGAAGGGCTTATTCGCCCTGGAGAAAAACTTGAAACGGTGTCGCTCCGGGAGACTAGTTTTGTCGGCGAGTTTTCCGCAGTAAAGCAGGAGGGTGAATATCAGGTTGTGAAAAACAGTATAACCGGAAGGAGCTATGTCATCGCCCGCTCGGATGTTGTGGTTAACTGCGATGATTCAATGGTGAACTGCGATGGGCTTCGGCATATTCTTGGTAATTGCCCTTCATTTTGAAGGTTGTTCGCCTAAAGTTTACCTTTACGTAAAGTGAAGGCTGTGATAAATCTTGATCTATGCGTTCAATGATAAAAATAGCAGGAGCTGTTCATGAGTCTTCCGGATTACGCCGACGTTTATAAAAACTTCGATCCCGCTGCACTGGAAGCGGAAATTCTGGACGGGAGTCTGGAAAACGGGCTGAACGTCTGTCATGAAATTTGTGACAAGTGGGCGGTCGACCCAAAGAAAGTCGCGCTTTATTACGAAAAAGACGGTGGCGGTGATGGTGTGCTCACTTTTGCCGAGCTGAAAGAACAGTCCGCGCGTTTTGCAAACTACCTGGCCTCTCAGGGCATCGGAAAAGGCGACCGGGTTGCAGGTTTGCTGCCAAGAGGCCCGGAACTGCTCATTGTTATTGCAGGTGCACTGCGCGCAGGTGCGGTCTATCAGCCGCTGTTTACAGCATTCGGCTCCGGCGCTATCGAGTATCGCCTCGAGCGTGCAGGAACCAAACTGGTCGTAACGGATCCTGCAAACTACCCCAAGCTCACCGAGGTGAAGGGTTGTTCGCCAATACTGTGCGTTGATGCCGAAAAAGCTGACGGCAGTATTCCGGATTTTCGCAGCACACTTGATGCGCAGAAGCCGGATTTTGAACCGGTCATGATCAAGGGCAGTGACCCATTCCTGCAGATGTTCACCTCAGGCACTGTAGGCAAGTCAAAAGGTGTTGCCGTTCCTGCCCGCGCGTTGATGGCTTTCTACGTTTACATGAAGTACGCAATTGATCTGCGAGATGGCGATACCTTCTGGAACGTTGCGGATCCGGGCTGGGCCTACGGTCTTTACTACGCCGTTGTCGGTCCGCTGCTGATGGGGCACGCTACCCACTTCAATCCGGGTGCTTTTACACCCGAATCCACCTACGACATGATCCGCAAGTACAAGATCACCAATCTTGCCGCTGCCCCTACGGCTTATCGCCTGCTCAAAGCCAACGACCACGTTCTTCCGGAAGGTGAGAACCTTGGGCTACGCGTAGCCAGCAGTGCCGGTGAGCCCTTGAACCCGGAAGTGGTTAACTGGATCAAGAGTCGCCATTTTTGCCCGGTGATGGATCATTACGGCCAGACCGAAACCGGTATGACCTGCTGCAACTTCCATGCGCTTGAGCATCCGGTACGCCAGGGCTCCATGGGCTACTCTTCTCCGGGCCATAAGGTGGTTGCACTGAACGAGAAGAACGAAGAAGTGGGCGAAGGTGAAGTCGGGCAGATTGCGATTGATGTGAAAGCATCGCCACTGTTTCACTTTGACGGTTACACCTGGGGCGAGAAAGATCCGTTCGTAAAAGGCTATTACCTCACCGGTGACATGGCGATTTGCCACGGTGATGGCAGTTTTTCCTTCAGTGGTCGTGACGATGACATCATTACCACCGCCGGTTACCGGGTTGGCCCTGCCGATGTGGAAAGCACATTGCTGGAACACGCCGCGGTTGCAGAGTCGGGCGTCGTTGCAAAGCCTGATGAAAAGCGTGGCTCTATTATCAAGGCATACGTAGTCATCAAGGGTGATCAGCAGCCTTCGGATGATCAGATCCTGAAAGATGAGCTTCAGGAACTGGTTCGCCGGCGCCTCTCTACACACGCGTTTCCCCGTGAGATCGAGTTTGTGGATGAACTCCCGAAAACTCCCAGCGGCAAGATTCAGCGCTTCGTGTTGCGGAACCGGGCTCAGGATGAGCCAAATCCATGAAGATGACGCTTGAGGAGCTAGACAAGTTCTTGCACGAGCAATTTCCTCAGGGTGCAGCTTATGGCACCTTGAGGAAGTTGGGCGACGGCTGGGCAGAGATGAGCCTGGATGTTGACGATGGCCACCTCAGGCCGGGTGGGACTGTGTCTGGCCCGGTTATGATGGGGCTGGCAGACGTGACGGTGTATGCTGCATTATTGAGCAGAATCGGCCCGGTGCCTTTGGCTGTAACCACTAATCTGAACATCAACTTTTTGCGCAAACCTGCTGCTCATACGCCAATCTGGGCGAGAGCAACCATGCTTAAGGTAGGGCGCACTATGGGCGTGGGTGAGGTGTTCGTTTATTCGGAAGGTGGCGAGGAGCCTGTTGCTCACTCAACGATGACCTACTCCATACCGCCAAAAAAACATGAGAATTAGATTGACGTCTACGTAAACGTCAATCTAATCTGTATACAAGTACAAATGTACAACAATAACAAAAGGTAGATTGGCTCATGAGTGACCAGTTCGTACTGGAGACCCGAAACCTTGTTAAAGAGTTCAAGGGCTTTGTTGCGGTCGACAACGTGAATCTTCAGGTTCAGAAAGGCCACATACACGCTCTGATCGGCCCTAACGGTGCAGGCAAGACGACGGTATTTAACCTGCTCACCAAGTTCCTTATCCCTACCCGTGGCCAGATTCTGTTCAACGGCGAAGATATTACCCCCATGAAATCCGCTAGTATTGCGCGCAAAGGAGTTGTTCGTTCCTTTCAGATTTCAGCGGTTTTCCCTCATATGACCGCCCTGGAAAATATCCGGGTTGCCCTTCAGGGTTTTGAAGGCTCGTCATTCAGTTTCTGGAAGTCCGGTGCCTCCCTGAATCGCCTCAATGAACGCTGCATGGAACTGCTGGATTCTGTCGGTCTCACCGAGTATGCCAATACCACAACCGTGGAGTTGGCATACGGTCGAAAGCGGGCGCTGGAACTGGCGACAACCCTGGCTATGGAGCCGAAGCTGCTCCTGCTGGATGAGCCTACCCAAGGCATGGGCGCAGAAGACGTAGATCGAGTGGTGGAGTTGGTGCGCAAGGCCGCTGACGGTCGGACAGTGCTGATGGTTGAGCATAACTTGAGTGTCGTCAGCAAGTTGTGTGACCGGATTACGGTTCTGGCGCAGGGCTCAGTCCTTACGGAAGGCGATTACGAAACAGTGTCTGCTGACCCCCGCGTCCGCGAGGTCTATATGGGAACCGGTTCCAGTGGCGAACGGGGAGCAGTCGAGCAGGAGGCCGCCCAATGAACCAGAATGCAACAAAGCAGTACGAACAGCTGCGCATCTCCGGGCTGCACGCCTACTATGGTGAATCCCATATTTTGCATGGTATGGATCTGGTCGTTAATCGCGGCGAGCTGGTCACGCTGCTCGGGCGCAACGGTGCAGGGCGAAGCACCACTCTCAAGGCGATTATGAACATGGTGGGCCGCCGTACGGGCTCCATCATGATCAATGGTGAAGAGACCATGTCTTGTGCTCCGCACCATATTGCAAGGCTGGGAGTCGGGTATTGCCCCGAGCATCGGGGCATTTTTGCGTCACTCAGCGTTCACGAAAACCTCACCTTGCCGCCGGTGGTGCGCAGCGGAGGTATGAGCCTGGAAGAAATCTATACCATGTTCCCCAACCTCTACGAACGCCGCTTCAGCCAGGGTACGAAACTCTCGGGTGGCGAGCAGCAAATGCTGGCAATGGCGCGCATCCTTCGCACCGGTGCCAATATGCTGTTGCTGGACGAGATCACCGAAGGCCTGGCGCCGGTTATTGTTGAAAAACTTGGGCAGGTGCTGGTCGATCTAAAGAAAAAGGGATTGACCATTGTACTGGTAGAGCAGAATTTCCACTTCGCAGCGCCTCTGGCTGATCGGCATTATGTCGTTGAGCACGGGCTGATTGTGGAAGAAGTCAGTGCCGATGAGCTGAGTGCAAAGCAGTCGGTGCTGGATGGCTATCTGGGAGTTTGAGCCCGGATAGGTTTGTGTGAAAGAAAATAAATAGAAACAAAAATCCGAACCCGAACCAACGCAAAACAGTCGCGGAGATATAATAATGACAATGATGAAAAAGCTTCTGACCTCAGCCGTTGCATCAGCCCTCATGGTTGGTGGCGCCCAAGCGGAAATTTCCAACAACACCGTAAAAATCGGCTACCTGGCCGATATGTCCGGTACCTATCGCGATCTTGCAGGCCCCAATGGCCTCTCAGCCCTGGAAATGGCAATTGCCGATTTCGGTGGCACCGTTAAAGGCGCCAAGATCGAAATCGTCACCGCCGATGACCGGAACAGCCCGGACGTAGCCTCCAGCACAGTTCGCCGTTGGCTGGAAAACGATAACGTTGATATGGTGGCTGGTCTTGTTGCTTCCTCGGTAACCATCGCTGCAACCAAAGTCATCGAGGAGAACAATAAGCTTGGTCTCGTAAACGGTTCTGCTGCGTCCAGTATTACCAACGAGCACTGCACCCCGAACCACATCCACTACGCTTATGACACCTACCCGCTGTCCGTCGGCACCCCCACCGCGATTGTTAAAGAAGGTGGCAAAACCTGGTATATCCTTACAGCAGATTATGCGTTCGGGCACTCCCTGGAAGCAGACGTTACTCGCATGGTTGAATCCAATGGCGGGGAAATTATTGGCAGCATCCGTCACCCGTTCCCGACTCCGGATTTCTCATCTTTCATCCTTCAGGCGCAGGCTTCTGGAGCAGATGTCGTCGCCTTGGCAAACGCCGGAGCGGATACCACCAACGCCATTACCACAGCTGCAGAATTCGGTTTAACCCAGTCTGGCCAAACCCTGGCAGCGCTGCTGCTGTTCCTGACCGACGTTCATGCACTCGGTGCTGAAACTGCCCAGGGTATCCAGCTGACCACCGGCTGGTATTGGGATAAGGATAAAGAAGCTCGTGCCTGGTCTGACCGCTTTTTCGATGAAACCGGCGTAAGACCTACCATGGTTCATGCGGGCATTTACTCTAGTGCGATCCATTACCTGAACGCTGTTGCGGCGACAGGCTCTGATGATTCCCAGACCGTGCGCAAGCAGATGATGGATACGCCAATCAACGACATGTTCGCCAAGAATGGCCGTATCCGTGAAGATGGCCGTATGGTTCACGACATGTACCTGGCTCAGGTCAAAACTCCGGAAGAGTCCACCAATGAATGGGATCTGTACAAAATCATCCGCACCATTCCGGGTGATGAGGCGTTTCGCCCGCTCTCGGACAGCAAGTGCAAGCTGGTTAGCGGCAAGTAAGGCGTAAGCAAGTGTGGGTTCCCTGGCTCTTGCCGGGGAACCCACGAAACGGCTCAAAGCATTACGCAAAAATAAAAATCGATTCAATGTCTGTGCTGCTTCTGGAGTTAGCAACATGTCCATGATCTTCGGCGTGCCCATGGCGGTGCTGTCTGGCCAGCTTCTGATCGGGATTATCAACGGTGCCTTCTACGCACTATTGAGTCTCGGACTGGCTGTTATTTTCGGCCTTCTCAAAATTATCAACTTTGCCCATGGCGCCATGTATATGTTGGGCGCCATGGTGACGGTTATCATGTTTGATAACCTTGGTGTCAACTACTGGGTGGCACTGTTTCTAGCCCCTGTTCTGGTGGGCATCGTCGGTGTAATTATTGAATACTTTCTTCTTCGCCGCATTGCGGGGCAGGACCATATTTACAGCCTGCTTCTGACCTTTGGTGTCGCGCTGATCATGCAGGGTATTCTCACCAATATCTATGGTGTCTCCGGGCTTCGTTACACCATGCCAGACATGTTCAAGGGTGGAGTAAATCTCGGGTTTATGTTCATGCCTTACTACCGGGCGTGGGTTATCGTGGCGGCTCTCCTTGTGTGCTTCGGCACCTGGTTCATGATCGAAAAAACCAAACTGGGTGCCTACCTGCGTGCAGGCACGGAAGATTCGCAGCTGATGCAGGGTTTTGGCATCAACGTGCCGTTGCTGATCAGTCTTACTTACGGGTTTGGTGTCATGCTGGCCGCCTTTGCCGGCGTGCTTGCAGCCCCTATCTACTCGGTAACCCCCGTTATGGGCTCACACATACTGATCGTAGTGTTTGCTGTGGTGGTTATCGGCGGCATGGGCTCTATTGGTGGAGCCATTATTACCGGTATTCTCATGGGTGTCGTAGAGGGACTCACAAAGACGTTTTACCCGCCGGCTTCATCGGCTGTGATTTTCCTCGTCATGGTGATTGTGTTGATGATCCGGCCCAACGGCCTGTTTGGTAAGGAGGCGTAACCATGAGCCAGATCGATATTCAGTCCGATATTCACAAGACGATTTTGCAGCAGCAAAAAACCGAGGATCGCAGAAAGCTGATTCTGAACGGTGTCCTGTTATTGCTTCTGCTACTGGCTCCGTTTGTAATGTATCCCGTGTTCCTGATGAAAATCCTTTGCTTCGCGCTGTTTGCGGTAGCCTTCAACCTGCTGTTCGGGTTTACCGGCTTGCTCTCTTTCGGGCATGCGGCGTTTCTGGCTTCTGGAGGGTATACCACCGGTTACCTGCTCAGTAACTTCAGCGGCCTGACGACGGAGATGGGCATCATCGCAGGAACACTCGTGGCCACGTTGCTCGGGCTGGCCTTTGCGCTCCTGTCCATTCGCCGCCAGGGCATCTACTTTGCCATGGTTACCTTAGCGCTGTCTCAGTTAGTGTTTTTCTTCTTCGTGCAATCTTCATTTACCGGCGGTGAGGACGGTATGCACGGCATACCCCGAGGTGAATTGTTCGGGCTGATTAATCTTGAAGACAACCTGAATATGTATTACGTGGTGCTGGGAGTCTTCCTGGGTTGCTACTTACTGGTTCAGCGGATTGTCAGCAGCCCCTATGGTCAGGTGCTGAAAGCCATCAAGCAGAATGAAGCTCGTGCTATATCCCTGGGCTACAAAGTTGATCGCTACAAGGTACTGGCGTTTGTTATATCCGCGGCGCTAGCTGGCCTGGCAGGTTCCATGAAGTCGGTAGTGTTCCAGTTGGCTTCCCTTAACGATGCCCATTGGCACATGTCCGGTGAGGTTATTCTGATGACGCTCGTGGGTGGTATGGGTACATTGCTCGGACCAGTTATAGGTGCAATGTTTGTAGTCAACATTGAGTATCAGCTCGCCCAAGGACCACTTAGAGACTGGGTGGACCCGATTCTTGGTGGTGTTTTTGTTATCACAGTGCTGGCGTTCCGCAGCGGTATTGTGGGCGAGGTTCAGAAGTTTGTTCGGAAAAACCTGGGATAGTGCCTGCAGTTGCTGAATAGTAAAAAGGGCCACTTTTTCGAAGTGGCCCTTTTATATTGATATTAAATAAAGAAATTTACTTCAGAAATGATCCCGCCGACTGGTTGGTCCGATATAGATATAGACTGAATTATCCCTTCGGTAATCCACGCGATGAACCGCAATGCCCGGGCTGCTCGCTTCCTGCGCGGAGAAACGCGTTGCAACGCCTGCTGCTTCCCCATCACGAATGCGCTCGGCCTCAGCCTCTTGTGTCCAGGTGTTGCCAATGCACTGGGCAACAGAGGCGAGGGATTTCTCATACATTGCTCTGGCTACGTCTTCATTGGGAGCTGTGCTTGAGCAGATATAGGCGCTGTCCTTGTTAGCCCATTCCCAGACCTCGCAATGACCGCTGATAATCTGCTCTTTGGCCCTGAAAACAGTAATCGAATTGAAGCTACTTGCTTTGCCGCGATAACTGGAGAATCCGGAGTTATAGTCCGCCACGATATTCTGCAGTGAAGCACAGGGATCATCCACGCCCAGAGACAGTTTTTCCTGAACAGCACAGCCCGATAGGGAAAAACCGATCAGCACAGGCACACATTTCAGCAATTTATTTTTCAACATTGCTACGCTCACTCCATGAAGGGTTTACTGAGTTCGCGCACGACTGCTGGAGAAGACGCGGAATGGTATTGCAGTGAAATATAGCAAACTTTCACTGGTACTGGAGGCTCCTGGCACGAATGTTTTATCAGCCGTCAGTGGCGCAGGAATTTAGTTGAATAATTGACATGAATCCGTAGCGATTGGCGGGAGTATTGTCTAACCTATGTCTGGGTTTTGCACATCTGCTGTGGGGCCTGGCCCACCTTTCAACCAGGTAATTAAAATGCTCAGCTCTTCGTTTTCAAAAATTTGTTCGCCCTTATTTGCTATTTTTACTGTCCTGGTTATTGCGGGCTGCTCGGAACCAGTTGATCCTCCCGTAGCCGCTCCGGTTTCGGTTTCAGTGGTGGTGGTCGATAACTCTGAGGTACGCCCATCACGTGATTTTGTAGCCAGAACAGCTGCATCCGCCAAGGCAGACCTGACACCGCGTATTGAAGCAGAAATCAGAGAGATTCTGTTCCGGGAAGGAGCGCGCGTTCGTGAAGGACAGGTTCTGGTCAGGTTGGAGGATACCCGTGTAAACGCCGACCTCCAGCAGGCCCGCGCCGAGCTGACGGCTGCCAGAGCGGAAATTGAATCCGCCCGGAAAAATCTCGAACGTGGTGAAGAAGTGGCTGGCAAGGGCTATCTGTCAGACGCCGATCTGGACAAACTCAAGGATCGATTTAATGCAGCGCAAAGTCGTTTAAAGACGGCTGAAGCCTCCGTGCAAAAAGCGGATACCAATCTGGAGTACTCGGAAATCAAAGCGCCATTTGACGGTTGGATTGGCCGCCTGAATTTCGATGTCGGTGCTGTGGTCAGCCCTGCCAGCGGGCCTATTACACGGGTGCTGGTGACCGACCCTCTGTATGTGGAATTCCAGCTCAATGAGTCTGATTTCGTTGCTTTTCGCCGCGCAGACAACGGTACTGAGGAGCAGATTGCCAATCGGCTTTCGTTGCAGTTGACTCTCCCTGACGGCGGACGCTTCGAACAGCCTGGTAGGCTGGATTTCGCCGACGTACAAACAGATGCCAACACCGGAACGGTTGCTATGCGCGCGGCGTTTCCAAATCCGGACGCGGTGTTGTTACCCGGGCTTTACGTGACTCTGCGTATCGAGGAGCAGGCAGGCGATTCGCGGGTGTTGGTGCCCCAGTCGGCGGTTCAGGAAACCATTGAGGGGCAATTTGTACTGCTGGTAGACGAGCAGCAAAAGGTCATTCAGCGTTTCATCGAAACTGGTACGCGGATAGGCGCAATGCTCGTAGCTGAAAGCGGCCTGGATACCGGTGAGAAGGTTATTGTAGAAGGTCTGCAGAAGGTGCGCACCGGCGTAACGGTGGCGCCTGTCGTGAAGCAAATTGATCCGGTTACCGGTGCCTTGACCGGGCCGGACAACGCCACCGCCGATGGCGGTGCGGCGCAATGATCAGTCGCACGTTTATACACAGGCCCAAGTTTGCCTTTGTTATATCCATACTTATTACCATGGCGGGCCTGCTGGCACTTCAGGTGCTGCCGGTGAATATGTATCCGGATATGGCACCGCCAAAAATTCAGGTGTCGGCGGTGTTGCCTGGTGCAAGCCCGCAGATTGTGGAAGAGGCAGTTGTGCGCCCCATTGAGCAGCAGCTCAATGGGGTAGAGGGCATGATCTACATTGAATCCACCGCCTCCAGCGATGGCACAACACAAATTACCCTGTCATTTGAAAGCGGCACCGACACCGATATCGCTCAGGTAAACGTGCAGAACCGGGTGGCTCTGGCAGAACCGTTTTTACCGGAAGAAGTGCGGCGCCAGGGTGTGACGGTCAGCAAGCAGACCGGCAATATGCTGATGGGTATTAACCTGGTATCAGAGCGCCCGGAGCTGGATGCAGTGTTTCTCAGCAACTACGCCAGCAGCAACCTGGTAGAGACTCTGGGCCGGGTACCCGGCGTAGCGTCAGCAGAGGTTATGGGCGCGAGGGATTACAGCATGCGCGTGTGGCTTGACCCACGGCGCATGCGTTCGCTGAAAGTGACCGTGGCGGAAGTGGCGGCGGCTTTGCGTGAGCAGAACCAGATTGTAGCGGCGGGTAAACTGGGAGAGTCACCAGTGCCCGAGGGCCAGCAGTTTGTGTACAGCATTCAAAGCAAGGAGCGCCTTTCGGATCCTGCGGAGTTTGCTCAAACTATTATTCGTGCCAAAGAGGACGGCGGCTTTTTGCGCCTGGGTGATGTCGGGCGGATCGAACTGGGTTCGCGCTCCTACACGTCTACCGCCAAACTGAATAATCAGGACACCGCGTTTCTGGTGATTTATCAGCTACCGGATGCTAACGCTCTGGATGTGGCTGCGGAAGTTAAAAAGACCGTGGATGAGTTTGCCCTCAGTTTCCCTGACGGCATGACCCACGAAGTGCTGTTCGACTCCACCGAGTTTATCAGCCGCTCGATTGAAGAAGTGATTGTCACTCTTGCTCAGGCTATCGCGCTGGTTATTCTGGTGGTGTTTCTGTTTCTGCAGAACTGGCGCGCAACCCTGGTCCCCAGTATCGCCATACCGGTCTCGCTGATTGGTACCTTCGCAATTATGGCAGCACTGGGTTATTCCATTAACATTATTACTCTGTTCGGGCTGGTGCTGGCCATCGGGATTGTGGTGGACGACGCTATTGTTGTGGTGGAAAACGTCGAACGTATTTTGCAGGAAGAAAAACTGCCCATCCGCGATGCCGTCACCAAAGCTATGGAAGAGGTGACCGGTCCGGTTATTGCCACCACACTGGTATTGCTTGCGGTTTTTGTGCCGGTCGCTTTCATGCCCGGCATCACCGGCGTGCTGTACCAACAGTTTTCAGTAACGATCTCGGTGGCGGTTATTATTTCGTCCATCAACGCGTTGACCCTCAGCCCGGCGTTGTGCGCTACCCTGTTGGGGCGCGGTAGCAGTGAAACAGTAGGCTGGCTGCGCCCGATAGAGAAGGTGATTGGCGTTAGTACCAAGGGGTATTCCAGCCTGCTGACGAAACTGCTACGCAAGGGTGCGCTTATCGGTGTGGTTCTGATCGCTCTGTTTGCCACCACTGGCAGCCTGTTCAAGTCGGTACCGCTCGCCTTTGTTCCTCCGGAAGATCAGGGTTTTCTGTTTGTGGATGTGCAGCTGCCCGATGCAGCGTCGCTGGAGCGCACGGATGCGGTGCTGGAAAAAGTCACGGATATGGTGCTGGAAGACCCTGCGATCACCGATTTTATTTCGGTGTCCGGTTTTTCCCTGCTGGGCGGAGCGGGTTCTAACAACGGTCTTGGCATTATCGTACTGAGTGATTGGGAGGAGCGGGAATCGGCGGAACTTGGCGTGAATGCAATTGTATCGCGGCTGTACGCTGGTTTATGGACGCTGCCCGAAGCCCAGATCACGGTGTTCAACCCCCCTGCCATTCCAGGTCTGGGCGCGTCTTCCGGTTTTGATTACCGGCTGCAGGACAATCAGAGCCGGGATGTCGGCGAACTGGCGCAGGTTATGAACGGGCTGATTTTTGAGGCCAACAAGCGGGAAGAGCTTTCGCGGGTCTATAGCACCTATCGCGCCAATATACCCCAGTACCTGCTTGAGGTAGACCGTAACAAGGCGAAAGCTCTGGGTATCAGCCTCTCGGATATTTTCTCGACGCTGCAAACTCAGCTGGGATCGCTATACGTCAACGACTTTACCCGTTTTGGTAAAAACTACCGGGTGCAGTTGCAGGCGGAAGGTGAATTCCGCCAGGGGCCAGAGGATTTGAGCCATTATTCGGTGCGCAACCGGGATGGCGATATGGTGCCCTTGTCTACCCTGGCGACACTCAAACCGGTGTTGGGACCGTCCAGCATCAACCACTTCAACCTGAAACGCTCGGTGACCATTTCTGGAGAGCCTGCGACAGGCTTTGCCAGTGGGGATGCCATCAAGGCGATGGAAGCTTTGTCGAAAAATCTGCCCCAGGGTTACGAATTCAGTTGGGCCGGGCAGAGCCTGCAGGAAATTCAGGCCGGCAATCTGGCGGCGCTGATCTTCCTGCTGGCTATTGTGTTCGTGTATCTGTTTCTGGTGGCGCAGTACGAAAGCTGGGCGTTGCCGTTTGCGGTTATCGGCGCGGTGCCATTGGCGATGTTTGGTGCTCTGGGCGGTCTATGGCTGACCGGTCTGGCCAATAACATCTACGCTCAGGTGGGATTGGTATTATTGATCGGACTGTCGACAAAAACCGCGATTCTGATCGTGGAATTTGCCATGCAGTTGCGCAAATCCGGAATGAGTGCGGAAGAAGCGGCCAACAAAGCCGCAGTGTTGCGCTTCCGCGCGGTGCTTATGACCGCGCTGTCGTTCGTGTTGGGAGTGCTGCCGCTGGTGTTTGCCAGCGGTGCCGGCGCTGCCAGTCGTGTCAGCCTGGGTGTTACCGTGCTCAGTGGCATGACGGCAGCCACGGTGCTAGGTACTTTGCTGGTACCCATCCTCTACAAATGGATTGAAACCGCACGCAGTCGAAATCAGGCATAGTGGCCCGGTTCAGGAAAGGCGACCTCTGAGTCGCCTTTTCTCGCTCCGGCGCATTACGTACCAGGCAATGAATGCAATCAGTGATACCGACAGAATAATGAGCGTTGCCAGTGCGTTAATCTTGGGTGATACGCCCATTCTTACCGAGGAAAACACGACCATCGGAAGTGTAGTAGCGCCCGGGCCGGATACGAAACTGGCAATAACAAGGTCATCGAGTGACAGTGTAAAGGCCAGCAGCCAACCTGATACCAGAGCCGGAGCAATCACCGGCAGGGTAATAACAAAAAATGTCTTCAGTGGCGTGCAGCCGAGGTCCATAGCGGCTTCCTCGATGGATCGATCCACCTCTTGCAGTCGCGCGCTGACGACGACCGCTACATAAGCGCTGCAGAAAGTGGTGTGTGCAATCCAGATGGTTACCATCCCTCGATCTGCTGGCCAGCCGGTAAGCTCAGCGAACTGAACAAACAACAGCAACAGTGACAAACCGGTTATGACTTCTGGCATCACCAGCGGTGCGGTAATCATGCCGGAGAGCATCGCTCGCCCGCGCATACGTTTGAATCGGGTAATCACAAACGAGCACAAGGTGCCAAGGCAAACCGCCATGCTGGCTGAGTAGAAAGCAATTCGCAGGCTCATCCAGACTGCAGACAGGATCTGCTGATCTTCAAACAGGGCGCTGTACCAGTGGGTCGAAAAACCGGCCCATACAGAGACCAGCCGGGATGCGTTGAACGAATACACGATCAGCACAAACATCGGCAGATAGAGAAACAGCAATCCCAACGTCAGCATGATCTTTGAGAAACTGAAGCCCCGTGAGTTAACCATTTTTTGACATCTCCCGGCTCTGGAAACGATGGAACAGCACAATCGGGATCAGCAGAAGTGCCAGCATGACGATCGCCAGAGCAGACGCCACTGGCCAGTCCCGGTTGTTGAAAAACTCTTCCCACAGCACCTTTCCGATCATTAGTGTGTCCGGGCCGCCTAACAGTTCAGGAATCACGAACTCACCAACGGCGGGAATGAATACCAGCATGCAGCCTGCAAGAATACCTGCTTTGGATAACGGTAGAGTGATGGTCCAGAAGGTAGCAGGGCTGCGACAGCCAAGATCTGAGGCGGCCTCAAGCAGGCGTCCGTCCAGCTTCACCAGAGTGGTGTAAATTGGCAGCACCATAAACGGCAGGTAGGCATAGGTAATGCCCAGGATTACCGCAAAGTTGGTATTGAGCATCTTCAGCGGCTCATCAACCAGCCCCAGCCACATCAGAAAAGCGTTCAATAATCCCTGATTGCCGAGAATGCCCATCCAGGCATAAACCCGGATCAGAAACGACGTCCAGGACGGCAGCATTACCATCAGCAGAAACACCAGTTGCCAGTGCCTGGGCGCCCGGGCCATGGCATAGGCCATGGGATAGCCAATCAGCAGGCAAGCCGCTGTGGAAATGAATGCCGTTTTGATCGAACCCCAATAGGCTGCGATATACAGGCTGTCTGACATCAGGAAAAGGAAATTGCCAAAATTCAGCACGACCGACAGCGTGTTGTCTACGAGCCGGAAGACCGGTTCGTAGGGTGGAATGGCCATCACCGCGGAGGTCAGACTGATTTTCAGGATCAGCGCGAAGGGCAGAAGAAAAAAGAGCAACAGCCAGAAGAACGGGATACCGAAAAGTACCCGACGATTGAACAGCGCAGAGCGTATCCGCTCCCTCAGAGGAACCTGGTTCAGTTCTCGGTTCACCGCATCAGCTCCAAAGCAGAATAGGGCTGGACGCTTCCCAGGAAACGAACACGGTGTCGCCCCAGGTTGGCCGTTCACCCAGGCGAGCTACGTTGGCCATGGTCGCCTGCACGAGCTTGCCGCTTTTCAGCTTTACATAATAAGAGGTGATGTCGCCCAGATAGGCAATGTTCTCTACCTTGCCCTGGCTCCAGTTGAACTCGCCATCAGGCTTGATCGACGTCAGATTGATTTTTTCGGGACGAAGAGCAATCAGCGTTTCGGTATTTTCTGCAGGCGTGGAAACACCCTGGTTAATAAATACCGGTGCGTCCAGCAACCCGCTTGCCAAGAGAATGCTGTCGGCATTGTCTTCATTAATATGTGCTTCAAAGATATTCACCGAGCCGATGAACTCCGCCGTCATGCGGCTATTCGGGCTTTCGTAGATATCCATAGGTGACCCCACCTGGACAATCTGGCCATAGGACATAATGGCAATACGGCTTGCCATGGTCATGGCTTCTTCCTGATCGTGAGTGACCATCAGGCAGGTAGCACCTACCCTCTCAAGAATATCCACCAGCTCAAGCTGCATTTCAGTGCGCAGCTTTTTATCGAGCGCGCCCATAGGCTCGTCCAGCAGCAGTAGCTTCGGGCTTTTTGCAAGTGAACGCGCCAACGCCACGCGTTGCTGCTGGCCACCGGAAAGCTGCTGGGGAAGACGCTTGGCGTAAGGCTCCATTTTGACCAGCTTGAGCATGGCGGCGATGCGGTCACGGATCTCACCCTTGGGCAGCTTGTCCTGCTTCAGGCCAAGTGCAATGTTTTGCTCTACCGTCATGTGCGGGAATAATGCATAAGACTGAAACATCATGTTGGTCGGGCGCAGGTACGGGGGCAGGGCTGTGATGTCCTGTCCATCCAACACAATCCGACCCGTGTCCGGAGTTTCAAATCCGGCCAGCATACGCAGCAGGGTAGATTTACCGGAACCGGAACCACCCAGAAGCGCAAATATCTCGCCCTTTTTGATGTTCAGGTCGACGTCGTCCACCGCCAGTGTGCCGTCAAAGCTCTTTGAAACGCCGCGAATGCTGAGTAATACCTCCGCTTGCGCGGAGGTATTGATGCCACTGAGCATGCCCTTAACGTCCTGACTTCACGCTGGTCCAGGTACGGGTCATCAGGCGCGTCGTGTCCTGAGGCCGACCTTCCATGATGTAGAGCTTCTTCATCACGTCGTCTGTAGGGTAGATGCTCGTGTCGTTGAGGATTTCAGCATCCACAAACTCGTTGGCAGCCTTGTTCGGGTTGGCGTACCACACATAGTTGGTTACTTCGGCGATAATCTCCGGCTTCATCAGGAAGTTGACCAGCTTGTGAGCGTTCTCAACGTTCGGAGCACCGGCCGGGATGGTCATCATGTCGAACCACAGCACTGCGCCTTCTTTCGGAATGGTGTAGCGGATCACATTGCCGTTGTTGGCTTCTTCGGCACGAGCTGCCGCCTGCAGAATGTCGCCGGAATAGCCGGCGGCGACACACAGATCACCATTGGCCAGGTCCGCAATGTAGCGCGAGGAATGGAAGTAAGTGATGTTCGGCCGCACGGCTTTGATCACCTCACCGCCTTTTTTGATGTCGTCGGCGCTGTTGCTGTTCGGATCCAGGCCGATATAAGCCATGGCGGCACGCACCATCTCTTCACCGGAATCCAGCATGGCAATGCCACAACCGCCCTCCGCGAGTTTACCGGTCACTTCCGGGTCGAAGACCAGCGCCCAGGAGTTCGTTGGCGCACTATCGCCCAGGATTTTCTCGATACGCCCAGCGTTGTAGCCATAACCGTTGGTTCCCCAAAGGTAGGGAATCGAAAACTTGCTGCCGGAATCAACTTTTTCGAGCTGAGTCATGAGATCCTGGTTCAGATTCTTCATGTTAGGCAGCTTTGCATGATCCAGCTCTACAAAGGCTTTGGCAGAAATCTGCTTGGCCACGTAGTGGTTGGAGGGCATCACCAGGTCGTAGCCGGAGCGGCCAGACAAGAGCGCGGCTTCCAGTACTTCGTTGCTGTCGTAGACGTCGTAAATGACCTTGATGCCGGTTTCTTTGGTGAACTTCGCCAGAGTGTCCTCGGCGATGTAGTCAGACCAGTTATACACACGCACTTCTTCTGCAGCGATGGCGGAAGAGGCACACAGAGACAACGCAACGGAGGCGACCAGCGCCTTTGGCTTACACAACTTAATCATGGGATAACGTCCCTCAACGAAAAGGGATGGATACAAAGCGTGCAGGACGCACGCGGTGTTGTGCAGGTCTGCTGAGGGAAGGTCGCTGCGCGACTCCTTTGAGGCTTGTCCTGGAAACGGCGGTCGAGCCAGCTGCTTAGTGAACCGGCCGTATTCGAGCGATATGTATCATGAGAATGTGCGCGGCGCTACACAAATTTTGCGAAGGCCTTCGGGGGGTTATACGTATGAGGGTTTGGGTGCAGGCCTGTAATTTCGGAAGCACGCTCTCACAGTGCGGGGTCGGAAATGTTTGGGCACAGTGAGAGCATAGATTTTGCTGAAGAACTCAGCTTCGCCAATAATTATTGGCCGCTGCCACCGTTTGAAAGTTGATTGCAATGACTTGCGAGGCAGCGGTCAGACCATCTGCAGAGTCGGCGTAGTCCGGTCGCAACTTCTTGAGAGTTTCCATGTCGGGTTGGGTGTATTTCACACCTCTGCGACTGAGCGTGATTGCGAGCTCGTAGCCTTCCTGAGGTGTGTTGGTGATAAGCGAGGTTAGCCAAGTATCAGTCATTTTAAATACCTTTTTGTTTGGATTCGCGGCAAGCATAGCAGACGACCCTGGCTTTTGCGCATTGCCTAGGTCAACGCAATCTCAACCGCCTGAGCCGCATGGATCTCAGTGGTGTCGTATAGAGCAACCGGCGTATCGGAGGCCTGAATCAGCAAGCCGATTTCAGTGCAGCCCAGAATCACGGCCTGAGCACCACGCGTAGCCAGTGAATCTACAGTTTCAAGGTAGGTTGCTTTTGAATCAGGGTTGATAATGCCCTGGCACAATTCTTCATAGATTATCCGGTGTACAGCGTCTCGCTCGCCGCCATCCGGGATGATGACATTAATGCCTTTTTCCTCAAGACGCTCACGATAGAACGTTTGCTCCATGGTGAACCGGGTTCCAAGCAGCCCTACCGATGATATTCCGTCTTTCAGCAGTGCATTGGCTGTGGCATCGGCAATATGAAGCAGGGGAATGGCGCAAGCCTGCTCAATCTGTGGGGCAACTTTATGCATGGTGTTGGTGCAAATCAGCAGGAAATCGGCGCCACCTGCTTTAACGGATTGCGCGGCCGATATCAGGATCTTCGCAGTTCCGTCCCAGTCTCCCTCGTGCTGGAGAGTCTCGATTTCTGCGAAATCTACGCTGTAGAGAATGATCTTTGCTGAGTGGAGTCCACCGAGCTGTTCGCGCACTTTCTGGTTGATCAGGCGATAGTAAGTCTGGGTAGATTCCCAGCTCATACCGCCGATTAGTCCGATGGTTTTCATGCGGTCTCAACGTTTCCCAAGGCGTTTCAGTTTTCGGCGTCACCATCACGTTAGTGACGCCGGGGCACTGATGTCTGTTAGCCTACAAACATCTTTTTCGCAAGCGGCAGGCCCTTGAGGCCACTTACGGCAACGGTTGTCAGTAAACCACCTAGCATCGCTCCCACTACACCGCAGGTCATAATGTCCTGGCCGGTAAGGTACAGGCCGGGTATGCGGGTTTTGGGTTTCAGCCAGTCCAGCTCGAAGCGATCAGGGGTGTGATCCAGACCGTAGATTTCACCTTCGCTATAGCGGCAGAAGTAGTCAGTGGAAAGGGGCGTGGACAGCTCGTAGTAATCCACCTTGCCTTCCAGGTGCGGGAACTTCTCATACAGTTTCGCAAGCAGGCGCTGGGCGTATTCTTCTTTCCTGGCTTCGTACTCTTCACCGCGTTTGCCCCAGGGTTTGTTGGCCCATTTTTCGTACCATTCAAACGGGCCAGGCGCGACGATCTCGATGGTGGCGCGGCCGGGGTAGCGCTCGGAAAAGCTGGGGTCCTTGGCGGACGGGAACGAAATATAGGTCAGCGGTATGTCGTTGGCTTCAGGGTCGTCCATGAAATCCTGTATCTGTTTTTCGTAATCCGCGCCGGGGTAGATCCAGTAGTTGGTTTTCGGCAGGCCCAGATTTTCGGCAGTATCCTGCAGGCCGATGTACAGGCAGTTACTGGCCATGGAGCGCTTAACAGTTTTCAGCTTGTCCTGATAGTAGCTCCATTCAGGCGCCTCTTCGGGTAGCAATTTGTTGAAGGTATTGAAGACACCGGCGTTGCTGATGATCAATGGTGAGCGTATTTCTGCGCCGTCCGCCATGCGAACGCCCACGGCTTTGCCTTTCTCGATCAGGATGCCGGTTACGTCGGCGTAGGTGAAGACTTCACCGCCACTTTGTTGAACCACCGGGATGATGGTCTTCGCCATTTCGGAGGCGCCGCCGATAGGGTAGTAGCCGCCGTGCAGGTAATGGCGTGCGATCAGCGAGTGGATGATAAAGCTGGACTCTGCTGGCGGCAGGCCGTTATCACCCCATTGGCCGGTGAGCACAGCAATCAGTTCCTGGTTGCTGGTAATGCCCTCCAACACTTCGCGGGTCGGCTTGTTGAGGAATTCCGGAGCCCGGCGCTTGGTGAGCATGCTCAGCGGGCCGGCGGCCAGATCCGGCAGAACCTTGCCCAGAACAATGCCGGGCATGGCCTTGGACACCTTGCGCAGATAGCCCAGGTAAGTGTCGATGGCGGTTTCTTCTTCCGGGAATGCCTTGATCAGTTCGGCCCGGAAGGCGTCCGGGCCGGCCACCAGATCTACGTGCTTGTCGCCCAGGAAGATGCGGTCGTAGTTTGCATCCATTGGCGCCCACTTCAACTGGCCGTCTGTGATGTGATCGAACAGGCGCTTGCCCATTGTGTGGTCTGCGCCCATGTCGCCGATATAGTGCACGCCCACGTCCCACTCGTAGCCGTTGCGGTCGTAGCTGTGGGTAAATCCACCGGCGGTATAGTGTTGTTCAAGCACCAGAACCTTTTTGCCCATCTTGCTCATACAGGCGGCGGCAGTCAGGCCACCAATGCCGGAGCCGATGATAATGGCATCATAGGGGCCGTTCAGGCGGTTCTCACGATAACGTTTACCAACACGGATGGTACTGGGCTTGGGGCTGCTCATGGGGTTGAATCCTGTTGTGATTGTTGTTGATGGTCAGGTTAAAAGACGCCCAGTGTGCAGCACTCAAGGAGGTTTTCAAAGGCAAAAAAAGCCCCGGGCTCAGTGAATGAGTGCCGGGGCTCAGAGATGTGAAAGCTTTTTACTTCAGCCCCATTTCCTCAATGGAAATTTCCCGCATTTTGAACTTCTGGATCTTGCCGGTAACCGTCATCGGGAATGCATCCACGAATTTGTAGTTCCGGGGAATCTTGAAGTGGGCGATCTTGCCTTTGCAGAAAGCCATCAGGTCATCGGCATCCACCGGATCTGCGTCGGGCCGCAGTTTGACCCATGCAACCAGCTCTTCGCCGTACTTGTCGTCGGGAACGCCGGTAACCTGAACTTCCTCAATGGATGGGTGGGTGTAGAGGAATTCCTCGACCTCTTTCGGGTAGATGTTCTCACCACCACGAATCACCATATCCTTGATGCGTCCGACAATCTGCACATAGCCTTCTTCGTCCATCGTCGCCAGATCTTCGGTGTGCATCCAACCGGCGGCGTCGATTGCTTCGCGGGTTTTTTCTTCGTTATTCCAGTACTTCAGCATCACGCTGTAACCGCGAGTGCACAATTCGCCAATCTCGCCGCGGGGCAGCACATTGCCTGTTGCCGGGTCGACGATCTTGGTTTCCAGGTGCGGTTGGGTGCGGCCTACCGTAGTAACCTGCTTCTCGAATGGGTCAAGGGAGCTGGTCTGGGTGGAAACCGGGCTGGTTTCGGTCATGCCGTAGGCGATCTGAACCTCTTTCATGTTCATCTTGCCATTGACCTTTTTCATCACCTCCGCGGGGCAGATGGAACCTGCCATGATGCCTGTGCGCAGAGTTGAAAGGTCGTAGGATTCGAACTCCGGCTCGGCCAGTTCGGCGATGAACATGGTGGGAACGCCGTAGAGCGCTGTAGCTTTTTCCTGATGTACTGCCTGCAGCACTGCTTTGGGCTCAAAGCCTTCACCCGGATAGATCATGGTAGAGCCGTGGGTGATGCAGCCCAGGTTACCCATTACCATGCCGAAGCAGTGGTAAAGAGGTACCGGAATAACCAGGCGGTCTTTCTCGGTAAGAATCTGACTTTCACCCACAAAGAAACCGTTGTTCAGGATGTTGTGGTGAGTAAGGGTGGCGCCCTTTGGGTTACCGGTGGTGCCAGAGGTAAACTGAATGTTGATAGGATCGTCAAACTGCAGTTGGCTCTGGGCCTTGTCCACTTCTTCCTGGCTGACGTCGCCCCCAAAGCCAGTGAACTCGTTCCAGCTCCACATGCCGGCGTGCTTTTCCGTATCCAGGTTGATCACTGCGCGCAGATCTGAAAGCCGCTGGGCCTTGATTTTACCGGGTGTGCCCGCTTTCAGTTCGGGCGCCAACTCGTAGAGTGTTTTGCGATAGTCTGAAGCCTTGAAGCTGTCTGCGGTAACCAGCACGCTGATGCCCGCCAGATTCATGGCGTATTCCAGTTCGTGCATACCGTAGGCCGGGTTGATGTTGACCAGAATGGCACCCACTTTTGCGGTGGCAAACTGGGTAACTGTCCACTCATACCGGTTCGGAGCCCAGATGCCCACGCGATCGCCGCGCTTTACACCAATGGCCAAAAAGGCTCGTGCGGCCTCATTAACCCTGGCCAGGAACTCTTTGTAGGTCCATCGGATGTCCTGGTGCAGACACACCAGAGCTTCTGTGTCGGGATACTTGCTGGCGGTGCGGTCAAGCATATCGCCAATGGTCATGCCCAGCAGCGGTGTTTTGGAGGTACCGCTGGTGTAACTTGGAAGGGAGCTTGGAAGAGTCTGATTCATTGTCTGCCTCCGGTTTTTTTTGTCGTCGAGGTCAAAATTGTAGAGAGCCAGTTAGCGGCTCTGACCGTGATACTCAGTATTTGGACGCATGTCGCTGGCAATCGCTACTCGGTTCGACATGTTGTAAAAGCCGATTATGTTGCTCAGATCCCAGATTGCACTGTCGCTGAAGCCTGCATCACGCAGTGCCTGAACCTCGTCTTCCGCAACCGTTGCCGGGGAGCGGGTGAGGTGGGATGCGAAATCGAGCATGGCGCGCTGGCGCTTATCCAGTTTCGCTGACCGGTAATTCATCACCAGGTGCTCGCCCAGCGCAGGATCGCCACTCAAAACACGTACCGCTGCGCCGTGGGCCACCAGGCAGTAGAAGCATTTGTTTTCCGAGGAGACCACCACGGCAATCATTTCCCGTTCCAGTTTACTGAGCTCGCTTTCTCCCATCATCAATTCGTTATATAAGCGGGAAAAGCCGTCCAGTTGTTTGAGGTTCTGGCTGAAAGCGGTAAGCACATTGGGAATCATCCCCAACTTTTCCAGACAGATTTCAAAATACTTCCTGACATCCTCAGGAAGGTCATTCATGTCGGGAATGGGAAGATCCAGAGCGACAACATTCTTGTTCTTGGTCATGTCAAATCCCTACGATTTAAGAGCCTGGCCCACTTTAGAGCCGTTGTGCCGTTTGAGCTGGCTGCTGATCCACTCGCCGGTAGACACCAATTTGTTCAGGTCCACACCGGTACTGATACCCAGGCCGTTGAGCAGGTAAAGCACGTCTTCGGTGGCGACGTTACCGGAAGCGCCTTTGGCATAAGGGCAGCCGCCCAGGCCTGCAACTGAGGCATCAATAACAGATACACCTTCTTCCAGTACCGCGTACAGATTGGCCAGGGCCTGTCCATAGGTGTCATGGAAGTGAGCAGCCAGGCGATCTACGGGCACGTGTTTAACCACGGCTTCCAGCATACGTTTGGCTTTCAGTGGTGTACCTACGCCAATAGTATCGCCCAGCGAGATTTCATAGCAGCCCATGTCCGCCAGGGCTTTGGCAACTTTTGCCACCTGCTCCGGTGCAATGTCGCCTTCGTAGGGGCACCCCAGTACGGTGGAAACATAGCCTCGCACCGGAATATTATGCCTGTTTGCTGCCTCCATCACGGGCAGGAAACGCTCCAGGCTTTCTGCGATGGAACAGTTGATGTTTTTCTGGCTGAACGATTCCGAAGCTGCACCAAATACGGCCACTTCATCCGCACCTGCTGCCAGAGCATTCTCGAAGCCTCTGAGGTTAGGTGTCAGAACCGAATAGCGCACGCCGGCTTTGCGCCTGATACCGGCCATCACTTCAGCGGCATCACCCATTTGGGGAACCCATTTGGGTGAAACAAAGCTGGCGGACTCGATGTGCGTCAGACCGCAATCGGCAAGGCGGTCAATCAGCCCGGTTTTGATGTCAGTGGCAATCACCGGGCCTGATTCGTTTTGCAGACCGTCCCGGGGGCTCATTTCAACCAGTCGCGCCTGTTCGGGAAAGGCCATCAGCCGGCCTCCTCAGTGTTTTCTGTTGCGACTTCAATGGCAATCAGTTCAGCGCCTTCCGAAACCTGCTCGCCTTCGTTGAAGAAAATCTCGGTGACAACGCCGTCTGCTGGTGCCTTGATGGCGTGCTCCATCTTCATGGCTTCCATGATAACCAGGGTCTGACCAGCGGTTACCGAGTCGCCCACCCTGGTTTGAACTGCAACAATAGCGCCGTTCATCGGTGCGGTCAGACCGCCTTCGGAGGCCAGGTCGTCCGAGATGTAGCTTTCCCGGTAGAGGGTGCACTGGAAGGTATCGCCCTCGTAGAAGAGCACCAGCTGGTCATTGTGCAGATTGCCATGGATGCTGATGCGGTGGCCGTTAACCACCGCCTGAAGATAGTCGTCATCAAGTTTTGCTGTGAGGCTGTAAACACTGCCGTTCACGAGCACCTCGTAACGATCGTCCTTCTCCAGGATCTTCAGCTCGTGTATCTCGTCGCCCACCTGCAGCTGCAGGGGCTGGGCGTATTCCGAGTTCAGGCGCCAGCTGTTGCGGCGGCCGAATGGCGACCAGGGGTCCGTGCTCACGGATTCAGCGGATTTACGCTCTTCCAGCACAAAGCCTGCGGCCAGAACCAGTGCCTTGTGGGTGTCCAGCTTTGATTTAGGGAACAGCAATTCCCTATGGCTGTCGATAAAGCCGGTAGTCAGGTCTGCTTCGCGGAAAGGCTGGGCATCAGCCAGTGCATGCAGGAAGCGGATGTTGGTTTTAACACCTGCAATCCGGTAGTGCTCAAGCGCCTGAACCATGCGGTTGATGGCCTGATCACGGGTTTCATCCCATACGATCAGTTTGGCAATCATCGGGTCGTAGTGAATGCTGATTTCGTCGCCTTCGATCACGCCGGTATCGACACGCACATGGGCACTTTCATCGGGCGTACTCAGGTAGCGCAGGTTGCCGGTGGCAGGCAGGAAATCCTGATCCGGGTCTTCGGCATAAATACGGGCTTCCAGAGCATGGCCGCGGATTTTTACCTGTGACTGCTCCAGCGGTAAGGGCTCACCCCAGGCCACTTTCAGTTGCCACTCAACAAGATCCTGTCCGGTTACCATCTCGGTCACCGGGTGCTCTACCTGCAGGCGAGTGTTCATCTCCATGAAGAAGAATGAACCGTCGACGTCGTAGAGAAACTCCACGGTGCCAGCACCCACGTAATTGATCGCCTGGGCTGCTTTAACAGCCGCATCGCCCATAGCCTGACGGGTTTCTTCACTCAGCCCTGGAGCCGGTGCTTCTTCCAGAACTTTCTGGTGACGACGCTGAACCGAACAGTCACGCTCGGCCAGATACACACCTTTGCCGCTCTGGTCACAGAATACCTGGATTTCAACGTGGCGTGGCTGGGTGAGATAACGCTCAATCAGCATGTCCGGGTTACCAAAGGCGTTCTTTGCCTCGCGCTTGGCTGCGGCGAGTGCATCGTCAAACTCGCCGATGTTCTCAACCACACGCATGCCTTTACCGCCGCCACCGGCTACCGCTTTCAGTAACAGTGGGAAACCGCATTTTTCAGCTTCGGCGCGCAGGGTTTCCGGCGCTTGGTCGTCGCCGTGATAGCCGGGCACCAGTGGTACGCCAGCTTTCTCCATGATGGCTTTGGCTGCAGATTTTGAGCCCATTGCTGCAATGGCCGAAGAGGGTGGCCCGATAAAGACCAGGCCGTTGGCCTCACAGGCTTCGGCAAACCCGGTGTTCTCGGACAAAAAGCCGTAGCCCGGGTGGATAGCCTGTGCGCCGCTCTGCTTGGCGATTTCAATGATCTTCTCGCCTCGCAGGTAGCTCTCTGAGCTGGGAGCCGGCCCAATATGGAAAGCTTCGTCTGCCATGGAGACGTGGTGGGCATTGGCGTCTGCATCGGAATAAACGGCGACACAGCGGATACCCATGCGGTGCGCTGTCTGGATAATCCGGCAGGCGATTTCGCCCCGGTTGGCAATGAGTATTTTACTGAACATGTTAGTTGCTCTCCGGAATCCAGTTGGCGCGACGTTTGTTCAGGAAGGCACTTAGCCCCTCCTGACCTTCTTTGCCTACGCGGATATCAGCTATGCGGTGCGCGGTGTCGTCAATCACATTGCTGTCGATGGGCTTGTGGCTGACGGCAAACACCAGACTCTTGGCCGCTTTCATGGCTTCCGGGCCATTCTGGGCAAGCTGCTGCAGCATCTCGTCGCAACGGGCGTTCATGGCGTCGATATCGTCGCAGACGATATGCACAAGGCCGAACTTTTCGGCGTCCCGGGCGTTAAATATTTCTGCTGAAATAAAGAAGCGGCGCGCCTGGCGCTCGCCAATGGCGCGAACCACGTAAGGGCTTATCACCGCGGGAATCAGGCCCAGCTTCACTTCACTCAGGCAGAAGCTCGATGTTTCTGTCGCGATGACGATGTCGCAGCAGGCTGCCAGGCCAACCGCGCCGCCGTATGCCGCGCCCTGGACCAGGCCGATGACTGGCTTGCTGAGATGATTCAGGCAGTCCATCAGGCGCGCTAGCTCGCGAGAATCTTCCAGATTCTCCTGCTGGCTGTTGTCTGCCATGCGACGCATCCAGCCGAGATCTGCACCGGCGGAGAAGTGTTTGCCTTCGGAGCGTAAAATCACCACTTTCGTTTCGCTGTCGGCGTCTACTTCTGTTATCGCGCTGATCAATTGCTGGATAACTACGTCATCAAAGGCGTTACGTTTGTCGGGCCGGTTCAACACGATTTCGGTCACGCCCTCGGCGCGGCGGTTGAGCAGAACGGCCGATTCCTGTTCTGTTTGAGCGTATGTGTCTGTCATGGTCGTTCTCCCCGGTTACATCCGGAACACGCCGAAGCGCGTGGGCTTCGCCGGCCGGTTGAGGGTGGCAGAGAGGCTGAGGGCAACGACTTCCCGGGTCTGTGCCGGGTCGATTACACCGTCATCCCACAGACGGGCACTGGCGTAGTAAGGGTGGCCCTGGTGTTCGTAGGTGTCGGTAATCGGTTTTTTGAACGCAGCTTCTTCTTCTGCGCTCCATTCCTGGCCTTTGCGTTCCATGCCTTCACGGCGAACCTGAGCCAGTACACCGGCAGCCTGTTCGCCGCCCATGACTGAAATGCGGGCGTTGGGCCACATCCAAAGGAAGTCGGGGCTGTAGGCGCGGCCACACATTCCATAGTTGCCGGCACCGTAGCTTCCGCCGATCAGTACGGTGATCTTGGGTACGTTGGCGCAGGCCACAGCCATCACCATTTTGGCGCCGTGTTTGGCGATGCCTTCGGCTTCGTACTTCTGGCCGACCATGAAGCCGGTGATGTTCTGCAGGAACAGCAGCGGGATATTGCGCTGACAGCAAAGCTCAATGAAGTGCGCGCCTTTCTGGGCGGATTCGCTGAACAGGATGCCGTTGTTGGCGATGATGCCCACAGGGTAACCGTGTATGTGGGCAAAGCCGGTAACCAGAGTCTGGCCGTAGTAGCGTTTGAATTCGTCGAATTCGGAACCGTCTACGGTGCGGGCGATTACGTCGCGTACGTCGAACTGCTTGCGCAGGTCGGTACCGACGATACCGTAAATTTCAGCAGGGTCGTATAGAGGTGCTTTGGGTTTGCGAATCTCTACTGGAACCGGTTTTTTGCGATTCAGGTTGGAAACGCAGCGCCGGGCAATTTCCAGTGCATGGGCGTCGTTTTCAGCGTAATGATCGGCAACGCCGGAGATTTTGCAGTGTACGTCAGCTCCGCCAAGATCTTCTGCGGTAACGACTTCGCCGGTGGCGGCTTTTACCAGCGGCGGGCCGGCCAGGAAGATGGTGCCCTGATTGCGCACGATAATGGATTCGTCAGCCATGGCGGGCACGTAGGCGCCACCGGCGGTGCACAGGCCCATTACGACGGCGATCTGGGGAATGTCGTCAGCAGACATTCGGGCCTGGTTGTAGAAGATGCGGCCGAAGTGGTCACGGTCCGGGAATACTTCGTCCTGCAGAGGCAGGTTAGCGCCGCCGGAATCTACCAGGTAGATGCAGGGCAGGCGGTTCTCCAGGGCGATTTCCTGGGCGCGCAGGTGTTTTTTGACGGTCAGCGGGTAATAGCTGCCGCCTTTTACGGTGGCGTCGTTGGCGATGATCATGCACTCGGTGCCGGAGACGCGACCTACACCGGCGATGATGCCGGCTGCCGGTACGGCTTCATCGTAGACGTTGTAGGCGGCGAACTGGCCAACTTCGAGGAACGGCGAGCCGTCGTCCAGCAGGCGGTTGATACGCTCTCTGGGCAGGAGTTTGCCGCGGGCGATGTGGCGTTCCTGGTAGGAGGGGCCGCCACCTTGCTGGATGGTGGAGACTTTGTCCCGCAGGTCTGCAACGACTTCTGCCATGGAGGCCTGTTTTGCCTGAAACTCTTCAGACCTGGGGTTTATTTTGCTTTGCAGTATCGTCATGGGTTTGACTTCCTGACCTCGGGGGAGTCGGGGCCGGTGACAGAGCGGTCCGGGAACCGCTACGAGCACGTCCATGTGCGCTTGTTTCCGGCCATCCTTGGCCTCCAACATTCCCGGACCGTTCTGTCACCGCCCCCTCCGTCATACTTTGGGTGCTGGCTTCCTCCGGCTTTGAGACGGGAGAAAGCCTGTGGCTTGGAGCTGCTGCTTAGTTGTTCAGGAACAGTTCCCGACCGATCAGCATGCGGCGTATTTCAGATGTACCTGCACCGATTTCGTACAGCTTGGCATCTCGCAACAGGCGGCCTGTGGGATACTCGTTGATGTAACCGTTGCCGCCGAGAAGCTGGATGGCGTCCAGGGCAAGCTTTGTAGCCATTTCGGCGGAGTAGAGGATTGCACCGGCAGAGTCTTTGCGGGTGGTTTCGCCTCGGTCGGCTGACATTGCCACCATGTAAACGTAGGACTTGGCAGTGTTCATGAAGGTGTACATGTCGGCAACCTTGCCCTGAACAAGTTGAAACTCACCGATAGCCTGTTCGAACTGTTTCCGCTCGCGAATGTAGGGCACCACAACGTCCATGGCTGCCTGCATGATGCCCAGCGGGCCTCCGGCCAGAACCAGACGTTCGTAGTCGAGGCCGCTCATGAGTACTCTTGCGCCTTTGCCCACCTCACCCAGAACGTTCTCTTTGGGCACTTTGCAGTCCTGGAACACCAGTTCGCAGGTATTGGAGCCGCGCATGCCGAGCTTGTCGAGCTTCTGGTGCCGGCTGAAGCCTTCATAATCGCGTTCTACGATGAAGGCTGTGATGCCTTTTGAGCCGGCTTTCACGTCGGTCTTTGCGTAGATAACGTAAACGTGTGCGTCGGGGCCGTTGGTGATCCACATTTTGTTGCCGTTCAGCACGTAGTGGTCGCCTGCGTCTTTGGCGCTCAGTTTCATGGAGACTACGTCAGAGCCGGCGTTGGGCTCAGACATTGCCAATGCGCCGATGTGTTCGCCGCTGACGAGTTTGGGCAGGTACTTCTGCTTTTGCTCTTCGGTGCCGTTGCGGTGGATCTGGTTGACGCACAGGTTTGAGTGAGCGCCGTAAGACAAGCCAACAGAGGCAGATGCGCGGCTGATTTCTTCCACCGCAATCACGTGTGCCAGGTAACCCATACCTGAACCGCCGTAGGCTTCATCCACGGTGATACCCAGCAGGCCCATGTCGCCGAACTTTTTCCACAAATCCATGGGGAATTCGTTATTGCGGTCGATTTCTTCTGCGCGCGGGGCGATTTCAGCAGCGGCAAATCCGTTGATTTGCTCGCGCAGCATATCGAGGGTTTCGCCAAGGCCGAAGTTGAGTTCTGAGTACTGTGATTTCATGTTGGTTGCCTTTTGTTCTGCCAGATACGTGATTAAAAACGGCTTGCCCGGTCAGGCGTCAGCTGCTGTCAGTGGTGCTCGATAGCCTTCTTCTGCTCGTCATTGGCCGGAGCCTGTTGTTTTTTCTTTTTTTGTAGTTCAGTGAGCGCTTCCCGGCATCGTAATTCTGCTGTGTCGATTTCCATTTCTGCCATGGCTATATCGCTTTTCTGCTGCTCCATGTGAGCGCGCTTGTTGGCCAGTATGGTCAGCATTTTGAGTAGCTGTTTTTCATTGCCGGTCGGGGTTTCATCCCAAAGATCGAAAAGTTCTTTTGTTTCAGCGAGAGAAAACCCCATGCGCTTGCCGCGAAGTATGAGCTTCAGGCGCACTTTATCCTTGGTGCTGAAGATTCGCGTTTGCCCTCGACGTGCCGGCCTTAACAAGCCCTGATCCTCGTAGAAGCGTATGCTACGGGTCGTCACGTCAAACTCGTTGGAGAGCTCGCTGATGCTGAACGTTTTCTTTACGATCATGGCGATATCCTTTTTTAAGTAAGGTTAGATAAAGTTTACGTAAACGTAAAGTATTTTCAGAGGTAAAATCCGGGACTTTTGACGCGTTAGAAAAATAAGCCAGTCTGCGCATCAGGTTGCGCGGGATTGTAACAGAGGGCCTTAAGAGTCTGGGATGGGTGTGAAGTGTTGGGGTAGGGCTCTGGTTGCCCGGTTCGACCGGAAACCGGCATGGATGAGCCGGGCAACCAGAGGGTGTCAGGCGAGGTCTTCTCGGAGCTTTCGCTTCAGCAGTTTGCCGGCGGTGTTCTTGGGTAGTTCTTCTGCAAAGTGGATGTGCTTTGGTAGCTTGAAGCTTGCCAGCCTGGTGCGTGCGTGACTCATCAAGGCTTCGGCATCCTCGGGGAAACCGTTTTTGACTACGACCACAGCGCAGATAGCCTCTATCCATTTTTCGTCCGGCACACCGATAACAGCAACTTCCGCAACGGATTCGTGCTGGTAAAGCGCTTCTTCCACGTCGCGGCTGGCAACCAGAACGCCGCCGGTGTTTACCACGTCCTTGATACGATCAACGATATAAATGTAGCCCTCGTCGTCCTGATAGCCCAGATCACCGGAGTGAAACCAGCCACCTTTGAATGCTTCCTCGGTAGCTTCCGGTTTCGCCCAGTAACCCACCATCAGCTGCGGAGATCGATGAACCAGTTCTCCCTGTTCGCCGGGAGCGCAGTCTTTGCCGGTAACCGGATCCACAATTCGGGTCATGACGGTTTGCATGGGGCGGCCGGCAGAAGAGGGCCGGTCGGCGTGTTCTTCAGGTAGCAGAACGGTTGCCAGCGGTGCGATTTCGCTTTGGCCATAACAGTTGTAAAGGCCGGCGCCGGGCAGCTTCTCGCCAAGCTCTTTCACAACCTGGCCCGGCATGATGGAGGCGCCATAGTAGAGTTTGTTCATGTGTTGCAGTTTGTCCGGGTTGAATTCCGGATGATGCAGTAGCGCAATCCACACGGTAGGCGGTGCGAAAAAGGCGTTCAGTTGCTCGCTGGCCAGCAGGCCGAGAATCGCGTCGGGCGTTGGCGTGTTGATCATCCGGCTGTAGCCGCCGCTCAGCAACATCGGCATGGTGAATACGTGCATCTGTGCGGAATGGTAGAGCGGCAAAGCAGCCAGTGAGCGATCGCTTGCACGAATACTCAAATGGTATTGGCAGGCGCCATAGTGCGTCATCAATGAGCGGTGTGTATGCATGGCACCTTTGGGGTCAGAGGTGGTGCCCGAGGTATAGAGAATCTGCACCACGTCGGTTTCACAGAGCTCCAGCTCCGGTGCAGTGTCTTCGCCGTCGGCCAGTGCGTATTGCAGTGCATCCGGGTTACTGCCTGAGGCATCACCGCCATGAATGCTGCCATGAATTGCTACATCTGTTTCAGCCCGGACTTCGTCAACCTTGGGCAGCAGCTCCAGATCGGAAAACAGGGCTTTGCTGTCAGACTGGTTGAGTGCGTAGGTTAGCTCATGGCCGATCAAGGCGTAGTTTAGTGGTACATGAATCAGCCCTGCCTTTGTGCAGGCGAGCCAAAGCAGAACGTAAGCGTCCGAGTTTTTGCCGTAGGCGCAGACGCGGTCGCCTTTTTCGAGCCCCAGCCCTATCAGTCGATGGGCCAGCCGGTTCGAGGCTGTGTGAATCTCCGAGAAGGTCCAGGTGCGATCGTTAAAAGCCAGAGCGGTGCGGCTGCCGTGAGTGCTCGCCGAACGGGCAATGGCGTCACCTATGGTGTTGCGCAGAGCCCGCTGTATACCCGCCGATACGGAGGTAGAAGCGGATGTACGGGTGTTGTTCATGCAGTTGTCCCTTTTGCTGTTGTTATGTCGTGCGTGCCGGCATTAACTCAGAGGAACGGACGCTACGGGAATGATCGCTCAGGTCGAAAAAATTGACCCAATCGGCCAGCGTAGTGTTTTGGCTGAGTGATTATCCAGGCCATTGAGAAGGGGATTTGCCGGTCCAGCGCTTGAAGGCCCGGCAAAACGAGGCGGTTTCTGAAAAGCCGACGCGCTCACTGACGTCGGCAACACTGAGGTTTTCCGTGCTCATGAGCTTTATCGCGTACTCCTGTCGTAACGATGTTTTGATCTTGCGCAGGGAGGTGCCTTCTTCCTGTAGCTTTCGGCCGATACTCCGTGGTGTCATGTGGAGTAACTGAGCGAGCTCATCCAGGCTCGGCATGTCTTTCAGGCTTTGGCTTGCCAGCAGGGTTCGAACCCTGTTGCGCAGGCTGTCATCGATGTCCGGGCGGTGCAGAATGTAGGCGGGTGCCTCTTTCAGAAACACGGCCAGCTCAGCCTCGCTGCGCACAACGGGGAGGTGCAGGTATTTTTCATGCAGAGAAAAGCCGCAGACCTCTGCATTAAACTGCAGTTCGGTTGGATACATGGCGCGGTATTCATTAACGTGCGGCGGAGACGGATAGTTAAACCGGGTCGTTGCGAATGGAATCTGCTGGTCCACCAGCCAGCAGGCGAATCTTTGCCACATGAGGAGCAGAAATTCCTGCAACATGTGGTCGGTATCCAGGCTGGTGTCTTCGAGGCTCAGGCGGAAAAATACCAATCTGTTATCGTCGCTTTCATCCAGGCCGATATCAACGTTGTTGCAGGCAATGCTGTAGACCCGTGCGCTCTTTCGTAACACCGCGCCGAGGGAAGCGGAATCGAGGCAGTAATCGGCCATCAGAGCGAAGGTGCCGTTTTTACATCGGCTGGTGGACAGCCCCATAAACTCGTCGCGTGTCGCGCGCCACACTGTTTTTATCAGCCGGGTTAGCTCTTCTTCGGTAATCAGCTGCTCCGGTTTGTCCAGCCAGGCTGTTGGCACGCCGGCATCTGCCAGCAGCACTTCACGCCTTGCGCCCAGTCGTTCGGCGCCGCAAATGGATGCCCGAAGGTAGTGGTTTGCTATGTGGGGTCTGGGTAGCGAGTTGGGCATGTCTGTGGTGCGTCAGGTGCGTATTGTGTCAATTTTTTCGGCTTGTACGGCCATTCTCGGAGAACAGGATAACCCTTTAAATGGACGGCTGCCTGACTAATCAGATTAAACACGGAGTAATGTATGTCCGGACACCAAGAAGATACTGAGCTCTTTCACTCCATGATCAACCGGGTTCTCGATAAGGAAGTTGCGCCTTTTTACGAGCAGTGGGAAGAAGAGGCCGCCATCCCGCGTGAGTTGTGGCATACCCTGGGGCAAGCTGGAATGCTCGGTATTGATATGCCGGAGGCATACGGCGGGGCGGAAGCGAGTTTTGAAATCTCACAGCTGGCGATTGAAGAGATGGCCCGTAAGGGCTTTGGAGGCCTGGCCTCAGGCTACAACATCCACGCCAATATTGTGATGCCCTATATTCTGCACCTTGGCTCAGAAACCCAGAAGCAGCGTTATCTGCCAGATATGATAAGCGGTGACATACTGAGTGCGATTGCCATGACCGAACCTGGTGCCGGTAGTGATCTGGCCGCCATGCGTACCACGGCCCAGCGCACGGATGAAGGTTATGTGATCAACGGAGCTAAAGTCTTTATCACTAACGGCCTGAACGCTGAACTGGTTATCGTCTGTGCCAAAACCGATCCCGGCGCCGGCGCCAAGGGCGTATCCCTGTTCCTTGTGGACACCAGCCTCCCCGGGTTTTCAAGAGGCAAAAGTATCCGCAAAATCGGCCAGCACGCCAGTGATACAGCCGAATTGTTTTTCTCGGATCTTGTGGTTCCGCACGATGCGCTGCTGGGCGAAGAAGGTCGTGGATTCGCTTACCTGATGCAAGAGCTGCCACGGGAGCGCCTGGGTGTCGGTGCGCAAGCGGTGGGGGCAACCGAGGGTGTCCTGGCAATCACACTGGATTATGTGCAGCAACGCCAGGCCTTCGGGCAGAGAATTGCTGATTTCCAGAATACCCGGTTCAAGCTTGCCGAGGCCCGGGCCAGGCTGGAAATGGCGAAAGCTTATCTGAATCAATGTATCGCCAATTATCTTAAAGGCGAAATGGGGCCAACAGACGCGGCCATTCTGAAATTGATGCTCACCGAAATGCAATGCGATATTGCCAATGAGTGTCTGCAGTTGTTCGGTGGTTACGGTTATACCCTTGAGTACCCCGTGTCGCGGTTTTTTGTGGACGCCCGGGTACAGACAATCTATGCCGGGACATCTGAAATCATGAAAGAAGTTATTGCCCGTTCCATGCTGGGCAAATAGATCATTCGCTATTCAGACTTTTATTGACCTGAAACTTGAGGAAACAAACGATGAAACTGACCGACGTAGTAATTCTTGACGGAGCACGCACGGCTATTGGTGGCTTTGGTGGCAGCCTGAGCTCCCTGAGCCCTGCGGAGTTGGGAACCTGTGCGGCGAAAGAGGCTATCAAACGTTCTGGAGTGCCAGCGGAAGACATCGACCATTCCATTTTCGGTCACATTATTCCGACTGGCCCGGCTGATGCCTACGTTGCTCGTCATATCGGCCTGAACTCTGGCCTGCAAAAAGGTTCCGCTGCGCTCAATGTGAATCGTCTCTGTGGTTCCGGCGTACAGTCGGTTATCAGCGCTGCGCAGATGATCATGATGGGCGACAGTCAGATAGCTTTGGCGGGCGGTGCTGAAAGCATGAGCCAGGGCGCCTATGTTCTGCCCAATGTCCGCAAGGGCTTGCGCATGGGTGACGGTAAAGCCGTCGATATGACCATCGGTACGCTTAGCGACCCATTTGGCAGCGGCCATATGGGTATGACGGCGGAACGCATTGCAGAGAAGTATGGCCTCACCCGCGAAGATCTGGATACCTTCTCGGCAGAGAGTCACCGTCGTGCCAGCCACGCCATCGAGAGCGGCTACTTTAAAGAACAGATTGTGCCGGTAACCGTGAAACAGGGCCGCAAGGAGGTCATCTTTGAGCAGGACGAGCATGTGCGTGCCGGCACTACCGCAGAAAGCCTTGCGGGCCTGAAACCGGCCTTTACCAAAGAGGGCATAGTAACACCGGGCAACGCATCGGGTATTAACGACGGTGCGGCCGCCATGGTCCTGACCAGCGCAGCCGAAGCCGAAAAGCGTGGTTTGAAAGCTCGGGCACGCATCGTTGGCTATGCCTTTGCTGGTGTTGACCCCAGCGTTATGGGTCTGGGCCCGATCCCGGCGGTGCGCAGTGTGCTAGAAAAGACCGGCCTGAGCGTCGCAGATCTGGATGTGATTGAATCCAACGAGGCCTTTGCAGCGCAGGCGCTTGCCGTCAGCAAAGAGCTCGGCCTGCCCGCCGACAAGGTGAACCCGAATGGCGGCGCTGTTGCCCTGGGTCATCCGGTCGGCGCTACCGGCTCCATTCTCATCATCAAAACCCTCGCGGAGCTTGAACGCACCGGCGGCCGCTATGGTCTGATCACCATGTGCATCGGCGGCGGCCAGGGCATTGCGCTGATTGTTGAAAGCATCGCCTGAGCAAGCGGTTTTATTTCTTTTTAGGGCTGGATTGGATAAAGTTTACGTTAACGTAAAGATTGACTTGTTTCCAATTCAGCTGAAAACACCGGATGCGAAGGGAGAAAGTGATGGATTTCAAAAATATACCGGCCATTGTAACAGGTGGTGCCTCCGGGCTTGGCGAAGGCGCAGCCCGCGCGTTGGCTGCTGCCGGCTGTAAAGTTGCCATCTTTGATCTGCAAAAAGAGCAGGGCGAGAAGGTCGCCGCGGATATTGGCGGCATTTTTGTGCACTGCGATGTGAGTTCGGCAGAGAGTGCAGAAGCGGCGTTGGCGACGGCCCGTGAAGCCCATGGGCTCTGTGGCATTGCAGTGAACTGCGCGGGTATCGGCCCGGCAGCGAAAATTCTGGGCCGCGAAGGTGTTATGCCCCTTGAGAGCTTCAGCAAGGTCATACAGATCAACCTGATTGGCACCTTTAATATTCTGAGGCTAGCCGCCGCCGATATGGCGCAGCGTGAGCCCAACGCAGAAGGTGAGCGCGGCGTAATCATCAATACCGCTTCTGTTGCAGCATACGAAGGGCAGATCGGACAGGCGGCTTACAGCGCGTCCAAGGGTGGTGTTGTTGCGCTGACTATTCAGTCGGCCCGTGAGCTGGCTCGCGAAGGTATCCGCGTGAACACCATTGCACCGGGCCTGTTCATGACGCCCATGATGTCCGGCATGCCGCAGGAAGTGCAGGACAGCCTGGCGGCCACGCTGCCATTCCCCAAGCGCCTGGGTAAGCCCGAGGAATTCGGCATGATGGTGGACCAGATGGTGCGCAACCCGATCCTGAACGGAGAAACCATCCGGTTGGACTGTGCCTTGCGTATGGCACCTAAATGAATTCAAGTAGTGAAGGGAGAGCGCAATGACTAACTCTGGGGATCAAGAAGAGCTCGCATTGTTCCGGGCGTCTGTCATAAAGGCTTTGGAAACCGAAATTGCACCGCATTACGAAGCCTGGGAAAAGTCCGGCCTGGTACCGCGTGAACTCTGGAACACACTCGGCGATGCAGGGATGTTGTGCGTTGATGTATCAGAGGATTGTGGCGGCTGTGGCGCGCCGTTCCAGTACTCCGTGGTTGTAGGCGAAGAGCTGGCGCGCATGGGATTTGGTGCGCTTTCAACCAATGTGATGGTGCATTCAGACATAGTGGCTCCATACATCAGCCACCTGTGTAACGATGCTCAGAAGCAGCAGTGGCTGCCTAAAATGGTGTCTGGTGAAGCAGTTGGCGCCATTGCGATGACTGAGCCGGGTGCCGGCAGTGATTTACAGGCGATGCGTACCAGCGCAGTGCGAGACGGCGACGACTATATCCTTAACGGCTCCAAAACCTTCATTACCAATGGCCAGCATGCCGATATGGTGATCGTTGCCGCGAAAACGGATCCTTCAGCTGGCGCCAAAGGCATAAGCCTGTTTCTGGTTGATACCAAACTGGCGGGATATAGCAAAGGGCGCAATCTCGACAAGATAGGTCAGCACAGTGGTGATACCTCCGAGCTTTTCTTTTCAGATATGCGTGTTCCGGCATCAGCTCTGATAGGCGAAGAAGGCAAAGGTTTTGTTTATCTGATGCAGGAGTTGCCCCGGGAGCGACTGGTTATCGGCGCTCTGGGCGTAGCAGCTGCCAGAGGTTCTCTGGACCTCACCATAGCCTACGCCCAAGAGCGGATGTTGTTTGGGCAGAAACTGGCGCAGCTCCAGAATACCCGTTTCGAAATCGCCCGTATGGAAACGGATTACCAGGTTAACAAAGCGTTTGTGGCCCAGTGCATAAGCCAGTACGAGGCCGGCGAACTGGATGCGCCTACCGCGTCCATGGCCAAATACAGCGCAACCGAAATGCAGTGTCGTGTGGCCGATGGTTGCCTGCAACTGTTTGGCGGTTATGGCTACACCACGGAATATCCGATTTCCCGTGCGTTTATGGATGCCCGTGTTCAACGTATTTATGGCGGCACGTCGGAAGTCATGAAAGAAATCATCGCCCGCTCCGTTCTGGGACGAGTCTGAAATCAGTGAGGTTTGAATATGAGCGATAACAGCGTTGTAATTGCGGGTTCTGCTCGTACGCCCATGGGCGGCATGATGGGATCTTTGAGTTCCGTGCGCTCCCCGGACCTTGGTGCCGTGGCTATCAAAGCGGCCATTGAACGCAGTGGCTTGCAGCCTGCCGACATCCAGGAAGTGGTCATGGGTTGCGTGTTACCGGCCGGGCTGGGCCAGGCGCCGGCACGTCAGGCTTCCCGCGCTTCCGGTATTCCGGACAGCTCCGGCTGCACCACCGTGAACAAAATGTGCGGTTCCGGAATGCAGGCAGTGATCATGGCCCATGACCAGATCAAGGCAGGCACCAACAACATCATGATTGCCGGTGGCATGGAGAACATGAGCCAGGCACCTTATCTGTTACCTAAAGCCCGCAGCGGCATGCGCATGGGCCACGGGCAGGTGATGGACAGTATGTTTCTTGACGGCCTGGAAGATGCCTACGAAGGTGGTCTGATGGGCGGATTTGCCCAGCGCTCTGCCGATGACTACAAGATCACCCGTGAGGCCATGGACGAGTTCGCCATTGGTTCACTGAACAAGGCACTGGCAGCGATCGAGAACGGTTGGTGCGCGCCTGAAATTGCGGCCGTTAGCGTTCCCGGACGTGGTGGCGATACCCTGGTGGACACCGATGAACAGCCGGGTAATGCGCGCCCCGAAAAGATCCCCAAGCTGAAACCGGCCTTTAAAAAAGATGGCACGGTTACCGCAGCAAACTCCAGCTCCATCAGTGACGGTGCATCAGCACTGGTTCTGGCGTCTGCTGAGGAAGCAAAAGCCCGCGGTTTGAACGTTCAGGCGAAGATTGTCGCCCACGCTACTCATGCCCAGTTGCCGGCCGAGTTCACTCTGGCACCCATTGGTGCAATCGAGAAGGTGCTGAAAAAGGCAGGATGGAGCAAGGACGATGTGGATCTCTATGAGATTAACGAAGCCTTTGCGGTTGTTTCACTGCTGGCGATCAACGAGCTGGGACTGGATGCCGAGAAGGTGAACGTCTACGGCGGTGCCTGTGCCTTGGGCCACCCCATCGGTTCATCTGGCTCGCGCATCATCGTAACGCTCCTCAATGCGTTGAAGCAGAAAGGGCTGAAGCGAGGCGTTGCTTCTCTGTGCATTGGTGGTGGTGAGGCTACCGCGGTTGCTGTTGAGTTAATCTGACGCGGTCAGCATTGGCGCTGGCTCTGGCATTTCTGATGGTTGAGCCGGCGCATTGACCAGAGTCCCAGAACAGGGCCGGGCAGAAGCCAGAGTGTTACCCAAGCGCCATAGGATTCCCAAAGATTGCTGGTGATCCAGATTGCCGGGATGGTCAGCGCAAAACCTATGGCGTTCATTACCGCCAGTGATGCACCAACGTATTCTCTGGGTGCGGCAGAAGCCGCCAGCGCGGAAAACTGGGGTGAGTCGGCAATGACAGCGATACCCCACAGCATCAGCAGAATCAGCAAAGCCTCGGGTTGTGCCCAGACAATAAAAGGGTAAATCAGGCATATTATTCCCGATATAGCCAGAGCCCGGTTTGCGACCCATTTGCTTCCAAGCCTTTGACTGAGCCAGCCGCCTCCCACGCAACCGAAAAAACCCACTGCGATCACGGTGAACGAAAGCAGAGGGATCAATTCCGGTGCGGCCTGCATTCGAAGAACTTCTCTTGTGATCAGCAGCGGTGTCAGTGTCCAGAAAGCATAAAGCTCCCAGCAATGGCCGAAGTAACCACCGGCCACCGCTTGAAACTTTGGTGACCCTAGCCCGGCCAGACCGGCTCGCAACCGGGTTTTTGCCGCCGTCATGGGCAGGTGGGGGCCATCCCCTAAAATCAGAATCAGCGCTCCTCCGACAAGAGCCAGTGCAGACGAACCCAGTAACGGCCATTGCCAGGGCAGCCCCGGTGTTATGCCTCGCAACAAGTGGGGCATAGCGGTACCAAGGGTAAGCATGCCGACCAGCCAGGCCAATGCAGTGCCGGTGTGTTTGGGCGTCCAGCCAATGACCAGCTTCATTCCCAACGGGTATATTCCGGCAAGGCAAAGGCCCGTAAGAAAGCGCATTAAAAGATCAAACGGCGGGGAAGACGCTGATAATACAAAGCCGGCGTTCATGAGGGCGCCAAGCAGACTGGAGCATGCAAAAATGTAGCTGGCCCGGTAACGGTCGGCCAGCCCCGAAATGGCAATGCCCAGAGTGCCAACGATGAAGCCTGCCTGCACTGTGAGTGTGAGGTAGCCGAGATCTGATTCAGAAAGCCCCAGCTCTCTGGATAGAGACAGCCAGACACCGTTTATACTGAACCACAGCGAAGTGCCACAGAGCTGCGCAAGGACAATAACGAACAAAGGATGGCGCTGCGAGGTGGTGCGGAGCATCACAACATTTCCTTGTTCTCGTCCTGGCCTGTCAGGCTGTGCGGCCTGCTGCAGGTACTATGGCTGGAGTGGTCAGTATAACCTCTGCCACAGTGTGCAGCTTTTCCAGCTGAGATTGAAGCATGGCCACAGATCGGGCGCCCTGTATTGTCAGGGCTATATCCAGGGCACCGTCTTCTGCTTCTACTGCCATTTTTGCAATCCGGAACCCGCGAATGCGCACCACCTGGCAAAGGCGCTCAAGCGCGGCTGCTTCGTGGTTCATCCGGCAGGTAATTGTATAGCTGGGCGATATACTGCTGCTGTCAGTGATCATGCAACTCTCTCCTTTTTATCCGCGGCGGAGCGGCGGGCCTCATCAATCATCTCTTTATTACTTCCACCCGGCTTTACAATCGGCCAGACGTTTTCTTCCCGGGCTATGGCGACGTGCAATAGCATCGGGCCGTTATAGGCGAGTATGGTTTCAATCCCCCGGCGAATCTGGTCGGTGCGGTCAATTTTCAGGGCAGGAATGTCGAACGCCCGGGCCATGGCGACAAAATCCGGATTGTCGTCGAGGTTAATCTGGCTTTCCCGGTTGTTGTAGAACAGTTCCTGTTGCTGGCGCACCATGCCCAGGCACTGGTTATCCATGATGATCAGCTTCACTGGCAGGTTATACCGGCGAATGGTGGCCAACTCCTGCGCGTTCATCATGAATGAGCCGTCGCCGGTCACGTTCAGAACGGTGCTTTGGCGGTCGGCGAACTGGGCGCCGATAGCCGCGGGCAAACCAAAACCCATGGTGCCGAGGCCACCGCTGGTGAGGTGATGGCGTGGGTGATCAAACTGGTAGTGCTGGGCAACCCACATCTGATGCTGGCCAACGTCACACGCAATAATCGTGTCATCCGGGGCAACCCGGGAAAGCTGGCGGATGAACGCGGGGCCAGTAATGGGGGCCAGCGGCTCTTCATTATCTGCTGCCGGAAAGCCTCCTGTTGTGCGCCATGTCTGGCATTGTTTCCGCCAGTCGTTGATGGCCAGTGGTGTTTCTCGGAGCGCCCCTGTCAACTCGCCGAGAATGGCGTTGAGATCACCGCGAATCGCGAGTTCCGCGCTTCGGAGTTTGTTGATTTCGGCGGCGTCAGCGTCAATGTGAATCAGGCGCGCGTTGGGCGCGAAGCTATCCAGCTTGCCTGTGGCGCGGTCGTCAAGGCGAGCACCGATAACCAGCAAAAGGTCACACTCATCCACAGCCCGGTTGGCTGCGCGGGAGCCGTGCATGCCCAGCATGCCAAGGTTGTGAGCGCTGTATTTACCGGGATTCCCGATACCCTTGAGGGTCACAACTGCTGGCAGTTCCGAGCATTCCGCAAACTTACGAAAGCTGTCTTCTGCGTGTGCCAGGCTGATGCCTCCGCCGCTGTAAAGCAGGGGTTTCCGGGCAGCGCGCAACAAGGCTATCGTGCTTGCCAGGTCCGGGCATGCGATCTGTGGTTGCGCAGGCGCGGTGATGGGAGCGGTGGTGGCTTCTGTCAGCAGCACATCCTTGGGAATATCAATCCACACAGGGCCGGGTCGTCCGCCTTGGGCGAGTTGCATGGCCTCTTCAAGAATGCCAGGCAGTTCATCTGCACTCTCAACCAGATAACTGTGTTTTACGATGCCCAGGGTCATGCCCAGAACATCGGTTTCCTGAAAGGCATCCGTGCCGATCAGGGCCGAGGGAACCTGGCCGGTAATAACCAGCATGGGAATGGAATCCCGGTGTGCGTTGGCAACGCCGGTAATCAGGTTGGTCGCCCCGGGGCCTGAGGTGGCAATGCAAACTCCCAGCTTGCCGCTGGCGCGGGCGTAGCCGTCGGCTGCCAGGGCACAACCTTGTTCGTGACGGCAAAGCACATGTTCCACACCAACGTCATCCACCAGAGCATCGTATAGCGGCATGATGCAGCCACCGGGGTAACCGAAAACCGTCTGGATGTTGTGGCGGTGGAACGCTTCGAGAATGTGCTGTGCGCCGTTCATTGTGGTTTTTCCTGTTTTTTCTTCCGCAAAAAAGAAACCCCCGGGACCTTGCGGTGCCGGGGGTTTCTGGTGTTTTGTCAGGCTTGTCTTTATCTCACCCGTTTATCCACGCAAAATCCCCCGGAAGGTATCACTACCACGAGGACTAGCATTGCAAGGACGATCACGGAATTGAGGTTCATAAAACGGACAATTTGCTCTGAATTCGTACAAAGTTTATGTGTAGAATCTACCCCACGCTTTAAACCGGTTGCAACCGTTTAATCCTTTTATTTTTCAGACAACGTCACTTTTCGATTTGTAGTCCATCGAATTCAGGGTGTTTAGGTATCTCATGAGCAAAGCAAAATGGAGTTCGCTGGGTCTGTCTGTGGTGGTCGTGATCGCTCTGGTTATCTGGATGGCAACGGGTGATATCAAGGTTTCGAGTACCAAAGCACCGGATGAACAGGAAGCTGAGCAACAGGAGCGCACACGGGTTCAGGTTACAACGCTCAACACACGGCTATACGAGCCCGGCCTTTTGCTCCAGGGCCAGCTTGAGCCATGGAATGCGGTAAATGTGAGCGCCCGGGTCGCGGGAACAGTCGAAAGCATTGGAGCGAATCTCGGTGATTCGGTAAAAGCCGGGCAAGTGCTTTTAACTTTGTCTGAAGATGGCCGGGGTGCGGGGGTCGATCGTTGGCAGGCAAGAGCCAGGAAACTGGAAGCAGACCTGGCGGCAGTGCGAAAACTGGGTGCCAAGAACCTGGCGTCGCAATCAGAAATCCTCACTGTAGAAAGCGAACTGGCGGCGGCCCGTGCGGAATTGAAGAGTGCTCAGCTTGCGGTGTCTCACCTCAGGCCCACAGCGCCGTTTGATGGGGTGATTAACTACAAAAACGTTGAGGCCGGCAGCCTGGTCGAGGTTGGCTCTCCCTTGTACGAACTGGTTCGAATAGACCGGTTGAAGGCCAAAGGACAGGTGCCGCAGCAATCCGTTGCGCAAGTGTCACCGGGCCAGAAGGTGCGAGTGCGCCCTCTGGACGGGGATGCACTTGACGGCATAGTCACTTTTGTCGCCAGTGCCGCGAACCCCGACACCCGCAGTTTTGCAGTTGAGATCGCTGTTGAAAACCCGGACCAAAAACGCATTGCAGGTGGCAGCGCCAACCTTCGTGTTGCTCTGGCTGATGTACATGCCCTATTTATTTCTCCTGCCTATTTGTCTCTGGGGGACGATGGTCGACCCGGTGTGAAATACGTCAATGAACAAAATCAGGTTGTTTTTCGCAAGGTGAAGTTGCTCAACGTATCCACTGAGGGTGCCTGGGTTACAGGCTTACCCGATGAAATTCGCCTGATCACCCGTGGTGGGGGCTTTGTCAGTGAAGGCGAGTACGTTGAGCCTGTTGACGCCTCTGATGAGCGGGGCTGAGCAGGATGCGCACACTCATTTTCGCTGCCATAGACCGCAGCCGCACCACGCTACTGACCCTGTTGTTTTTGATTCTGGGTGGTATAGCGGCTTTTCAGACAATCCCCAGAGAAGCAAACCCCGACGTCACCATCCCCATGATCTATATCTCCATGACCCTGGAAGGTATAAGCCCGGAAGATGCTGAGCGGCTGCTGGTTCGCCCCATGGAGCAGGAGCTGCGCTCGCTTGAGGGAATCAAGGAAATGCGTGGTACAGCTTCGGAGGGACATGCCTCGGTGATGCTGGAGTTTGATGCCGGTTTTGATCCGGACGCTGCCCTGCAGGACGTTCGGGAAAAAGTTGATACTGCGCGCAGCAAACTCCCACAGGAAGCCGACGAGCCACGAGTGAACGAAATAAACGTGTCTCTGTTCCCTGTACTTTCCATTGGCCTTTCAGGGCCTTTGTCCGAACGGGAACTTATAACCATTGCCCGGGGACTCCAGGATGCCATTGAGGCGATTCCCGAGGTATTGGAAGTCGAGATTGGCGGCGACAGGGAAGATCTTCTGGAAATTGTTGTGGACCCCCAGGTGTTGGAAGGCTACGGAATAGACTTCGACCAGCTCAGCTCTCTGGTTACACGCAATAACCAGCTGGTGGCAGCCGGATCTCTCGACACCGGGAATGGCCGCATGACGCTCAAAGTGCCCGGGGTTATCGAGAACATCGAAGACGTCATGTCCATGCCGATCAAGGTTGATGGCGATACAGTGGTGACCTTTGGTGACGTGGCCATGCTCCAGCGCACCTTCAAGGATCCGACAGGATTTGCGCGCATCAATGGAGAGCCGGCGCTGGTTCTGGAAGTCTCCAAACGTACGGGTGCAAACATTATCGAAACCGTGGGGCAGGTGCGTGAGCTGATTGCCCAGGCGCAGCCACAATTGCCCGACGCGCTGGATGTTCGCTACATCATGGATCAGTCCGACGAAGTCCGTGACATGTTGAGTGATCTGCTCAACAACGTGCTGACCGCTATCGTGCTGGTCATTATCGTGATAATTGCCGCCATGGGCCCGCGATCCGCCATGCTGGTGGGCCTGACCATCCCTGGCGCCTTCCTCACCGGCATTCTTGTTATCTGGATGATGGGACTCACCCTCAACATCGTCGTACTGTTCAGTCTCATTTTAGTCGCCGGGATGCTGGTTGATGGGGCCATTGTGGTATCGGAACTGGCAGACCGTAACCTTTCTGACGGGCAAACGGTGGCAGACGCCTGGGCGGAGGCGGCCAGCCGCATGGCATGGCCGATTATTGCGTCAACGGCGACTACGCTGGCGGTGTTCGTGCCCCTTCTGTTCTGGCCCGGTGTTGTAGGCGAGTTCATGAAGTTCCTCCCCATCACCGTAATTATATGCCTGGTCGCATCTTTGGCTATGGCCCTGGTTTTTTTGCCTGTTCTGGGTGGTGTAAGCGGCGGCCGTCGTGCCCGTGAGGTCAGCGAAAGCGGACGAATGATGCAAGGGTATCGCCGACTGCTTTCCAGTCTTCTGTCCTATCCCGGCTATACACTTGTGGGAGTGCTGGCAGTAGTCGTTTTGGTCTATGTGGCCTATAGCAAGTTCAACTATGGCATCGAATTTTTCCCCAGTGTAGAACCGGATTCGGCCCAGGTGCAGGTTCGTGCACGGGGTGATCTTTCGGTTATGGAGCGGGATGCCATTGTGCGGCAGGTAGAGGGTCGTTTGCAGGGGATGCCTGAGGTTAAAGCGGTTTATGCTCGCTCAATGCTGAATGCCAGCACGCAGATGGCACCTGATGTGATCGGAGTGCTTCAGTTTCAGTTTACTGACTGGTTTACCCGTCGCCCGGCCAGTGCCATTCTCGATGATTTTCTCGCCCGTACCGAGGATATTCCGGGTATTGAACTTGAGTTCCGGAAGCAGGAAGACGGCCCTGCCGGTGGCAAGCCGATTGAGTTGCAGATCAGCAGTCGCGAGAGCAGCAAGCTTAATGGCTATGTGGATCAGATCGAAGACCAGATGCGCGCGCAAGGCGGCTTTCTGGATATTGAGGATGATCGCAGCCTGCCAGGCATTGAGTGGCGCCTGGAAGTAGACCGTGAAGCTGCTGCACGTTTTGGAACAGACGTACTAAGCATTGGCAGTGCTGTTCGCCTGGTCACCAATGGCCTGGTGCTGGCGACCTATCGACCTGAAGATGTACGTGACGAAGTGGATATTGCCGTGCGGGTTCCAAACAACTGGCGTGAGCTGGATCACCTGCAGCGCCAGACGATCAACACATCGCGCGGGCAGGTGCCGCTTTCGCAGTTTCTTGATCTGCAACCGGGCAACAAGACCGGCAGCATTGCCCGGGTGGACGGACAGCGAACCGTAACCATCAAATCGGACATCCAGCCTGGTGAACAGGTGGATAGTCTGCTGAAAGCGCTACAAGCTGAGCTCCCGGAAACGCCTGAGGGGGTGACTGTAAAGTTTGCCGGCGAAAACGAAGATCAACAGCAGGCCTCCAATTTTCTGGTAACTGCGTTTCTGGTGGCGATTGCCATGATGCTGCTTATTCTGGTGACTCAGTTCAATTCTCTGTACCAGAGCTTTCTGATTCTTTCAGCGATTGTGCTGTCCACTGCCGGAGTTCTCCTGGGGCTGCTGTTGAACGGCCAGTCGTTTGGCATTGTTATGGTGGGGATGGGCATTATTGCGCTGGCGGGAATTGTAGTGAACAACAACATCATTCTGATTGACACTTATAACCAGATGAAAACAGAAGGAATGACAGCCTACGAAGCGGCACTGGAAACCGGTTGCCTGCGCTTGCGCCCAGTGCTTCTGACCGCCATCACTACCGTGCTGGGGTTGATGCCCATGGTGCTCAGTGTCAACGTAGATTTGCTTACGCCATCGCTCGGGTTCGGAGCGCCATCCACACAATGGTGGGCGCAGCTCTCCAGTGCCATTGCCGGCGGGCTGGCCTTTGCCACGGTACTGACACTGCTTTTAACACCGGCCATGCTGGTACTTGGAGACAAGGTCGGGCAAAAGGTAAGGAGGCGTCTGAGCGTAAACGCCTCATGACCAGGCTGCTTGAAGCGTTGTTCTGGGAATTAACGCTGATCGCAGATCAAGGGCCAGGGGTTATCGGCCTCAAGCCCGAACGCGACCTCGAGGAGTGTGCGGTCATCGCCGTGACGACCCATAAACTGCACTGAAACCGGCAGGTTCTCCGATGTCAGGGCCGCGGGGAGCGAAATGGCGGGCGCGCCGGTAACGTTGGCCAGGGGCGTAAAGTTAACGTAGCAGGTAAGCCGGTCGAACAAGGTGTCAAAAGGCAGGTTCGGACTGAGGTGCCCTAGCCTGGGCGTGGTATGGCCGAGCACCGGCGTCAGTACGGCATCGAAACCTGTCATTGCCTTAGCGTAGTCGAATCGGGCGCGGCGCAGGCGCCACAGAACTGCTGGCATGCGCCAGAAACCTCTCCGGAACATCTCGTCCAGTCCCTGGGTGAGGCCGTCTACCTTGTGCTTGTCAAAATCGGGATGAGTCAGCTTGCGACCATTCAGCTTCATGCCGAAAGCCAACATGGCCCAGTACAGGGCAAAATCTTCGGGGAATGTTGAGTTTACAGGCACGGGCACAGGCTCAATGTAATGGCCCTGGGCTTCCAGTCGTCTGGCGGTTGCCTCGACGGCTTTACGGGTAATGTCGTCCGTTTTATGGCCATTGATGGAATCCAGAACCAGGCCAATTCTCAGTCGCTTTTCAGATGGGCTATCAACCTTGCCGACATGGGGCAACCTGGTGTTCCGGAAGTATCGCTCCGCCTGGTAAATAAAGTTGGCGGTATCCCGCACCGAGCGGGTAACCACGCCGTCACTGAGAATATTGATGGGCAGGGATTTAGCAGCGTCGTTGTCGATAACACGCCCGCAGGACGGCTTCAGGCCCACGAGCCCGCAACAGGCCGCTGGAATTCGTATGGAGCCGCCGCCATCATTGGCGTGGGCAATGGGAACCGCACCGCTTGCCACCAACGCGGCCGAGCCGCCGGATGATGCTCCGGTGGAGTAAGCAAGGTTCCAGGGGTTGCGGGTGGGTTCACCCTGAGCAGGCTCTGTTGAAGCGTTAAACCCGAACTCTGGCATTGCGCTTTTGCCCAGGCAAAGAAACCCCTGCGCGAGTATCTGTTGTGCGAAAGCGCTGGTCCTTTTAACGGGGTGGCCGGCAGGCACAGCTTCTGATCCCATACGTGTGGCCATTCCGGCCACATCCGTGTTGTCTTTGATAAAGGTCGGTACGCCAGTAAAAAAGGGAGCCTCTGCCAGGTTGTTATCTTTGTCCAGCGTTGCCGCTGCCACTAGCATCTGCTCATAGCGTTCAGTCACAACAGCGTGAATCAGCGGTTCAACTTTGCGCAACCGGTCGATGGCCGCCTGTGTGAGCTCAGTAACCGATACGTCGCGGCTACGGATACGTTCGGCAAGGGCGGTGCCGTCGTCGGTGCCAAGGGCATCGTCGGTAAACACGTTGGCAATTTGATGGGAGGCAGACGACGACATCAGGCGCTGTTTTTCCGGGATTCCTTGATGACATCGTAGGCGTGGGTTATTTCCTGGGTGCGCTCTTCTGCCATTTCCCGCATGCTTTCCGGAAGACCTCTCCCTGCAAGCTTGTCAGGATGGTTCTCGCTCATCAGCTTGCGATAGACCTTTTTCAGCTCCGCATCACTGATGGAGGGAGAAACCCCCATAACCTTGTAGGCGTCGTCTGTTTGTTGGGCAGTGGATCGTTGGCCACCAGCCTGGCCGGCGTGCGCGCCGCGCAACATGGCCTCCAGTTGATCAACCTGACTTTCAGGCAAACCCAGACCACGGGCGATACGCACCAGCATTTCGTGCTCGGCCGGATGAACTACGCCGTCCGCTGCGACCGCTGAAACCTGAACTTGCAGAAACATCTGCAGAAAGGCTGGTTGGCGCCCGCTGATGCGAATGAAGTGCGCCAGCTCTGCATCCAGGTCGAAACCCTCGGCTTTACCACGGCTGAACGCGGCCTTGGCAGTTTCTTTTTGGGCTTCATTCAGGCGAAAACGGACAAACATCGTTTCAGCCATCTGGATTTCATCTTTCGAGACAACGCCATCGGCTTTGCAAAGGGCGCCCATAACCGCAAATACAGATTCAATAAAGCCGGACTGAATGTTCTGAAGCTTGCCGATCAGGCGGCTCTTTGCGCGATTGAGCAAAAAAGCACCGAGAGCGGCCCCCACCAGGAAACCGGGGAACTTGCCAAAGGCATAGCCAATCAAACCACCAATGATCATTGCGAACAGCATCAAAACGTCCTTACCGGATAATGGATCAGACTACAGAATATACGTGTTTTTCAGTGAATCTTCATGAACAGGCTTTCATTCGGGCTATCTGTTTTGTGGAAGCCTGGGAGTCGACCCGTTTTTCATGTTAAAAATACCGTATATGACCCCCGATCTGTTTGCTGACCAGCCCGCTGAACCAACAACCGAAATCTTGTCGGAGGGTGCGCTTTTGCTAAGGCAATTTGCAACGGCAAAAGCGCAGGACCTTCTGAGTGAGATTCGCCAGATAACCGCAGCTGCTCCGATGAGGCATATGAAAACGCCCGGTGGCCATACTATGTCTGTTGCTATGAGTTGCTGCGGAAGCTGGGGTTGGGTAACCGATACGCGAGGGTATCGCTATCAGGCTGAAGATCCATGCTCCGGTGCGCCCTGGCCCGCGATGCCATCCATTTTTGCCGATCTGGCGAGGTCGGCCGCATGTGCAGCGGGGTACCCGGATTTCACCCCGAATGCCTGCCTTATCAACTGTTATGAGCCCGGCGCAAAAATGGGGCTGCATCAGGATAAAGATGAGCGGGATCTCTCGCAGCCCATTGTGTCTGTATCCCTCGGATTGCCTCAGGTGTTTCAGTTCGGCGGGCTGACGCGGAGCGAGCGACCAATAAAGATTCCTCTTGGGCATGGCGATGTGGTGGTCTGGGGTGGGCCTTCACGGTTACGTTACCACGGGGTGCTTACGTTAAAGGCTGGAGCGCACTCTCTGACCGGACCCCGCCGCTACAACCTGACGTTCCGTTGCGCCCGCTGACGGTTGCGTGGCTATTGAAGCCAGGCCACAAGAAGCCCCGCGCCCAGTGATATCAGCATAGGGCCCGCCACATAGAGCCCAGTCTGCCGGTTGCCGATTACCCAGGCCATGCCGGACTTGATCAGGTTGTTGGTGGCGGCCGCTATAACGATGCCCATAACGGCAGCATCCATTGCCAGACCATTGTTGGACATACGGGTAAGCGAAAGGGTAATCGCATCAACGTCTGCAATGCCCGATGTCGCTGCCAGCATATAGATACCGGTATCCCCCAGCCAGTTTTGCAGGAAGTCGCCCAGAAGCAGGATAACGGTTAGCAGAATACCGAAGACCAGAGCCGATTTCATATCCAGCGGGTTCTGGTTAAGCGTCGGTTGGCTGACCGGATTTGTTCCGGAGTTCCTGCGCCAGATAGCGATTGCCGGCACATAAAGCAGCACTGTCATCACAATCACAGGCCAGATCAGGCTCTGCAGCAACTCACGGTTGATCACGAAACAGTACACCAGAATACGCGGGAACATAGTGCCACAGGCAATCAGAATGCCGGTGGCAAACTGTGCATTCAGGCCGGGATGCCGTTTGGCCTGGCGGGCAAAATGCAGAGTCAGTGCGGTGGATGAGCTGAGACCCGCGAACAGACTGGTGAAGAGAATGCCCTTGCTGGTGCCCGCCAACCGCATGGCGAAATAGCCCACGAAGGAGATGGATGCAATCATCACCACCATCCACCAGATTTCCCGGGGGTTGAGCACGCCACCCGGGCCCATTGGTTCATTGGGCAGTAAAGGCAGCATCACTACGGAAATAACAAGCAGCTTGAGCCCGGCATCCAGTTCGTGAGCTTTGAGTTTGTTCACCCAGCCGTGAATTTCTTCCTTGTTGTCGAGAATAATCGCGGTGATGACAGCAGCAGTGATCGCTATTACAGGGTCTACAGCTACAGCAATGGCGCCGAAGCAAAACGTCAGCACCATGCCAACCATTCCGGTGATACTGAAATTGCGGATGTGATCGAGCCGCTCACTGTAAGCCACGATTGCCATGGCAACCACGCTCACCAGAAGAACAGGAAAAGCCCACACTGTGATTTCCTGTGCCAGGACAACAGAAATGCCGCCAAGAAGGCCAATAAGGGAAAAGGTGCGGATGCCGGCAATGCGTTCGCCGGATTTCTGCTCGCGGGCATCCCAGCCCCGTTCCAGACCTATGATGGCGCCAAGCAGCAGTGCGACGGCAAGATTCAGAGTGGTTTGATTGGCTGCCAGAAACTGGGATGCAACATCGTCCATGAACGGCGGTAGCTCCTTTTGATGATCGTCGTTGCCGGAATAATAGCAGCCCGCAAGGTTGGGGGGACAGGCGCCCTTACGCCGGAACCCGTATTTTGATAGAATCCGCGCCCTTTATTTTGCCGTAATCCGTCATTCAAGTGACCGCAATCCGACGTTCATCAAACAGCGCAGCCACCCGGGTACCCAAAGCTATGGTAAATACACTGAAAGCCAACTGGTTTTCCAACACCAAAGGCGATCTGCTCGCAGGAATCGTTGTTGCCCTTGCGCTGATTCCGGAAGCGATTGCTTTCTCGATCATCGCAGGAGTGGATCCTAAAGTCGGGCTTTATGCCTCATTCTGTATCGCTGTTATCATCGCGTTTGTGGGTGGCCGCCCCGGCATGATCTCTGCTGCAACCGGCGCCATGGCGCTTCTGATGGTAACGCTGGTAAAGGAGCACGGACTCGAATACCTGATGGCAGCCACGCTGTTAACCGGTGTGATCCAGATTGTGGCGGGCTGGCTGAAGCTGGGCAGCCTGATGCGATTTGTGTCGCGCTCGGTGGTGACGGGTTTCGTAAACGCCCTGGCCATCCTGATTTTTATGGCCCAATTGCCCGAGCTTACCAACGTAACCTGGCACGTCTATGCCATGACTGCTGCCGGGCTGGGCATTATCTACCTGTTTCCCTATGTGCCTGTGCTGGGCAAGTTGCTGCCTTCGCCACTGATTTGTATCGTGGCGCTGACCATCGTTGCTGTCTTGTTCAATATTGACGTGCGTACGGTGGGCGATATGGGCGAGCTGCCCGATACCTTGCCGATCTTTCTCTGGCCAGACGTTCCGCTGAACCTTGAAACCCTGATGATCATTCTGCCTTACGCTATCCCGTTGGCTGTGGTGGGTTTGCTGGAATCCATGATGACCGCCACCATTGTGGATGATTTGACCGATACCGAGAGTGACCGTAACCGCGAGTGCCGGGGGCAGGGCATTGCCAATATCGGGTCTGGCCTGTTTGGTGGTATGGCGGGTTGCGCAATGATTGGCCAGTCGGTAATTAACATTAAATCCGGTGGCCGCACCCGGCTTTCCACCCTCACCGCAGGCGTGTTCCTCATGGTGATGATACTGGTGCTTGACGATTTGCTGGTGCGAATTCCTATGGCAGCTCTGGTGGCGGTGATGATCATGGTGTCCATAGGCACCTTTTCCTGGGAATCCATTCGTAACCTGAAAACCCACCCGCTTTCTACCAACATTGTGATGCTGGTAACCGTGTGCGTTGTGGTTGTGACTCACAACCTGGCGCTGGGTGTGTTTGCCGGCGTGCTGCTTGCGGCGCTGTTCTTCGCCAACAAGATCGGGCACTTTATGGAGGTGCAAACATCGCTGGACGAACCATCGGGTACACGCAAGTACACCGTGATGGGGCAGGTGTTTTTCAGTTCATCGGAAAAATTCGTTGCTGCGTTTGATTTTCGCGAAGTGGTCGATAAAGTGGTGATAGACGTGAGCCGTGCCCATTTCTGGGACATAACTGCCGTGGGCGCGCTCGACAAAGTCGTTATCAAGTTCCGCCGTGATGGCGCAGAGGTGGAAGTGATTGGTATGAATCAGGCCAGCGCTACCATCGTTGACCGTTTTGGTGTGCACGACAAGCCGGAAGGCATTGATCAGCTGATGGGCCATTAATATGCAAGACGCAACAGGACGTCCCCAGTCCAATCCCCACGACACATTGCAGGTTGTGGCCTGTGTTGACGGTTCCGGCGCTGCGCCAGCAGTATGTGATTACGCCGCCTGGGCCAGTAAATATATGGATTCGCCCTTGACCCTGCTGCACGTGCTCGATGAAGAGCGCTATCCGTCTGAGCCGGATCTGGCCGGGAACATTGGACTGGGTAGTCGAGAGCACCTGCTGGATGAGCTGGCACAACTGGACCGTAAGCGGGCCAAACTGGCTCTGGAACATGGTAATCATATGCTGGATGAGGCAGCGCAAAGGATACAGGCAGCCGGCATCAGCGATATTAAAAAGCGCCAGCGCCACGGGGATCTTACGGAATCGCTGCTGGCCATGCAGGCAGACATTCGTTTGCTGGTGATGGGATTGCACGGCGAAAGCAGCTCAGACGGCGAGCAACACATCGGCAGCCAGCTGGAAACCGTTATCCGCAGCATGAGCCGACCGATCCTGTTAGTGCCGAACGAGTTTTCAGCCCCGAAAAGCGCCATGCTGGCGTTCGACGGCAGTGCAACGGCGTTTCGCGGTGTTGAACATCTGGCAGCCAGCCCGGTACTCAAGGGCATGCCCCTGCACCTGGTGATGGTGGGCAATGAAACGTCAGAATCCATGGCACAGCTGCGTAAGGCCGAGGTTATGCTGGCGCCTCTTGAGTCAGACATCACACTGGCTATCCGAAGCGGTGAAGTGGAGCCGGTATTGCACGGTTATCAGGATGAATTCGATATCGACATTCTGGTGATGGGCGCCTATGGCCACTCGAAAATCCGCCGGTTTTTATTGGGCAGCACGACGACGAGCATGCTCACGACTGCTAAAAAGCCACTGGTGATTCTGCGTTAGAGTTGCGATCAAAAAATGGTGTATGGCCAGCAATAAAAAGGCGAAGCCTGCTCAGGGCTTCGCCTTTTTATTGCGGCGACAGATGTTTACAGCCCCAGTTTTTCAGCCACGTAATCGGCGTCTTTATCCCCGCGGCCCGACAGGTTGATCAGAATCGACTGATCCTGCGACAGCTTCGGCGCCTCACGTATGGCCCAGGCTACAGCATGAGCGCTTTCCAAAGCGGGGATGATGCCTTCTACCCGCGACAGCATCATAAAGGCATCCAGGCACTCGGTATCGTTGGCGCTGGCGTATTCCACCCGACCCAGATCTTTCAGGTAACTGTGCTGCGGGCCACTGCCCGGGTAGTCCAGGCCGGACGCTATGGAGTGAACCGGCATCGGGTTACCTTCGCCGTCTTCCAGCACATAACAGGCCATACCGTGTATCTGGCCGGGTTTGCCCAGTGTCATGGTGGCCGCGTGGCGCTCTGTATCCAAACCCTCACCAGCCGGCTCTACGCCCACCAGCTTAACGCTTTCATCGTTCAGGAATGCGGTAAAAATGCCCATGGCATTCGAGCCGCCACCTACGCAGGCCGCTATGTAATCCGGCAGTTTGTTGTAGCGTTCCATAAACTGCGATCGGGCTTCCCGGCCAACTACCGACTGAAAATCGCGAACCATGCCGGGGAACGGGTGCGGGCCCACAACGGAGCCAATGGCATAAATAAAATTGTGCGGGTCTTTCAGGTATTCATCGAAGGCGCTGTCGACGGCATCCTTCAGGGTAGCGGTGCCGCGGGTTACCGGAATCAACGTTGCTCCCAGGATTTTCATCTTGGTGACATTCGGATGCTCTTTGGCGATATCCACCGTGCCCATATGAATTTCGCAGGGAATGCCCACCAATGCGCAAGCCGTCGCCAGAGCAACACCGTGCTGGCCTGCACCGGTTTCAGCAATCACTTTGGTTTTGTTCATGAACTTGGCCAGCAAGGCTTCGCCGAGGCAGTGATTGATCTTGTGAGCACCGGTGTGGTTCAGGTCTTCCCGCTTCAGGTAAATGCGAGCGCCCCCGAGTTTTTCAGAAAGCCGGCGGGCGTAAAAGATCGGGCTGGGCCGGCCTACATAATCTGCCAGCAAGTAAGCCAGCTCGTCCTGAAAATCCTTACGCTGGCGGATTTCCTGATAGGCGGCGCTGATTTCGTCCATGACCTGCTTCATTTCCGGCGGTACGAACTGTCCGCCGAATTTACCAAAAAAGCCCTGTGCGTCGGGCAGGTTGTCGTAGGGGGAAGGTGTGCTCATAAAAAACGATCTCGCTCGAAATTATTGAGTAATCATAGCGCTCCGTTCGGGAGCGCTCAATGTTGGCTTTCGAAGCTCGTCGATCATTCGGAATCAGAAACTACCCTCAAGCCTTGCCACAAGGCCACGACCCGGCGACAGAATTCCGCCCTCAGTGAGGTGCTCCCGGTAACGCTTGTCAAGCAGGTTATTGCCTTCCAGAGTTATGTTCAGGTTCCTCAGTTCACCGGTTGAACCGAAGTTCCATCCCAGAGACATATCAATGGTTGCATAGCCGGGCGTACTGCTTTCCGTGTTGTTGGAGAAGATGTCAGCCGTTCTGTTCTGTTCAGCTACTGCACGAACCTGGCCGTGCCAGTTGAAGCCCGGGCGGAATTGCTGGCCAAGGCCAAGGGTGAGCTCGGGCGCTGGCATCTGGTATAGCGGCTCATCATCCTGTTTGTTTTCACCGCGAAGCCAGGTAAGGCTGCCATCAATATCAATGGCGGGAGCGCTGGCATTGAGTGCTTCCATCGGCATGACGAAACCAGCTTCAGCACCGTAGATTGTGACTTCGTCCAGGTTTTCCGTTTGTTTGATGGGCAAGTTGTTGCTGGGGTTGTTGGTACCCGTCACCCGGCCGGCAATGTAATCATCGATGCGAGTGTAGAAAGCAGCGAGTTGGTATTCACCCATGCGGCCGCGGCCTTTCACACCGATTTCCGCACTGGTGGATTTTTCCGGATCCAGCTGTGGATTGCCCTGATGGAAGTAACCATCGCCCCGTGACGCATCCTCAAAGCGCTCGCGCATATCCGCAGCACGGTATGCTGTGCCTAAGGAAACGTAAGGGTTAACCATGTCGTTCAGGTTGTAGATAGCGCCAGTAGACCAGGAAACCGCTTCGTTACTGTTTTTCAGGCCATCTGTGCGGGCGCCAGCGCCGTTTCCCACCACACTGGCATCACCGGTAACCTTGTCGTACCGGGCTCCGATTTGAATATTCCAGTCGCCGGTCGCAATGTCGTCTTGTAGAAAAACGCCTTGGCTTTGTATTTCTCCATCCCTGAATGGAGAGTTGGAAATCGCGGTATCTGACAGCGGTGGATTATAAGTAAACCGTTCCGGGTCTGCGGTCATTTCCCAGACTTCCAGGCCCACCGTCAGCAGGTGAGCTTCAGCAATAGGCATCCGGTACTGGGCTTTAGCGCCGTCGGTGTCGAAACTGACATCATTCCATACCTGATTGCGATCCTTGAAATCCCAGTAGGCTCTTATCTCACGTTCTACCTCCTGCCGGTAGATGCTTGCTTCGAAGGTCCCGGATGCAATCGCGGCTTCATAGCCCAGTTCTGCGAGCGTTCTGGTTTGCTCCGGAGAGTGAATGGTCAGAGTTCCATTGCCTCCCGGGCCGGGTTTCGCTGATCCTGGGTACCACACTTCGCTGTCTTCATGGTTTTGCAGGTTAAGTGTCAGTTTCTGGGTATCAGTCAGGCGATAGGCGTATTTGGCCAGGAAGGATTCTGAACGATAACCGCTGTTTTCCACATCACCATCCGGAGTTTCATAGTCGTCTATATCTTTGGCTGCAGCCCCAAGAACCAAACCGTGATTCTTGCTGGAGAGTTGAACCAGGGCGCCTCCGGCCAGGCTGCTGTCTACTGTTCCGGTGCTGCCGGAAAAGCGGCCATGAGTTTCGGGGGACTCCGAGAACCCCGCCTCCGGGGTAATCAGATTGATCGCGCCACCCAACGCTCCCGTTCCGTGCAGCACGGAGCTTGGCCCTTTTACCACTTCAACGCTTTCCAGCAGGCTCATTGCTGCTAGGGAGGCGATAGCACCCTGGGGTTGGGCCGAGTTAAGCCGAGCGCCATCCACCAGTACAACGACACTTTCTTTTCTTAACCCCCGGATTACCGGATTGCCGCCCCAGGCGCCGCCGTCACCCTGAACGGTGAGGCCAGGTTTGCCTTCGAACAGATCGCCGGCGGTCGCTGAAGCGGGTGCCGAGCTGGCATCGAGTTTCTCGGTGGCGCTTGCCGTTTCCAGAGTGTCGGACTCGTAGCCTTTGGCAGTTACCACCAGTTCGTTCAGTTGCGTTTGTTGTGCTAATGCCGGCCCTGACAGGGCGGTGGTGGCAGATAATGAAAGTATGGCAAGGCTCAGGTGGCTGGGCGTCATGAATGCTCCGGGTGTGATGTCGGTATGAAGATTAGTAAATAACAATAATACAAATACAAATACAAATCAATATCATTTGAGTTTTATCAAGTGCCCGTGAGAAAGTAGCGGTTATCCTGCAGTCCTTATCAAAGAGCGTGGAATTATGAGCAGTCTTATCCGAACCGGTTTGAGTTGGGGTGGAAGCCTGACCGGTATATTGCTGTTTATGGCTATATGGGAATGGGGAAGCCTGAACTACGGCAGCTTTCTGTTGCCGGGGCCTCGGGATGCCCTTGCGTCCATACAGGGCTTCTGGCAGCAAGGTGAGCTCTGGGGGGCGGTCTGGGCCACAACCTGGAGAGCTATGACGGGATTTGCTCTGGCAGCGCTCGCTGGGCTCGTAATCGGGTTGATGGCCGGGCTGTCGCACACGCTCGGGCGCGCGCTCGAACCGGTATCGACGGTGTTGCTGGGGATTCCTCCGATTGCCTGGATTGTACTGGCCATACTCTGGTTTGGCAGTGGTTCTATGGCGGCCATTTACACCGTCGCGGCAACCACTTTGCCGGTCACCTTTGCGGGTGCGCAGATAGGCGCCCGTACGCTCGATAAACGTCTGCAGGAGATGGGTGATGTATACCGTGTACCCGGCTGGATGCGGCTGTGGGACTTTTACCTGCCTCATATTGTGTCCTACGTGTTTCCGGCTTTGATTACGGCGTTGGGTGTTGCCTGGAAGGTAACGGTTATGGCCGAGTTGTTTGCCACGGAGGAGGGCGTGGGTGCGGGCCTTGCAATGGCTCGAGTCAATCTGGATACAGCCGGTGCCATGGCCTGGATTCTGGTAGTGGTGGCGCTTTTGCTGATCGCTGAGCACGGATTTTTGCGGCCGCTGCAGAAGAAAATGGAACCATGGCGCCAGGGCGCTTCGCAGGCAAAATCATGATGAATCTTCATAATGCGTCATTGGAACTCGGGCCGAATAAAATACTTGAAGCCATCAATTTGAGCGTCCAGCCCGGCGAATCTGTATGCCTTGTCGGGCCCTCAGGGTGCGGTAAAACCAGTTTGCTGAGGCTTGCAGCCGGGTTGGTAGATGTTTCAGGTGGTTCCGTAGAAAACCGTTTTGCCTGCACGGCAGCGGTTTTTCAGGAGCCACGGCTGCTGCCATGGCGGCGTATGCTGGACAACATTGCTCTAGGCCTGAAAGCCCGGGGCGTGCCGCGTAAGGAACGCATGGACAAGGCCCGGGAACTGGCAGATTCAGTTGGCCTTGCTGATAAATACACGCTTTTTCCCCATGAACTATCCGGGGGTATGCAACAGAGAGTGGCTCTGGCCCGTGCATTGGCGGTAGGAGCTGATCTGCTGTTGCTGGATGAGCCGTTCAGCGCTTTGGACGTTGGGCTGCGCAACGAAGCTCAGGAGTTGGTTCAGCACCTGGTGGTCGAGCGGGGTATTGCCAGTTTGTTGGTGACTCATGATCTGACTGAAGCCCTGCGATTGGCTAATCGCGTTGTCGTCATTTCGGGCTCACCTGGCCGGGTTGTCTATGAACATCGCGTGGATGAGCCGTTTGCGAGTAGAACACAGGCCTGGCTTTATGAGGCTGCTGCCCAGTTGTTGCGGCAGCCTGTGGTGAACGAGAGTTTTCTTTATAACCCGCAGTTGGAGGTGGCATGAACCGTATAAATCGTCGCGATCTACTGAAACTGGCAGGCAGTGCGGCTTTGTTATCGGCTTTGCCTTTTCAACGTGCTATCGCGCAGTCGCCAGGTACGCTGATCGCAGCAACACCTTACGGCATTCCACAGGTGATTCTGGCGCGGGCTCTGGAAGACCCCGCAGTGCGGGAGCTGATTCCCGAACAGGAACTGAGGGCGTGGAAGGATCCTGATCAGCTTCGAGCCTGGTTGGCCAGGGCAGAGGTGATGCTCACTGCAACACCAACGAATGTGGCTGCCAACCTCTACAACCGTGGTGTTCCCCTTGTGCTGATGAATGTCAACGTGTGGGGCACCCTCGGTATGCTCGGGCTGAAAGAAAAAGGCCCTTTGCAGTCTGTGGAGGATCTTGCTGGCCGCCATGTGGGCGTGCCCTGGCGAGGCGATATGCCAGATCTGGTGTTCAGGTACCTTATCGGCAAAGCCGGGCTGGAAGTGGGTCGGGATCTCAAAGTCAGCTATCATTCCAGCCCTTTTGAAACGGTGCAGATGTTTGTCGCCCGGCGCCTGGACGCGGCCGTTCTGCCTGAGCCCATGCGCACCGCTACGCGGCTGCAAACAGCTCAGTTTGGCCAGGTGCCGACCGAGCTGGATCTGCAGCAAGAGTGGGCGCGCCTGACAGGTGAGGCGCCAGGGTTGCCGCAGGCCGGGGTGGTTTGTCGTCGAGAGCTTCTGGAACAATATCCGGATCAGGTCGCAGCAATACAGAGCGCCATAGGTCGTGCGGTTGAATGGGTGGTTGCAGAGCCAGATAAGGCTGCTGTTGTTGGCAGTCAGAACTCCCCCCTTGCTAGGAATGTTTTTGAAGGCGCGATACCTCGCACGCGTATTCGTATGACGTCGGCGGCGGAGTCGAGGCCAAGCCTGGAGTCGTTCTTCATGGCACTTACAGAGCTTTCCAGTGGATTTGTTGGCGGTAAGCTGCCGGACAGCGATTTTTATCTGCCGGATCTTTCGGGTGAGGTTGGGAACAGGGCATGAAATCAAGAGGTTCGGTTTTTCAAAGCCCTTGGCTGGCGTATGGGTTTCGACCATTCTTCCTGCTGGCGGCAATCTATGGGCCGCTTGCGCTAATCCCCTGGGTAGGGGCGCTTCTCCAACAATTTACATTGCCCATGGCGATGATGCCTCTGGCCTGGCATGGCCATGAAATGCTGTTTGGATTTGCGAGTGCTGCGCTTGCGGGCTTTCTTTTGACCTCCATTCCTTCCTGGGCAGATGTTCGGCCTCTGGAGGGGAAAGCGCTCGCGGTGCTGGTTAGTCTTTGGCTGCTGGGCAGGCTGGCGTTCTGGCTCTCTGCCAGTTTGCCGCAAACTCTGGTCGCCATGGTGAATATTGCCTTCCCGCTTTCTCTGCTTTTCTGGGCTGCCCCCGCTCTGTTGTCCGATAAAGGGCGTCGGCATCTGAGTATCGGCCTGACGTTGCTGGCATTTGTTGTTGTTCAGGTGTTGTTCTATCTTAGCTGGCTTTGGCCTGAGCTAACCTGGTTGTCGCCACTTGTTCTTCTGAACACCGCTGTAAATGTCCTGCTTGTTCTGATTGCGCTCACAGCCTCACGTATTGTGCGAGTGGTTGCGATGGCCGCAAAAAAAGAGCTCGGGGAGGTTGGGCCACCGCGTCTGACACCGGCCCGGGAATATCTGGCGATTGCTGTACTCATCCTCTATGTAGTGGCGGACATGCTGGCGCCCGGGCACCCGGTGACCGGCTGGATTGCGTTGGCTGCAGCCGCTGCTCAGGCAGACCGGCTGAGTGAGTGGCCGTGGGGTAAGGCTATGGGGAAACTATATATGTTGCTGCTGACAACGGCTTATCTGTGGATGGTGGTTGGCCTGGTTCTGGTCGGGGTAAGCGCATTGGTCGATAGCTTGCCAGGCTACGCCGGCCGCCATGCGCTTTCAGCAGGGGCGGCCGGTACGGCTATTCTGGCTGTATTCTGCATTGCGGGTCTCCGGCACACCGGGCGAACGCTAAGCCTGCCAAAAATAATCTGGCCTGCTCTGATCGCGCTTTTTCTGGCGGTAGCGTTGCGCACTCTGGTTCCCATCTGGTGGCCTGAAGTGTACTTGTTGGCAGGCGTAGGACTTCCGTTTGTACTGTGGTTGATTACCTACGCCCTTTACCTGTTCGGTTACGCACGTTTTCTGGTCAGTGCGCGTGCAGATGGGCTGGCAGGTTGAGCGGGAGAGCATGGTTGCTCCTTTACGGCGTTGGACCTTAGTTGCGCCGTTTGGCCTGAATAACTATCAGGCGTCCAAACCTGCTGCTACTCCCGACGACCATGCCCAATTGAAGTTGTGTCCGCCCAGGTGGCCGGTTACATCCACAACCTCGCCGATGAAGTACAGGTTCGGATGATCCAGCGCCGCCATTGTTTTTGAGGAAAGCTGACGGGTATCTACTCCGCCCAGGGTTACTTCGGCGGTTCGATAGCCCTCGGTTCCCGCTGGTTTGATCGTCCAGTTCCCGAGTGTGTCAGCAATCTGCTCGATGTCGCTGTTTCTGTAGCCCTGAAGCGGGCCGCTCCAGCCGTAAAGCTCGTTAAATGCCTGTGCGAAACGTTTGGGCAGATGCTGGGCGAGGTATTGAGCGATCGTTGACTGTGGCTTTTGTTTGCGCAGAGACATCAGGTCTTCGCGGACGTTTTGATTTGGCAGCAGGTTGATTGTCAGAGGGTCGCCGGGCTGCCAGAAGCTGGAAATCTGCAGCATGGATGGCCCGCTCAGGCCTCGATGCGTGACCAACATGGGTTCCCGGAAGTAATGGTTATTGCAGCCGGCTTCCACTGGGCAACTGACGCCGGAAAGAGGTGCAAGCTGTTGTTTCAGTTCCGGATGCAGCGTGAAAGGCACCAGCCCGGCCCGGGTGGGCAGAACGGTGAGCCCGAACTGGCGGGCAATCTCGAACCCGAATCCTGTCGCGCCCATGGTGGGGATGGATAAGCCGCCGCAGGCGATAACCAGGGATTCGCAGGTCAGGCTGCCCGAACTGGTGTTCACGCGGTAGTGTCCATCGCCTTGGTTGATGCTTTTCACGCTGGTTTTCATGCGAATTTCAGCGCCGGCCCAGTCGCATTCCGTCAGTAGCATGTTAAGTATGTCTTTTGCGCTGTTTTTGCAGAAAAGCTGACCGGCGGCTTTTTCTTCATGTTCAATGCCGTGGCGTTCGACAAGATCCAGGAAATTCTGTGGGGTATAGCGCTTGAGGGCGGAAATGCAGAAGCGCGGATTGTCTGATAAAAAATTGGCAGGCGTGCTGTTGAGATTGGTGAAGTTGCAGCGGCCACCGCCAGACATGAGGATTTTTTTGCCGGGCTTATTGGCGTGGTCCAGCACCAGAACTTTCCTGCCGCGGTAACCGGCGGTGGCGGCACACATAAGGCCCGCGGCGCCGGCACCGATAATGATCACATCGTACTGGTTACTGGAACTTGCCGTCATTGCTGCCTGCCGGTTGGTGGATGTGGCGCGCAGTATACCAGCCTCAGAGCAGCTGTATTGCTCATTCCAGATGCACAGTTCCTTCCATATAGAACGCAGCCTGCCCGGCAATGGCAACACGGTCGCCTTTCAATTCGCAGCGTAAAAGGCCGCCTCTGGAAGACAGTTGCCGGGCTTCAAGTCTGGTTTCGTCCGGAAGCCATGCGTCCAGCGGCATGACCGCGGCAGGGTTGCCCTTGAAAATTTCGTTGGTAAACGCGTCTACCTGGTAGATGGGGTATCTCATGTTCCGTTCTCCAAGGGCAAACGCCTGGCGTAGAGGTGAGCTTTATAGCTGGCAAACTGCGCAAGTTCACGCTCACTGTAAAAGTGCAGCTCGGGCAGAGGGTTATGGTGTGTTACTACCCAGTGTTCCTGTTCCGGCTGACGAACAGAAAATCCGAGATCTTCCAGCCACTTGCTGCTGATGTCCGGGGCTTCCCCGTACAGCGACGGAACGTTGGATTGAAGCCCGAAAAGATTATGCCGGGTTGCTGCGAGACCATGTGCGTTGGCGATACCCATGATGAAACTCCTTCTTCTGATTGCGATGTTGTTATTGTCCTCCCGTGCTGACAGCCATAACAGATTCAGATAATCTGTTTTTGAACCGGTACAGAGCCATATTTATACCATCTGTGCTGGTCATTTTTTACAGTATCTGTGCTGTTCATATCTGATGGTCTTCTGTTGCAATGGCAGCAGTGGTGCCTTGACGGGCAGCGAGACGATTGATTCGAAGAGGCAGCGGCGATGGGTGTTCTATACAACCAGGTAGCAGACAGGCTTCAGACACTGATTCAAGAAGGCGTCTACCGGGACGGAGACCGTCTGCCGGGCGTGCGGGTGCTGAGCAAGCAGTTCGGTGTCAGCATCTCAACCGTGTTGCAGGCACACCAGACGCTTGAAGCACGTGGCTATCTTCAGGCCCGGGAGCGCAGTGGCTATTTCGTGCGTTTGCCCGCAGTCGATGCCCCCGAGCCGGTTATGCACAAACATCGGAGCCGCCCGCTGCCGGTCACTGCCCGCGAGATGACCCTGGAATTGTGCGCAGACGAGCAAAAGCGCATGGTGCCGCTGGCTACTGCGACTCCCCATGCCGATTACCTGCCGTTGCGGCAGATTCAGCAATGCACCCTTTGGGCGGCAAGGCGCGGTCTTGAAACACTGGATTATGCCTTTCCCGGCAAAGAGTCATTTCGCAGACAGATCGCACAGCGCATGGCCTCCGTAGGTGTTCCGGTTACGCCGGACGATGTACTTGTTACCAATGGCGCTCAAGAGGCGATTATTCTCGGCTTGCGGGCGGTTACTCAGCCCGGAGATGCAGTGGCTGTTGAGTCGCCCTCTTTCCCGGGCATTCTTCAGGCCCTGGAAGTCGTCGGGTTGCGGGCGATGGAAATTCCAACTCATCCATCGGACGGTCTCAGCCTTGAAGGCCTCCAGTTGGCGCTGGAGCAGTGGCCTTTGAAAGCCTGCGTGGTGGTAACCAATCACAGCAATCCTATGGGCGCACGAATGCCCGATGAGCGCAAGAAACAGCTGGTGTCGATGCTTGCCGCCGCCGGAGTGCCGTTGATCGAGGATGATATCTACGGTGATCTTTACCACACCGGCGAGAGGCCGAGACCTGCCAAGGCCTTTGATCGCACGGATAACGTGATCTACTGCAATTCGTTTTCAAAAACCATTTCCCCCGGGCTGAGACTGGGCTGGATGTTACCCGGGCGCTATATGGCTGGCGCCAGACAGCAAAAGTACTTTTCCAATCTGGCGACGTCTTCCATTCCGCAACTGGCGGTTGCGCATTTTCTGGAGCAGGGTGGTTATGATCGTTATCTGCGCTCCGCCCGGCAGAATTACCGGGAGGCCACGGAGCGTATGAGGGCGGCTGTGGCGAGATCATTTCCTGTGGGTACCGCGGTAAGCAGGCCCCAGGGTGGCTTCGTGCTCTGGGTGCAGTTGCCAGCTGGTGTTTCCGGTACACGGGTTTATCACCGCGCCCGGGCGGAAAACATCAACGTCGCACCGGGTTTGATGTTCTCGATTTCAGACAAATTCGAGTCGTGTTTGCGATTGAACGGCGGCAACCCCTGGAGCGAACGTATCGATCAGGCCATCGCCAGGCTCGGGGCCTTGGCTCATGAGGAGCAGGCGCGCAGCGGCCAGAAAAACAGGGAGGCGATTGTTCAGGATTGAGCGCGAAGATTCAACGGATCAATCAACCCTGCGGTGATAGCTATACCCGTAATATCGGGCAGTCGCTCAGCACCGAGTCGCTTCATGACGCGGGCCCTGTAAAGATCAATGGTCTTGGTGCTGACCCCCAACTGATCGGCAATTTCCCGGCTGGTATAGCCTTGCGCCATGGGTAGAAAAACATCCCGCTCCCGGCGCGTAAGTGTCGTAATAAGCGCCTCGGTCTGATCATCTCCCAGCTGCATGTGGCTGGACTGCTGATGAGCCTCCAGTGCTTGCTGCACGCTGTCCAGAAGCAGTTGTTCGTTAAACGGTTTCTCGATGAAATCAAAGGCGCCTGATTTGAACGCGCGCACCACAATAGGCACATCGGCATGGCCGGACACGAATATAATCGGCAGCTCAATGCCTCGCTTTTGCAGCTCTTCCTGAACGTTAAGCCCACCAAGGCCTGGCATTCTTACATCCAGCACAACGCAGCCGCCCCGGTCTTCTCCCAGGGCGTCAAGAAACTTGCGGCCGTCGCTGTACGCCTGCACGTTTAAACCGACCGACTCCAGCAGCCACTGAGTGGATTCCAGCATGCCGGCGTCGTCGTCAACAACGTAAACAGTGGTGGCCTCCGGGGCAGGTTGGTCACTCATCGGGTGCAGTCTCCGTGCTTGGTATGCGTTTGTTGGCTGCTGCTTTCGGGAAGCGGCAGGTTAATGTAAGGCCGCCGGTTGCAGCAGGCTGCGCATCAAGAAAACCGCCAAAACCTTCGACGATTGAGCGGCTCATGGAGAGCCCGAGCCCCAGCCCCTGAGGCTTGCTGGTATAAAATGGCTGAAACATCTGTCTGATTTCCTGTTCATCAAGGCCGGGACCCTCGTCTGTAACATCAACCAGTGTTTCGCCTTCGTTATTTACGGATGTTGAGATTGCCAGGCGGGAACGTTCTCTGTCCGGTTGAGAACTGCGGGCTTCGAGGTTTGCTTCGATGCCATTACGAATCAGGTTGATCAGCACCTGTTCCAACAGTACCGGATCTGCGATGACCGTTGGTTCTCCGGTGGCAGGTGTACATATGATGTCCACGTTGTTTTTGTCGGCTTCCCACTGGCATAGACGCGCGACATTCATGAGAGTGTGGTTGAGCAAAACCGTTTCGATACGCTTTCTGCCTTTGCGAAGAAAGGCTCGCAGCCGCTTTATGACTTCTGAAGCGCGATTGGCATGGTGAATGATTTTCTCAAGACCATCGTCAACACGATCAAGATATTCGGGGTTCGCCCCTGCATTTTTAAGGTAGCGCTGGCTGGCACTGGCGAAGTTGACGATTGTTGCCAGAGGCTGGTTCATTTCGTGGGCAATGCTTGAGGCCAGTTCGCCGAGAGTTGCCAGCCGTGCCGTGTGGGCAAGCTCATCTGCCAACCTGCGGCTGTTTTCTTCCGACTCTACCCGCGCCGTGATATCTCTCGATACGCTGACTACCTCAACAACCGCACCCGTATAGGTTTCCCGTATGGCCCGGCTTGCAATCTCGAGCCAGCGTTTGCTGCCATCGCGATGGGTTATATCCAGCGTCATGGTTGCGTAGCCGTCGTCCCTCAGCAGTCTGTGGCTTTCCATCAGTTGCCGGGCTGTACTGTCGATATGGAAAATATCTTCCAGGGGCTTGCCCCGAAGTTCCTCTGGCCAGTATCCGAGCAGGCGCCAAGAAGCGGGGGTCGCGTCTATAAATCGGCCGTCGGGAGCATGCCGCGATATGAGATCGGTGGTGTTTTCGGTTATCAGCCGGTAAAGGCGATTCGATCGAACGGCCTGTTCATGGGTCCGGACATCCTCTGTGGCATCTCTGCCACGGGCAAGCACCTCGCCTGTTTGCGGGCAGGGGATAAACGTCCACATCAGGATGATGTCGTTGAATCGGGCTTCCGCATTCTCGATAGACCGGGCCTGCTGCAGGGCTGCTTTTACCAGTGCCTCCACATTCGATGGGAGCAGGGCCGTAAGGTTGGGAAGGTTGTTCCCGGCCCTTAGTGTTTCCGCGGCCTTATTGCTGCGCAAAACGCCGGCGCTTGCACTGAGTATCAGGCCGGGTTGCGGATCTGCGTCTGACAAACTAAAACCCATAGTAGTAACAGAGTCGCTCGTTAAGGGTGGGTTATAGTATTAACACTATAATACGTTGGTGTAATTTCTATAAAATCATCTGTTAAATATTATACCGCGCTATGAAAGTATAGCGACTCCAGCGATTCTGCTGAATACACCACAAGAACAATAGGCTCATTCAGAGGACCACACAATGACCTCGATTTTTGACCAGGATCTTGCGCCCGTAGGTGCCAATTACGCTGTTCAATCTCCCGTTGATTTTATTGAACGAACTGCCAGTGTGTACCCGGATTATCCGTCCATTATTCACGGAGCTATCCGCTATAACTGGTCGCAGACCTATGATCGTTCCCGCCGGCTGGGGTCGGCACTGAAAGGTCGTGGCGTTGGCAAAGGCGACACTGTCGCAGTAATGCTGCCGAATATTCCAGCGATGGTGGAATGCCATTTCGGCGTGCCCATGATAGGCGCAGTGCTGAATACGCTGAACGTTCGCCTCGATGCAGAAGCAATTTCTTTTATGCTCGAGCATGGCGAAGCAAAAGTTGTGATCGCAGATCGCGAATTTGGCGAAGTGATACGTGATGCTGTCAGCCGTCTGGACGACAAACCCCTGGTTATTGATGTAGATGACCCGGAGTATGGTGAAGGCGTTCAGGTAAGCGATCTGGACTACGAAGCGTTTTTGAAGGAAGGCGATCCGCAGTTTCAGTGGAGCTTCCCGGACAACGAATGGGATGCAATATCGCTGAACTACACCTCCGGAACGACTGGCAACCCCAAAGGTGTGGTTTATCACCACCGCGGAGCTTATATCAACGCTCTGGGCAACCAGGCCGTGTGGTCGATGGATATGCACCCGGTGTATCTGTGGACATTGCCCATGTTCCACTGCAACGGCTGGTGTTTTCCCTGGACGATTACGGCTATGGCCGGCACGCACGTTTGCCTGCGCCGGGTTGATCCGGAAAAAATCCTGCAATTGATCCGTGACCACCAGGTCACGCACATGTGCGGCGCGCCCATTGTACTGAACGCATTGCTGAATGTGCCGCCTGAGTCCAAGGCCGGTATCGATCACGAAGTCCGCTCGATGACCGCAGGTGCGGCGCCTCCGGCTCAGGTTATTGGTGCTGTCGAGGAAATGGGCATCAAGGTGACTCACGTATATGGCCTGACGGAAGTTTATGGTCCGGTAACAGTCTGTGCGTGGAAGTCTGAGTGGGATGATCTGCCGCTGCATGATCGGGCGAAAATAAAAGCCCGCCAGGGTGTGCGTTATCACACTCTTGCCGGCACCATGGTGGGTGACATCGAAACAATGGAACCGGTTCCCAAAGACGGCAAGACCATCGGTGAAATCTTCCTGCGCGGTAATACCGTGATGAAAGGTTATCTGAAAAACCCGAAAGCCACTGAGGAAGCGTTCCGTGGTGGTTGGTTCCATACCGGCGACCTGGCCGTGTGGCACGAAGACGGCTATATGGAAATCAAGGATCGTCTGAAGGACATTATTATTTCCGGCGGCGAGAATATTTCGACCATTGAAGTGGAAGATACGCTGTACCGTCATCCCGCTGTTCTCGAGGCAGCTGTAGTGTCTCGCCCGGATGAAAAATGGGGCGAAACGCCCTGTGCTTTTGTGACCCTGAAACCGGAAGCGGGTGATGTGAGCGAAGCGGATATTATCAACTTCTGCCGCGAACACCTGGCTCGCTTCAAGGTACCCAAGACCGTTGTTTTCTCTGACCTGCCCAAGACCTCCACGGGCAAGATCCAGAAGTTCGTACTAAGGGATCAGGCCAAAGAACTGGACTGATCTACTGACCGGCAGTGCCAGGCCTGGTGCTGCCGGATTTAACCAAAATAAAACATGATCAGGCACTCGCTGCGCGCGAGAGTCAGGAGACCTTTTTATGCAAATGTTTCATCGTAAGAATGGAGAGCAGCAGCCATATTGGCCTGCGGGCCCTTTCCAGATCCGTCTTCCGTTTGTTCACTATCGCTGGGAATTTGCGGAGATGGTTCAGGCCCTGATCATGTTCGTGGTTAGTCTGGCCATGATTCCTCTTTTGCAAAAATACCTTGGTGTGCCGTACGACGTAGCCCTGGCCTATGCCGTGATCTGCGGTATCGGCTTCATGCTGCCGGCCTTGCTGGGTGTCCCGCTGGTACCTGGCTGGATAACGCCCGGCATCCCGGTGGTACTGCTTTTTCTGAGTGACTTTGAGCCTGGCCCAGAGGCAATCCAGGCGATGTTCGCGCTGCAGTTTCTGGTGTTTGTCATTTTCCTTTTTCTCGGCGTCACTCGTTTGGGGAGCAAGCTTGTTGATCTGATACCCCGTTCCATGAAAGGCGGTATTATTATTGGTGCCGGTATTGCCGCGCTAATGGGGGAAATTGAAGTAGGCGGTCGCGTGGCCAACACCCCCATATCATTGATTGTTGGTGGTCTGGTTTGTCTTTATCTGATGTTCTCTGTGTCTTTCAAGGGCTTTGTTGAGAGCAACTCCTTTGCTCGCAAAATCGCCAACTACGGCATGGTCCCGGGCATGATTGTGGCCATTCTCGTGGGATTCGCTACCGGCGAATACGAAGTACCGAATGTCGAGTGGGGCATTACCAAACCGGCTTTTGATGAGTTGTGGAACTATCTGCCATTTACGGTTGGATTCCCCAACCCTGAAGTATTCCTCTACGCCATTCCAACGGCGGTCATCGCCTACATTATTGCCTTCGGGGATATTGTAGTGGGTCAGTCCCTCATGAATCGTGTAGATCACCTTCGTAAAGACGAAGACATCGACAACAGTATCGACCGTGTGCACCTGGTAACGGCCATCCGGAACGGCGGGCATGCTTTCTTTGCTCCATACCCCGGGCTTGCCGGCCCAATCTGGACCGCCGTAACCGCGACCATGGCCGAGCGTTACAAGTATGGCCGCAACGCCATGGATTCTATTTACAGCGGTGGTGGCACCTTCTGGATTACTGGCTTTATCGCTCTGTTTATCCTGCCACTGGTGAGTTTCTTCCAGCCGGTACTGCCTATTGCGTTGTCCCTGACTCTTCTGTTGACCGGCTACATCTGTTTGATGGTTGGCCTGGAGCAGCTGGAGAACAATACCGAGCGCGGCATTGCCGGCACCATGGGCGTCGTGCTGGCGGTCTATGGCGCAGGCTGGGGTCTTGCGACGGGTGTTGTTCTTTATCTGTTGATTGAGCGAACCAAATTGCTTGGCTTTACCCCAGACCCTGAAGCGCCGGGTTCAGCTTCAGACGAGAAACACTGAATTGATTGCTTCCGGCCCAGGCCGGAGGCAGTTCAGACCCTGTGTGTCTTTGGGGAGGCGGAATGCCTCCCCTTTTTTGTTTGCAAACCCTCGATGACGATGTGTCATTTTGTGACAATCTGTCGGTTTTACCGGTACTCCCCTTCCTTCCAGCTCGTTTTCAGGACTAAACTGATTCTATTGGTGATTTTTTGTCCGCCGTTCGATAACCATAATAAAAGTACAAAAAACACAGGAGCTCGTCATGACAATCAGCTCAACCCCTGAGGGTGTAACTGTTAAGCCTCGCCATGTCCGATTCGATGTCAGTGAAGATCTGAAAACCTGTTGGCACGGAGATGACGCTTTCCGGACCGCGTTCTTCAATGCACTATCGCTTCAGTTTCCGGACGGCGAGCAACAGTTTATTAATGCGGTGCGGCTTTACCGGGACAGGATTGATGATCCGAAACTGAAGGCCGAAATCCGTGGCTTTATTGGCCAGGAAGCTTTGCACAGCCGTGAACACAAAGATTACAACGAGGCGTTGAAAGCCCGGGGTTACGACATTGACGGCTTGGACCGCCGTTTTCGCAAGCATATGGATATGGTTGGAAACCTGTCACCCAGTCGGCAACTGGCAGGCACTTGCGGCGCTGAGCATTACACCGCAGTGCTGGCGAATGCGATCCTGAGCGACCCCGAATGGCTGGGTGGTGCAACGCCTGCAATGGCCCGGCTCTGGCGCTGGCACGCAATAGAAGAAACCGAACACAAATCAGTGGCGTTTGATGTTTACCGGGAGTGCGTCGGAAACGAGCGCCTGCGCCGGATTATCTTTCTGTTTGTAACCTGGAATTTCTTCAAGTACACCTTCCTGAATACCTGCAGCCTGCTGAAAACCGACGGCAAGCTCTGGAGCCTTCGTACCTGGATGGGCGGGCTCAATTTTCTTTGGGGAAAACCCGGCATTTTGCGCCAGTGCCTGCCTGAGTTTCTGGCATATTTCCGAAAGGACTTCCATCCCTGGCAGCATGACAACAGGGTACTGCTGGAGAAAAATCTCCGGGATATGGATGCTGCAGCCTCGTGACTTCCAATGTTGATACAATCTGGTTTTTAACCTCTAAAGAGCCGTCAATACCATGACCAAGGACAAGACCGATCCAGCCAGTCAAATGCTTGAACTGCATATCAAGCATGAGGTTGCATCACTTAAGGGCGCAAAGCTTCGCAAGTTTCTCAAGCAGGAAGTCAGTGAAATTCTGGATCTTGCGGGCGGTATTACGCTGAATCGCATCGCCTCGGAAAACCAGGTCATGGAGACCATTCAGCGTGTTGTTGTGAATATGGAACTGGACGCAGGTATTCCGGAACTTGCGGGTGAAATGGCCACCGAAGTGCTGAACGCACCGGTTCAGGCAACGACGGCATTGGGAGAGATTGTCACCCGGGAGCAGGCCACCGGTTTCGTGGACGAAATGCTTGAGCTCAGGCAGCAACGCGAACGAATGATCAGCGAAATTATGGCGCATCCGGTTTACCAGGAACTGGTTTCAAATGTTGTATATCAGGGGGTGGTCAATTACCTCTATGAAGACAACCTGATTACCAAGTCGGTGCCCGGTGTTAGTTCCATGATGAAGTTTGGCAAACGTATGGCCAATAAGGCGGTACCCGGGCTGGATGAAACGTTTGAACGACGACTTAAAGCCTGGCTGTCCGACAGCCTGCCAGGGCTTATCAATCGCAGTGAGCAGTTTCTGCAGCGTGCGCTTTCCGATGATGAAGTGAGAGATACGGTTATGGCCGCGTGGGTTGCTATGGAGGACCAAACGCTTGCGGACTTGCAAGAGGGGCTGGGTGACGTGCAACTGCAGGAGTTTGTAGTGTTGGGCTACGAGTTCTGGCTGCAGTTTCGGAAAACGGCCTATTTTGAAGGTTGTACCCGGGCCGTGGTTGCGCACCTGTTTGCAAAATATGGTGATCGGCCGCTTACAGATCTGCTTGGAGACGTTGGCGTTACCCGTGAGGTGATTCTCGCCGAGGTAGATGCCTGGGCCATTCCGGTTGTAGACGTGCTTCGGGAAGAGGGTTATGTTGAGGCTCTCGTGCGTCGGCGGCTTTCAGCTTTCTACAACTCTGCAGCGGCACGGAAAATTCTTGAGCAAAAGCTATAACTTCCTCAGTCTTCTGCGTTGAAAGGTTCGGAGGTGTGTTTGTTTTCTGAGCTGTTCTGGGCTTATCTGATTGCCATAAGCTTGCTGACTGTGACGCCGGGTGTGGATACGCTGTTGGTCATGCGTAATGCCGGTCGCGGGGGCTTCCGGGACGGCTGTGTAACCAGTTTGGGTATTTGCAGCGGCCTGTTCATACACGCCACCCTCTCGGCACTGGGTATCTCTCTTCTTTTACTGGAAACGGCCTGGGCATTTTCGGCGCTGAAGTGGGCGGGCGCCTGTTATCTGATCTGGCTTGGCCTGGGCTCGTTAAGACAGGCTTTAAAGCGGGAGGGCGCTGCCAGCGCCAAACCGCCTTCCGTTGCGCGGCGCCGGGTTCCTTTGGCGGTGTCGTTTCGTGAAGGCCTGCTCTCCAATGTCCTCAATCCGAAAACAGCTCTGTTTTATATGGCTTTGTTGCCACAGTTTGTGGATCCGTCGGGGAGCGCTTTTCAGCAGTCGCTGGTGCTTGCCGGGGTGCATTTTTTGCTGGCGATGTTCTGGCAGTGCGCGCTGGCATGGATGGTCGTGCGCTTTCGGGGTGCGGGTATTGGTGCCCGGGTCAAGCGGCTGCTCAATGGGCTGACCGGGGGATTTTTTATTGCAATGGGAGCCAGGCTTGCGGTGAATTGATCAAGGATTCAGAAAGCATGGCAATAAAAAAGGGAAGCCGATTCAGGCTTCCCTTTTTTCTGGTTCAGGCGGTTTCTTGAAACCGCTCTGGAATCACTTCTCCAGATACTGAAGTTTGTTCGGCTTGCCATCCCACTCTTCTGCTTCTGGAAGAGGGTCTTTCTTCTCAGTGATGTTAGGCCACTTGCCTGCCAGATCGGCGTTGAGCTCAACAAACTGAACCTGATCCGCCGGCAACTCGTCTTCGGAGAAAATTGCTTCTGCAGGACATTCCGGTTCACACAGCGCACAATCGATGCACTCGTCCGGGTCAATGACCAGAAAGTTAGGCCCTTCGTAAAAACAGTCTACGGGGCACACTTCCACGCAGTCTGTGTATTTGCACTTGATGCAGTTATCGGTAACGATAAACGCCATAATCAGATCCCTGGTCCAGTGGTCAATCTCATCCGGAGCCTGTTTACAGCTCCATGGTTATATTTTGATGGGCGATATTGTAGGGAGCAGCCCGCACAGCCGCAAGCGTTTGGCTGCTATAACCTTATTACCCAGATCAACTTCCCGTCAGTTTTTCAGCAATTCTTTCAGTTCGTATAGCCTGTTCATCGCCTCTCTTGGTGATAATCCATCCAGATCAAGACACTGAAGCGCTTCTTCCACGGCACTGGGCTCTGTGCTGGCAAACATATCACCCTGATAAGCGGCAGCCTGGCCCGCCGCCGGAGAATGCTTGTAGCCGGTCTCAGCCTTCGGTGTGGCCGGGGTAGTAGCGGCGGGCGCTACGCTGCCTTCCAGCAGCTTTAGCTGTGCTTTCGCGTTGCCTATAACGCTCTGGGGCACCCCGGCCAGTTTCGCTACCTGCAATCCGTAGCTCTGGCTGGCCGGACCTTCGTGCACATTGTGCAGGAACACAATGCTGTCGTCGTGTTCCGTTGCCGTCAGATGCACATTGACGGCAAGCTCAAGATCATCCGCAAGCTGCGTGAGTTCAAAGTAATGCGTGGCAAACAGGGTGTAGCAGCGAATTTCTTTTGCCAGATGTTCTGCCGTGGCCCAGGCCAGAGACAAACCGTCGAATGTACTGGTGCCGCGGCCTACTTCGTCCATCAGAACCAGGCTGAACTCGGTGGCGTTATGAAGGATATTGGCTGTCTCTGTCATTTCCACCATGAAGGTAGAACGCCCGCCGGCGATGTCATCTGACGAACCCATGCGAGTGAAAATCCGATCCACTGGTCCCAGCACGGCGCGGTTGGCGGGCACGAAGCTACCGGTGTAGGCCAGCAGGGTAATCAGTGCCGCCTGGCGCATGTAGGTGGACTTACCTCCCATATTCGGGCCGGTGATAACCAACATCCGGCGCTGGGTATCCATCAGCAGATTATTGGGCACGAACGGTTCATCAAGAAGCTGTTCGACGACCGGGTGCCGGCCCTCTTCAATTTCGAGCCCCGGAGAATCGCGGAACTCTGGCGCAGCAAAACGCAATGTAGTGGCACGCTCGGCAAAGTTGCTGATGACATCCAGCTCCGCCAGCGCCTGTGCGGCATCCTGCAAAGGCGCGAGTTGTTCCGCCACCGTTTCCAGCACCTCATCGTAAAGCGCTTTCTCTCTGGCCAGGGCCCGGCTTTTGGCGCTCAGGGCCTTGTCTTCGAACTCTTTTAGCTCTGGCGTAATAAAGCGCTCTGCATTTTTCAGGGTCTGGCGGCGAATGTAATCAACCGGTGCCTGAGCAGACTGGGCCCGGCTGATCTCAATGTAGTAACCGTGCACCCGGTTATAGCCTACCTTCAGCGTGCTGATGCCCGTGCGCTCTTTTTCCCGGGTTTCAACATCCAGCAGATACTGGCCTGCGTTTTCACTGATGTTACGAAGTTCGTCCAGCTCGGCGTCAAAGCCTTCACGGATCACGCCACCTTCGCGGATCACAACCGGAGGATTGTCGATAACGGCTCGCTCCAGAACATCGGCCAGCTCGGGATATTCACTAATCACAGTAGCCAGTTTTACGATGTGGTGAGAGTTGACCGGCTTCAGTGTTTTCTGTAGTTCCGGTAGCGCCAGAAAAGCATCCCGCAGGCGGGCAAGGTCTCTGGGCCGAGCCGAACGCAACGCCACCCGGGCAAGCACACGCTCGATATCGCCAACGGCCTTGAGAAGGCTGTGCACCGGCTCGTAATGGAAGCCCTCAAGTAGAGCGGATACCGCGTGTTGGCGCTGTTGTACTGCATCCACATCCCGCAATGGGCGATTCAGCCAGCGCCTGAGCTCCCGGCCACCCATGGAGGTTGCCGTTCTGTCCATTACCCAGGCCAGGGTGTGCTGGTGGCCGCCCATGAGGTTGACATCGATTTCGAGATTCCGCCGGCTGGTGGCGTCGAGAATGACGGCTTCGTCGCGGCGCTCCTGCGTCAGTTTGCGGATGTGGGGCAGGGCAGTGCGCTGGGTTTCTTTTGCGTACTGCAAAAGACAACCGGCTGCACAAATGGCCAGGCTCAGGTCTTCGCAGCCAAAACCTGTGAGGTCGCGAACTTGCAATTGCTGGGTAATGACCCGGCGAGCAGTGTCGGACTCAAACAGCCAGGGCCCCTGGCGGCGCACGCCGGTAAGGCCGGCAAGTATTTCCTCAAAAGGAAAGTCTTCACTGATCAGGATCTCTGCCGGGCGCAAGCGCTGCAGCTCCCCCTGCAGGGCTTCCAGGTTCTCTAATTCGGAAACCACAAACCGCCCACTGGAAATGTCCAGTGATGCAAAGCCAAACTGCTCGCGGTGGTGGAATATGGCGGCCAGCAGATTATCGCGGCGATCTTCCAGGTAGGCGTCATCGCTCAGGGTGCCGGGTGTAACGATTCTGACAACCTGGCGATCAACCGGCCCTTTGCTGGTTGCCGGGTCACCGATCTGTTCGCAGATGGCGATGGATTGACCCGCTCGAACGAGCCGTGCAATGTATCCTTCAGAGGCATGAAACGGGATGCCCGCCATGGGGATCGGGTTGCCGCCGGACTGCCCTCTTGCAGTGAGGGTTATGTCCATCAGCTCCGCGGCTTTTTTGGCGTCGTCATAGAACAGCTCGTAAAAATCACCCATGCGGTAGAACACCAGCTCATCCGGGTGCTGTCCCTTGATTTTCAGGTACTGTTGCATCATGGGTGTGAGCTTGGGTATTTCGTTCTGAGCTGCTGACATGGACGAGTCCGGATAATCTTGCTTTGGGTGAAGCCACGGATTGTAAGAAAATAATGCCCGCGATGAAACGAAGGAGAACATTATGCCTGCCAGTGACCATGAACTCGAACAAGCAGGAGAAAAGTTGGCTGAGCAGTTAATCGCAGCTGGCATAACTGTGGTAACCGCTGAGAGCTGTACCGGTGGCTGGGTCGCAAAGGTTCTGACCGATAAGGCGGGCTCCTCCGCCTATGTGGTTGGAGGTCTGGTTACCTACAGCAATGACGCCAAACAACAACTGCTCGGCGTTACCGATGTTTCTTTGAATAATCACGGCGCTGTCAGCGAGCCGGTGGTACGGGAGATGGTTGCCGGTGCACTGGCTACAACCGGAGCGAATGTTGCGGTAGCTATCAGTGGAATAGCCGGCCCTGGCGGCGGCAGCGAAGAGAAGCCTGTTGGAACTGTCTGGTTCGCCTGGGGTAGCAGCGCGGAGAATACAGAGGCAGTAGTCCGGCATTTCAGTGGCGATCGTGATCAGGTGCGACGCCAGGCCGTTCTCTTTGCACTGCAAGGCGTTAGCGGGCTTTTGAAACAGGCGTGAATACTTTCACAGTAACAGGGGTTGGTCTCGCCTTCGGGGTATGTTTTAATACTGTTCAAATATACAGGGAAATCACTGTTACCGTTGTACAGGTTCCCGTTTAACTACACCTCCACCGGCTTGCCATATCTTGCCGGCGGCCAAGGCAACAGAGGGTTTGCACTGATGGAAGACAACCGCAAAAAAGCATTGAGCGCAGCACTGGGTCAGATTGAGCGCCAGTTTGGTAAGGGTGCAGTAATGAAGATGGGCGACCAGCCCCGCGAAGCCATACCTGCGGTCTCTACCGGCTCTCTCGGATTGGATGTTGCTCTGGGTATAGGCGGCTTGCCTTATGGTCGGATTGTTGAAATCTACGGTCCTGAAAGCTCCGGTAAAACCACTCTGACCCTTCAGGTGATTGCCGAAGCGCAGAAAGCCGGCAAAACCTGTGCCTTTATCGATGCCGAGCACGCCCTGGATCCGATCTATGCAGAAAAGCTCGGTGTTAACGTGGACGACCTTCTGGTTTCACAGCCGGACACCGGTGAGCAGGCTCTGGAAATTGCAGACATGCTGGTGCGCTCCAACGCAGTAGACGTCATCATTGTTGACTCCGTAGCAGCGCTGACACCGAAAGCGGAAATTGAAGGTGAAATGGGTGACAGTCACGTAGGCCTGCAGGCCCGCCTGATGTCGCAGGCTCTGCGTAAACTTACCGGTAACGTGAAGCATGCCAACTGCCTGCTGGTGTTCATCAACCAGATCCGTATGAAGATCGGCGTGATGTTCGGTTCTCCCGAAACCACCACCGGCGGTAACGCCCTGAAGTTCTACTCATCTGTACGTCTTGATATCCGCCGTATCGGTGCGGTTAAAGAGGGCGATGAAGTTGTCGGTAACGAGACCCGCGTGAAGGTCGTCAAGAACAAGGTTGCACCGCCTTTCCGTCAGGCCGAGTTCCAGATTCTTTATGGCAAGGGCATTTATCATATGGCTGAAGTGCTCGACATGGGCGTTAAAGAAGGCTTTGTGGACAAGTCCGGCGCCTGGTATGCCTACAAAGGTGACAAAATTGGCCAAGGCAAAGCCAACGCCTGTAAGTTCCTGGATGAGAACCTGGAAATTGCCAGGGAGATTGAAGCTAATGTACGTGAAAGGCTGATGCCGAAGCCGGTTGCCAAGAAAGACGCAGCTGCTGAAATACCGGCAGAAGTGGACGGTGAATTGCTCTAAGAGAGCCTTGGAGGTGCGTTATGGATCGCAAAAAGAAATTGCTTATTGTTTCCCATGCGCCTTCCCCGAATACCCTCACCCTGCGCAACGCCGTTGCACAGGGTGCAGGGCATGAAGATATTGAAAATGTTGAAGTAACCGTGCTGGCGCCATTGGACGCCGGTCCGGATGATGTTCTTGCCTGTGACGCCATTATCCTCGGCACCACTGAAAACCTCGGTTACATGAGCGGCGCTTTGAAGGATTTCTTCGATCGCAGCTATTACCCCTGCCTGGAGAAAACCCAGGGCCTGCCATTTGCCTATTACATTCGTGCGGGTCATGACGGCACGGGAACGCAGAGAGCCATTGAAACCATTACTACCGGGTTGCGCTGGAAGGTCATTCAGGAGCCACTGATTTGTCGTGGCGAATATCGGGATGAGTTTGAAGAGCAGTGTTGTGAGCTTGGGATGTACGTTGCGGCCAGCCTGGATGCCGGGCTTTTCTGAAGAACCCGGGCTGGTGAAGCGTTAACGACAATTCTTTTCTCCTGAACGCGACAGACCGCTCGACAGAACCTACAATGACCGGCCAATGAGTCAACCGTTACAGGACCCAACCTTGAAGTCACTGTCTCTGCATCAGCTATACAAAGCCTGCGTTTTGAAAGATCTACCGTTCAAGTCCACCAGACAACTGGTGCCCCTGGCTGAAATCGTAGGCCAGAACCGGGCCCAGGAAGCTGTGCGTTTTGCTCTGGCTATGCCCCATGGTGGTTATAACGTTTATGCCGTGGGCCGCGATGGTTTGGGCAAGCGCACGATGATGTTGCGCTATCTGGAGCATCACCTGGACACCAAGCAGCAAAGCCATGACTGGTGCTATGTTGCGGACTTTGAGGAGCCCCGGGTTCCCAGATTGCTCCAGCTGCCAGCAGGCAAGGGGGTGCAGTTGAAACAGGACATGGAAAAACTCATGAGCCGGCTGGTTAAGGTTATTCCCCAGACCTTCGACAGTGACAGCTTTCTGGAGCGCTCGGAACAACTCAAGGAAGAGTATGGAAAGAAGCAGGAAGACGAGCTTGAAAAAGTAGCCGCGCAGGCGCGCCGTAAAAAAGTCAGTCTCACGATTACAACACCAGGTGGATATCGTCTGGTAGCGATGAAGGGCGACCAGCCCCACACTGCTGAAACGTTCAAAGCGTTGACAGAGGCCCAACGAGACAAGTTTGAGGATTCAGTTAACAAGCTGGAGAAAAAGCTCCGTCAGGCGCTGCGTAAGTTGGCTGATTGGGAGCAGGAATACGCTGATAAGCAGCAAGCACTGAACAAGGAAACTCTGGAGGGCATATCCGGCCACCAGATCGACGAGTTGATTGAAAACTACAAGAACCTCCCGGATGTGGTTGCCTATTTTGAGGCTGTGCGAGCCGATCTGGTTGAGAATCTTGATATCTTCCTCGACGATAACGAAGAGCAGGCAGCTATTGCCTACGCGTCGTTGGATAAAAAGATGCCGCGTCGTTACCTCGTTAATGTGCTTGTGCACCAGAAAACCAAGGAAGTTCCGATGGTGGTGGAAGACAACCCCACCTACCATAATCTGTTTGGCTACGTTGAAAACGTGACCTACAAAGGCACCGTTTTTACGGATTTTTCTCTGATTAGGGCAGGCAGTCTGCATCGGGCCAATGGTGGCTATCTGTTGATGGACGCTATCAAAATGCTCGAACAGCCTTTTGTGTGGGATGGACTCAAGAGGGCCTTGAGGGGGCGATCCATTCAGATTAATTCCCTTGAGCGTGAACTCACATTGTCCGGCACCATTTCGATTGAGCCTCAGGGTGTCCCGCTGGACGTAAAACTTGTCCTTTTCGGCGATCGCGAAACCTGGATGCTGCTACAGGAATACGACCCGGAGTTTGCGGAGCTTTTCCGGGTAACCGCAGACTTTGAAAATGAAATGTACCGTTCGGAAGACAGTCAGGTTACGTATGCGAAGTTCATTGCCAGCGTTGTAAAGGAAAAGAACCTTCTACATTGCACAAACAAGGCCGTGGCAAGGATTATAGAATACAGCGCTCGTATGGCAGAGCATCAGGACAGGCTTTCGTTGCACGCGGCAAATATTGCCAACCTGCTCCGGGAGTCCGACTTCTGGGCAAGACAGGCCGATGCCAAACTGATTCAGGATCTCCATGTGGAGAGGGCTCTGGAGAGCGCCAAATATCGCAGCAGCCGGATTCGCGACCAGTTCTATGATTCCATCCGGGACGGATCAACGCTGGTGTCGACTCAAGGCGCTGTTGTGGGGCAAGTGAACGCACTTTCTGTGTTATCTACCGGCGGTTTCGAGTTCGGGTTGTCCAATCGGGTAACCGCTACCTGCTATTATGGCGATGGCGGAATCATGGACATTGAGCGGGATGTGAAGTTGGGTGGCAATATTCACTCTAAAGGCGTGATGATTCTCAGCTCATGGCTGGCTTCGCATTTTGCTGTTACCGATCCAATGCACCTCTCCGCAAGCCTTACGTTTGAGCAGAATTATGGCGAGGTGGATGGCGACAGTGCTTCTCTGGCAGAGCTCTGTGCGCTGATATCATCGCTGTCGGGTGTTCCAGTGCGACAGGATCTGGCTATCACCGGTTCCGTGAACCAGTTTGGTGAGGTGCAGCCTATCGGTGGAGTTAATGAAAAAGTTGAGGGTTTCTTTGCTACCTGCCAGCTTAAAGGCGGGCTAACGGGCACCCAGGGCGTGATCGTACCTGCGAATAATGTGCAGAATCTCATGCTGGACAGCGAAGTGGTTCAGGCAGTTCGTGAAAGCCGGTTTGCCGTGTACGCCGTTTCGAATGTTGATGAAGCCATTTCGTTGCTGCTCGACAAGCCAGCCGGGAAGTTGGACAGCAAAGGAAACTATCCGAAACAGAGCGTTTTTGGCATTATCCAGCAGCGGCTTGAGAAAATGCGCGAGCATGAACGCCAGGAGCATGCCCGGGATGACCAGAAAGATCCGTCAATCCATTGACCGGCCGCTATAACAAAACAGACAGGAGAGAACACACCCATGACTGATATTCAGCAAACTGTTTACGTGGTAGAAGATGACGAGGCAGTTCGTGACTCGCTTGAGCTGTTACTGAGATCCGATGATAAGCCGGTCAAAACCTATGAGAACGCAGCGGTGTTCCTCAAGGACTACTCCGAGAAGATGGCCGGGTGCATTGTGCTGGATATCCGCATGCCCGGAATGGATGGTATGGAATTGCAGAAGAAGCTGAACGACAAGCACTCCATCCTGCCAATCATTTTTGTTACCGGCCACGGCGATGTGCCCATGGCTGTTGATGCCATGAAAGAGGGTGCAGTGGATTTTATCCAGAAGCCGTACCGTGAGGAAGCGTTGCTGGAGAAAATCGAAGCCGCGCTGGAGCAGGATCTGGAACAACGTAAAACGCTTGGCGAAAAGCAGGAGATTATTCGGCGGATCAAGAGCCTGACGCCTCGCGAACACGAAATCATGGACCGAATGATAGAAGGCCAGGCCAACAAGGTTATCGCAATCGAGCTGGAAATCAGTCAGCGCACAGTAGAGATTCATCGCTCGCGGGTCATGCACAAGATGGGGACTCATTCACTGGCACACCTGGTTCGTATGGTGCTGTCCGTAAAGAACCTTATCGACGCGCGGTGATACCGCCGGCATTATGCGGTTATCTTATTGACCGGCCTTTTACTATATGACTGAAGTTGTCAGCGAAAACTCAGAGGTTACGGTTCTGCTCGTGGATGACAATCCACAGAACCTCAAAGTACTCTATGAGACACTGAAAGATAAGGGTTACCGGCTACTGATTGCCAACGAAGGCGAGAAAGCACTCGATCTTGCTCACCGCCATCAGCCTGAAGTCATTCTGCTTGATATCATGATGCCTGAAATGGACGGTTACGAGGTGTGTCAGCGCCTTAAAGCCGATCCTGAAACAGCCGATTGTGCGGTGGTGTTTCTCTCGGCTCTGGACGACCTGCACGCAAAAGTAAAAGGTTTTTCTCTTGGCGGCGCGGACTATATTGCCAAGCCGTTCCAGTCGCAGGAAGTGATTGCCAGAGTCAAAACCCATGCCCGTGTTATACGGCTTGAGCGTGAGTTACAGGCGCGCAATCGAGAGCTGCAGGGTGATCAGACCCGCATCCTCAACTCCATCAGTGAAGGCATTTATGGGCTTGATGAACACGGCACAATCGAGTTTGCCAACCCAGCCGCCGGCGTCATCATGCGGTGCCCGGTAGAAGACCTGATTGGTCGTAATTTTTTTGAAGTTCACTTTTCCACCGCAGCTGAATGCCCGGCCAGCCTTCCGGTGCACGCCACCTGCAGTCAGGGTATTGCGGAGAATCAACGCGACATCCGGATGCTGCGCACGGATCAAACCGCATTTCCGGCTGAATACCGCTCCACACCCAAGCATGAAGGCAACGAACTGCACGGAGCGGTTGTTGTCTTTCGTGACATCACTGCTGAACTCGAGAGCGAGCGAGCGCTTGATGAGGCGCGGGAGCTGGTTCAGGAGCAGCGCGATCAGCTGGCTCATACTTCGCGCCTGACGACCATGGGCGAGATGGCAGCTGGCGTGGCGCATGAGGTTAACCAGCCGCTGACGGCCATCGCGAACTACGCCCGGGTTGCCAAACGGGTAATGTCCAAAGAAAACCCGAGCCTGAGTTTGCTCCAGGAAACCCTCGACAAGATTGAGGCTCAGTCCCATCGCGCCAGCGAGATTATCCGCAGAATCCGGCGATTTATGAAAAAACCTGCGACCGGCAAGGAAGAGCTGTCTGTATCCGCATTGCTGGAAGACACACGCCAGTTCGCAGAAGTGGATATGCGCAATAACGATGGGGCAATCGACCTTTTTGTGCCAGACGATTTACCGGACATCCTTGCGGATCCGATTCAGGTGCAGCAGGTTGCCCTGAACCTGATACGGAACGCGCTTGAGGCTACTCGCAGTGCGGAATCGACATTGCCGGTGGAAGTAAGCGCGAGAGTAACGAGTGAGGGCTGTGTCCGGGTTGAGGTTCGTGATCGTGGGGTGGGGCTTGCGGAAGATGCAGAAGAAAAGCTGTTTCTGCCTTTCTACACCACTAAAGACGAAGGCATGGGCATTGGCCTGCCTACCTGCCGCTCCCTTATTCAGGCTCAGGGCGGTGAAATCGGCTTCGAGCGCCCCGAAGATGGTGGCGCCCTCTTCTTTTTTACGCTACCTGTAGCGGGTGCACCAGGCACATCATCTGGCCTGTCAGGCGCTGAAGGCTCCTCTGGCGCTGATTAGCGCCATTCGATGCGCCCGCTGAGGTGCGGCGCGTCGCCTCTTGAGTTCAGTAGCTGATAATCCCATCCATTTTTTTCTGCTTGCCAGTTGAGCTGCGCAGTGCCTGGCAAAAACAGGGGCTTCTTGAATTGGCAGCTCACACTTACAGGGCCTGACTGCCATCCATTCTGCTGCTCCAGAATGGCAAGTGCCCTTGCTTTGCTCCACATGCCGTGTGCGATTGCCCTTGGAAAGCCGAAAGCCCTGGCGCTCACAGCGTGCATATGAATCGGATTGCGGTCGCCGGAAATTTTTGCATACTGACGACCGATAGATTCCGGCGCTTCAATCTCTTTGGTGTGCAAGTAGTGCTCCAAAGGCAGGGGCGTCGCTTTTGTGGCCTGGCCGGTGTGCTTTTCGGGTTGGCGGAAGAGCATGGTGCTGGTTTCTTCCCAAATCACTGTGCCTGCAGAACTGGCACTGGTCATCATGTCGAATTCTATACCGCGGCTGGTGCGTTTTTGAAGGCTCAGGCAGATATCCAGCCTCAGTGTTTCACCCATGCCGATCGGTCTGTGCTGGGTTATGGAGTTGCGCAGGTGTACCAGCCCCAGGAGTGGTAACGGAAATGCTTTCTCGGTCAGTAATTTGAGGTGAAGCGGAAAAGCGAGAATATGGGGCCAGGTAATGGGTACGTAGCTACTCGGTCTGAATCCGCAGGCGCGTTTGTATTGACGCAGATCATCGCTGGCAGTGTGCGCACAAAGCAACTCGGCGGCGAGCCGAGGCAGTGTTATGTCTGCATCGGGCGTGCTTTTTTTCGGTAGAAGAGCTCTGCCGTAGAGCGGTAGCAGTGCCGGTGGAGTATCTCGATAAACAAGCGTGTCTGGCATGATTGTTCTCTCTGAAAGCTGTTGCTTCTGGATTCCGGTACACCTGTGAGTCTGTGGCCTGATATGATCTAATATAAGACGATAGTATAAGTCAGTCGTTGAGCAAGCCTCGTAAAACCAAAGCTCGCATGGCTGGGTGATCAGCCTGCTGGCAGTCTGGCAAACCCTTCCAGATGAGGCATTGGCTTGGGATGTTCTGGCGTGTGTCTGTCAGGCCAAAGATGGATCCAATAAGTACAAAGCGGGACTATATGCAGGAACTACGTGACGCGGGCGTGATGTTGCGCCTCATCTACGAGGCAATGAAAGCAAAAGGAATTGATACGGATCTCATTTTCAGCCGGCTGGGTATCAATGCAGATTATGTTTACACAGAACAGCTCCGCACTCCTCATAGTGCGCAGACGTTTTTCTGGCAGGCCGTAGAGGATGTTTCCGGAGACCCTGATGTAGGGCTTCATCTCGGCCAGCTTCTGCCAGTCTACAAAGGGCAGGTTCTGGAGTACCTGTTTCTGAGTAGCTCCAACTTTGGTGAAGGCCTGCGAAGGGCGCAGAATTATCAGCGGCTGCTCAGCGATGCAGCGAATACAGATTTTTTCATTGAAGGCGAAGATGCCTGCATGGTGCTGGATGCTGCCTCGGATGACGTTCGGCGTCTCCGGCATTTTAATGAGTGTTTTGTGCAGGGTCTGATCACGTTTTTTCGTTCCATTACTGAAGGTCAGTTTCATCCTTCACGAATTGAGTTTGAGCATCAGCGCAGTGAAGGTCACGAACACGTTAAGGAAGTGCTGGGCTGCGACGTAATATTCGGTGCTGAAGAAAACCGGCTGTATTTCCCCGTAAGCCTGCTTTCCCACGCCTCGCCTCACGCAGAACCGGAGCTGCTGGATCTGCATGAGCGCTTTGCCAGCGAACAGGTTGCCCGGCTGGAAAAAAAGGATATTGTCGGGCAGGTGGAACGTATTGTTGCCGAGTTGCTCGATAGCGGTGAGGTCACGCTGGATGCCGTGGCAACGCGGCTGGGCATAAAACCTCGCACCCTGCGTACCCGGCTTACGGAAGCAGAAACCAGTTTTAATCAGGTGCTTGCGGATTTCCGCTATCGTCTTGCGCGGCAGCTGCTGGCCACGACCGATGAGTCCATCGATGAGATTGTGTATCTGACCGGATTTTCGGAGCCCAGCACTTTCTATAGGGCATTCAAGCGCTGGTCTGGAAAGACGCCGATTGAGTACCGTAAAACCGCGCAAGGAAAATATGCGATGGTTGATGCCGTGTAAAATGCTGGTTTCCGGATTTTTTTCAGGAAAGGCGTTGACATCATCAGGCACGTCTCTATAATGCGCTCACGTTGTCACCGAGCAATCAGACCCATGATTGCAAAGCCTTTTAAAGCAATCGGTTGCAGCGTTGTGGAGCGGTAGTTCAGTTGGTTAGAATACCGGCCTGTCACGCCGGGGGTCGCGGGTTCGAGTCCCGTCCGCTCCGCCACTATTCCGAAAAGCCGTTAGCTAGGATTTAGCTAACGGCTTTTTTCGTTTTGGATCCCTGTCTTTTTGCCCCTCTTTTCCATATGCGCTCTGTTGGTCATTCCATCATTCTACGAAACTGCTTTCGGTGCTCCCCCGGGCTGAGCTCGAACCAGCGGCGATATGCTTTGTGCAGCGCTGCTGGATTGGAAAAGCCCAGAAGCCAGGCGATTTCTGATAATGACGTTTGAGTTTCGCGAATGTAGTCGCGTGCCAGATGCTTTCGGGTGTCATCCATCAATTCCCGGAAACCGGTATTCTCTGAAGATAGCTGTCGTTGCAATGTCCACGGAGTAACGCCCAGCTTGGATGCGATTGTCTCAAGGCTGGGTGGTTCTCCCCGGAACAGGGGTGTAAGCAGGCTTCTTACACGGTCTCCTGTTGTCCAGCCACGTTGAATTTCCTGCATTTCTGCCTCACAAAGCTGTATCAGTTTTTCGTGCATGGCTTGTTGTGCCTGCAGTGTTCCCTGATTCCATGCGTCTTGTCTCACGGTCACGCTGTTCGTGGCCGCTCCGAATTGAACCGGGCATCGAAACCAGGCTTCAAACATCTCGTCCTGGCCGATGGAGGGATACTCTATGGTTACTCTTTCCAGTACATCCCATTGCCCGGTAACCGTGCGTAAAAATTGCGTCCAGGCACTCAGTACGGAGTCCACAACAAAATAATTGAAAGAGTTATAGGGGCGAATGGAGTAAAACTGCAGCTTCCGCTTGTCTGATTCTGTTTGCGGGGTTCCCCGGCTGTTGCGGCTCGTCAGCAGAGAATAGCGGATCAGTGTTTGTATTGCGGCGCCGGCAGTGCTGGCGGATTCGCCGGCAAGGCCTGCTATGCCAGCGTCGACAGGCCGCGATAAGGCTCCCATGCGTAATCCCAGCGCGGAATTGCCGCAGGCCTGAATAGCAGCATGGCCCAGCCTCATGAATCGTGGAATGCTGATTCGCGCAGCGGATGACGTGAGAGTCTGCTTACTGAGTTGAAACTGACGTGTCAGGTCCTCCACGTTAACGCCCTCCGCTTCAGCAGCTCTGAGTAACACGCTTACATAGAGAACACTTATGTCACCAAGAGGGTTCTGGTCGGGAAGAGACTGACGATTGTATGGATCCATGTTGGCTTGCCTGGAGCATGTCATCTGAGGATAGCAGAATGTTATTCAGGGATATTGTTGAAGGCAACCTGCATCGGTAATTTAGGCATCATTAAAAGAAACGGGACAACAAAGTTCCCGCAAATGATTATCTGAGGAGACCAGTCATGACCACCAACACGATGCCAGGCGTTGCCAAATATCCGAATTTGCTCGAGCCGCTTGACCTTGGGTTCACCAAGCTGCGTAACCGTACGCTGATGGGGTCCATGCATACCGGACTGGAAGAGGCCAAAAATGGCTTTGAGCGGCTCGCGGAATTTTACGCAGAGCGTGCGCGGGGCGGCGTCGCATTGATTGTTACAGGTGGTATTGGTCCTAACCCTGAGGGCGGCGTTTTTCAGGGCGCGGCCAAAATGACCAACGATGAAGAAGTGGAAAAGCACAAGGTTATCACCAGTGCTGTGCACAAAGCGGATGGCAAGATCTGCATGCAGATTCTTCACGCGGGTCGTTACGCCTACTCCCCGGCGCTGGTTGCACCCTCTGCCATTCAGGCGCCAATCAACCCGTTCAAACCAAAAGAGCTGGACGAAGCCGGTATTGAAAAGCAGATAGAAGATTACGCCGTTTGTGCGCAGCTTGCGCAAAAGGCTGGTTATGATGGTGTCGAGATCATGGGGTCCGAGGGGTACTTCATTAACCAGTTCATTGTTTCTCACACCAACCACCGCACAGATCAGTGGGGAGGTAGCTATGAGAACCGCATCCGCCTGCCTATCGAAATTGTGCGACGTGTTCGCGAGCGGGTTGGCGAAAACTTTATTCTGATTTACCGCCTTTCAATGCTTGATCTGATTGAGGACGGCAGCACCTGGGAAGAAGTGGTGCACCTGGCCAAAGAAATCGAAAAAGCCGGTGCCACGATCATCAATACCGGCATTGGCTGGCATGAAGCCCGTGTGCCCACGATTGCTACCTCTGTTCCCCGTGGCGCTTTTTCCAAGGTAACCGCGCGCCTCAAAGGTGAAGTAAGTATTCCGCTGGTCACCACAAACCGGATCAACATGCCCGACGTTGCCGAAAAGATTCTGGCGGAGGGCGACGCAGACATGGTTTCTATGGCTCGCCCGTTCCTGGCGGATGCGGATCTGGTGCTGAAAGCATCTGAAGATCGGGCCGAAGAAATCAACACCTGCATCGGTTGTAACCAGGCGTGTCTGGATCACACCTTCGGCGGCAAGCTGACTTCGTGCCTGGTTAACCCACGCGCTTGCCATGAAACCGAGCTGGCCTATGTGAAAACGGCAGCACCCAAGTCTATTGCTGTGGTGGGGGCGGGCCCCGCAGGGATGGCGTTTGCATCGGTTGCGGCGGAACGCGGGCACAAAGTGACGTTGTTCGATGCCGGCAAAGAGATTGGTGGCCAGTTCAACATCGCCAAGTTGATCCCGGGCAAAGAGGAGTTTTACGAAACCCTGCGCTACTACCGCGTAATGCTGGAAAAGCATGGCGTGGATGTCCGGCTGGAAACCCGCGTGAGTGTGGATGATCTGAAAGCCGGTAATTTTGATGAGGTTGTTCTGGCAACAGGCGTTGCGCCCCGGATACCGGATATTGAAGGTGTTGATCACCCGAAAGTGATCGGCTATCTGGATGCGCTTCTGGAGCGCAAGCCGGTAGGTCAGAAGGTTGCGGTTATTGGTGCCGGTGGCATCGGCTTTGATGTTTCCGAATTCATTGTGCACAAGGGCACCTCCGCTGCGCTGGACACCAGTCACTTCATGCGTGAATGGGGTGTGGATCTGACAGTGGAGCACCGTGGTGGCATTCAGGGTGTTACGCCGGAAGTTCCCGAGCCTGCCCGAGAGGTGTTCCTGCTGCAGCGCAAGTCATCGAAAGTCGGCAAAAACCTGGGCAAAACCACCGGGTGGATTCACCGGACGTCCCTCAAGAATCGTAAGGTTCAAATGATGCCAGGCGTGACCTACCGCAAAATCGACGACGAAGGCCTGCACATCACGGTTACTCCAAAGGGCGCGGAGCAGGGCGAGGATCGCTTGCTGCCGGTCGATACCATCATTCTCTGTGCGGGTCAGGAACCATTGCGTGAACTGCAAAGCGGGCTTGAGGCGGCCGGGTTACCCGTGCACCTGATTGGTGGGTCGGATGTCGCAGCAGAACTGGACGCCAAGCGCGCTATTGATCAGGGTAGCCGACTCGCCGCCAGTATCTGAACAAAGAGCCTGATCACAAAACGTTGCAGTTTTTCTCTTTGCACCGGAAACTCTCCGGCTAGACTATAAGCTTTGAGTCTGCCAGAGAGTTTTTGGATTTTAGGGAGTCTGCAATGGTTTCTGCCGGCCAGGCAACGGACAATTATTCGGCTGTCTTCTTTATTGAGGGCAACGAGGTGGCTCGCCAGATGCGTGCCAGCGAGTTCGGAGCCTTCCTTGATGGCTATGTCGGGTTGTCGGATCTTGCTGAAACCGATGTGAAAGCGGTTCTGGTTGATCTGAGTGGCGATCTTCTGGTGCATGCTCTCGTGTTTTTCCGTATCTGGTTTGATGAGGAGGGACGAGCCGACAGCAGCTGGAACATGCCCATTGAAGAGCTCGCGGCCCGCGGAGCTAAAGGCCCGAATATGGGGGGCGGAGCTATCCGCCTTGTGTGCCGAAGCCAGTGCCCCGACCCTCAGTATGCCGCCGAGTTATGGGATCCGGATATGACGCCGGGCAACAACCATTTCCAGGTTATCCGCAAAGCCGTTAACGCAAATAGCCTCAAATTCCGCCGTGTTGAACCGGAAGAAGAAAACATCCCTGTGCTTCGTGCCGGAGAGCATGGTTCCACTTTGACCGAAGAGTCTCGCACCGACGCAGATCGTTCGCGAGTGGCCCAGCTGATCCGCGAACAGCGTCTGCGCATCAAGACGCTGCAAAGTGTCCACCGGGATATGCTCTCTGAAGTGCAGCGAGAACACCGGCTTGAAATCAAGACTCTGCATAACGAGGCAGCCGAAATCCTTCAAAGGTTCGAGCGCCAGCGCCTCAGTAACGAACAGCTGAAAAACCGGCTGGCTGAGCGAAATCAGCAGTATCTGACCATGCAGGAGGAGATGGCTACCGACGGTGCTGGAAAAGACCGTGATGATGCCAATGTGAACGCTGAGCTGGTATTGCTCAGGGAACAGCTTGAACGTAAGCGTCGCGAGCTGGAACACCGGGATGAGAAATTTGTTGCCCTTGAGCAGGAAGTATACGAGCTCAGGCACCGAGAGCCGCTTGAAAATTCGATTATGGGGCATCTCAAGGGCCAGTCTGTTTTCCTTGTGGCCTACCATCCGGGGGTCGGACATCTGACCCTGCCATATCAGGATATTGAAACCTACTTCCGTAACCCTATCGCCTATGCTGCAGAGCGCTGTGGCATGAACGAGCCTTCTTACATGCAATGGCTTGAACACTACGAGAATCCGGTGTGCCAGCATTCTGTGCAGGGTGGAGAGCTCTGTGGCGAACCTCTGCTGCGGGTAAGCCAGCCTGCAGACTTCCGATCTGGTCTTGATGACCGCTGCGAAAGTCACCGGCCCACAGAATAGTGTCGCTTTTCAGAAGCCCCGAAGAACTTTTTTCAGTATCGGGGTGACTTTCGTTAAACTGTAGGTCAGATTGATACGGGCGTGAGCGGGCTTGTCCGCTCTCGTCGTATTCCGACATCACAGGAAGCTTCATGGATCAGTTCAGGAACATAGGCGTTATCGGCCGGATGGGCAGCGTTAAAGTGGTTGAATCACTGCGCCAACTTAAACAATATCTGGTCGCTAACCATTATCACGTTATCCTCGAGGAAGACACGGCCAGCATGTTACCTGGCCATGGTCTGCAGGTTGCCAGCAAGAAACTCCTTGGCGAGATCTGTGATCTGGTTATTGTAGTTGGTGGTGACGGAAGCTTGCTGGGCGCGGCCCGGGAACTGGCGAAGTCCAAAATTCCTCTGCTTGGTGTAAACCGCGGGCGGCTGGGTTTTCTTACGGACATTTCGCCCGTGGATCTGGAAGAGCGCCTTGGTAAGGTGCTTGAAGGTGAATACATTGAGGAAACCCGCTTTTTGCTTGACGGCAACGTTGAGCGCAACGGGCAGCCATTAGGCTTTGGTACTGCACTCAATGACGTGGTGCTGCACCCGGGCAAGTCGACCCGAATGATCGGCTTTGATCTGTATATCGATGGCCATTTTGTATATAGCCAGCGTTCCGATGGCCTGATTGTTTCCACTCCCACTGGCTCGACCGCTTACTCGCTTTCAGCGGGAGGGCCGATTATGCATCCGAAGCTGGATGCCATTGTGCTGGTGCCTATGTTCCCGCATACGCTCAGTAGCCGGCCGATCGTTGTGGATGGCAAGAGCGAAATAAAACTGGTTATCGGGGAGACGAATGAAACCTACCCGCAGATCAGCTTTGATGGCCAGATGAATATTGCTTGCGCACCGGGCGATATTATTCGCATTGCGAAAAAGCCATTCAAAATCCGGTTGATTCACCCCACAGACCATAATTTCTACGCCACCTGCCGTGACAAACTTGGCTGGGCCAGCGAAATATCAGCGAGTTGATTATGGCTGGAAGCAATCATACCGCAAGTCGTGGCTACGACATTATTGGCGATATCCACGGCTGCGCGAACACGCTTGCCCGCCTGCTTGAGCAGATGGGTTACAGCAAGGTTAACGGGGTGTACCAACACCGCCGCCGCCAGGCCGTTTTTATCGGGGATATCATCGATCGCGGCCCGAGAATCCGGGAAGCTCTTCACCTCGTAAGGAATATGGTTGAACGGGGCTCGGCCCGTATCGTAATGGGAAACCATGAGTACAATGCCCTGGGCTATTGCACCCGGGCACGGGCGGGTAGCGGCAGAACCTGGTTGCGTGAGCACAATCCCCGTCACGACCGGTTGATTCGGGAAACCCTTGATCAGTTTGAAGCCCACCCCCATGAATGGAACGACTTTCTTGAGTGGTTCTACACAGTTCCACTGTTCATTGAGGAAGACGACTTCCGTGCGGTGCATGCGTGCTGGGATGGCGAACTTATCGAGAAATTCAAAGAAGTGCAGGGTAGTGCCTGCATTGATGAAGACTTTCTCCATGCCTCAGCAGCAATTGATTCTTTCGCGGGGCAGGTTATGGACACGCTGCTGCGAGGCACGGACCTACGCCTGCCGCAGGGTATGAAAATCACCGGGCGTGATGGCTACGTTCGTGAGTTTTTCCGTACCAAATTCTGGGCGGATAACCCGCACACATACGCCGACGTGGTGTTTCAGCCAGATCCATTACCTACTGAGGTTGCCAGCAGGGTTCTGGCAGAGCATGAGCGTAAGCAACTTATCAGCTATCCGTTGGATGCGCCTCCGGTATTTGTTGGGCACTACTGGATGGACAGCGAACCGGCGCCACTGAGGTCCAATGTCGCCTGCATTGATTTCAGCGCAGTGAAATATGGCAGGTTGGTAGCTTACAGGATGGACGGTGAGCGGGTACTTTCCCGCGACAAGTTTGTCTGGGTTAACGTGGCCAGGGATCATCGCGACTCTCCGGATTATCCCATCAGCGAAGACAGCGTCGCGCGCTAGTGCAACTTGCGACCGTCAGTCTGAATACTACGATAAGGCAAGGTAGATTGTGTACCGAGTAAAGCAGTTGGATATCAGCGTAGATCTCGGCGGGTTCAGCCAGTGGTTGAAAGGTCAGGGCGTTTCTCACAGGATCAGTGAGGAGGGAGCTTTTCAGGTGCTATGGCTGGAAAACCCGGATCATGCTGAGCCTGTTCTGGAAGCTCTGGACCGGTTTCTTGCCGAGCCGGCGGTTCGTAGTGCGGTAGAGCATCACAATCGCTCGCCAGTCTTCGTGGCAGGTCGCTGGCAGCCATCCCCGCGCCATGCACCATTCGTGTTAAGCATCATCGCTCTGGGTGTTCTGATGGCCTGGCTCACAGGTCTGGGCAGTAACCAGCTCACCACCAGCCTGATGATTATTGATCCCCGGGCTTACGATTGGGGCAGCGTGGCTGGTCGTGTTGATGCGCTCTCTGCAACCCTTGCCAGCGGTCAGGTCTGGCGACTGTTCACGCCGGATTTTTTGCATTTCAGCTGGACCCACATCATTTTCAATTCTGTGATGTTGTGGTTTTTAGGTAGTCAGGTTGAGTGGTTTGACGGTCGTGGCCGGCTTGTTGTGATTTTTGTCATCACCAGCCTGGTGTCGAACGGGCTGCAATACCTGGTTTCCGGGCCTTTGTTTGGCGGTCTCTCCGGGGTTGTTTATGGCATCCTCGGGTATTGCTGGTTGAGCCAGCGCACGGTCCCACGGTTTCAGTTCCCGCCAGCACTGGTTACCTTTGCGGTGGTCTGGATGGTGATCGGGTTTACGCCGCTACCTGAAATGCTGGGCCTGGGAAGTATGGCAAACGAAGCTCATCTGGGCGGATTCGTTGCTGGCTTAGCGCTCGCGACTATATTGCCGGCTCGCAGAAAGCGGCGGGCATAAAAAAACCCCACCAGAGGTGGGGTATAAAAGAAGCGTATAGCTCCTGATGAGAGAGACCAAATGAACGACCGTTGTCATTTGGTGAAGTAATGATAATCATTATCGTTTGTGCCTGTCAAACGATTCACCCACTTTATTTGTGAAGGTTTTTTCAGGAGAGCCGGATGACCTACGAAGAATTAATCGAGCGACTCGACCCTAACGTTTACCAGAGCCTAAAGCAGTCTATTGAGCTCGGAAAATGGCCTGATGGACGCAAAATTACCCCGCAGCAGCGTGCGATCAGCCTGGAAGCTGTTATCTATTATGAGAACCTGCACAATATTCCGGAGCAGGATCGGGTTGGTTATCTCGACCGCGGCAGCAAGGCCGGAACGGAATGCGACCCTTCCGTGCGCCGCAACCAGCCTGGTAATAATGATGTGGACCCCGACCAGTTTGTTGAGGTCAAGTCTTGAGCAACTCTGTTGATGTAACCGGAAGGCTCAGGAAAATGCCTGCAAATGCGGGCAATCCCGTGTCGTATGTTCTCGCAGTAGGCGATTCCCGCGTGCCACTGAACGAGCTCATTGGCAAACCTGTACGTTTCGATTTTGAAGGCGTGATTCGTTGTATCCACTGTGACCGGACAACGAAAAAGAGCTTTAACCAGGGATTTTGTTATCCGTGTTTTCGTAAGCTGGCCGCCTGCGACAGCTGCATCATGAGCCCGGAGAAATGTCATTACCATCTTGGCACGTGCCGCGAACCGGAATGGGGTGAGACCCACTGCATGATTGAACATGTGGTCTATCTGGCTAACTCGTCAGGCCTGAAAGTGGGCATTACCCGTGGCTCACAGGTACCAACACGCTGGATTGATCAGGGTGCAGTTGATGCGATCCCTATGCTGAGGGTTGCTACGCGTTATCTATCCGGTCTGGTGGAAGTGGCCTGTAAAGCTCATGTAGCTGACCGCACCAACTGGCGCGCCATGCTCAAAGGTGACGTTCCCGAGCTGAATCTTGTGCAGGAGCGCCAGAGAATACTGGCTTTGATTGCAGACGATATTGCAGTGCTGCGGGAAGAACATGGTCAGGATGCCATCCTTGACGTGGATGAGGGGGGGCTTGATCTGAGTTATCCCGTGCAGAGCTGGCCGGAGAAGATAAAAACCCACAACCTGGATAAAACACCGGAAGTGGAAGGGGTTCTCGAAGGTATTAAAGGCCAGTATCTGATCCTCGATACCGGGGTGATCAATATTCGTAAATTTACCGGTTACGAAGTCCGTTTCCGGGTAATGGCTGACTAGTTCATCCATTCCCGTCTGATCGTATACTGCCTGTTCAGCCTGCTTTAGCCAGGCTGCAGGCCAGGAATTCTGGAGACAATCAATGCGCACCAATCAGCCGAAAACCATCTACCTGAGCGAATATAAAGTACCCGCTTACCTGGTAGATTCTGTCGACCTCCGCTTTGAACTTTTTGATGATGGCGCAAGAGTGCACAGCACGCTTTCTGTGCGTCGCAATCCGGAGTCAGCAGATGTTTCCGCACCTCTGACGCTGGACGGCGACAGTCTCAAGTTGGAGCACGTTGCGCTCAATGGCGAAGAGCTCGCGGCGAGCGCCTATGAAGATACCGGTGATCAGCTGGTGATTTCAAAGGTACCGGCCGGGTTTGAACTGACCGTTGTTACCTGGATTGAGCCTCACAACAACACCCGCCTTGAAGGGCTATATAAATCGTCCGGTATGTTCTGCACTCAGTGTGAGGCGCAGGGGTTTCGGTGCATTACCTATTTCCCGGACCGGCCTGATGTGATGGCCCGTTACCGCACCCGAATTGAAGCGGACAAGAGCACTTGCCCGGTGTTGCTGTCCAACGGCAACGATGTGGACAGGGGTGATCTGGATAATGGACGACACTTCGTGACCTGGGAGGATCCGTTTCCCAAGCCCAGTTATCTATTTGCATTGGTAGCCGGCGATCTTGTGGAGAAACAGGATACCTTTACCACCTGTTCGGGTCGGGATATTGATCTGCGCATCTACGTTGAACCCAGGAATGCGGCCAAGTGCGAGCATGCCATGGATTCTCTTAAGCGCTCCATGCGCTGGGACGAGGAAGCTTACGGTCGCGAATACGATCTTGACATATTCATGATCGTAGCGGTGGACGACTTCAATATGGGGGCAATGGAAAACAAAGGCCTGAATATTTTCAACTCTTCGTGTGTGCTGGCCAGCCAGGAGACAGCGACCGATCTCGCGTTCCAGCGCATTGAAGCGATTGTTGCCCATGAGTATTTTCACAACTGGTCTGGCAACCGGGTAACTTGCCGGGACTGGTTTCAGCTGAGCCTTAAAGAAGGATTTACTGTGTTCCGGGACTCTACCTTCTCGGCAGACGTAGGCTCACCCACGGTGAAGCGCATTGAAGACGTAACACTGCTCCGTACAGCGCAGTTCGCTGAAGATGCAGGCCCTATGGCTCATCCGGTGCGCCCGGCTTCTTACATGGAAATTACCAACTTCTATACCCTGACTATCTATGAGAAAGGTGCCGAAGTTGTTCGCATGATTCACACACTGCTCGGGCCGGATCTGTTCCGTAAAGGCAGTGATCTGTATTTCGAGCGCCACGATGGCCAGGCCGTAACCACCGATGACTTTGTCAAAGCGATGGAAGATGCGTCCGGCCGTGATCTGACACAGTTCCGGCTGTGGTATGAGCAGGCGGGTACGCCGGTATTAACGGTATCTGATGCATATGACGCAGAGCGAGGCATCTATCGCCTGACGATTCAGCAGTCCGTTCCGGATACGCCGGGCCAGACCGACAAGAAGCCTCAGCATATTCCGTTTGCCCTGGGTCTGTTGGGGGCTGATGGCGAGGCCTTGCCTCTCAGTCTTGAAAGCACTGCGGATGATGAAAGCGCGCCAACAGAACGCGTTCTTGAGTTGACGGAAGCAAGTCATACCTTTGAATTCCATGGGTTGACCCAAAAGCCGGTGCCCTCACTCCTTCGCCACTTTTCTGCACCTGTGCGTGTAGTTTATCCCTGGACTCGTGAACAACTGATATTCTTGATGAGCCATGACCCGGATGGCTTTAATCGGTGGGATGCCGGCCAACGCCTGGCTGTTGACGTAATTCAGTCTCTTGTGGGGTCTCCTGATTTTGAGGTTGATCCGCGCCTGGTGGATGCGTACCGCGCGTTGCTCAGTGATTCGGCGCTTGACCAGGCATTGGTTGCAAAAATGCTGCAGCTGCCATCGGAAGCCTACCTGATCGAACTGTCGGAAAGCCCTGACGTTGCAGCCATTCACCGTGCCCGTGAAAAGGTATTGGCACATCTTGCAACGTCATTGCGTGATGAGTTGCTCGCCTGTTTCCATCGGAACGCCGGCGCCGGCGCTTATGAGGTTTCACCAGAGTCCATTGCACGCCGAAGCCTGAGGAATACGGCGCTGGCGTGGTTGTTGATGATCAATGACGACACGGGCCGGGATCTGGCTGTTCAGCAACTCTCTGATGCCGACAACATGACGGACCGCATGGGTGCGTTGCGCGCCCTGGTTAACTCTGATTACGCTGCGGAGCGAAGCCAGGCGCTGAGTGACTTCTATGAGCGCTTCCAGGATGATCCCCAGGTTGTTGAGCAATGGTTCTCAGTGCAGTCATCCAGTGACCGTGCCGGGCAGCTGCCACAGATTCAGGCGCTGCTGAAGCATCCTGCCTTCGATTGGAAGAATCCGAACAAGATCCGCTCTGTTGTTGGCGTGTTTGCCGGTCAGAATCTGGCCGCCTTTCATAACCCGGACGGATCGGGCTATTCATTCCTGGGTGATCAGGTGTGTCGCCTCGATGACAGTAATCCGCAGATCGCGGCACGCCTGGTGACGCCGCTGACGCGCTGGCAAAAGTTTGCCCCTGCATACAGTTCGCTGATGCGCTCGGCTCTCGAGCGGATCCGGGACAAGACCGGGTTGTCCGCTGATCTTTACGAGGTGGTGCATAAGAGTCTCGAAGTCTGAGAGTAGGCAAAAGAGATCCGGCTGTAATTATAAGCCCTTGATTACGGCCGGATACAAAATCGCACTTTCGGTCGATAGACAACATTGACGGATCCGTTAACCTGTCGGAAATCCTACTTTCCGTCAGGCAACAATAAAAAGCCTTTCCAGAGGCTTCCAGTCGAATCCAGGGCTATACAATGAATTATAAAAAGAGTGCGATACTCGGGGGCTTGCTCGCCCTCTCGATAGCGTCCGCTTCTTCTTGGGCAGCAGTTTCCGCCGCTGAAGCTTCACGTCTCGGCCAGGATCTGACACCGTTTGGTTCGGTCAAGGCCGGAAACGATGCAGGTACTATCCCGGCCTGGACCGGAGGCCTCACAGAAGCGCCTGCTGGTTTCCAGGGAGCAGGGCAGCATCATATCGATCCGTTTCCGACGGATGAGGTGCTGTTTACCATTAATGCTTCCAACAAAGATCAGTATGCTGAACACCTCACCGATGGTGTTATTGCCATGCTCGAAACCTATCCCACCAGTTTCCGTGTGCCTGTTTACCAATCTCGCCGAACTCACGCGATACCGGGCTGGGTTGCTGAAAATACCCGGGATAACGCAGTAGAGGCAGAGGTCGTTGGCAGGGGTGAAGGTTTGCAGGGCGCTTTTGGCGGCTATCCTTTCCCTATTCTTCATGGGAACAATGAACAGAAAGCCTGGCAGGTAATCTGGAACCACCTGACTCGCTGGCGCGGCGTCTCGGGCACTCGCCGTTCAAGTGAAGTCGCTGTTCAGAGCGACGGTGACTATTCATTGGTTACCTCTCAGCAGGAGGTCTTCTTTAATTTCTACAACCCTGAGGGCGGTGAAGATGAACTGGATAATATCATTTTCTATTACCTCTCTTTCACTCAGTCGCCGCCCCGCCTCGCGGGTGGCGCGATTCTTATCCATGAAACTCTGAACCAGATTATCAATCCGAGAAATGGCTGGGGTTATAACGCTGGGCAGCGCCGCGTGCGACGTGCTCCAAATCTGGGTTACGATTCACCGATTGCGGCAGCAGACAATCTCCGGACCGCAGACGATACAGATATTTTCAATGGTGCACTGGACCGGTATAACTGGTCTTATGAAGGTTTGAAGGAAGTTTACATTCCCTACAACAACTATCGTATCGGCGAAAAAGGCTTAGCTTACTCCGAAATACTCGGCATTTCGCACCTGAACCCGGATCTTACACGTTGGGAACTTCATCGGGTGCATGTGGTTGAAGCGAATCTGAAAGACGGCGCACGGCACATTTACAAAAAACGTCGGTTCTATGTGGATGCGGATAGCTGGAACACGGTTCTGCTTGACCAGTATGATGGTCGGGGTGAGTTGTGGCGTGTGACCATGGGGCTTGCAAAAAATTATTATGAACTTCCGGGTGTGTGGACGGTTCTGGACGTCTATCATGATTTACAGGCCCGCCGTTATCACGTGCTCGGCCTGGATACGGAAGAGCCCAATACCCGGGTCTTTACTGAAGACGTTCCGAATAAGCGCTATTTTTCTCCAGCCTCTCTGCGTCGCAGGAGTGTCCGCTAAGGGAAGCAATTTTAAGTAGCGGTCAGAGAAACAAAGTTAAAACAACATAATAGGCAATCTGAATGGCTAAAAGATTGACGTGCAAGACTCTGGGGGCAGCCTGCCTAGGGCTTTCCATGGTTTGGTTCACACCAGCGGCGTTTGCGCTTGCGGACCTCATCGAAACGCCGGCCCGGCAAACTGACCTGGCTCCCACGAATCTCCTGAATGACGCAGTGCGTGCAGGTGACCGCATTGTTGCTGTCGGAGAAAGAGGGCACATCATTTACTCCGATGATAGCGGGCAAACCTGGGCGCAGGGCAGCGTCCCCGTCGCAGTTACGCTGACTGCTGTGGATTTCGGATCCAGAACTCACGGCTGGGCGGTTGGCCACAGCGGAGTGGTGCTTCATACCGAGGATGCCGGAGAGAACTGGAGTCTGCAGTTAACCGGTATTGGTGCATCTGAACTGGCCATTGCCAGCAAGGAAGATCAGGTTGCGGCGATGGAAGAGCGCATAGAGGAGGCACCGGAAGAAGAAAAAAGCGATTTGGAGTGGGCTCTGGATGATTTGTTTTTCACCATGGAAAACATGCAGGCAGATCTGGATATCGGGCCTGTAAACCCGCTACTGGGCGTTTGGTTTGAGAATGACCAGCACGGATTCGTGGTGGGAGCCTACGGTATGATCCTGCGCACGCAAGACGGCGGCGAAACCTGGAATGACTGGGCGCCAAAAATTGAAAATGCTCAGAACTTTCACCTTAACAGCATTACCCGTGTAGCCGGCGGTGCGCTTGTTATTGTTGGTGAGGCCGGGCAAATCCATGTTTCTGTGGACGGCGGGGATACATGGGAGCGGCGTGAAAGTCCTTACCCTGGCTCTCTCTTCGGTGTTATCGGTACGGGCCAGGTAAATGAGATTCTGGCCTTTGGTTTGCGCGGAAATATGCTGTTTTCTACTGACCTGGGAAAGAGCTGGCGCATGGTTCCGAACAGTGCGGGTGCGACACTCAACGATGGTGCTGTTGCGGATGACGGCCGGATAACGCTGGTTGGTAACGGCGGAACAGTGCTGATGAGCGGCAATGGCGCAGATTCATTCCGTGAGTATTTCCGTGGTGACCGGGCTGGCGTAATGGGTGTGGTTCCGGTTTCGGGAACCAATCTTCTTATCGTAGGTGAAGGCGGCGTAGCAATTACAGACTCGCGCGGAAAAAACCTTCAATAACGCCCTGATGTGGCAACAACCGAAAAAATAAGAGAGGGGCTTTTGAATGTCCAACCCACACCACGACAAGGGTGAACACTACCTGACAACGCCCAAGGCAGAGCCGTTTCTGGAGCGTCTGATTTTCAACAATCGGGCTGTTATCCTTGTCGGCTTCCTGCTTTTAACGGTGTTTCTGGGCTATAACGCTGTAAAAATCCAGCCTGATGCCAGTTTTGAGCGAATGATCCCGCTCGAGCATCCTTATATTATCAACATGCTGGATCATCGGAATGACCTCGAAAACCTCGGCAATTTCGTGCGTATTGCTGTGGAAACCAAAACCGGCGATATTTTCTCCGCCGAGTACATGGAGACGCTGAAGCAGATTACTGATGAGGTTTTCTATCTTGATGGTGTTGATCGTTCCGGCTTGAAAACCCTTTGGACATCAAACGTCCGCTGGGTAGAAGTAACGGAGCAGGGCTTCCAGGGCGGCACAGTTATCCCGGATGGCTATGACGGATCGCCCGCAAGCCTGGAACAGCTGCGCCAGAATATTCTTCGTTCCAACGAAGTAGGCCGGCTGGTCTCTGACAACTTCAAGTCCACGATCGTGTATGCCCCTCTGTATGAAAAAAATCCGGAAACCGGTGAGCCGCTGGACTATGCAACGTTTTCCCGCCAGCTCGAGGAAAAGATCCGTAACAAGTATGAAGAGCAGAACCCCAATATTGATATTCATATTGTAGGTTTTGCCAAAAAGGTCGGTGACCTGATTGAGGGTATTGGTTCAATTGCCTGGTTTGCGGGCATTACCATCCTGCTGACTACCCTGTTGCTGTTCTGGTATTCCCGGAGCATTACCGGCACGCTGGTGCCAGTTTTCACCTCCATAGTTGCGGTATTCCTGCAGCTGGGTGCATTGAGGCTTCTGGGCTACGGCCTCGACCCATACTCGGTGCTGGTGCCGTTCCTGGTCTTTGCGATCGGTATCAGCCACGGTGTGCAGATTGTAAACGCCATGGCGGTCGAGGCGGCCAGAGGTTTTGATGCTGAAACCTCAGCTCGTCTGGCGTTCCGCGCGCTTTATATTCCCGGCATGCTGGCATTGATTTCCGATGCTTTCGGTTTCCTTACGCTGTTCTTTATCGAAATTGATGTCATCCGTGATCTGGCCATAGCGGCTGGTCTGGGTGTTGCTTTTGTTATCATCACCAACCTGGTGCTTCATGTTCTGATCATGTCCTACCTCGGTATTTCCAAAGGTGGTATTCGCCACGTGCAGAACCAGGGCGAAAAGCAGGATCGGAAATGGCACCTGATGTCTTACTTCGCACATCCAGGAGTTGCACCGATTTCTTTGTTGATTGCGGTGATCGGATTGGGACTTGGCCTGTACTACAAGCAGGGCCTGAAAGTTGGGGATCTTGACCAGGGCGCGCCAGAGCTCCGGGCCGACTCGCGCTACAATCTGGATAACGCTTACATTATCAATAACTATTCTACCAGTGCGGATGTGCTGGTTGTGATGGTGAAAACGCCAGAAGAGCAATGTACCCAGTACAATGTGCTGCGGGCTATGGACTCACTGCAGTGGGAGTTGCAGAACACGCCGGGCGTTCAGTCCTCTGCGTCGCTTGCGGACGTCTCCAAGATCGTGACCAAAGCGCTGAATGAAGGGAACTGGAAATGGTATGAGATTTCCCGCAACCAGACCATCATCAACGCGTCCATTCGTGAGGCGCCCACAGGCCTCATTAACACCACCTGCAGCTTGACGCCCGTTCTGGTTTTCCTTGAGGATCACAAGGCAGAAACGCTGGAAACTGTGGTTGAGAGGGTTGAGGTGTTCGCTCAGGCAAACAGTAATGAAGAGCACACCTTCCTGTTGGCGGCGGGTAACGCCGGTGTTGAAGCGGCGACCAATGAGGTTATCGCCAATGCCAAGGATATGATGCTTATCCTGGTTTATGGCGTGGTGAGCCTCCTGTGCTTTGCGACATTCCGCTCCATTCGGGCTGTGCTGTGTATCGTCGTTCCGCTGGGGCTGACGTCGATTCTCTGCGAAGCCATCATGGCGGTGTCGGGTATCGGTATCAAAGTCGCAACACTTCCGGTTATTGCGCTTGGTGTAGGTATTGGTGTGGACTACGGTATCTATATCTACAGCAAGCTTGAAAAGTATCTGCTGGAAGGAAAAACCCTTCAGGATGCCTATTTCGAGACTCTGCGCTCAACGGGTAAGGCTGTTATGTTTACCGGCGTAACGCTCGGGCTTGGCGTAGTAACCTGGATTTTCTCGCCCATCAAGTTCCAGGCTGATATGGGCTTCCTGCTGTTCTTCATGTTCCTCTGGAATATGGTTGGAGCAATCTGGCTACTACCGGCACTTGCGAGGTTCCTGTTGAGGCCGGATCAGATGATTGCAAAGGCTCGCGCTGCAAAATAGAAACTGCGGCCAGTTGCAAAAAAGCCCGCATCGCGGGCTTTTTTGTTGCTTGCTCAATTGGTTAGCGACCTAATCCATACTTTATTTATCGTGTGAAGTGGTCTATGTTCTGTGATGAGCGTGATACTTGCCCGCGTGCTCAGGCGGGCAGTTGATGACAACGACGAAAATAAGGAACGATTCACATGACACTGAAACTTAAAGCCTCTGCATTTGCAATTGCTGCGGCTGTCAGCCTGGGTGCAGCTTCCACAGCTGTTTCTGCGCAGGAACAACGTTTTGTAACTATCGGAACCGGCGGCGTGACCGGCGTTTATTACCCGGCTGGCGGTGCTATTTGCCGTCTGGTCAATATGGACCGGAAAGAGCACGGAATTCGTTGCTCCGTAGAAAGTACGGGCGGTTCCGTATACAACCTGAATGCCATTCGACAGGGCGAGCTTGATCTCGCGGTTGCCCAGTCTGACTGGCAGTATCACGCCTACAATGGCACCAGCCAGTTCAAAGACGACGGCGCCAACACGAAACTGCGTGCGGTTTTCTCCATGCACCCAGAGCCGTTCACCGTGATTGCCAGCAAAGGTTCCGGTATCAAGACCTTTGAAGATCTGGAAGGTAAGCGCGTTTCAGTCGGCAACCCGGGCTCAGGCCAGCGTGCGACTGCGGAAGTGCTGATGGACGAAATGGGCTGGACCATGGACAAGTTCTCCCTGGCAGCGGAACTGAAAGCGGCTGAGCAGTCCCAGGCCCTTTGCGACGGCAACATCGACGCTTTCTTCTATACAGTTGGTCACCCCTCCGGTGCGATCAAAGAAGCCACCACGTCTTGCGACAGTGTTGTTGTTAACGTTGAGAACAGCGCCACCAAAACTCTGATCGACGAAAACCCGTACTACCGTAAAGCCATCATTCCGGGTGGCATGTACCGCGGAAGTGACAACGACGTTGCAACCTTTGGTGTCGCCGCGACGTTCGTATCGTCTACTGACGTACCAGACGATGTTGTGTACCAGGTAGTTCGTGCTGTGTTCGAGAACTTTGACAGCTTCAAGCGCCTGCATCCCGCTTTCGCTAACCTGAAGAAGGAAGAGATGGTAGCTGATGCCCTGAGTGCGCCTCTGCACCCGGGAGCCGCCAAGTACTACAAAGAGGCTGGCCTGATCAAGTAAGCCTTATCTCAGTCGCCGGCGCACCACCGAGGTGCCCGGCGGCCATTTCATATTCTCGATTCCTTCTCAACAGGATATTGCTATGACCGATAGCGAGCCGAAAGCTGGAGGTGCCGTCGACAAACAGAACGTGGAACAATTCCTTCAAACCGAAACCGGGGGAAGGGCGGCCACTGGAACCGCCGCCATTATTCTGTTCACGGTGCCTTTACTGTGGTCTCTTTTTCAGCTGTGGATAGCTTCACCACTGCCGTTTATTCTGGAAATAGGGGTATTCAACTCCACAGAAGCCCGCTCTATCCACTTGGCGTTTGCCTCATTCCTGGCGTTTGCTGCTTTTCCTATGTTCAAGGGCCGGCATACCGGTCATGTGCCCTTTTACGATTGGATTCTTGCTTTGGGGGCGGCATTTACAGCCTCTTATCTCTATGTATTTTACGATCAGCTTGCTACCCGTCCTGGCGCCCCTGAAACTCAGGATCTTGTTGTTGCGCTCACCGGTCTGGTGTTTTTGTTGGAAGCGACTCGTCGTTCACTGGGCCTCCCTCTGGCGGTTGTTGCCACAGTGTTTATTATTTACGCTCTGGGTGGGCCTTTCATGCCCGATGTCATTGCCCACAAGGGCGCCAGCCTGAGTAAGCTGGCTTCGCACCAATGGTTGGGCACTGAAGGTGTATTTGGTGTGGCACTGGGCGTGTCGACCAGTTTCGTTTTCCTGTTTGTATTATTCGGCGCGCTGCTGGAGCGCGCTGGCGCAGGTAATTACTTCATAAAAGTCGCTTATGCCATGCTCGGTCACATGCGCGGCGGCCCGGCTAAAGCGGCCGTAGTCGCCAGTGGGCTCAGCGGTATTATTTCCGGCTCATCTATAGCTAACGTTGTAACTACCGGCACCTTCACCATCCCGCTGATGAAGAAAGTGGGCTTTCCGGCTACGAAAGCAGGTGCCGTGGAAGTGGCGGCCTCGACCAACGGCCAGTTAACACCGCCTATCATGGGTGCTGCTGCCTTTCTGATGGTCGAATATGTAGGTATTTCCTACCTGGAAGTCATCAAGCACGCCATTCTGCCAGCTATGATTTCCTACGTGGCGCTTATCTATATCGTGCACCTGGAAGCCTGCAAAATGAACATGCTGGGCGTTGAGCGCCAGAACAAGCCGACACTGGCCCAGCGCATGCTCGTATGGGTCATGATTCTGCTAGGGCTGAGTGTGCTTACCCTGGGAGTATATTACGGCGTTGGCTGGATGAAAGATGTGTTCGGGTCCGCTGCTATGTGGGTGCTCACGCCAATACTGGTGGCGATTTACATCGCGCTTGTGGGTTATGGCTCACGCTTCCCGGATCTTGAAGAAGACGACCCGGATTCACTCATGGACAAGTTGCCACCGGTTGGAGATACGGTAAAAACCGGCTTGTATTTCCTGTTGCCGGTAGTAGTTCTGGTGTGGTGCCTGACGGTAGAGCGTTTCTCGCCGCAATTGTCGGCCTTCTGGGCTACCGTGTTCATGGTGTTCATTATCATCACCCAGCGCCCGCTGAAAGCCTACTTCCAGAACAGGGGGCAATACCTGGACGGCCTGAAACTGGGCGGCTCAGACCTGACGCACTCGCTGGTTACCGGTGCGCGCAATATGGTTGGTATCGGTGTGGCTACAGCTACCGCTGGCATCGTGGTAGGTACGGTTACATTGACAGGTATCGGTCTGGTGATGACGCAGTTTGTAGAGTTCATCTCCGGCGGTAACCTGTTACTCATGCTGGGCTTTACGGCCATTATCAGTCTGATACTGGGTATGGGCTTGCCAACCACTGCCAACTACATTGTAGTGTCTACCCTCATGGCTCCGGTCATCGTTACCCTGGGTGCGGAAAACGGCCTGTTGGTGCCACTGATTGCGGTGCACTTGTTCGTGTTCTACTTCGGTATTCTTGCTGACGATACGCCTCCGGTGGGTCTTGCCGCCTATGCTGCGGCTGCAATATCGGGGGCAGACCCGATACGAACGGGTATACAGGGTTTCACTTACGACATACGAACCGCCATTCTGCCGTTCATGTTCATCTTCAACACCCAGTTGTTGCTGATCGGGCTGACCGGCTGGTTCGACCTGCTGGTAACAATATTCAGCGCAGTCACAGCTATGCTGGTTTTCTCCGCCGCTACCCAGGGGTTCTGGTTTACCAAAACCCGCTGGTGGGAAACAATCGGTCTGCTGCTTATTACGTTCACCCTGTTTCGTCCGGGATTCTGGTGGGATGAAATCTATCCGCCGACCAATGATCGCCCCGGTGCGGAACTGCTGCAACACGTAGACGACGTGGCAGCAGGCCAGCCGATTGTGCTGCAGGCCTCGGGTATGTCGCTGTCCGGCGATGACACATCGAAGTATCTTCAGTTACCGCTGCCCGCAGGAGACACGCCTGAACAGCGGTTGGCGGCAGCCGGGCTGGAAGTCTCCCCGTCGGATGACGTTATGAACGTCGAGTTCGTTAACTTTGGCAGCGATGCGGAAAAAGCCGGGCTGAGCTTTGGCTGGGTCATCGAAACCGTTCAGGTGACAAATCCACGCCCGCCAAAAGAACTGATGTTCATTCCGGCGTTGCTCTTGCTTGGTCTGCTGGCATTTACACAGTTGCGGCGCAGGGCCGGTGAAGGAGAGCGACCGGCTTTTGTGCCGTCACGCTAGTTCCGCGGTCGCGGCATGCACGCCCTTAAGCATAACCCGGCATTAACCTGCCGGGTTTTTTTCTGTTAAACTTCGCTGCATTCTTGGCACTGCGGTTTGTATCGTGGCTGCCATTCACCCAAGTGGTCTTTGGTATAGACCACCGCTGAGCACTTTCTGGAGCTTTTCATGCCCGTAGTAACTCTGCCTGATGGCAGCCACCGTAGTTTTGCCCAACCCGTCAGCGTGCACGATGTAGCGGCTGACATTGGCGCCGGTCTGGCCAAGGCCGCTCTGGCCGGTAAAGTCGATGGCAGCCTGGTCGACACCAGCTATCTGATAGAACATGACGCTGAGCTCGCCATTATCACTGAGCGAGACGCCGACGGTCTTGAGGTTATCCGCCACTCCACCGCACACCTGCTGGCGATGGCGGTAAAAGAGTTGTTCCCGGAAGCTCAGGTGACTATCGGTCCGGTTATAGACGACGGCTTTTACTACGATTTCAAATACGATCGCCCTTTCACCAACGAAGATCTGGCGCGTATTGAGAAGCGCATGGCTGAGCTTGCCAAACAGGACTTGTCGGTGTCGCGCTCGGTGATGTCTCGCAGCGAAGCGGTTGCGTTGTTCAGCGAAATGGGCGAAGAGTACAAAGTTCGCATTATTGAAGACATTCCCGGCGAAGAAGATCTGTCTTTTTACCGCCAGGGCGATTTTATAGACCTTTGCCGTGGCCCTCATGTGCCCAGCACCGGCAAAATGAAAGCCTTCAAGTTAACCAAAGTGTCTGGCGCCTTCTGGCGCGGCGATACTGATAACGAACAGTTGCAGCGGGTGTACGGCACAGCCTGGGCTAACAAAAAAGACTTGAAAGCCTATCTGCACCGCATCGAAGAAGCTGAAAAGCGTGATCACCGCAAAGTCGGTAAAAAGCTGAACCTGTTCCACATGCAGGAAGAAGCGCCGGGCATGGTGTTCTGGCATCCGGCAGGCTGGACCATTTATCAGCAAATGGAACAGTACATGCGCGATATCCTGCACCGTCACGGGTACCAGGAAATAAAGACACCTCAGATCGTGTCCCGCACGCTGTGGGAAAAATCCGGGCACTGGGACAAGTTCAAAGAGGGGATGTTTACCACCGAGTCGGAAAAACACGACTTTGCCATCAAGCCCATGAACTGCCCGTGCCACATTCAGGTATTTAATCAGGGCCTGAAAAGCTATAAAGATTTGCCCCTGCGCCTGGCGGAGTTCGGCTCCTGTCACCGAAACGAAGCCTCGGGCGCATTGCACGGGCTGATGCGTGTGCGCGGCTTTACCCAAGACGACGCTCACATCTTTTGTGAAGAAGGCGACATTCAAAACGAAGTGTCGAAGTTCATCGATTTGCTGCACGAAGTCTACAAGGACTTTGGCTTTACCGAGATTTTGTACAAGCTGTCTACCCGCCCGGAAAAACGCGTGGGTTCAGACGAAGTCTGGGACAAATCCGAAGCCGCACTGGAGCAAGCCCTGAATCGTGAAGGTGTCGATTGGGAACTGTTACCGGGCGAAGGCGCTTTTTACGGCCCGAAAATCGAGTTTTCTCTCAAGGACTGTATCGGGCGGGTATGGCAGTGTGGCACTATCCAGGTCGATTTTTCTATGCCTGGACGCCTCGGTGCGCAATATGTTGCGGATAACTCCGAGCGCAAAACTCCGGTAATGCTGCATCGTGCCGTGCTTGGTTCATTCGAACGGTTCATCGGTATTCTGATTGAGGAGTATGAGGGCGCATTCCCGACCTGGCTGGCCCCGACTCAGGTCGCTATTCTCAATATCACCGATAATCAGCGCGATTATTGCCAGGATCTTGCGAAAAAGTTGGATTCTTTGGGCTTTAGGGTTAATGCTGACTTGAGAAACGAGAAGATCGGCTTTAAAATCCGCGAGCATACAATTAACAAAGTTCCTTTTCTTGCCGTTGTCGGCGACAAAGAAGTCGAGAACAACTCCGTTGCGGTGAGAACCCGCAAAGGTGAAGATTTGGGAACTCTATCGCTCGAAGCGTTCGAACAACTTCTGAAAGAAGATGTTGAGTGCAAGGGCAGAATCAAGACGGAGATTTGACTATTAAACAGCGAACGAATCGGGGTGGGCGTACTCCAAAGGCGCCGATCAATGAGAATATTGATGCAACTGAAGTCCGCCTGATCGATGCCGAAGGCAATCAGGTAGGTGTAGTTCCGATCGCAGACGCCCTCAAGATGGCAGAGGAGGCGACCCTGGATCTGGTACAGGTTACAGATTCCGATCCGATCGTCTGTAAAATAATGGATTATGGCAAGAAGGTCTTCGACGAGAAAAAGGCGAAGGCTGCTGCCAAGAAGAAACAGAAACAGACGCAAGTCAAAGAGCTTAAGTTCCGACCAGGAACTGAAGAAGGGGATTACCAGGTAAAACTACGCAACCTGGTACGTTTCCTTGAAGGCGGGGATCGCGGCAAAATCACTATCCGCTTCCGTGGCCGTGAGATGGCACACCAGGAAATTGGTATGAAACTCATGGAACGCATCGAAGCAGATATTGAGGCGCTGGCTCAGGTTGAAATGCGGCCGAAAATGGAAGGCCGGCAAATGACCATGATCGTAGCTCCCCGCAAAAAGAAGTGAATCTGATTCAATGATTCATCCCCTGCCCAAGGCGGGGGATTTGTCGTTCAGGTTCACATTGATGTATTTAAAAAAACAGAATGCGGAGTTTTAAAAATGCCTAAGATGAAAACCAAAAGTGGAGCGGCCAAGCGGTTCAAGAAAACTGCTACCGGCTTCAAGCACAAGTCAGCCTTCACCAGTCACATCCTGACCAAGAAGACACCCAAGCGTAAGCGTCAGCTGCGTGGTACTTCACTGGTTGCCAAATCTGATGTGGCTTCCGTAAAGCGTATGCTCCGTAAGTAAGGCAGCAATACACTCACAACGGTTTTAAGGTAGAAGGATTAAAGTATGGCTCGTGTTAAACGTGGCGTGGTTGCACGTCGTCGTCACAAGAAGATTTTAAAGCAGGCCAAGGGTTACTACGGAGCTCGTAGCCGTGTATTCCGCGTTGCCAAGCAAGCGGTTATCAAAGCCGGTCAGTATGCGTATCGCGACCGTCGTAACCGCAAGCGCGCCTTCCGCGCTTTGTGGATTGCTCGTATCAACGCTGGCGCCCGGGCTAATGGCCTGTCTTACAGCCGCTTGATCGCTGGCCTGAAAAAGGCAAACGTTGAAATCGATCGTAAGGTTCTGGCTGATCTGGCCATGAACGAGCAGCAGGCGTTTGCCGCTGTTGTTGAGAAAGCAAAAGCGTCTCTTTGATCGCTTAGCTCTTTCATCGATTACGAATCGAACCGGTTCCAGGCGTTGGACTATTTGCGCTACAGGCACCGTTTAATAGGGGAAGGGCACGCTCTTCCCCTATTTTTGTTTCAAGATTTCGTTTTTGAAATCCTCATTTCTGGTTTGGAGCAGGGTCAATGGAAAACCTGGAGCAACTGGTTCAGGACGGCTTGGCGGCAGTAGAGAAAGCCGACAGTTTGCAGGCGCTTGATCACATTCGTGTTGAATATCTCGGCAAGAAAGGCGCTATTACGCAGCAGGCCAAAACGTTGGGTAAACTTTCTGCAGAAGAGCGCCCCGCCGCTGGCCAGAAGATCAATGAGGCAAAAGGACAAGTCGAACAAGCGATTAACGCTCGCCGCAGCGATCTTGAACGCGTTGCCATTGAACAGAAGCTTGCAGGTGAATCCATAGATGTGAGCCTGCCGGGGCGTGGCCAGGACCTTGGTGGTCTGCATCCGGTAACTCGCACGCTCCAGCGCATAGAGGACTTCTTTTCCCGTGCCGGTTACACGGTGGAGCAGGGGCCGGAAATCGAAGACGACTACCATAACTTCGAAGCTCTCAACATTCCCGGCCACCATCCTGCGCGGGCAATGCACGATACCTTTTATTTCAATCCCGGTACTTTGCTTCGCACTCACACCTCTCCGGTGCAGATTCGTACCATGGAGGCCGGAAAGCCCCCATTTCGCATGATTTGCCCTGGCCGGGTGTATCGCTGTGATTCGGATATGACCCATACCCCCATGTTTCATCAGATCGAGGGGTTGCTGGTCGAGAAAAATGTCAGTTTTGCCGATCTGAAAAGCACGGTTGAAGAGTTTCTGCGGGTGTTTTTCGAGCGCGACCTTCAGGTCCGTTTTCGCCCGTCCTACTTCCCGTTCACCGAGCCTTCTGCAGAGGTGGATATCGAGTGGGGCCGGGAAGCCGATGGCAGCATCAAGTGGCTGGAGATTATGGGTTGCGGCATGGTGCACCCGAAGGTGTTCGGTTACTGCGGTATTGATGCCGAAGAGTATCGCGGCTTTGCATTCGGTATGGGTGTAGAGCGTCTGGCAATGCTCCGTTATGGCGTAAACGACTTGCGTATGTTCTTCGAGAACGACTTGCGCTTTTTACGTCAATTCCGTTAACACGGCGCTTTACGGTATCCAAATCAACATCCGAAACCGCATCAGGACAAGGCAATTACCATGAAATTCAGTGAGCAGTGGCTGCGCGAATGGGTTAACCCGGAAATCAGCTCCCAGGAGTTGATGGATCAAATAACGATGGCAGGGTTGGAAGTCGATGGCTTCGAGTCTGTGGCCGGAAAGTTTCAGGGGGTTGTGGTTGGCGAGGTCCTGTCTGCGGAGCCTCACCCAGATGCTGACAAGCTTCGCGTATGCCAGGTTAGTGATGGGAGCCAGACCGTTCAGGTTGTGTGTGGTGCCCCGAATGTTCGCCAAGGCATAAAGGTGCCTTTTGCTGTGATTGGTGCGGTGCTGCCCGGCGATTTCAAGATCAAGAAAGCAAAACTTCGTGGCCAGCCGTCGGAAGGTATGTTGTGCTCGGGAGCCGAGCTGGGGTTGTCCGAAGACCACGACGGCATCTTGGAATTGCCTGCCGATGCTCCGGTTGGCGTGGCGTTAAGTGATTATCTCAAGTTGAATGACGTAGCCATCGATGTGGACCTGACACCCAACCGTAGCGATTGTCTTTCTATCAAAGGCATTGCTCGCGAAGTCGGCGTGCTGAACAGCCTGGTTCCCCGATCGCCACAGATTGAGCCGGTTGAAGCCGTGCACTCTGAAGTGCCAGATATACGCGTTGATGCACCAGAGGGTTGTCCGCGTTATCTGGGCCGTATTCTTCGCAACGTGAATCTGAAGGCGGAGACGCCCCTGTGGATGCAGGAAAAACTGCGTCGTTCAGGCGTTCGCTCAATTGATGCGGCTGTAGATGTGACCAACTATGTGATGTTGGAGCAGGGTCAGCCCATGCATGCTTTTGATCGTGATGAAATCAGTGCAGGCATTGTTGTCCGCATGGCGCTTCCTGCGGAGAAACTGGTTTTGCTGGATGGTCAGGAAGTTGAGCTGACGGAACAGACACTGGTTATTGCAGATCAGGAAAAACCCATCGCTATCGCTGGCGTCATGGGCGGTGAGCACTCGGGTGTAAGTGCAAAAACCCGTGATCTTGTGCTTGAAGCGGCTTACTTTGAGCCGATCACCCTCGCGGGCAAAGCCCGTTATTACGGCCTGCACACAGATGCATCACACCGCTTCGAGCGTGGTGTTGACTATGAGCTTGCCCGTGACGCCATGGAGCGTGCAACCCGCCTGCTCATGGACATCGTAGGCGGCGAGCCTGGCGAAATCGTTGAAGTGGCCAGTGCTGAGCATTTGCCGAAAGCCCGCACCATTGATCTCCGCTCACAGCGCCTGGCCGACGTTCTGGGTCTCGACATCGACCGCACCACGGTTGAAGAAATCCTGATCCGGCTTGGCTTGACTGTCGGCAAGTTGTTGAAGAACGGTTGGCGCATCAATGTCCCCAGCTTCCGCCCCGATATCTCAATCGAGGAAGATTTAATCGAAGAGGTGGGGCGAATCTACGGCTACAACAACCTGCCGGTTACTGAGCCGACGGGTTCACTCGGCCTGAGAGTGAGCGAGGAAGCGGTTCGCCCGGTTTCGGCGATACGTGATTACTTTGTTTCCCATGGTTATCAGGAGGCGATCACTTACAGTTTTGTGGACCCCAAGGTGCAGGAGCAAATAGATCCCGAGCGTGAAGGTATTGCGCTGGCAAATCCGATTTCATCGGACTTGTCAGTGATGCGGACAAGCCTCTGGAGTGGTTTGCTGAAAACGGTTGCCCACAATCAGAACCGACAGCAGTCGCGGATCCGCCTGTTCGAGACAGGGTTACGTTTTCTAAAGGACGATCAGCGAATTGATCAGCGCCCTATGCTGGCGGGCGTAGTTGTTGGTTCACAGTACCCTGAAAACTGGGTGAATGGTCGCAGAACTGCGGACTTTTTTGATGTAAAAGGTGAATTGGAAGGTCTGTTCAGTTTGCTGGGTATTGAAATCGGATTTGTGGGTAGCCGGCACCCGGCTTTGCACCCGGGCCAGACAGCTGAACTTCTGCGGGACGGTGAACATGTTGGATGGCTGGGTACGTTGCACCCGCAAGTTCAGAAAAATCTTGAACTTAATGGCACGATTCTGATGTTTGAGCTATCCTTGAATTCGATCATTACCGGATATGTGCCTAATTTCAAAGAAATTTCGAAATTCCCGGAAGTTCGCCGGGATTTGGCTATTATTATCGGTGGTGAAGTCGCGTTTGCCGACGTTGAGCGTGTAGCCCGAAAACATGCCGGCGAGCGCCTGACGGCGTTGCGTGCGTTTGATGTTTATGAAGGAGAGAGTCTTGGCGAGGGCAACCGGAGCCTGGCTCTGAGTCTGTTCTGGCAGCATCCTGAACGCACGCTGAATGAAGATGAGGTGCATTCGCTCTTCAACGGTGTCATCGACGCACTGAAGGAAGAGTTGGGTGCAACACTGAGGAGTTGAGAGATGGCGGCTTTGACGAAAGCGGAAATGGCAGAGCGCTTGTATGAGGAATTGGGCCTGAACAAACGTGAAGCCAAGGAAATGGTGGAAGCTTTTTTCGATGAAATCAGGGGCGCGCTCAGCCACAACGAACAGGTAAAACTGTCGGGTTTCGGTAATTTTGACCTGCGCGATAAAAAACAGCGCCCGGGGCGGAACCCGAAAACCGGTGAAGAGATTCCGATAAGCGCACGACGTGTTGTTACGTTTCGCCCGGGACAGAAACTGAAACAGAAAGTAGAAGCGTATGTTGGAACCCAGTCATAACAACGAACTCCCTGCTATTCCCGGGAAGCGGTACTTTACGATCGGTGAAGTGGCAGATCTGTGTGCGGTAAAGGCCCATGTCCTGCGCTATTGGGAGCAAGAGTTCCCACAGTTATCGCCTGTTAAACGCAGGGGTAACCGCCGGTATTATCAGCGTGCGGATGTCATTACCATCCGGCAGATACGAAGCTTGCTGTATGAGCAGGGATACACCATCGGTGGTGCCAAACAGAAGCTTAGTAGCCATGAAGTGAAGGATGACACCACTCATTACAAGCAGCTTATCCGTCAAATGATATCTGAACTTGAAGAGGTTCTGGACGCGCTCAACGCACCAGTAAAATAACCAGCCTCCCAAACAAATAAAGCCGAAGCGATTCCCCGTCACTTCGGCTTTTTTGTGTCTGGCTGAGCTTTACTGCTTTTTACAGGTTTTTATACCCAGCAGTGAATACGCAGGGCAGTTGCCCATCAGCGCAGTAGCCAGCGGCACAATGCCAATCCAGCCCCAAGGTGTTTGAGGGCCGACAAACACCAGCGCCAGAAGTACAATGCCTACAATGGCACGAATGATCCGGTCTGCAGAACCCATATTAACGCTCATGATCCATTCTCCTGTGTTGGTATGAGGCTAGGGTTATTACTTTAGCGCTCACTGCAAACCAGTTCAGTGATAAAGTCACACTGGTGCTACCAGTTTTAAAAGCCCAAGGAAGATATATGTTACACCACAGCATTCTGGAAACCCTGCCGCGTGAGCTTCACAAGGAAGCTCTTGAAAGTATACAGGTTATGCGTTTCCCGGCAGGCAAAATTCTGTTCCGGGCCGGCGAGCATTGCCAGGGCCTGCCATTGATGCTCAGTGGTGCGGTGAAAGTGCAGATGACCGGTGTTTCCGGTAACAGTATCGTGTTGTATCGTATGGGTGCCGATGACATTTGCACTTTGTCGATTGGCTGCCTGATGACAGGCTATGGCTATCGTGCAGAGGCTTTTGTAGAGGAGGAATCCGAAGCTGCTATGGTACCCAGGGGACTGTTTGACCGGCTCATGGACCAGTCTGCTACTTTTCGCCTGGGGATTATGGAGTCTTATGGGCGCAGACTCGATGACCTCATGTTGCTCGTGGAAGAGGTGGCTTTTCGCCGCATGGATGAACGCCTTGAAGAATGGTTGGACGCCCGGCGCAGTCCTATTCACATCACTCATCAAGAACTGGCCGTTGAACTGGGAACTGCCAGAGAGGTTGTCAGCCGGTTGCTGAAAGAGCTTGAGCGCAAGGGCAGGGTGAAGTTGTCACGCGGCAGAATTGATCTGGCAAGCCTTTAATTTCCAGCGCGGATAACCGCAACATTGAGCTCTGCTTCGAAACCGTCGGTCTGACTTGCGGCCGGCGACCGGAGGTTCAGAGTAATACCTGCACCGCTTGCAATGGCTTCTGCAATCGCGAGCCCAATACCGGAGCCCGGAATTGTTGAATTGGAGCGCATAAAGCGGTTCCGCAACAAGACAAGTTTTTCTGGTGGCACAATCTCTCCCCTGTTGATGACGCGAAGGGTGCCTTCACCTGTAAGGCTGATGTCTATTGGCTGATCGGCGGCGCCGTGCCTGAGCGCGTTCTCTATCAGGTTCCTTAGCAGGATGGCAAAGGCGTCGGGGTCCAGTAACGATTCTACGCTGTCTTCAGGCAGGTGCAGCCCCAGGCGGCCGGGCGCTATACGCTCAAAATCGTTGACGATCATTTTTGCTATGGGCACAAGATCGCTGTGGTTTTCTGATAAGGCACTGCCACCCTCAGCTTTCGCCAGCTCCAGTAGTTTCTCCGAGAGTCTGGAGAGGGTGCGAAGAGATTCTTCGATCTCGCGGGCCTGTAGCCCGGCGCTGCTACTTTCCACTTCCGCCTTTAAACGCTGGAGCTTGGCCAGCGCGGTAGCCAGTGGTGTTCTTAACTCATGTGCGCTGTTTGTTGTAAAGCTGCGCTCCGCTTCAAGTGCGCGGCGCAGGCGCTCAAGTAAACGGTTGACGGCGATCGCGATGGGTTCAAACTCTTTTGGCAAACGCTCAACCCCCACCGGGGAAAGGTCGCCGCCGCCACGGGCCTCAATCGATTGCTGCAGCAGCACAACCCTTCGCAGTGACAGCTTTATTACCCACCAGACGCCAAGCAGGCTGACAGGGATCAGGAGCAATAGTGGTATGAGCAATGCCAGGCTTGTCTCAAGAACTGCTTCGCGCCGGTGCGCCAGGGGTTCGGCGACTTCTATGTAGATGGTGTCGCTTACAGCTGATGCGCCGTAAAATCGATGTGTCGACGTTTCTGAAAAGCCTTCGCTGGGCAGGGAGCCGAAAATATCCGGGTCGACATCATGGGATTGCAGCAGGAGCTCGCCAGACGCACTGCGAACCAGATAAGTAAGGTACTCATCATGATCCTTCAGGGCCGGTGCCCGTTGATGGCCAGCATCCGTTTCCCGGTTCAGGATGTCGGTAACAGCCAATGGCAGGATGCGTTGGGCTGTTTCCGCGAGTGCGCTATCGAAGACTTCGTTCATCTCGTGCCGGGCTACCAAAGCTGATGCCGATACGCCCAACAGCCAGAGCAGAGTCACTCCGATTGTCAGCCACATGCCCAGGGTTTTGTGCAAACTGGTTTTAGTGGTCATAAGCCTCCAGTCTGTACCCCATACCTCGGACCGTCACTATGGCGTTGTGCCCCAGTTTCTTGCGTAAACGGCTGATATAGACTTCTATGGTGTTGCTTTCAATTTCTGCCCCGAACTCGTAAAGGCGATCTTCAAGCTGTGCCCGCGATAGCAGTATTCCCGGGCGCTGGAGGAATCCCTCAAACAGCGCCCATTCCCGTGCCGTAAGCTCCACCGGCAGACCGTTGCGGTTGATTCTATGATCACCGAGGTCCACTTCAAGGTCGCCGATACGTACCAGAGGGTTCGGGTTACCACGATAGCGACGCGCCACGGCTGCTATCCGGGCAGACAGCTCTGATAAATCAAATGGTTTTATCAGATAGTCATCAGCGCCGGCATTCAGCCCCGCAATCCGGTCTGAAACCTGGTCCCTGGCGGTCAGAATAATCACCGGGGTCGAATCGCCGGTCGCCCGCAGTTTCTTCAAAAAATCAAAACCGTGGCCATCCGGTAGCATCAGATCGAGCAAAATCAGGTTATAGGCAGTAGCTTTCACGCTGTTTTCTGCAAAACCCAGGCTTTGTACCCAGTCCACAGCATGGCCATCTTCGCTGATCTGGTCCCGCACAGCCTCTCCTAGCCCGGTTGTATCTTCAACCAAAAGTACCCGCATGCTTTACCCTTCGCCTGATTATGATCAGAAGATACTACAGCCGCTACCTGACAGCAGCCTGAAACAGCCATGCTCGCTCAGGCTGTTCTGACGCTCTTCAGTTTGCTGTCAGGAAACCCCGTTATTCTTGGCTCCATTGATTCTGAATGCCGATCAGTGAGGATGCCATGATCAAGTTGCTTTTCCCTTTTATCGTTATCGTCACCGGGTTGTGGGCCTGGGCTCTGGCAAGAGACTCCGGTGGTTCCCTGGCCTGGTTGGTTTACGAACAAAGTCTTTATCTTACCGGCCTTTTAGCCATTTCGTTGATGTCGCTTGCCGTCATCCTGGCATTGCGTCCTGCCTGGATGGTTCGTGCACTGGGCGGGCGCAGTGAGATGTATCGCTCCCATAAATGGGCCGGCATTCTCACCGGGATATTTGCTGCCATCCACTGGTTGATTGAAATGGGTGACGATGTTTTCGAGTGGATTTTTGGCCAGGCCGAAGCTCTGGGTCAGCGGAATTATTCCGGCTTTATTGAATTGATGCGTGATGCCGCCGAGGAGGTCGGTGAATTCACAATTTATCTACTGCTTGCAATGTTGCTCATCAGCCTTTTACGAAAGTTTTTCCCCTTCAAGCTGTGGCGTAATCTGCATCGGACCATGCCGGTTCTGTATCTTCTGCTGGTGTTTCATGCCGTATGGATGGCCCCGCTGCAATGGTGGCAGCAACCAATTGGTTTTGTGATGGCCACACTCCTTGCGGGCGGCAGCGTTGCCAGTTTTATCTCTCTTAAGCGTTTGATTGGCCCATTGTTCAGGCCAGTGTCAGGTAAGAACCTTAATATTCACTTAACGGATTCAACGGGAGACGTGCGATGAATATCAAGCCCATTGTTATCACATTGTCGCTGCTGCTTATGAGTAACAGCGCCCTGGCTGACGATGATTGCGACGATCCGGTTTCCGGGTGGCAGCCCCGGGAGAACCTTCGGAAACAGTTGGAAGCCAAAGGGTGGACGGTATTCCGCATCAAGGTGGACGACGGTTGCTACGAAGTTAAAGGAAGGGATCCGGATGGGAACCGTGTGGAAGCTGAGTACTCGCCGGCAACCTTTGAGTTGATGGAAATGGAGCGGGAGGATGACGACGATCATGATGATGACCGTCGAGAGACATCACAGAGCTACAGCGAACAGGTCAACGAAGAGCGGGTTTCGCGCAAAAGCATCGTCAAAGGCCGTCCCCGCGTGACGGTTGAGTAATTAATGGAGATCACATCATGAAAAAGATTCTGTTTGCTCTGGGCCTTGCGAATGCAATGGTTTTGCCGGCCTGCGTGCAGGCCCGGGAAGTCACCTTTACCACCCAGCTGAGCGATTATGGCGGTGACGGGGCTTACCTGGCGCTCTACCTCACCGATACTGATGGGAACTACCATGGGACTCTCTGGATTGCTGGTGAGAAGAGCAAATACTACAAACATCTGCGCGACTGGGCGCGTGGCAGTGGGCTTAACCAGGCCGAATACGATGGGCTTACAGGTGCCAGTGTAAGCAGTGGACGCACCCTGAAAATAACCCTGGAACTTGAGGACGCCTTGATCGATTCCGGTTACCAGGTTCGTGTAGATACTGCCGTTGAAGATATGCGTGACAACCGTTCGGATGTGGTCGCACCGCTGACCACGGAAGGTTCTGGGAAGACGGTTTCTGGCCATGGCTATGTCCACTCTTTCGTTTATGAACTCAAGTAGTGGACGGGAGCGATATTTATGTTGCGTAAGCTTCATGGTATTCCCGGATTGGTCGCCGCTTTATTATTGATGGTGCTGGCGATCTCGGGAGTTGTTTTGTCGGCAGTGCCTGCCATCGAGCGGTCGGCGGCGATTATCCCGGCTGCCGGTGAAATCAGCATCGCCGACCTGGCTGGACGCGTAGTCGTGAACTATCCGGGCACTGAACAGATTGAGCGTAGTCTCTCCGGCGAAGTCATCGTTTACTATAATCATGACGGCCAGCCCGGCGCTGATCTGGTAAATCCACTGACGGGTAAAAGTATTAGGCCTTATCAACCTTCTGCCGTTTTGCGCTGGGTAAAGAATCTGCATCGGTCGCTTCTTTTGGATGATGCGGGCAGAATGGTTGCCGGCGTTTTGGCGGCGCTAATGGCACTGATCTGCGTCTCCGGACTCTATATGCTGGCTCGACGTATGGGCGGCTGGAAGGCGATTTTACGACCGGTTGCAGGGTCCGGCAGCCCACGGATTCATACTGAGCTGGCGCGCTTTGCCGTTATTGGTTTGCTGCTGTCGGCACTGACCGGCAGCTACATGTCTGCCATACGTTTTGGTGTTTTGCCGGAGGCTGCCAGCGCAGAGCCATCGTTTCCTGCGCAGGTGTCAGGCGGCACGCCGGTACCGGTAAGCGCTTTGAATGCGCTGAAGGGCTTTGATGCGAATGAGCTACGTGAGCTGGTGTTCCCCTATCCGGATGATCCCGGTGACGTCTACTCCCTGAGCACCACTCAGGGTTCCGGCTTCATTGATCAATCTACCGGAGAGCTGCTGCAGTTCCAACCGCGTTCGGCGGGCAGCCAGTTTCAGCATTGGATGATTCGCCTGCATACAGGGGAGGGCCTGTGGTGGTTAGGCCTGCTTCTTGGCGTGGCCGCCCTGACAGTGCCGGTGCTGTCGGTTTCCGGTTTTCAGATCTGGTGGCGGCGACGTTCAGCATCTCTGCGCCTGGGTGAAAGTGCCAGCATCGAAGCTGCTGAGGCAGTTATTCTGGTGGGTTCTGAAGGCAATAGCACGTGGGGTTTTGTGAGGGATCTCCAGAGCGAGCTCAACAAGGCTGGCATGAAGGTTCACTGCGCGCCAATGAATGACATGGCGAAGCACTATCCACAAGCACATGCGCTTTTCATTCTGACATCAACCTATGGTGACGGTGCCGCCCCGTCGTCTGCGAGTCAGTTTATGACTCGACTGGAACATTTTCAGGCCGGTGAGGGGTTGGAGTTCGCGGTTCTGGGATTTGGTGATCAGCAGTTCCCGAAATTCTGCCAGTATGCACTGGACGTGGATGCCGCCCTCAGTAACAAGGGCCTGCAGCGAATGCATCCCGCTACCCGAATTGATCGCGGTTCCGCGCTACAGTTTCGGGAATGGGGAGAGGCTGTCAGCGAGCGCATGGGCATTCCGTTGGTCCTGACCCATAACCCCGCGCCCACGGTTACTTCACAGTTTGAGCTGGTTGAACGCGTTGATTACGGCGTTGCGGTGCAGGCACCTACGAGCATATTGCGTTTCAAGCCGGTAGAGAGCCGCAGGAACTTTTGGCAGGTATTATTTTTAAGAAACCGGTCGACCCTGCCGAGTTTCGAGGCAGGCGACTTGTTTGGAGTTTCGCCCCCCGGAGGAGAGGCTGCGCGATTGTATTCACTGGCATCTTCCGCCTCCGACGGGCAACTGGAAATTTGTGTTCGCAAACAGACCCATGGGCTTTGTTCAGGGTACCTGCACAGCCTCAAACCAGGAGATCGGGTTACCGGGTATATTCAGAAGAATCCGGGTTTTCGTCCGGCGGGAGGCGCCAGGCCCATTATCCTCGTGGGCGCGGGTGCAGGGATCGGACCGCTTGCCGGTTTCATCCGGAAAAATACGGAACGCAACCCTATGTACCTGTACTGGGGCGGGCGCAATCCCCAATCGGATTTTCTCTACCAACCGGAACTTGGGCGTTATTTGACGGATCATAGGCTTACCGGGTTGAATACTGCGTTTTCCAGATCAGCCGAAAAATCTTATGTTCAGGATGCCATCATCGCGGATGAAACCGCGTTGCGTCAGTTAATTGAAAAAGGCGCGCAGGTTCTGGTTTGCGGAGGCCGAGAGATGGCCGCAGGTGTAAAGCAGGTGTTTGACTCAATCCTCAAGCCGCTGTGTATGGATGTCGATGGGCTGAGAGCCGAAGGACGCTATCTGGAGGACGTTTACTGACAGGGAGATGCAGAGTGTAACGCCTGCGATACCGGGGCTTAGGCCGACGATTAGCGCCTTCGGCCCCGGTTACCATGAGCAGAGCAGGGAGTCGGTTACCAGTCAGTGACGGATTTAACCTCCAGGAACTCTTCCAGACCCCAGACGCCACCTTCGCGGCTGCCGTTGCCGGACTGTTTCATGCCGCCAAATGGAAAGCCTGCCGCTCCGGATTTTCCGTTGATTTCCACCATGCCGGATCTGACCTGCCTTGCCACTCTGCGGGCTTTTTCCTTGTCAGACGTCTGGATGTAGTTGGTAAGGCCGTAGAGCGTATCGTTAGCCAGCTCTATCGCTTCTTCTTCTGTTTCAAAAGGCGTGATGGCCAGAACCGGTCCGAAGATTTCTTCGCTCCAGATGGTCATGCCGGGTGTTACATCCGCAAACACCGTTGGCTTAACAAAATAGCCTTCTTCAAAACCTTCTGGGCGGCCCTCACCGCCGGCCACCAAGGTAGCACCTTCCTCGATACCTTTTTTGATCAGTGCCTGAACCTTCTGGAACTGCTGCTCCGAGACCACTGGCCCGATGTGCCGACCTTCATTTCCCGCGAGGCCTACGTCAGTTTTACCCGCAATCATCGCTGCAGTTTCAACAGCCTGTTTGTAAACAGACTTCTCCACCAGCATTCTTGTAGGCGCGTTACATGATTGGCCGGAGTTAGCGAAGCAGTGGCGTACACCGCGGGTCACGGCTTTTTCATCGGCGTCAGCAAAAATGATATTGGCGCCTTTGCCGCCCAGCTCGAGGCCGATTCGCTTCATCGTGTCTGCGGCAGCAATGGTGATGGCTTTGCCTGCGCGAGTGGAGCCGGTAAAGCTGACCAGATCAACGTCCGGGTGCTCGGATAATTGCGAACCAACGCCTGCGCCATCGCCATTAACCAGGTTGAAAACGCCTTCCGGGAAGCCTGCGCCATCAATCATCTCAGCGAGAAGCATGGCCGACAGGGGAGAGATCTCAGAGGGCTTGAGCACCACAGTGCAGCCTGCGGCAAGCGCCGGAGCAACCTTGAGCATTACCTGGTTCATCGGCCAGTTCCAGGGAGTGATCAGCGCGCATACACCCACAGCTTCGTGAATGATGATGTTGTCCGGTGCGTGGTCACCGAGGGGGTGTTCAAAATTGAAAGACTTCAACGCGCGTATAGTGTTTTTAAGGTGTACCGCACCGGCGCCCACCTGTGCACTTCGCGCAAGATCAATGGGCGCACCCATTTCCTGGCTGATGGCTTGCGCCATCTCTTCTGCTCGCGCCTTGTAGGTTTCGAACAGACGTTCCAGCAGCTCAACACGTTGTTCTTTGGAAGACGCCGACCAGGCAGGAAAGGCTTTTTTTGCAGCGCTGACAGCGTTGTCCGTATCAGCCTGTGAGCCCAGAGTAATTGTGGAAAACCCTTTTTCGTCCGAAGGGTTTATAACGTCCAGGTTCCGGGTGCTTTCAGGGGTGACCCATTTCCCGTTGATGTAAAACTTGGTTGCATCCATCGTATCTCAGCTCTTTGTTGGGAGTTTGAGCCATGGTAACAGATTGAGCGGTTTCTTCAGCCTGAGGCGCTGGCCTTTAGTTGATCAGGCGAACCCGTGGCGCTGATTCTGCCTCGGCCCAGTTTACGGTTTCTGGCTGCGTATCCTTGCCAGTAAACAGATGTCCGACTTCTGGCACTGCGTAACGCAGATCTCCACGAGTGGGGCGTTGCTGGTTGAACTCCGCGTGGCTGATGCCGACCTCCCAGATGTTATCCGAGCCTTCGCTGTGCCAGCCTTCCGGGCGAAGCTCAATACGCACTTCTGAGCCGATCAGGCTGACGGCTTCGATGCGTAACGGCAGATTTGCATGGGCGGCAGGTGTTGTGGCCAAACGTACTTCGTGTGGGCGCAGATAAAGCTGCGCATTGCCCTGCTGCTGAATACCGGGAACCGTCACCCAGGCGTTGCCCTGGCTCAAACGGCTGTGTTTAACCTCACCGGCCAGCACGTTCACCTGCCCGAGGAAATCGAATACGAAGCGGCTATCGGGGCGTGCATAGAGCTCGGTAGGCTCGTTCACCTGTTCCACATTGCCCTGGCTCATGACCACCACCTGGTCGGACAGTTCCAGTGCTTCTTCCTGATCATGGGTCACGAAAATACTGGTGAAATGGAATTCATCGTGCAGATTACGCAGCCAGCGCCGCAGGTCTTTACGTACCTTGGCGTCCAGCGCACCGAAAGGTTCGTCCAGCAGAAGGATTTTTGGCTGTGTTGCAATGGAGCGGGCAAGGGCCACGCGCTGTTTTTGACCACCGGACAGTTGCGCAGGAAAACGCTGTGCGAGGTGTGGCAACTGGATCATTTCCAGCAACTCACTGACGCGCTTCTGAATCTCCGCCTTGGGCGGGCGCTGTTTACGAGGCAGCGAATCCAGGCCAAACGCGATGTTCTGTGCAACCGTCATGTGGCGGAACAGGGCGTAATGCTGGAACACAAAACCGATATTACGGTCACGCACGTGCAGACCGGTCACATCGTTACCTGAAAAACTGATCCGCCCACTATCGGCAGATTCCAGCCCGGCAATAATACGCAAAAGAGTGGTTTTACCTGAGCCCGAAGGCCCTAGCAGTGCTGTCAGCTTGCCTTCAGGAATATCGAGGGAGACGTTATTCAGCGCCTGATAGGTTCCGAAGCGCTTGTTGATGCTATCAACGGTGATACTCATTATATGGTCTCCTGTGTTTGAAGGCGGTTCAGAACCCGGGCCTGCCGCCATTCCACAAACCCTTTGGCTGCCAACGTAAACACTGCAATGCAAGCCAGCAGTGAAGCGCTGGCAAAAGCGCCAGCAATATTATAATCCTGGTACAGCAGTTCTACGTGCAGGGGAAGCGTGTTGGTTTGCCCACGGATATTCCCGGACACTACCGACACCGCGCCGAATTCACCCACGGCACGGGCGTTGGTGAGCACAACGCCATAAATCAGTGCCCACTTGATGTTAGGTAAAGTGATCGTACGGAATATCCTCCAGCCCGAAGCGCCCAGCACCACACCGGCTTCTTCTTCCTCACTGCCTTGCTGTTGCATGAGGGGGATCAGTTCGCGGGCGACGAACGGGCAGGTTACAAAGACTGTGACCATGACAATGCCGGGCCATGAAAACATCAGCTGTACGTCGTAGTCTGCAAGCCAGCTACCTACCCAGCCATTGCGGCCGTATAGAAGCAGATACAGTAAACCAGCGACAACAGGGGACACCGCAAACGGAATATCGATCAGCGTGATCAGCAACTTGCGACCAGGAAAACGGAAACGCGTGACCAGCCAGGCCAGAGCAGTACCAAAGACCAGGTTAAGCGGCACCGTGAGAGCGGCGACAAACAGAGTTAGCCCAATCGCATGCAAAGTGTATTGGTTCAGCAGGTTGTCGGCCAGAGTGCTCCAGCCAGCACCCAGGGCTTCGACAAAAATGACCAGCAACGGCATTATCAACAAGGCCGCAGTGATGGCTATGGCGGCGCCTATCAGCAGCCATTTTATAACCGGGCTATCGCCGACACGACGGTGCTGGGCTGAATGGGAGGTGCGCATGCAGCTAGCGTCCTTCTATGCGTTTGAGATAGCGGGCCTGCCACAGGGTAATTGCGAAAAGCATCACCAGTGACACCACCAGAATCACCGAGGCAATGGCGCTGGCGGCGGCGTAATCGTATTCCTGCAGGCGAACAAAAATCATAAGGCTGGTTACTTCGCTGACGTAAGGCATGTTGCCGGCGATAAAAATAACTGCACCGAACTCGCCAAGGCTGCGGGTAAAAGACAGAGCCACACCGGTCAGCAGTGCCGGCCACAAAGCCGGAAAAATCACCCGGCGGAACACGTGGCCGTCACTGGCGCCCAGACTGACAGCCGCTTCTTCGTCTTCGGGGGCGAGCTCTTCCAGCACCGGCTGAACCGTGCGCACCACGAAGGGCAGGCTGGTGAATGCCATGGCCACGACGATGCCCACGGGGGTAAAGGCGATTTCAACCCCCAGTTTACTCAGCCACTGACCGTACCAGCCGTTAGCTGCAAACAATGTCGCCAGAGTGATGCCTGCAACTGCTGTGGGCAGTGCGAAGGGCAAATCAACAACTGCATCAATCAGTCTCTTACCGGGAAACTCATAACGCACCAGCACCCATGCCAGAAGCAAACCAAAGGCGCCGTTGAACACAGACGCAGCCAATGCCGCAAGGGCGGTAACCTTGTAGGAGGCGACCACCCTCGGGTCGGTGATCACAAACCAGAACTGGTCAAAGCTCATGGCCGATACTTCCATCACCAGCCCGGTCAATGGCAACATCAAAATCAGGCTGATAAAAAGAAGCGAAATACCGAGGCTCAAACCGAACCCCGGTAGTACCCGCTTGCTGCGGCTTCCGCTTCGCGGCCAGCGCTGAGGAATTACAGCGCTGGCCTGGTTTCCAGTGGACATGAATTACTTCCGACGCTGCAATTGGTCGAGTTTACCGCCACTGGCAAAGTGTTCTTTGGTGGCGTTCTCCCAGCTACCGGCAATGGCATCGATGGGCAGGAGCTTGACCTCTGGAAAGCGATCTGCAGTTTCCTGTTTTACCGTCTCGTTGTGGACCCTGTAGTTGAATCCGGCCAGCAGGCGCTGAGCGTCTTCGCTGTAAAGATGCTCCAGATAGGCTTTTGCCAGATCTTCGGTTTTGTTCTGTTTCACGTACTCGTCAATCCAGGTAACCGGGAATTCAGCCAAAAAGCTTACTTTGGGTGTTACCACTTCATACTCGCCGTTGTCATAACGGTCGGCCAGGTTCAAAACTTCCGATTCAAACGTCAGCAGTACATCACCGATTTCACGCTCGATAAACGTGGTGGTTGCACCGCGCCCACCGCTGTCGAATACCTTCACATGGGCCAGAAAATCCCGCATGAAGTTGTCGATTTTCTGCTGATCATCGCCAAAGCTGTCCTGGGCATAGCCCAGCGCGGCCAGGTAGGAGTAGCGGCCGTTGCCTGAGGTTTTCGGGTTGGGCATAACCAGTGCGACATCTTCTTTAACCAGATCGTCCCAGTTTTCGATGTTTTTCGGATTACCTTTTCGGACCAGAAAGGCCATCGTGGAGTAATATGGGGAACTGTTGTTCGGCAGGCGCTCGGCCCAGTTCTCAGGGATCAGGTTGCCACGGGCGTGCAGAATATCGAGGTCGGTGACCTGGTTAAACGTCGCTACATCGGCCTTCAAGCCCTGGATGATGGCCTGTGCCTGCTTTGAAGAGCCGGCGTGAGACTGGCTGACCGCAACCGTTTCACCGGTTTTCTCTTCCCAGTATTTATTAAAGTGTACGTTGTAAGCAGCGAACAGTTCCCGGGCGATGTCATAAGATGTGTTGAGCAGTTCGCGATCGGCCGATATCGCCGGTTGTGCGAAGAGTGACGCGCTGAGCGCAAGACCGGTAACCAGGCCTTTAAATATACTTGGCATGACATTCCCCTGAAACAGATGTTGTGTTGGCGAGTAATCTATCAAAGCCAATATAAAACTGGAAAGAATATAAAATCATTAATTTCGACATATTAGGAATAAGCGGGTTTGAGTGAGACCGCGGGTTGAATTGAGCGAGTGTCGCACTGATCTATAGTTTGCAGTTATCAGAAACAGCCAATCAGGAGAATCGCATGCATGTTTTCATTGCGGGAGCCAACGGACAGATAGGGCAACACCTGCTGCGGGAAATCGCAGACAGCGATCACGAGGCTCGGGCTATGATCCGGCATCCGGATCAAGGGCCGGAATTGCAGCAACTGGGCGCCACCGAAACCGTGCTCGGTGATCTGGAAAAAGACTGTAGTGAGGCTATGAGAGGCTGCGACGCAGTCATTTTCGCCGCTGGCTCAGGCCCCCATACCGGGCCGGATAAAACCATAGATGTGGATCAGGATGGTGCCATCCGCCTCATTGACAGCGCGAGTGCCATGGGGATAAAGCGCTTTATTATCGTGAGCAGTATGGGCGCCGGACAGCCCGAAAACGGGCCTGAAAAACTCCGCCATTACCTGGCAGCCAAGCACAACGCCGATGAGCATCTGAAAAACAGTGGCCTGAATTACACCATTGTTCGTCTGGGACAGCTGACGAATGATGAGGGTACGGGCAAGGTTGCAGTCAGTGCGAAGCATGAAAGTGTCGGTAAAATCTCACGGCAGGATGTTGCCCGTGTTTTGCTGGCGACGCTGGATGCGAGCACGACCACAAACCAGGTTTTTGAGGTGGTGTCGGGAGACACGCCCATCACTGAGGCACTGGCCAAACTGTAATGTCCACAAGGCCTGGCGGTAACGCGCCGCCGGGCCTGTGAATTGAGTGGCCTTTACCCTAAGCTTGAGTTAATTCATTGGCAGGGCGAGACGGTTTACAAAAGCGTATGTCTGACAAAGAACTCCGTACCAAATCCGATAAGCAGTCTATCGACCAGTTTATCCAGCAGGTTCGCAAGCTGCCCCCGCAAGGTGGTGGGCAGGGCCGGCTGATTTTCGCCCTGGATGCTACGGCTAGTCGCGGTGCTACCTGGGATCAGGCTTGTCACTTGCAGAGCGAGCTTTTCCTGGCGACCAAAGATTTGGGCGGCCTGGCAATTCAGCTCTGCTACTACCGTGGTTTCAGGGAATTCAAAGCCACCGGATTTGTTAACGAGACCGGCCAGCTGCTTAACCTGATGAACGGTGTTTCCTGCCTGGGCGGACATACCCAGATTAGCAGAGTGTTGGCGCATGCAAGGGAAGAGACCCGTGCAAAAGCCGTTAAGGCCGTTGTGTTTATCGGGGATTCTTGTGAAGAACCTGTGGATGAGCTTTGCCATATTGCCGGAGAGCTGGGCATGCTGCGAACTCCGGTGTTTATGTTTCACGAAGGTGTCGATGCCCATGCCAGGGCGGTGTTTCAGCAGGTGAGCAAACTGTCGGGAGGCGCCTATGCCCCCTTCGATCGTAACAGCCCGCAAGTACTTAAGGATCTTATGGCCGCTGTTGCGGTCTATGCTTCCGGGGGAGCCAAGGCCTTGCAGGACTATTCCAGCCGCAGTTCCCCGGAGGTAAAGCGTTTGACTCAACAGATCAGATAGCGCTTGATTCAATCAACCGGTGGGCCAATTGGCCCGGAGTATCCGAGTGCCACTTACGCTTCTGGTTATCGTAGTAGCGGTTGTTGCGTGGGTCTGGCTGCGTAATCAGCCGCCCAGCCAACGAAAACCCGCCATTCTCAAGTTGGCGTTGATTGCCAGCGTTCTGATACTGCTTCTTCTGGCCGTTACCGGTCGCTTGAATATCTTGTTTGCCTTGCTGGTTTTCCTGTTCCCCCTGTTACGTCGCGTGTTGCCGTCGCTGCTGATGGGACGGATGCCAGGCTTGGGGGGGGATGGAGCAAAGGCCAATCCCGGGAACCAATCTCATGTCTCCAGTGACATCCTCGATATGACTCTGGATCACGACTCCGGAAACATGAGTGGGGAAGTGTTGAAGGGGCCTATGGCCGGGCGAGCTCTGGCAGATCTCGGTGAAACTGAATTTATTGGTTTATTGCAGTATTGCCGGGACCACGATGAGGATTCTGCGCGGCTGCTGGAAACCTATCTGGACCGTCGTTTTGGTGATTCCTGGCGTGCTGACGATCCGGCTGACGGCCACAGTGAGAGTGGAGGTGAGCGTGAAAATTCGGGTGGCGGTGGTTCCCTGAGCGAAAGCGAAGCCTTGGATATTCTTGGGCTGGAAGCCGGTGCCAGCCGGGATGAGATCATCCAGGCCCATCGGAGGGTGATGCAGAAAATACACCCGGATCGTGGCGGGAGCAATTATCTGGCCGCCCGGGTAAATGAAGCCAAAGAGCGACTGTTGAGTTAAAGAGCCTGAGAACCGGTTTCCACCCGTTCCAGAAATTTCCCTATGCGATCAAACGCTTCTTCCGCCTCCGGTAACAGTGGCGTGAACAGGTGCCACACGTGAACCATGTCGGGCCAGGTCTCTATTTCTACTGGTGAGCCGGCTGCCTTTGCCTTTGTTGCATATCTTTGAGCGTTTTCCAGTAACAGCTCTGACTCGCTGACGTGAATCAGCGTGGGCGGGAGATTGTGCAAGTTTCCTCGCAAGGGGGACGCTATTGGACTCGTGGGCAATACCCGAAAGCCCATAACCGTTCCCCACCACAACAGTGGCAAAGGTATTCGCGCCAGTTTCTCAATGGTTGGCCCCAGCATGGCATCTGTTTTCAGGTTGGAGCGTTTACCCAGTGATGTGAGCATGAGCTCGGTAGAAGGCGACAGGGCAATAGCGGCATTGGGTGGTTTCAGCCCCTGGTCTCTTACCCAGGCAATAAGCCCCAGAGTGTGACTGCCGCCGGCGGAGTCTCCGGCGACCACCACAAAATCAGCGGCGTCCATACCGTCCGGGCCGTTCTCGAGTATCCAGCGGTAGGCCTCCTGACAGTCAATAATGCCGTCCAGATAGCGGTTTTCTGGCATTAGCCGGTAATCAATGGCGAATACACAGGCCTTCGCCAATCTCGATAAACGGTCAGTGATTGCGCGGTGGCTTTTGGGGCTGCCGGCGATCCAGGAGCCACCGTGAATGTAGAGAATCCGGCGGTTGGGGTGCGATTCTGGTGCAATTACCCACTCCCCCTTTGGGGCACCGCTATCCGAGGGGCGGATTTTCGACACGAATGTCAGGTCGTCATTCATGGTATCCATATAGTGCCGCAGGGCCCTGATTCGAGCCCGGCCACGAACGCCGTCAGTTGCAGTATGCATGCCTTTAATCTTCTCCAGCACGTGCTGGCGGGCTTCGGTTTGTTGTTGGAGGCTGGTCGCTTCTTCTTTGTGTTCTGCCCCGTGTTTCCGGCGCAGGAAAAACACCACCAAAGCCACCAGCGAGACCATTATCAGTCCAAACCACATCATGGCGAACCAGGCGATTCCGAAAATCATATGCAACCCTCGCGTTGTTTGGGGCGGCTCATTGATGAGCTGTAATGCAGGTACAGGGAAACTGGGCTACTGTATTAAACATCACGGTTAAGTTTGTTTCTCAATTAAATCTTCGTGCGGCTTTCGCCGATGTTCAGATTAGCAATGCAAACCGGAGATGACGTCATGATAAAAAAATGTATTTTACTCAGTTTTTTGGTGGCAGGGCTTGGCCTGATGTCTCTGAGTGCCCATGCTGGCTGGACGCTCGACTCGGAGAGATCCTCATTGCACTTCGTATCAATCAAGAATGGCACAACGGCCGAGGTACATAGCTTTGCGGAGCTGAAAGGAACGGTTGGTGACGATGGAAAGGTGAGTTTGGATGTTCATCTGGACAGTGTTGATACCAATATTGCGATCCGCGACGAGCGCATGCGTGAGATGCTGTTTGAAACTGAAAAAATGCCAACGGCAACAGTAACGGCCCAGATTGATGTCGCGTCTGTCCTGCAAATGTCGGAAGGTTCGGTTGGAAGCAAAGATATCCGCTTGACGCTGTCTCTGCATGGTCAGGAGCAGGGTTTCGACACTGCAATGAAAATCATCAAACTGGCGAATGGCGGCGTTGCCGTTAGCACAGAACAACCGTTACTGGTTGAAGCAAAGACCTTTGGCATGGCTGAAGGTGTTGATGCTCTGCGCGAAATTGCTGGGCTGTCGTCTATTGCCGTCGCCGTCCCGGTGACAGTTAATCTGGTGTTCCAGGTTGCGGACTAAAAAAGAGATGTTTAACGGGAAGATTCGGGCCAGAAAAGAAAAAGGGCACACCCGAAGATGTGCCCTGAATCGTTGAATATGGTCGGGACGGTAGGATTTGAACCTACGACCCCTTGCACCCCATGCAAGTGCGCTACCAAGCTGCGCTACGCCCCGATTCGCTAATTACTACCATTTCAAAGCGTTGCTCTGATGGTGGGTGCCATAGAGACTTAAAGAGGAATCTCAGTGGCTTAGCGGGAGCGAAGTCTACACCAGCCGAAATCAAAAATAAACAGGCTTTGCAGGTTTCGCTCTCATATTCCTAACGAAGTTTGGTTTCTCTCAACTGCTGGACGAACTCTGGTGGATCAAAGCTGTCCGGCTTGGATTCCGCCCAGTATTTATCGAAGACCGCGAGGCCGGTTTTGCCCTCAAGCAGGGAGCCGGGTGCCAGAAAGGGGAACAGATCCAGGTAGGCGTGCACCTCGGTCTTCGAAACGCGGCGCACGATGTGTTCAGGGCCGAGTTCCGAGGGGTGGCGCAGGCCGGAGGCTTCCAGAAGGTTTTGCAGAGCATCCAGGGTATTTTTGTGGAAGTTGTATACCCTTTGGCTTTTATCTTCTACGTCCAGTTTACTGCTTCTTCTGGGATCCTGAGTCGCAATTCCGCTGGGGCAGCGGCCAGTGTGACAATTCAGTGCCTGAATGCAGCCCAGCGAGAACATGTATCCTCGCGCTGAATTGCACCAGTCGGCCCCCAGAGCCAGCGTGCGCGCAATGTTGAAGGCTGAGGTTATTTTCCCGGCCGCACCGATGGCGATGTCTTCCCTGAGATTGGTGCCCACCAGCGTGTTGTGGACCAGTAACAACGCTTCTGTCATCGGTGTGCCGATACGGTTGATGAACTCCAGTGGCGCTGCACCTGTGCCGCCTTCGCCGCCGTCAACAACGATAAAGTCAGGTTTGCGGCCGGTTTCAAGCATTGCTTTCACTATGGCAAACCACTCCCAGGGGTGGCCGATAGCCAGCTTAAAGCCCACCGGTTTGCCTCCAGACAGCTCGCGAAGCTGGTCCATAAACTCAAGCATTTCAATCGGCGTTGAAAAGGCGGAATGCTGGGCGGGAGATACGCAGTCTTCGCCTACGGATACGCCACGGGCTTCGGCAATTTCCGGTGTTACTTTTGCGCCGGGGAGAATGCCACCATGGCCGGGTTTTGCCCCCTGAGATAGTTTGACCTCTATCATTTTTACCTGGTCAAGCGTGGCGTTTTTCGCAAACTGCTCCGGGCTGAATGTCCCGTCTTTATTTCTGCAGCCAAAGTAGCCTGAGCCGATTTCCCACACAAGGTCGCCACCGGGTTTTTTGTGGTAGCGGGAGATAGAGCCTTCGCCCGTATCGTGATAGAAGTTACCTGTTTTTGCGCCAGTGTTCAGGCTAAGGATGGCGTTGGCGGAAAGTGAGCCAAAGCTCATGGCAGAAATGTTGAAAACGCTTGCGCTGTAGGGCTTTTCGCAGCGCGAGCCGATCTGAACACGAAAGTTGCTGTCCGGGATTGTTGTTGGCTTGAGGGAGTGGTTTATCCACTCGAACCCTTCTTCATACATTCCCAGCTGGGAGCCAAAGGGACGTTTGTCCAGAATGTTTTTCGCACGCTGGTAAATGATGGTGCGTTGTTCCCTGGAGAAGGGTCGCTCTTCTGTATCAGACTGAATGAAATACTGTCGGATCTCAGGCCCCACGGATTCAAACAGGTAACGGAAGTGCACCATGATTGGATAGTTTCTGCTAACCGTGTGCTTTTTTTGCAGCACGTCGTAGGTGCCAAGAACGACCAGCGCGCCGAATATGGCCGCGAACAGATAGCTCGCCTCGAAATAGGGGGTCAGGGCCAGCGATACAAGAAAGCCTGCAATGCTGATGGCATAAGCTGAGTAGCGCATCGGGAAAGTGGTTGTTTTTTCCATGAATATGTCGCCTGGCTCCGTGGATTCTTTGGATGGGTTGCTTCATTTTATTGCAGCCTAGTATAGCCATACGGCGCTCGACGTGTATTCGATTCACGAGGCTTTTCGCTGATGGCTTGCCGGCTCTGGTCTATGCTGAATGAGGGCATGCCCGAAAGTGACTGTTTTGATGTTTTGAGTTCAAAATATTAATATGGCGCGCCTGTACTGTTCGAATCCAGATTTTTAAACGTATCTGGTACTCAATTCAGAACCAGGAGGCGCCAAAACGTGGGCGACGTAGTTAAAGACGAATATCAAACGGATTACGTAGCCGGCCAGGACAATATCAATCCGTTCGGGCTGGATCTGCATGCTCCGGTATTTCCAATCACCGCGATACTGGTGGTTATTTTTGTTATGGGAACGCTGATGTTCCCGGAAGCCGCAAAGGAGCTGCTGGACGGCACCAAGCTGGATATCATTGCGACTTTTGACTGGTTCTTTCTTCTAAGCGCCAACATCTTTGTTATCGTGTGTATTGCATTGATTTTCATGCCAGTGGGCAAGATTCGCCTGGGTGGAATGGATGCCAAACCTGAGTTCACAACCATTTCCTGGTTTGCGATGCTTTTTGCGGCCGGCATGGGTATAGGCCTGATGTTCTGGGCCGTTGCCGAGCCGGTGGCCTATTACACGGGTTGGTTCGAGACTCCGTTTGCCGTAGCCCCCAATTCACCTGAAGCCCGTGATCTTGCCATGGGCGCCACCATGTATCATTGGGGCCTGCACCCCTGGGCGGTTTACTCTATTGTCGCTCTGTCACTGGCATTCTTTTCGTTCAATAAAGGCATGCCGCTGACCATTCGTTCTGCCTTTTTCCCTTTGCTGAAGGACAAAGTGTGGGGCTGGCCTGGTCACGTTATTGATATTCTGGCGGTTGTTGCCACAATTTTTGGTCTCGCAACCTCTCTTGGTTTTGGCGCGCAACAAGCGGCTTCTGGCTTGAATTACCTGTTCGATACCGGTTCTGGTATTAACGTACAGATGGCTATCATTGTTGGTGTTACGGCCGTTGCGCTTATGTCTGTGCTCCGGGGCCTTGACGGCGGGGTGAAGATACTGAGTAATCTCAACATGTCATTGGCAGGCATCTTGTTGTTTTTCATAATTTTTGCCGGTCCGACCATGAGTATTCTGGAAACGCTGTGGGTGACGACATCCAGCTATGTAGCCAACGTTGTTTCTTTCAGCAATCCGTTTGGTCGGGATGACGAAGCCTGGATGCGTGGTTGGACCGTATTCTACTGGGCCTGGTGGATTTCCTGGTCGCCGTTCGTAGGTATGTTTATCGCACGGGTGTCCAAAGGCCGGACTGTTCGCGAGTTCGTAACGGCGGTACTGATTATTCCGACTGTGATTACATCCATCTGGATGAGTTCATTTGGTGGTGCGGCGCTTGAGCAGATTGACCAGGGCATTGGTGCGCTTGCCGAAAACGGTATCACTGAGGTTTCTCTGGCCACGTTCCAGATGTTCGCAAACCTGCCCTTTACCGGCATTCTGTCATTCATCGGCATTGTATTGGTGCTCGTGTTCTTTATAACCTCTTCGGATTCCGGCTCTCTGGTTATCGACAGCATAACCGCCGGTGGTAAAACGGACGCGCCTACAGCACAACGGGTGTTCTGGGTGGTTATGGAAGGCGCGATTGCCGCCGCGTTGATCTTTGGCGGTGGTGCTGATGCCCTGGGTGCTATCCAGGCCACGGCAGTCAGTGCGGGCTTGCCGTTCACGGCGATTCTGCTGATCATGACCTGGGGTCTGTTAAAAGGGCTGACTCATGAGCGTAAGTTGCTGATCGCCAGAGGCGAAATGACGTAAGCAATGAAGCATAAAAAACCGGGGCCGATGCCCCGGTTTTTTATGCTTATCATTTAAGACATCAGAATACTTAGTCTGCATCCAGTGGTTTTAGCTCAGAGGCTAGCGAAGGTTTCCATCGCGTAGTTTGCTCGTTCTCTGGGGGTAAAGTGAGGGCGCTTCAGACTTTCCACAGCTCTTAACCTCGGTAAGAGTCCACGTCCGTTGGCCATCTGGATGGCAAGCCCCGGCCGTGCGTTGAGCTCGAGTAGCAGCGGGCCCTGATGGGCATCTACAACAAGATCTACGCCCATATAACCCAGGCCAGTTGCCTCGTAGCAGCGAGATGCCATTTCAAGCATTTCTTCCCAGTCATCAATATCGATGTTTTCCAGGGCCAGGCCAGTATCCGGGTGAAGCTTGATTGGCCGGTTGAACTGCACCGCGTTGAGACTTTTACCCGTGCCAATATCAAGGCCTACACCCACAGCACCCTGATGCAGGTTCGCTTTACCATCCGATGCAGTGGTTGCAAGCCGCAGCATAGCCATAACCGGGTAGCCCTGAAACACGACTATCCGAATATCAGGAACACCTTGATGCGAATAGCGAGCTAATGATGGTGCGGACTCTACCAGGTCTTCTACGATGGCGACGTCTGGTGTTCCCGCCAGAGAATAAAGCCCTGCAAGAATATTGGTCAGGTGCCGCTCCAGCACAGGTGCGCCAATACGGGCCCCTGAAGCTTTTACAAAGTAATCGTCATCCCGGCCGGTGACTACGGTAATGCCTTTGCCGCCAGAACCCTTTGCAGGCTTGATGGCAAATCCCGCAAGCCCTTCGGCCATTTCCCTGAAATGGGAAATTTCATGTTGTTGCTTCACCACCTGCAGAAGCTTTGGCGTTTTCACACCATACTCGGCAACGACCAGTTTCGTTTTGAGCTTATTGTCGACCAACGGATAGGACGAGCGCTCATTATAGCGGGCGATGTAGTCTACATTGCGCCGGTTCATATTCAACATGCCCAGCCGGTTCAGTGCGCGCGGAGAGATCCAGTCCATATCAGTCGTAGACCTTCATTGGCGTGAAACGTCTGAGCTCGCTGAGTTTATAGCCTGTGTACTGACCCATCAGAAGAATCAGCCCCAGAATTGCAAAGTGCAGCTCCGGGAAATTGAACGTCAGGTGGCCCGCCAAGGGGGCGCTCATAAGCAAATAGGCGCAAATGGCGACAAACAGGCTGCCGGACCCCTGCACCAGGACTTCCTGGCCGCCTTCTTCCTCCCAGAGGATGGACATACGCTCAATCGTCCAGGCGATGATGACCATCGGGAAGAAGGTTACTGTCATGCCTGTATTGAAGCCCATCTGATAACCAAAAATACTCAGGCCTGCGGTAATAAAAATGACCAGAATGATCAGCGCAGAGATGCGGGATACCAGCAGAAGGTTCAGGCTTGAAAGGTATCCGCGCATCGCCAGGCCAATGGATACTACTGAAAGGAAAGCAACAAGGCCGGGTATCAATGTAGTTTGAACGAATGCAACGGCAATCAGTACCGGCATGAAGGTGCCGGACGTGCGGATGCCTACCACAATGCGCATGAACGCAACCACCAGCGCCCCGAGTGGCAGCAGAAGGAGCATGCGGAACATACTTTGCTCTTCAATCGGCAGTTCATAGAAGCTCAGAAAGCCCAGGCCATTTCCATCGGATTGCATGGCGGCCAACTGCAGGGCTGGCACGGTTTGCCTGAGCATGGAAAAGCTGATTTCGGAGTTGTCCCCTCCGACCACATCCAGAAGCGACTCGGAACCCTGGCGCCAGAGCAGAATATCTTCCGGAACGCCCTGAGCGGCCGTTTTCGGGTTAAGCGTGAGCCAGCGCTCGCCGTTGTAGATCTGCAGGAACGGTATTAATTGCTGCCGTCTGCGGGCATCCTCGAGCTTCAGGCCATCCGCTGTTCGGGCCGGGATGCCGGAGTGATTGAGCATGTCGACCAACAACTGAAGGTAGTTCTCCTCTGCGACGAGCAGAGTTGTATTCTGAACGCGAGTATCGGGCTGCATAAGCCGAATCAGTTCCCGCGTCATGCTTTCAGGTGTACTTGAACGTGCCTCTGCCTGAGCCAGAACCTCTCTGACGGCTGTGGCCTGAGGCTCTTCCCAGAAAAGCCTTTGGGTTCTTGGCCGTTGGGAAGGTGGCGTAGGTTCCGCACCCGGGTCGGGTATGAACTGCGCTTTGAAATACAGGGTTTGCGGACCTGATACATCCCGCTTTGTCCATTCTGCGCGCCGGCTGCCGGATTTATCAATAATCGAGAAACCATAACCAGGTGAGGCAGCCTGTTCTGTGAGAATCCGGAACCCGGGAGGCTGCTCCGGAACGTTCAGGCTTGCCACAACGGAATCGTTTGCCCCATCGAAATCAACCCTGGCTTCTATCATCCAGACCGGGCGCTGCTCTCCTGTGAGCCAGGGGATTCCAAGTTCTATGTGCCGCCATACGGCGAGTGAAATACCTGCAGAAATCAGCAGGAAGACGGCGATGTAAAACGGTAAGCGGCGGGGGCTAGTCACTATTGTTTCCCGTTGTCGGTACGGATTGATTCCGGTAGCTCTGTCGCATACTCCTTGCCTACGTCAATCAGCATCACATCACGGAGCACGTTGCGGCCGATAAGCGCTTGATACGTAAGATTGCTTCGATCTGCGAGCGTGAATTCTGCAACTTGTTGGTGATCGCCTATCGAGAATTGAAGCTCAACGACGACGCGTCGCTCAGCTTCGTCGGCACTTGCCTGAATTACTTTTACGCGGCGGGAGATTTCTTTTTCCAGGGTTACGAAGTCTTTGGTGCCGGGTACAGGAACATCAAAGCGAACCCAGTTACTGCCGTCGCGCTCGAAGCGGGTAATGTTGCGCGCGTCGATTGAAGAGGTCTCGGCTCCGCTGTCAATGCGTGCTTTGTAAATCAGCCCCGGGCCTGCCAGATAAAAGTTCTCAACCTCGCCAACCACTACTTTTCCTTTGAGTCGGTCGGCCCGGCCTTTTGTATTATCAGCGGCGGGGCAGGCTTTCTGCGCCTGGACGGGAGGGCAGGAAGGTTTCGCAACCTGAGTTGAGATTGCCTCCAGAACCTTCTGTGTGGCGGCTTCGCTATGCTCTAAAAGCTTGTCATGACGAACGGTTGCGTTTTTCTCCATGGTCACCAGAGTGGCGCGCTGGCTTTGAACCGAGGCGTTCATATCACTCAGGTCGGATTTGGGAACCATAAAGTACCTGTCTGCAGAGCATCCCGTCAGCAGAACAGTGCCTGCAACAACCAGAACGGAGAGCGTCGACAGACCAGCTCGCAATCGTTTAGAACACATGAAAAACCCCTGAGCCGGTTACCGGTCACACCCGGAATAAAGTAAGCGTGACGGTTTGAAAGTGTATAGCGGAGAATATCCGGAGCAGAAGTATACAACAATCGATCTGTGTATTTGCTTTACAGTTGGTTAAGGGGATAGAAAATGACTGCTCCCGAGTACCTCGTCGGAGCGCAGGTATTCCTGGATAACCGGAGAGCAGTTCAGGTAGAACAGGAGCAGCTCCCGCTGTATGTCTTGATCCTGCACTCGCGCAGCAAAGGTGATCAGATCACGCACGGCATCGTCACTGCCGGCTTCTGCGCCTGCAGGGCTCTTACCATATCGGCTTTTGAGCAGGGACGTCAGCCGGTCAAGGTGGTACTCACCCGTGTGGGTTATGTGGGGGAGAATGCGAAACCCGCGAGAGCCGTATAAATCGGGCGTGCGCTCTCTGTACTCATTGCCGGAGCAACCAGTCCGCAGAAAATCCTCGCCCAGCTTTCGCCAGAGTTCTTTGAGCATGATCGTTTGTCCGTTTCAGCTCTGGTTTTGGCTCTGATTAAGCCTGAATGCGGTTAATAAAGCGTAATGCTATCAACCGCAGGCCACTTCTATCCTTGTAATGGATATTACGTCGTGCGTCCAGAGGTGGATTCAGGCGCATTAACAAATTGCCAAATGGTCGCGACACAGGCTGCACTTGCGCGATGCCCTAATAGCATCAAAGAAAAGCCCGGAGTGTTCCGATAGAATGTAATGCGTGCGTAAGTTCACGTTAATCCGGATAGATACGAAAAACTCAAAGGAGTCTTGTTTGTGCCTGAGGCCATCAGCGAATTTATAAACTCCCAGCCGGGATCGGTGGCGGCATTTGTGACTCTGCTGTTGGCAACGTTGATCATTGTTGCCGTGGTTCTGGCAAAGGCCAGGGCGGACAACCGGGCTGCGGGCCTGCAAGCCGATGTGGCAGCACACAGCCGGCGGATTGAAGAGCTGATAGAAGAGCGCCAAAGCCAGCAGGTGAAGATTGATGTGCTCGCCACAGAGCTGGGGGAAGCCCGTGCAGCGCTGAGAGAGCAGCAGGTTATGCTGAAAGAAGAACGGCGATCCGCTTCTGAGAAGCTCACCTTGTTGGAGCATAACCGGGATGCTCTGAAGCAGGAATTTGAAAACCTTGCCAACCGGATTTTTGAGCAAAAAAGTGAACGTTTCACCCAACAGACACGCACGAGCCTGGATAGCTTGCTCAACCCCTTTCGTGATCAGTTGCAGGATTTTCGCAAGCGGGTGGAAGATGTATATACCTCAGAAACCCGGGACCGGCAGGCACTTCGCAGCGAGATTAAATCTCTTCAGGATCTCAACCGGCAAATTACCGAAGAAGCCGCTAACCTTACCCGGGCCCTCAAAGGCGACAAGAAGATTCAGGGGAACTGGGGCGAACTGATCCTCGAGCGGGTTCTGGAGAAATCCGGGCTGCGTAAAGGTATTGAGTACGAAACCCAGGGCAGTTACAGAGATGGCGAAAACCAGCTCCTGAGGCCCGACGTGGTGGTGCACCTTCCGGATAACCGAAATCTGGTTATCGATTCCAAAGTATCCCTTTTGGCCTATCAGAAGTGGGTGATTGAGGAAGATGACAAAGCCCGGCAAGAGGCTTTGAAAAGCCATGTGGAGGCGGTTCGCTCCCATATCCGAACGCTCAGTGAGAAAGACTACAGCCAGCTCGAAGGTTTGCATTCGCCTGACTTTGTCTTTCTGTTCATGCCCATAGAACCGGCATTTGTGGCAGCTTTTCAGCAGGACGAGAACCTTTTCGCAGAAGCCTTTGAACGAAAGATTATTGTAGTAACACCAACAACATTGCTGGCGACGCTACGCACGATTGAAAATATATGGCGATACGAGCGCCAGAGCCAGAACGCCCGTTTGATAGCTGAGCGCGCGGGCGCGGTTTATGACAAACTCAGGGTGTTTGTGGGAGCCATGGAGCGTCTTGGCGGACAACTCCACACTGCTCAGGTTACGTATGATTCAGCCATGAGCACGCTGACCAGGGGGCGGGGCAATCTGATTTCCCAGGCTAACCGGTTTGTTGAGCTTGGAGTGCGGGTTAAGAAGGAGCTGCCAAAAGCCATTACGGATCAGGCAGAGGTGGATGCGGAAGAACAGGCAATTGGTGCAGATAACGAGCAGGAGTAAGTACCATGGCAGTAGAGTTCGGGAATAGCCGTTTATCGGCCTTGAGAATAAAAGGCAGGCAGCTGGCCAGAGTTGTGGTCATCAGCTCCGCGCTTTTGGCAGGGCAGGCTGCTGCACTGGCACCAGAGCATGAAACCCGCCGTTTGATGCTGGCGATCGAAGAATCGGTAGCCGCCGAAAGCTGGGGCGAGGCCAGTGAATATCTGAACCGTCTGCAGCTTCTGGACGCGGAAAAACCGGCCGATTATCACTATTATCGTGGCAGAGTGATGCTGCAGTCTTCTCATTTCAATGAAGCTCAGGCGGCGCTTGAGACCTACGTAACCAGCGCTGGCGTTGAAGGCAGTCATTACCAGAGTGCTCTGAAGCTTATCACCGGAATTGAGCGTGCAAGAAAAGAGAAGGCGCTGGTAACACAGGTTGGCGATGAGGCCCGAGTTGCCGTGATTGAGCCTGCCGGCGACAAACGAACCGCGTCTTTGCGTAAACTGTATCTGGCAGATTCCGATCGCGAAGCGCTTGTTCTGCACCTTAATAGCCTGCTGGGTGTGGCCGGGTGGCGACAGGATCAGGCGGTAGTGCGTCTCGATAGGCCGGCGGATATTGAATACCGTCTGAGCAGCAGTGGTAACGCTATCTCCATTCAGGAAATCCGGCGAAACAGCTCAGGTGGTGTTACGCGAAAAACCGGGCAGATTCCGGTTTTTGGTGTGAATCCGCAAGTCGAGTGGGGCTGTGAGCAAGCAGTGGCGACCTGCTGGGTATATGACCCAAGAGACGGATCTCGCCTGTTTCAGCTTTCGTCAAACCGAAGCCAGGCGGAGGAGATAGCTCAAACGCTGGGTAGACTGATCAGGGAACTGCAGGCCCCCTAGAGCGCCTAACGATCAATCTTCAGATTGCCCCGCTCGCCTTCCCGATAGGCGCCCGGGGTAACGCCTGTCCACTTCTTGAAAGCCCGGTGAAAGGTTGAGGGCTCCGTGAATCCGACTTTCGCTGCGATGTCATTAATCGAGAGTTCTTGTCGGCTCAGGTAGTAAATCGCCATATCCCTGCGCAGTAAATCTTTTATCTCCTGAAACGACGTGTTTTCCTGCTTTAGTCGCCTTCGCAGTGTTTGTGGGCTGGTATGCAGTTCAGTCGCAATCCATTCGAAGTCAGGCAGAGGTTTTGAAAAATCCCGTCCAATGAGGCCTCTGATTCGCCCGGTGAAAGTATTGCTCTCGTCCGGGCGAGATAGAAGATCGGCGGGTGATGTTTTCAGAAACTGAAGCATTTCCGGCCTGTCGCGAATGACCGGTGCCGTCAGAAAGCGTTTATCGAACGTCAGGGCCGTGCAATCGGACTCGAATTCCAGAGGACAATGAAATATGTGGCGATACTCATCGCCATGGGTTGGCCTTGGGTAGTCGAATTCGGCTTTTTCCAGCTCCACCGGCTGGCCGATAAGCCAACTCCCCAAACGGTGCCAGATAACCAGTATGCTCTCTCGCAAAAAGTAATGGGGGTCGTGGATCTCGCCTTCCATGTGAGCAACCAGCCGAACCTTCTGGCTGCCGGTTTCCAGTTTCATGGCAACCATGGGGTCAAACAGCCGGGAGAACTGATACGCCCGGCGATAAACCGCTTCCAGCGTAGGGCAGTCAATAACGAGAGCGCACATAGTGGCAAATGTGCCCACCCGGGCTCGCCGGGGCCCCATGCCCATGAACTCATCATCCATGCGGTTCCAGGCAATCTGTAACAACAAGCTGAATTGGTCGCTGCTGATTCTCGCCATCTCAATGCGCAGGAGATCGGGAGATATACCCGCTTCCCGGAGCATCTCCCCGGTATCAAATCCCAGATGGTTAGCGCCAGCCAGGGCGGCCTGCACAAAGTGCCGTGAAACTGTCAGATCAGACATCTAACTCGCCATTTCATATAAACGAGACCTATCATAAAACCCCCGACCCACAATGCAACCGAAGCGGCTGTAAGAATCGGCTAATTGTAATGGTGCAACAGGCAGTTGGCCTCAATGGGAAAACCGTGCAGCATGGAGCAAATCCCGAACACAATCAGAACAACACATTACATAAAAGGAGAACACCATGGCGGGTCCTTTGACCTCAATGAAGATTCTGGACTTCAGCACCCTGTTACCCGGGCCATACGCCACCATGCTGCTGGCAGATATGGGTGCGGAAGTTCTTAGGGTTGAGGCGCCAGACCGGGTAGACCTTACCCGCGTAATGCCACCCCACGATGCGGGAGTGAGCACCGCCCATGGGTTTCTGAACCGGGGCAAGCAGTCTCTTGCGCTTAACCTTAAAAAAGAAGGCAGCAAGGAAAAGATTCTGGAGCTGGTGAAGGATTACGACATTGTGATTGAGCAGTTCCGCCCCGGTGTGATGGATCGACTGGGTATTGGTTACGACACCCTCAAAGCGATCAACCCCGGGCTTATCTATTGCGCTATTACCGGCTACGGGCAGACCGGCCCCTATAAAGATCGGGCAGGGCATGACATTAACTATCTCTCCCTTTCGGGCGTTAGCAGCCATTGTGGCCGCGAAAAAAGTGGCCCTCCACCTATGGGTATCCAGATTGCTGACGTAGCGGGCGGATCTCACCATGCGGTAATGGGCGTACTCGCAGCCGTGATCCACCGTCAACAAACGGGAGAAGGGCAGTTTGTCGATATCAGCATGACCGACGCTGCCTTTGCGCTTAACGGCATGGCCGGTGCCGCCTGCCTGGCCGGTGGTCAGGAACAGAAGCCTGAAACCAGTTTGCTGAACGGTGGATCCTTCTACGATTACTACCAGACCGAGGACAGCCGCTGGCTCTCTGTGGGCAGCCTGGAGCCTCAGTTCTCCGCAAGGCTGTGCGACATTCTGGAGTTGGCCGATATGAAGAGCTTTGCCCTGAGCCAGAACCCGGAGCACCAGAAATCCTTCAAAGCCGCACTCAGTGAAAAGATACAGCAGAAAACCCTGGCGCAATGGCAGGCTATTTTTGCTGACGCGGATGCTTGTGTAGAACCGGTGCTGACCATTGATGAAGCGGCTGAGCATCCGCAGTTGAAAGCTCGGGATATGGTGATTGGCGTCGATCGAGGTGATGGCACGCTGCAAAGGCAGATTGGGTTTCCGATCAAGTTTGAGAAAACACCTGCAGCAACAACAAAGATTGGGCAGCCCATGGGAGGGAAGTAGCTAAAAAGCCTGATTTGTTGCGAAATAGCCTGAATATAAATTCAGTTTTCTCCACCTTCTGCTAGCTTTAATAGTGTCGCCGGTGACGGCGAATCCCGTATGCAACAATTACAAGGGTGACACTATGCAAACCTGGAATAAACGGGCCGCGCGCACAGCGCGTGGCGCAGCACTGGTGCTGTTGGGTAGTACCATACTCAGTGGCTGTTTCGATGGCAGTAGCTCATCGTCTGGCTCCTCTGAACCTCCACTCGACACAAATCTGTTCCCTGCTGATGGCAAGCTGGAGGCGACTATAAGGAGAACAGAAGGGGGTGTGCCCCATATCAAGGCGGACAACCTGAAGTCGGCGGCCTTTGGGCATGGTTATGCGCAGGCGCAGGATAATGTTTGTCTGTTGGCTGAGGCGATTGTTAAGGCAAGGAGTGAGCGTTCCAAGTACTTTGGGCCCGGGCCGGATGTCCAGTTTGCTCCTGGAGTAAGCGTTGGTCTCAATATTATCAACGACTTCAGCTACAAGGCCCAAAAAATCTATTCCGGCGCTGAGGCGGAGTTTCCGACTCTGAGTGCGGAGAGCCGTGCACTTATTGAAGGCTTTACAGAAGGGTATAATCGCTATGTCAATGAAACCGATACCTCTCAACTCCCTGTAGAATGCGCTGGTCAGGATTGGGTCAAACCGATAGCACCGGTGGATCTCTTGGCTCATTATCGCATTGTCGGTCAATACGCCAGCGGTGCTCTGTTCGCAACGGGCGCCGTATTCTTAGCAGTTCCTCCAGGTGAAAGCCCGGCTCCTGCTCCGGTAAGCTCAATTACCAACGTTGAGGAAGTTAACAAGCTCCTCAAGAGCGTGGTAGCGACCGCAGAAGCTGGCGCGAACTCACAGACCAACTTTGCAGATATGGGGCTCGCCAGTAATGCTTGGGGCATCGGTAGTACCCTGACTGAGCAGGGGCGTGGTGCTCTTCTGGCAAACCCACACTTTCCCTATACAGGACACCGGCGGCTCTATGAGGTTCAGATGACCGTGCCGGGTTACCTGAACGTTCACGGAGCCGGCCTGCTTGGAACGGCCATTCCGCTGATTAACTTCAACGAGAATCTCGCCTGGTCGCACACGGTAACGACCAGTCGTCGTTTCACCTGGTATGAATTGGTGTTGAAGGATGGGGACAACCTGACCTATGTAAAGGATGGTGTTGAAAAGCCAATCACCACCGAGACATACCAGATTGAAGTCAAAATAGACGGTATGCCAGAACCTCTGGTTCTTGAGAGGACCTTCTATTTCTCCGAGTACGGCCCGATGATCGCTGCCAACGCTGTCAGCAATCAATTACCTGCATGGGGTGGCAATGGAGCCCTGAACACGTCCTCAATGGTCGCTCACACTTATCGCGATGCCAATGCAAACACCGGGGGGCTTCTCGATACCTGGTTGGGGATGAGTCGGGCCAGCAACCTGGGGGAGTTCCAGAGTGTCTTCCAGAACTGTGGCTCTACTCTCTGGACGAACACAACCTATGCGGATGACCAGGGTAACGCGTTCTATATCGACAGCAGCTCGGTGCCAAATCTCTCCGAGAAGGCTATTGCACTTGTCAATTTCAGACGGGCAGGCAGTGCAGCATACGCAGGCCTCTTTGATCAGGGTGTAACCTTGCTCGACGGCCGTCTGTCGCAGGAGGATTGGGTTGAAACGGCCTGTGGTTCGCTGACTACATACGATCAGAAACCCAAGCTATTGCGTTCAGACTGGGTTCAGAACTCGAACAGCAGTCACTGGTCGACGAATCCGGATGAATTCCTGACCGGCTTCTCGCCTCTTTTCGGGGATGAAAAAGCGCCGATCAATGCTCGAACCCGGTTAGGCATCAAGATGCTTCAGAATCTGATGGACCCGGGCTTTCCCGGTGCGCCGCTCCCTGCTGGGCAGGACGGGAAATTCAGCGCGGAAGAGCTGATCGGAGTGATCTGGAACAACCGGGCCTGGTATGCAGAGCAGTTCTTGCCGGAGCTTCTTCAGCGTTGCGACGACATTGGTAGCACAGCGGTCAATGGGGTGGATCTGTCTTCCTGGTGTCAGTCCTTGAGCAACTGGGATGGACTCTACAATCTGGATAGCGTGGGTGCTCATATATTTCGGGTTTTCATGGCGAATTACCTGGACGATGTGGATGCTGACCTGACCAAACCTTTCAGCCCTGCTGACCCCGTGGGTACACCTGCTGAGCCATCGCAGGAGAATGCGGGCACGGCAAACGACACAATGCTGCTCGCGCTTGCTGATGGTGTTGCAGCTCTTCAGTCCCAGGCCATTGCACCGACCGATGCTTTGAGTGACCTCCAATACTATCGTGCCTCAGGCGGTGTGGTCCCTGGTTCAGGTGGTACACCTTCATTCCTTACTCAGCCCATCCCATGGCATGGCGGCGATGGCAACATTGATGGCGCCTTCAATGCAATCGGGGTAGTGACCGATCCGTTCCTGGAAGACACCCGCTTCCCGCGGATTGCACCATCAACGATCGACAATACGGCCGGGCTGTCGGACGGTACTGATGGTATTGATGGCTGGTTGATGGCCAGAGGCACGAGCTGGCATTTCGGCTTGGAGTTTACCGACAATGGTCCGGAAGCATACGGACTTGTGAGTTATTCGCAGTCGACGGACTCAATGTCAACGTACTTTAGCGATCAGAGCGAGCAATATTCCAGAAAAGACTATCGCCAGCTGTTTTTCACTGAAGAGGATATTCAGGCGAATCTGTTGCCCCAGGGTGAAACCGTGATCTCTACAGACTAGAGGTTGGGCCATAATGAAAACGCCGCACCCTAACGGATGCGGCGTTTTTTGTTTGTCTGAGCCATGGCCTGGATGTCCAGAAGGGGTAGCTCCGGCATCTCCTGGTGGGCCTTGAGTAAGATTAGTATTTACCGTTCTCGTCTTTTCCCTTTCTTCTTGAGTAGCTATCCGAGGGTCGTCAAGAGACCCTCTGAAACCGTCTCTCTGATATGTGGATTTTTACCTTGTTACAAGAGTCCTGACTTATGGGAGGTGCGCCAGGTTCTAATGTTAGCTTCTCGCCACGGTTGTGTACCCCAAAAAAAGCCCCGGCATCGCCGGGGCTTGGTCGCTAGGGGGCTAGACCTTACCGAGGAAGCTGCTCGTCCTGATCAAGTGCATTGGCCAGCGTTGGGCTGGTTCCCAGTGCGTCAATGTTGCTAGGTGTTGCCGGGACAGACAGGCCGCTCAAAGCACGGCCGGTTTGGGTGACCATTACTGTGAAGGCGTCGGTGGTAACTGCGAACCCACCCGGGCAAGCAGCATTCGGTACCTGAGGTGCAACAAAGGTGCCGTGATTGGCGGTGGAGCATGGGTTGCTACCATCGAAGAAGACACCAACTGGCGTGCCCGCTCCAGAGGTATCGCCCGCCTGAAGCAGATTCAGGTCAACTCCGTCAGCAAGGTTGGTACCACCGGCGCCCAGGTCCAAAAGTGCCATCAGAGGCTCTGTACCGGTTAGCGGAGCGGAGAATGCCGGGCTCAGAGGATTCACGTTCGCCTCGTTGGGAACCGTGCTGTCGCCAACGACTTCTGTGACCAGCAGGTTGCTTGTAGACGCGCCAAGTCCCTTGGCAAAGCTTACCGGATCACCCGCGTCGGAGACTGACTGGAACACGTAGAAGAAACTCTCGAAATCAGAGGTTCCCTGCGTCACGCCGGCGTTAGCCAGTCCGCCGAGAACCCGGCCAGAGAAGGCTGGCGAGTTCTCGATCAAACGAGTGACCTGGCCGCTGGTGTTGTGGAGGACGACGCTACTCAGCTTAGGGAAGCTGAAGCTGCTAAGCGGAGCCCCGGCTTGAGCGTAAATTCCGTTCAGAGTGCCGTTAAGCGTTGGATCGTTTGCAAGAGCCGAGAATACTGTGCCTGAAATACCGCCCAGCGAATGACCAATAAAGTTCACAGGAACCCCTGCAAGGTCTCCCGGCATGAAATCCTTATTGATATCGAAGGTCTGGATCGATGCCGCTACGTTCAGCAGATCAACCACACCCTGGCGCAGGTTGTCACGGCTGTTCATCATGTTCAGCGGGTTGATAAACAGGCTACCGGATGATATCGATGCCAGATCCGCCGCGACAGGCTGCAATGACGCGTTGGCAGTGAAGCCAAAGTGTCTTTCACCAATGTAGTCAGCAGAAATCAGCGCATTAAGTTGGGCAATCACAGGCGCCAAAGCAGTATTGTTCTGTGCTTCGAGGCCTTGGATGGTTGCCTGAACGGTTGCGGTCAGGGTTGCTTCATCAAGCTCTGCCAGGCCGGCAACTGTCCCAGTGCTTGCTCCTGCCAAGCCATGAAGCGGCTGATCGATAGCAACGATTGTTTGACAGGCGCTCTGTGCCAGCAAAATGGCCGGTAGCATTGAAACACTGCGGTCCACCGTAATTCCGTGCTGGAAGATGGTCACGCCATTCGGCTTAGTGCTATCAACACATGTTGCAGGGCGAGAAGTGGTTGATGGGTTGAAAACAACCACTGGCACCGTTGTGTCAGCGTTCTTTTGCGGGAATGGGAAGTAACCATTCACGTTCAAGGAACCGTCTATGTCCCGCAAGAACGAGAAGATAGTCTGGCCTGGTGCCAGGTTTTCATTCAGGTCCGCTTCCAGACTGGTGCTACCGCTCCAGCTGCCAGTAACGATACCTGCGCCGGTTTCACCCGGAAGCGACTGAAAATATGGCAGGGTGATTGCGCCCTGGGAGACTTCGACCTGTTGCGCAGCCTGGGCGATTGCATTGGTTGGATCCAGAGCTGCAAGACCTTGAATCGTAGCAAGGTCAGCTGCCTGCTCCGCCTCATAGAAAAACGAAGGGCGGGGAACAGGCAAGTGAAGCTTGTCACCAATTTCTGCGCCGATAGCCGCTTGCAAGTCAGCTGGCTCGGTGAGGGGTGTTATCGTCGACAGTGCAGTGATGGATGCCAGCTCCTGAGCGGTCAGAGTTGCCGGGTCAAGCTGGCCGGCGCCGAGTTGTGCTGCGAGGGTGGCGATTTTACCGAGTTGTGTCGTCAGTTCAGAGAAGTTCAGTTCCGGGTAGTTGTCTCTGACAGCTTTCAGCTGCGCTGTAAAACCGATTTTCTGGCCAAGATCCGTTCCAAATGCGGCAGGCGCCATCATGGCACGCAGCACGTCCGTATCGGAATTTGTCGTAAAGGTATATGCCAGTGCGGATTCGGGAGTGTCCTGTGGAACCGCCTGGGCGAGAAAGCCGTTCGCCAGAGCAGCGGAAGCCTGGAGAATCGATTTTACGTTGGCGAGGGCCGGGTTGCCCAAAACACCATCTGCCAGATTGACGTCTTCAACAGATCTTTCAATGGGCTGTCCGTCAGCGCCAACGATACTGTTGGTAGCTACCACCAGGTATTTTTGGCCTTCGGCGAGAGGTTCTAACGGAACCACTCGGATAGCGTTGTCGCTACCACCATCGATGCTGACTACGTTCGCACGGAAGTTGGGGATTGATGCGAGGTCAAACGGATTATCCACGTCGATATTTGACGGGTTGGTGTTCGGGAGCGCTCCAGGAACACCCTCAACCTGATCGTTAACGTTAAGCGGTAGCAAGAAAACAGTAGCCCCGGCCTGAACGGATAACGGGTTGAGTGAACCATCGAACTTCAGAGTAAATGCCCCGGAGGCCGAGAAACCGGAAAGCTCGTTTACCGCGTCATCCGCTGGTGAGTTGCCAGTGGAAAGACCAGTGAAATCATAGTTGGCACTCTGGGTTGCGCCTAGCAACAGAATCAGGTCTGCGTTAATCGGAAACTTGGGCTCAGCCGCAATCGGGTTCGGATTGTAAATCGGTCGTACGATTGATCGATCAATCGTCGTATCATTAATCTTATAATCCGGATTAGCATTCGCCCCTTCGTCGCCGCTGCTAAGGCAGCCTGTCAGCCCAAGGGAAGACGCCACGGCAAGACTTATTAGAGTTTTCTTGAACATGGGTGGAACCTTTTCCTGTTGTTGTATCGTTATGTTCGGCAACTAACGGGGCCGGTCTGATGCGGTAAACCCGATGTCAGTGGCCTGTTCTGCTTAAACGGTTGTCTGAAATTGTAGCCAGCGCTTCAAGCCAATTTCTGTATTTATGACTATAGCGCCACTATTGCCAGTGTTGATCAGCCAAAAGTGTGATTCTTACTAATTGATCCCTCCTCGCACAAAGGGGAATTCGGCTTTATTGAAAAGTAGATGGCCGGGAGATGTTTGTCGAGCCCAAGCTGACGATATGTAGGGGGTTTTACAAAATGTATCAATTGCCCGCCAGCGCATGCGTGCTGGCGGGCAAGGAATTATTTAAAGCGCGAGAAATCCGGCTTGCGCTTTTGCATGAAAGCGCCCAAGGCTTCGGCCGCTTCCGGTGATTTAAGGCGGTCAGCAAACAGTTCGCCTTCGGTCAGCATGGTCGCGGTAAGTTCTTCGTGGGTAGGGCGGCTCAGAAGCTTTTTTGTGGCCCGGATGGCGGCTGGTGGCTGCATGGTAAGCCGCTGGCAGGCCCCGATAGCTGTGGTTTCGGTTTCGTGCGGGGCGCACACGCGGTTAATCAGCCCAAGACGGTAGGCATCGTCTGCACTGAAGGCATCGCCCAGCATCAGGAGCTCTGCTGCACGCACCCGGCCAATCCAGGAAGGCAGTAACAGGCTGGACCCGCCTTCAGGGCAAAGGCCGAGGCTGGCAAACGGCATCTGGAAGCGGGCGTTGGTGCCGGCGAACACCATATCGCAGTGCAAAAGCATGGTGGTGCCAATGCCCACAGCTGGCCCGTTCACGGCTACCACTACCGGTTTGGCGGCGTTAGCCAGAAGAAACAGAAAGCGGCCTACGGGAGTTTCTGTGAAGGCACCTTTCAAACCACTGGCAAAATCACTCAGGTCGTTGCCTGCGGTAAAACACTCGTCACTGCCCGTAAACATTACACAGCGGATATCGGCATCTGAATCGGCCTGTTCAATCGCATCTCCCAACGTGGTGTACATGGCATGGGTGAGCGCGTTCTTGCGCTCCGGGCGGTTAATGCGAACGGTCAGAATCCTGTTGTTGATTTCGGTTTGAATAAAGTCTGTCACGATGTCTCCTGATGTGCTTTTTTATCATTTGATTAGGATGATACCTTTTTTGGGGCGTTTGTTAATAAAAGTGTCGTTCAACAATAACTGGATGCAGAAGGTTTGTTCATCACCGCGGAGAAACAAGTAAGATGGGAGCTATGTCGTATAAAGAGAGCGCTGTCGCTTATCGCATTCAGGGTTTGACCAAGGTCTATGGTGAGGGTCCTGCGGCCGTTCATGCTCTTCGTGGTGTTGACCTGGAGATCCCCGCTGGCGAGCTCGTGGTGCTGCTCGGCCCCTCGGGAAGCGGCAAATCCACGCTGCTCAATATTATCGGTGGATTGGATCGAGCCACTGACGGGCAAGTATTCTTTCAGGATCAGCAATTGACGGCTTTTTCCGATGCGCAGCTCACGCGCTATCGGCGGGATCACGTCGGCTTTGTGTTTCAGTTCTACAACCTAATGCCAAGCCTGACGGCCCATGAAAACGTCGAGCTGGTTACCGAGATCGCGCGCGATCCAATGAACCCCGATGACGCGCTCGCCCTCGTTGGCCTGCATGCGCGAACTGACCACTTCCCCGCACAGATGTCCGGCGGTGAGCAGCAGCGGGTCGCTATTGCACGTGCCATTGCGAAGCAGCCAACGGTATTGTTCTGCGATGAGCCTACCGGCGCCCTGGACAGCGCAACGGGCCGGTCCGTGCTTAAGGTACTCAAAGATGTTAACGAGCGGCTCGGCGCAACGGTGCTGATTGTTACCCACGCGGCGGCCACTGCCGCCATGGCCGACCGGGTAATCCACTTCGCCGATGGGGCGATACGTGAGGTAGTCGTCAACAAGACCAAACTCACACCCGAGGAAATCCACTGGTGAGTCCGCTTGACCGCAAGCTGCTTCGCGACCTGTGGCGCATCAAGGGCCAGGCTGTCGCTATTGGCGCGGTTATCGGAGTCGGCGTGCTGATGCTGGTCATGATGACGGGCCTCGTTACTTCTCTGGATGAAACACGGAACACCTATTACGAACGCTATCGCCTGGCCGATATTTTTGCTCCGGTGACACGTGCACCCGACCGCCTGATCGCCGATCTGGCAGCTATTCCCGGCGTGTCTGCCGCTGAAGGACGGGTTGTTGGCAGCGCGCTGATCGATCTGCCCGGGTTGGACTTGCCCTTGCAGGCTCGAGCCGTTTCGTTACCTGATTTCGGAGAACCGAGGCTCAATGACGTCTATTTGAGCGCCGGCCGTCGACTGGATAGCGATCGTGCGAATGAAATTCTATTGCTTCAGGGATTCGCTCTAGCTCACGGTCTTGAGCCAGGCGATACCCTCTCCGCCACTATGCACGGTGCCCGACGCACCTTTCGGATCGTAGGGCTCGCGCGGTCGCCGGAGTTTCTCTATACCACCCCGCCCGGTGAGCTTGCCCCCGACGACAGTCGCTTTGGTGTGATCTGGATGAGCCGTATGGCGCTCTCTGCGGCCTACGATATGGAAGGTGCCTTCAATCAGGCGCTCCTTTCCATAGGTCGCAATGCTGAACAGGCGGCCGTTCTTGATGCGGTGGATCGCGTCCTTGATGCCAATGGCGGGCTGGGTGCCTATGGGCTAGAGGATCATGAGTCGAACCGTTTTATAAGTGAAGAAATTGACGGTCTGCGCGTCATGAGCACCGGTGTACCGCCCATTTTTCTGGCGGTGGCGGCCTTTCTGCTATATATGGTGGTCTCACGCATGGTTCAGTCAGAGCGCGAGCAGATCGGGTTGATGAAGGCATTCGGCTACACAAACGCCGAGGTGGGTGTGCACTATTTCAAATTGATTCTGGCCATTGCCATTGGCGGCGCTCTGGCCGGATGTTTGGTCGGCATTGCAGCTGGGCGGGTGCTGGTCGACGTCTATCTTGAGTATTTCAGGTTTCCGTTTTTAGTCTTTCAACTCGATCCAAAATCATTTGTTATCGGCTTTGGGGTCAGCGTGCTAGCCGCATCGGCAGGCGGTTTGGTTGTCCTGCGCAACGTCTTTGCGCTGACGCCTGCCACGGCCATGCGCCCACCCGCCCCGCAGGATTACAGCCGCTCCGGGCGGATCGGGCACTTCCTTAACAAGCTGCTTGATCAGCCCAGCCGCATGGTATTGAGGCGAGTGACGCGACAGCCAGCGCGCATGGCGGGGGCTGTTATCGGTATCGCGTCCGGGATGGCTTTGTCGGTCGCTATGATCTCCATTCTTTCCGGCTTTGACCGCACCATCGATCTGACCTTCAACGTCGTGGACCGCAGCGACGTAACCGTCACCTTCACAGAGGTTATGTCTGACAAGGCCATTCTGGAGCTTAAGCGTATGCCCGGCATCATCGAGGTTGAGCCGATACGCATTGTGCCCGCCGTGCTGCGCAACGGGCGTAAAACCTATCGCGGTGCAATCAACGGGCTGGTAGCGGAGCCCCGCCTCAATCGGGCGATAGATAAAGATGTAACCACAATTTTCATGCGCCAGGAGGGTGCCATCCTCGCCAGTGCGCTTGCAGACATTCTCGGTATTAAACCGGGTGAAACACTCACCGTCGATGTGCGAGAGGGGCGCCAGCCGGTGTTTGATATCCCGGTAATCGGCATCGCGGAGACGCTTCTGGGTTCCCCCGCCTTTATGGAACTTGAGGCTCTCAACAGGGTTCTTCGTGAGCCGAATCGTGTGTCGGGTGCCTATCTGCGGATTGATGCAACACAAAGCGATCAAATCTATCGTCAGCTTAAAGACATGCCAACCGTGGCCGGTGTCAGCCTCAAAACCGATGCACGTATTGCATTTCAGAAGTTGATGGATACCAGTGCTGGCGCCATGCGCTACATCATGGCCGCTATCGCAGCCATCATCACCTTTGGTGTTGTGTACAATGCCGCTCGTATCGCCTACGCAGAGCGTGCGCGTGATCTCGCCAGCCTGCGAGTCATCGGCTTCACCAAGGGCGAGACGGCCTTCGTCCTGCTGGGAGAGCTCGCAGCCGTCACGCTGCTCGCGCTGCCCCTTGGTTCAATCCTTGGCTACTTTCTGTCCTTCGGCATTGCCGCGGGCTTCAGCACGGACCTTTATCAAATCCCAGCTGTTTTTACCCCCGAGAGCTATGGCACGGCGGTATTGGCCGTCGTCATGGCGACCGTCATGTCTGGCTGGTTGGTGAAACGGGACATCGACCGGGCAGACCTGATCATTGCCCTGAAAACCGGAGACTAGATTCACATGGCACGTAAACGATCACGCTTGTTTTTAACCGTTGTGACGATCGTCGTCCTCGGTGCGGCTCTGTCTTTCGCTTTCTGGCCCCGGGCAACGAAGGTCGATATCGGGAGTATCACAACGGATACCATGATGGTCACGATCGACGAAGAAGGGCGCACGCGTGTGCGCGACGCGTATGTAATCTCTACCCCTGTCGCCGGTCGACTCCTGCGCGTGGAGGTTGACCCTGGAGATCCGGTTGAAAAAAATGAAACCATTGTGGCGCAAATGCGGCCCACCAACCCGGCGGTACTGGATGTACGCAGCCGTGAGCAAGCCCGGTCTGCCGAGGCTGCCGCCAACGCGGCGCTGCGTCTTGCTCGCGCCGAACTCAACCGCGCTATTGCAGATCAGGAATTGGCTGATACCAATCTGAAACGAATTCGGACGCTTCGTGAGAAAGGTACTGTCAGCCAGGCTGAGTTGGACCGTGCGGTTCATGAAACACGCGCCACCCAAGCCGCCTTCGATACAGCCAAAGCCGTAATCGAGGTAAGGCAGGCTGAGCTGGAAAATGCGCGGGCACAACTAATGGGGTTTGATGATGAACAACGGCTAGGCACCACGGGTCCCAATAACGTGCCTATTAGTGAAATACCTATCCGGGCGCCCATCAGCGGGCAAGTGTTGCGCATCATTCAGCAGAGCGAGACGACCCTTCCTGTAGGGGCAGCCATCATGGAAGTTGGCAATGTTGATAGTGATCTCGAAGTGCTCGTCGAACTCCTGTCCACAGACGCAGTGCAAGTGGCTCCGGGTGATCAGGTTCGCATCGAAAAGTGGGGTGGCCCCGGCGCTCTGAGCGCCACTGTGGCCCGAGTAGATCCCTGGGGCTTCACCAAGTACTCCGCACTCGGTGTTGAGGAGCAGCGCGTCAATACGATTATCCGCTTTGATGACGCCAGCCCGGTTCATTCCGGCTTGGGCCACGGCTTCCGCGTGGAAGCAAGAATTATTGTCTGGAAACAAGACGACGCGCTGGTTGTGCCGTCGAGTGCGCTATTTCGCGAAGGGCAAGATTGGGCTGTTTTTCTTGTCGAGGACGATATCGCAAAGTTGCGCCGGGTCGATATCGGACACAACAACGGCATTCAGGCTCAGGTGCTTAAGGGGCTGGAGTCTGGTGATCGCGTGATCCTGTTTCCAGCCTCTGGCCTGAGTGATGGTATGCGTGTGGCGCAGCGAGAGTCTCTTTAGAGAATGCGCCAGGCCAATCATATTGTTGCATTCGACCTCTGAAAACGACAAAAAGCTTCGCCTTCTGTCGGATCCCGCGCTCTTGCGAATTTCTGGTAAACTGTGCCACCTGTTTTT
>NZ_JBLXHQ010000006.1:0-163932 GCF_048259445.1 Marinobacter sp. | reverse complement strand
ACGATCCGTATGCCTATCTGAAAGATGTTCTGACGAAGCTGCCGACGCAGAAAAACAACGCCATTGATGAACTGCTACCGCACAACTGGAAGCCGGTGAGCATTAGCAAGGTGTGATGGGCGGACGCTTACGGAAATTGACCAAATAAGCGGTCTGATTCAACTAAATAACGTGGATAGCTGGGTTGAGGAAGGTAGAGAAAGGCCGAAGAGTGTAATAATACAGATATGGCCTATTTTGCTCAGGCTTTATGAGTCTCTGGTAAGTCGATAATGGGCATCTGTGAATGTCTAGAAGTTCAGATATAACGGGAAGTTTTCGAGAACACATTGACTCTTGATGTTAGCGATGGCGAATTTTATGCATAAGCAGTAGGGTAGGCGTTTACCGTCCGTTACTGTCCGATAACCAAGAACATACAGCAAAGTAGGGCTTTTATGAACTCGTTCTCGGCGTTTCCCTCAAAGTTCGAGCACACTTCCCGCCAGTATTAAAAGAATCTGAAAATCTCTGATGCAAGGGGGATTGGATAAGTAGATCTTGGCGAAATGGTTGCAACAGAAAAATTCAGGAAATCAGTAAATAAAAATGAAATGGGGTGTCCTTCGATCAACTCTCAATAGAGAAAGGGTAGTTGGACGGCGGAGAGTGCCGTGTTCAAGCGCGAATTTGGGTGCGGTGGTTAGAAAAACGGATTAAAGTAATAGGCTCAGGTCAGTTGAAGGTGATTTCTCGGGTAACAAGCTTAGGGCTCGGGTACATTAGGAATCCTAAACGGTCGATAGGTGTGACTTGCGTTAAACCTGCTAGTATCGTTCTAATAGAGGTCGCAAAATAATGTTTTTAGCTAAGCGAATAGCAACTCTTACGTTCTTCGGTGCGATAGGAATCGTTTCATTAATATCCACATATGCATTCAGCGAGGTAGTGTTCGAGGAAAACTTCGACAGTCAAGCTGACTGGACCAGTACTATGCATACGGTCAGCAAGTCACAAAAAATATCCGAAGGGGATGTTTTACCAAAAAATTGGGACGCCATTTACCAAGGTACAACTTGGTCACCGGAGACGGGGTTTCCAAACAATCATGCTTCACTGGAAATTTTAGATTCAAACTCAGAAAAATCCCTAAGTGGGTCAGGGAAGTCGGCTGTTTTTTGGCGGGAGTCTCTGAACCTTGGTTGGCGGAATTGGGCGTCGGACGCACAGCTTGTCAAATTATTGGATCAAGGCTATGACCAGTTATATGTGGAGTTCTGGATCAGATTTTCTGATGATTGGTATGGGCGGAATGAAGGTGAGTTCGGCAACTGGGTTTCAAAGTTTTTTCGCATAGGTAGCTGGGATGAAGTGGGCGATATATACAATGGGGCCTTAGGCTCAGTCGGACCGGTGTTTATTTGGGACTGGAAACGTGATTTGTATGGTGTTCGCAATCAGTTCACATACCGCGGTGGGCCTCATGGAGAAAACTATGACATGTCAAATAAATACCCGCAAGGAGAATCTCTGAATTTCACCACTAATTCGATTGGAATGGGCATCAACGGTACAGACCCATTAATTTTAGATCGAGTATACGGCGGGTGGCTAAAAGACTTCGGAGGACGCGCTGATCACAATCAGGTTTTTGGTGTGGGTGGGAATTGGACGAAAATGGCATTTTACGTTCAGATGAATTCAGCTCCCGGTGTCCACGATGGTGTCATTCGACAGTGGATTAACGGCGTGCAGAGCCATAATAGAGAAGACGTTCCTTGGATTGGGTTTAATACAGGAAATAAGATGGCGAAATGGAACTACGTGGCTATAGGCGGAAATGATTACTTTCAGCACTATCCCAACGAGGATCGCTATCAAGACTGGTATTCAATTGATAACTTAGTCGTCAGAAGTGACATACCGCTTGAATTGTTGTCCGGTAGAGCTGGTTTTGCGCCAAATCCACCGCCTGAAGTATTCGTAGAGTAATTTTGGCGATTGCCCGATAATATACCGTCTCTAGCTTGTTGCTATAGCGTAAGCGCCTGGCCATCACACCTTGCCAGGTATAACGTAAGCGCCACTAAATCAGCAATCGCAAAGATGTGCGGTGGAGCCATCTTTTGGAGAATGGCTTATTTACGTTCTGGTGAATAATGGAGCATGGTTGTCCTTCGAAATATTCAGGCGACAACTACGCTGACACATAGGGGTATCGTTCAATCCTGGCAAGTTGCAGAAAGTTGAGCGTAATAAACTGGCCGCTTAAACGCTGTCACTTGGACAACTGGGTTGAAAATCGCCGAGGGGGTCGGGTACCGTAGCTGCCAGAATATTCTCCACTCATCCTTTGGTCGGCACTTGCCCAGAATCCTAAGCATATCCACGTGTTGCAAGAGCAGTTTAATATGATTGAATGCTAAAAGCCTGCTTGGCAGCTATACTTATCGGTCGTTATTATTTTTTAGCTTTTTTAGAGACTTGACTGTGCCTAAAGAGCGAGCGATCAGGTATATATAATCGAGTATAAATATGCCAAGTAGTTCATCTGGTCTTTTAAAATGATAGTGAGTTATTATTATTCGCTTGAGGGATAGTGTTGCGGCTAAAGCTACTGTTATAGAAAGCATTTCTATCGAAACGCTGAAGTTTTTTGAAAATAAGAAAAATAAAGAGAGCGAAAAAGCGATCGCGAATATAAGTACTATCCAAAACGTATAGTCTTTTATTGAGCTGCGCATAAAAACCAAATAGTTTTCGGAATGCCATACTTGCCTTGAAAAAAAGGCGCCTAGTGTTGATGGATTCCCCAAATGAATAACGGAAAGACTGTTTTCAATTCGCACAGATATGCCTATTTTCCGTAACCTGCTTGAGAGATCTGAGTCCTCGCCTGAAGTCATTTGTTCATTAAACCCTCCAATATTGATAAACTTGACCGATGATATAAATATACAACCGCCTAGAAGATCGGGTTGGAGTCGGGGTTTTTCAGGATTTTCAAGAAGCCATAATCTTTCAATCCAGTTCGCCTGCGGTCCGGTTTTATAAGCACCACCAAAAACACAGTCCTCGTCAGTATTTAGGAGTTTTACGCCTCTGGCGATCCAGCCTTGATCAACAATGCAGTCGGCATCGATAAATATCAGAATTTCTGCGGTAGCATGTCGCGCTCCAAGGTTACGAACGGCACCGACATTCCCTTTCTCAAGAAGTAGAACTTTATCAGCATACTGATGAGCAATCTGAGCAGTGTTGTCTGAAGATGCATTATCTACAACAATTATCTCAAGCAGGTCAGTGGGATAGTCTGATTCACGCAAGGCCACCAGTGTTTTTTCAATATATCGTTCCTCGTTATAAGCCGGAATGACGATTGATACAGCAGGTAGATATCCATTACTAACATTAGCCACTTATATTTTTCCCACGATTTTTTTTAGGATGAACTGGCTCTTCAACTTTCGATTTCCTTTCCAAAAATCTTTCAAAAACTTTGTCAATTTTCTTGTCTGCTCGCCGCTCATGTTCTGGCCAAGATCGTATAACTTGAGGGAATTGACCAGATCTTGAGATGCACCGGTAAGGATAGGACGACCCCCATTTTCTGATATGGTCACAGGCCAAACACGACAGGCAGAAATACTTTGTTTCTCAAGTTCAATGTCCAAAATACCTGATTTTAGAAGTCGTGAGTCCCAGAATAGATCGAAAACAAAGTTGCCGAGGGAGGGAGCGACCACGGCCTTTTGCTGTTTCCAGATTTCGTAGAACAAATGGGGGTGAGAGCCAATAACCCCCCTTACTCCGATGCTGCAAAGTTTGTCTATTACGGACTTCTGATAATCCATAGTTTGGGTGGAAGATTCCAAACCCCAGTGAAGTAATACGAACAGGTGGTCCACCTCGGAGACAGCTTCTTTGGCACGTAGGACTAGCGCATCGTCAAGGCGCTGGTAACAGTTTTGTGTTTTATCGGTATTGTCCGGGACGTCAGACGCTGCAAGAAATCCTAAAGTTTCGCCCTCAAGCTCTATCGTTTGTGTTTTTTGTCCGTTTACTCCGATAGCGGTGATTCCGGCGCGGGCGAGCGCTTCCAAGGTTTCGCTGAAGCCTTCTTTCCCATGCTGAACAGTGTGATTGTTGGCGACCTGCAATACTCTGAAACCTGCGTTTCTGAGCGTCGCCGCATGCTTGGGATCGCCTCGTAATACCACGCTTTCAGGCTCAGTCGGGTTGAAGTTGTGAGTTGTGAGCGGTGCTTCCAAATTTCCGACTACAAAATCAGCTTGGCTGAACAAGTCCCGTACATTCTCAAATACGTCGGAGTGTTCCAGATAGCTCCCCGGGCCGTGCCCAAAGGACGTGTAGTATTCTCCGAGATTTATATCACCAACGAACATGATGCGCATTGATTGCTATCCTTGGAATATCATTTGGAGCACGCTTTTAAACTTCCCGTTCGGCCCGCGCGGTATTGAAGCTACTTTCTCTACCGTTAGCCGAAGCGTCCCGCCGGTGCGGGCTGAAAAGTTGTGTTGGAGTGTGTATATCTCAGCTTCTGGCAAAGCGGAGTGGCTGATGACCTTGATGGTGCAATGATCCGGAGCGTCCTGAATAACCTGGGCTTCTGATATCCCGTTCAATCCTTTGAAAATGTGATCAATCCGGCCAATTTTTCTACCGTCCGGGGTCTGGATATAGTCATCCACCCGTCCATTGACAGTCTCCAGTAGCTGAACTGATGCTCTGGAGTTGCTTTCTACCGGCTTTTTCGCCGTATCGCCTAGATCATACCTGAGTAGTGGCATTGTTGTGTTCGTCAGCGAAGTTGCAATTAATCGTCCAACTGTCTGGTCATCATCGTACCCTTGGATTTCGGTGATGCCAAGAAGGGGGTTTAAACGATAAGTGCCATCCTGGCCTTGGCCGGCAAAAAGTACGTATTCTGCGGTTCCGTAATAGTCGCTGACCTTACAATCGAATACTTCCTCGATAATTGCTCGTTGCCATGCAAGAAGCGTCTCCGAGTTTGTGACAATCGCCTGGGGGCGGAAAGCTGGCGTAACGCCTGCTTCTCTGTACTGTGCTGCAAGATCGCAGATAGCCGAAGGGTAGCCAATCAGCTCCGCCGGCTGAAACCGGTCGAGCTCTGCCCGATACCAGGGAAACGTCCGGTTATTCAGGTGGTAGCTGGAAAACAGTTTCTGGTTTTCGGTCCGGTTCATTCGGGCAAACGGTGGAGTCATGTTAGTCGCTGGTTGAACCATCCGTCCCGCAAAGGTTGCCCGCTTCGCACCGAATGGAACGCCGTGGTGTTCCTCATGCTCCACAAGCAGAGCCATGGCAAGTTTATAGGTTTTTTCGTTGACCTTTAGTGCCAATGGTGTGCCCGTACTGCCGCTAGTGTGCTGGAGCATGAATGGGTTCGTACCAGGTTCCTGAAACAGGTGGGCATGTTCTTTGACAATCTGCTTTTTCAGAATTGGCAACCGGGTAATGTGTTCAGTAGTGGTAACGTCATTTTCATGCAGCCCGTACTCGGCAAACTGTTGCTGATAGTAGGGAATATTCGAACGGCAGTGCTTTACCATTTTGTGCAAGCGTTCGCTTTGGTGCGCTTCGATTTCTGCGGGGCTCCAGGACCTGCAGTGGCGAACCTGCTCCAGAAGTTCGCGGTAGAGGGAACCTGCGTAGCGCTTGCGGTAGAGCTTGTATCCATAGGCAGACACCAACACATTCTGCAGAAAGACGGGTGATCGGAAGTAAATTGCTTCTGAGATTGATCCCATCATTCCACCTCCTTTGCGGATTCAGACGAGGGCGTCGGATTGGACTTGAGCCGATTGCTGATGCATCTTGCGGGGTTGCCCACCAGAATATCCCCTTTGGCTGAGGGTTTTGTCAGGACGCTACCTGCCGCAAGAATACAATGGTCTTCCAAGCCCGCCATAACCAGCGACGTATTGCCCAGCCAGCAGTCGGAACCTATCCGGATTTTTTCAAAGACACCGCCTTGGTCTTGAATGGGCTTTTGAATGTCCTGAAACTCATGCTGACGACTTCCGCTCAGAATATGCACACCGCTGCCGATCAGAGTGTTTTCTCCGATGGAACACATTCCGATATTACATTGCGGCCCGATATACACTCCTTTCGAGATACTGGTGTTACGGTGTGACAGGATGGTCAAAAAGCCTACTGAAATTTCGTCAGAGGTGTCAGGGCATATCAGATGATAGAAGGCCGCCCGAAGGTAGACTCCGAATTTACCGGGTATCAGGCTTAGACCCTGAGAGAACGACGCGAATACCCCGTCGGCATTGCCCACCTGACTGAACATCAGGCACAGCAAATACAGGGGCAATGCGAGCGCCAGAAATACCGATTTCACGAAACGTTTAAAAGTTCGCATGTTAACTACGGTCCAGTCGTGCATCGATCCAAGCTCGTTCTCTGGAAGGCCGAAATGCAAGTATTCCACGGACGAGGCGGCCAATCATCCTGGCCGCAAGCTCGCTCCAGGAAAGGCTGAGGGAACGGCTATCCTGCGCAGGCTCCGGACGGTCCTTGAGTTGGTTCTGGCCCTCGTGGGTAGTAAAGTGATGCGGCCCATAGTTCTGCATCAATATTATCAGGATGCGGGCATAGTGCTTTGGGTTACCCTGGGCCAGAGCTTCGCTGACGCCTGACAACCACTGGCTTCCTTTGCTACGGAAGTCTTCAGCGCGCGTCGGATCCAGTTCGGCTGCCTGAAACATCAGCATGGCTTTGCGACTATCTTGGGCTATCCAAGTGTCGTTTGGGAATTCGAGTTGCGCCGTATCTGACAGGAAAGGTCGCTCATTCTCCAGCATCCAATTGGCGTAATGCATGAATGCAGCTCGGGCGTGGCTGTAGTGAATACCGGTGCTTTCTGTTTCTCTTTTGAGGTACAGGTAGCGGGCAATACTGGTCATTAGTATAAGGTACGACCAGCCGGTTTCTACCTCGAGCAAATTTCGTTTTTCGATGTCATCTGCTGGATGGATGGTTTTGCGAATGACACCTTCCGCATGTTCCAGCCAGTCCTCTTCGGGTTCCAATAGCGATGCGTCTAGCAGGGCATTGAGATAATTGCCCGTGCCTCGAGTAAACGGGTATTGGTGGGGGGAAGGGCGCTCGCCTTTTAGCATCGACTTCAGCTTTGGCAAATCCTGTTTCTTAAGGGCCAGTAGTTGCTCGAGCAGACCGCCTTGGCCCTCGTGGGAGGTCCGGATCCAGTTTGCTAGTTGGATAACCGCATCCCGAGACGCTGGTGCACCTGTCATGTAATAGTGGTACAGCAGTCCAGTTGTATAGCAGTGTTCGGCAGCAGGCCCGCCTCCAGTCTGTCCCGGAGTTGAGCTGGTATCGTTGTGGCGGGTAAACGTCCGGTGTGAAGCTGTATGCGCGTCCAGGTAATGGTCAGTATGCCAGAATAGCCCATTATTGTATTCGGCCCTGTCTTTTTCAGTATGATAGATGTCTATATCTGCAACGTGGCGGGCAAGGTCGTCCATAAGTTGAAACCAGCGCTTATCCCCGGTTAGAGCGTACTGCCTTGCAAAGCCATATATTGGGTCGTATTGGTTATTGTAGTGAGAGATGAACGGTGGCTCGCCTTCATTCTGGTAGAGCGTTTCATGGTCCGCGAAAATATCCCCGAAGTTACGCCAGCCAAATTCGTCAATCACCTCTCTTTTTGCAAAGAAGTTAGATTGTCCATCTAGGCCTTCAGCAATAAGCTCGTCGAGAGCGCCGGGTTGAGTATTCGCTTTGAACCATGGAAAAGCATTAGCTTGCTCATAGCACTCTGGTGTAAGCACTGGTATTAACGGAGTGTAAGCTGTTGCGGAGAGGCTGTTATTGGAGTGATGGGCCATCGAGCAGCGAAGTGTTTTCCGTTCTCCACCCTGTAGCTCATAAGCATTCTTCGTATCTTTTGGAAACAGCCCAATTGTCAGTTTGCTTCCTTCCTTGCGAAGGCTGGTTGGAAAGTTCTGCCAGAAACCGGGTACTGCCACGCTCAGCTGTCCGCGATCGTGATCAATATTCACCAGCGGATTTGCCCGCTTACCTTCGTGTTGTAGCTCGCCAGCGTTAGTGAGCCTGTAACCACAGAACTGGGTACTAATTTGGCAGTTGGAGTCTATGTGATTCCGGCTTTGCCAATGTTCGCCGCCGCTTGAGTCTTGGTAAAGGTTGAAATCTGAGAGACGAAACGCACTTGAGTTCTCATCTGTAGCTTGCGGAGTGACTTTGACTTTGCTCGCGGCAGGCAGTGTTGTTTCTACCGCAAGTTCTCGGAAATAAACGGAACCCGGGTCTCCTAAATCCCACAAACCGCCAGGATGACGGGCACGTTTGGGGTTGTGAGTTACCAGTTCCACTTGCACAAGCCCGGTTTCCAGAAAAACACGCAGCTCACATTGAAACCGTGCAAGAGGCTCATTGTTTTGCTTTAGCCATTCGCCTTTTAACGTAGCTGCGACAAAAACGGGGCCTTTAAGGGTAACTTCCCAGTTACCCTCCGCTTTCGCTGTACAGGAGGCGCTTGTCTCATCGGTCAGAGTCACTGCCGATGGTGTGCATGCATCGGTGAGGTTATAAACTCGCCAAGCCAGGCTGCCGGGCTGTAAAGCAACGTTGCCTGCTGCGGTATGGATCACAAGGCTTTCAGCTGTCTGCTTAATTGCAAGCTCAGGAGTGTGGGGAGAGGGCGCTTGTTGTGGGGCCAGTACCAGGTTTTTCTTGCTGTTCGGGTCCAAGCTAATTAAAAAACTTGCGTGAACCCAGCGGATGCTGCCATCTGGCCAGTGGGCAAGGGGCTCAAGCTGCACGCATAGAGGCTCCTGGTCAGCCAGCAGTGAAAGATTATGGGTGGCATGAATCACGCCCTTTGGTAGCGGTATACCAAGGCCAACAGGCTCATTAATGCGAGGTACGCCGTTTTTTTCCTCTAGCTGAATGGCTATGTTTTCCATAAATTCGCCTACTGCCTGACTTCCTGTGTGGTGCATAGAATAATCTGCCAGCTTGGTAACTTAAAGCTTCACTTTCCTCGAACTTCTTTCACTAGATAGCGAAGCTGCCCCCACTCTTCTGTTTTCCTAAGTAAGAGAAAACCTATGGTTCCAGTGCAGAGAGCTGCCGTTGCAACGTGCAGGGTGCCAAGCAATAAAAACTGTAACAAAAAGTGACTATCTGAAAGATCTAAAGACTGGATTGCGAGAACGGCCAGCAGCGTTCCTGCAATAGTTGGAATGCATAGAAAGAGAAGTTTGATTAACGAAAACTTCGTTTGCTGTTCCAGAATAAGCAGCAGTGCAATGGTTGTTGCAACCGAGAGCCAGCCGCGAATCCACGCCATAATCTCCAAGCCTCCTGTGGCGGTGAGCCAGAGAATAACAATGATCGTTACGGTTGAAACAACGTCGAACCAGAAAAGTAACTTTACCCTTCCCTGGGCGATGATGGCATCACTCACCAATGCAAAAAGACAGAAGGTGAAGAAAAATAGACCGAACGGTTCCAGCAAAGGGGCAAATTCAGCCCAGTCCGGACCTAGTAGCACACGGATAATAAGCTCCGGATAAAGCATGATGAAGGCCGTTACGGGTGTAAGCACGGTTATCATCAGAGCTAGACTCAAACGTATGCGGTAGGCGAGGGCTCCACGATCGGCCTTACTTTCGGAAATGGCCGCCAGCAAAGGTTCACTCATCGGAATGATAGCGGATAGCGCTGGCAGCAGGCTGACTTCACGTACCAGGTTATACCCGCCAAGCTGGGCGGTGCCAAACAGGCGCGAAACCATTAAGTTGTCTATTTGGGATCGCGTAAAGCCAACGATTCCGCGTAGTAGAAGCCATTGGGAAAATTGCCACTGCTGGCGAAAATGAATGAGTGTCCAGCGCGGCCGGAAGTTGTGAACACCATAAGACCCAACGGTAAAGATAAGCCCGGAGACAACGGTGCCTGATATGATTGCCCAGTGGCTTGGGCTGATGAGCGCCCAGAGGACGACAACGATAAAAGAGAGCCCCTTTTGCCAAAGCGTAAGCTTGAATATTGGCTGGTAGTTTATCTCTCGCGCTAGCAGCATCATGCCTGGGCTTTTTAGTGCCCGGAGTGGGAGCGTGATTGCTGCGACGGCTAGTGCCGTTGTGAGCTCTGGAGTTTCGAAGAAGTCGGCCAGGAGTGGGGCAACGAACAAAATCAGAATGAACATCGCGGATTTTATGGCGATGTCCATACTCCAGGCGGTGTTGAGGTCTGCTTCGGTTACCTCTGTTTTCTGAATTATGTACTGCTGGTTTCCGATCTCGACCAATAGCTCGAAAAATTGCAGAGCAATGATGACGAGCGCGACAACGCCGAAGTGTTCCGGAAGCAGCAGGCGCGCCAGAATCAGTGTGCTGATGATGCCCAAGCCGCGCTGAACAATCTGCATGCTGAGTAAAAGGGTGGCGCTTTTGAGAACTTTTAAGCTGGTTGTCATGAATAGAAGACAAGAACAGCAATCGCAGTAGCGACCATGTAAGGTCTGGGGAAAGGGATGTTGTCTAATGTCTTCCGTAACATAGCTTGTCCGCTAAACTGCCTGTCAACCTACAGGATACTTGGTATTTCGTTCACATCAAGCTCAAATGTGGCTTTAAAAAATAGTCCTACCTGCGTACCAAAATGGCCGTCTCCAAAGGCTTAAATCCGAGTGAAGATATGGTAGTCGATCTGATATAATTTTAAGTAGGTGCAAAAAGGAACAGTGCCTAAAGGATTATTTTAAAGGTGATTCTCAATACTTGAGATACGGACTTCACAGAGATTAAGAATGCAAAAAAAATTAACCTACCTTCCCCAGCTTGATGGTTTGCGTGCTGTGGCTGTTCTGGCTGTCGTTGCTTTCCACTCTCGGACCGAGTGGCTCTCTGGTGGCTTTGTTGGCGTGGATGTTTTCTTTGTTCTTTCGGGCTTTCTTATTACACAGATGGTGGTTGGTAGCCTGGAAGCTGGAAGATTTTCGTATGTGGGTTTCATCGCAGGGCGGGTAAGGCGGCTATTTCCAGCGTATCTTGTAACGGTGATGGCCTGCTTGTTGGTAGCTCCTTTGATCCTTTTGCCTGCCGAGTTTGAACGTCTTGCGGAAACAGCGCTTGCTTCTCTATTTTTCCTTTCTAATGCCTTCTTCTATCAGAATCTAGGATATTTTGACGCTGCGGCTGAGCAGCAAATTTTACTGCACACTTGGTCATTGGCGGTTGAGTGGCAATTCTATTTGATATTTCCCGCAGTTCTTTGGGTGGCCTTTCGGTTTACTGGCAAAGTTCTCACTGCGCTGTTACTTCTGGGCGCAGCGAGCCTAACTTTGAATCTGGTGATGACCCCTCACGACGCGAAGTTTACCTTCTTCATGTTTCCTGCGAGAGCCTGGGAGCTAATAGCTGGTGGGCTATTGGGTCTGGCGTACATGAAGGGGGCTTTGCGGGGCAGAGAACGGCTGGCCTATACGCTAGCAGGGATATTCCTTCTAGGGGTGGCGTTTGTTTTCTTTGACAAGTCGACGCTGTTTCCAGGAGTTGCCGCGATTGTTCCCGTGTTGGCGACTGTTCTGCTGGTTTATAACATAACCCAGGCCGAAACAGGTTTGCTTACATCATGGCTTTCTTGGCGTCCCCTTGTGTTGATCGGCAAGATGTCCTACTCGCTTTACTTGTGGCACTGGCCCATTCTGCTTTATGCCCGCTTTTACTTTGGTGATGAACTGTCATTTGTCCAATTACTGCTTTGTTGGACGATTACGGTTGTGCTTTCTTACGGCTCTTGGCAATGGATTGAATCCAGACTGCGTGGGCATCGCTGGTTAGCGGGTAAGTGGCGTAGTTATATCGGTGCTGTTGTCATGTCTGCGCCGGTTGCGGTAATTGCCGGTATGGTTATGTTAAATGATGGATACCACAAACGACTGCCGGAGCGGGCTCAGCACCTTATGGCTATTGAGAAATGGCCGGATTTTGGTAGCTGTGTGACGAATTACAATGAGGATCAATATTACAATTGTGTTGTTGAGCCTGAAGGAAAACCAGCGACAACGCTTGTTTGGGGGGACTCCCATGCTCAAACTTTGATTTGGGCAATTAATAGTATTGCCGAACGGCGACGGACAGCTGTCCGTCATGTCACCAAGGGCGGCTGCCCTCCCATTTTTTATGGGGTGCCGGTTTCTGCAAATATCGACAAAGATGCGTGTCTTGAAGCGCAGAAGTCAGCAAAACAAATTATAGAGTCTGACCCGACTATTAAAACCGTTTTCATAGCTGCGCGGTGGCCCTTGTACCAAGCAACGACCCTGACATTGACGGAAGATCAAGCAAGTAAGAATTTTGTCGACACGTTAACAACTACTATAAACGAGCTTCTGGAAAGCGGGCTCAATGTTGTCATCGTGGACAGCTTGCCAGAACCAGGCTTCGATGTTGCAAATGTCCTTGCACGAAGGGCGTTGATTGGGCAGCAGTCAATCGATACTTTTGCAGATATAGATTTACCTTTTCAAAGCCTGAAGGCTCTTAAGGATATTAAAAGCCCCAATTTAAGTCTGGTGCGTTTGAACAGTACCTTATGCTCTGATGGCCACTGTCCAATCTGGGAGAACGGTGAAATACGCTATTTTGATGGTGATCATCTAGCGAAAGCTGGAGCCCAAATACTTATCGACGATATCGATAAAGCCATCGCGTTGGAACCTGCTGGACTGCGTAGTGCGGAATTTGTTGGTGCGGTCCAATAACCGAAAGAGCGGAAATACTGTTGAAATAGAAAGGTAAGAGCCATGATTCCATGTCAGCGAGATTGTCTGAAAGTATATCTCGAGACGAGCGTCGTCCATCTCTAATCACTCAGAGCGAAAATCACCTGTTATGCGATTAAGGCAGAAAGTCGCTGACCAGTGCCATTTGATGACGTAGCTGATTCACTAAATCGTTGCAATCAAGCCTTTTACACTCAGCCTGCAGTGTCACTAGCCCAAACCTTTTCTCCCCATTCAGTGTGGCCAGAACCTGAAGCAACTTCGCTTCTTTATAACTCCACGCCCGATACGAACCAACCTGAAACCATTGGCCAACGACAACCTGCTTCCTTGTGAGAATATTGCGAACGCGCTTCAGCCCTGAGCCGTAGGTTTCCTGAACCTGCCAGAGGGAGTGGTCAAACGAGGGGCGCAGGTAGGGCACGAGCTTTTCATCGTTGGTGGTTTTTTGGCTTTGCGCGAGTGATATCCAGACGCCGCCAGTGCGCCATACCTGATCTTTGAGTGTGTCTGGCAGATCGAGTGGTATGGGCATGTTGCTGTTGTTCGCCGGTGTCGCGTTTGGTAAATCCAGAGTCCAGGCGGTCGCCGGTGCGCCAGAGGTTTGTACAATGGTTAGTGCAACAGGGCCGAGTGCGATAGCGATGATAACGGCCCAGATGCCGGCCTTATTGAAGCTTGACTTGTAAGCACTATCTTGGGCCTTTTCGCTTCTCTTGCGAACGGGAGAGAAGTATAGCGCTGGTAAAACAAACACCCCGAAAACGATCCAGCCCATGGTTTCGTGGTCGGTGAGCATGTCGCTTTGCATGTCGGTTTCGTAGGCTACGACAACCAGGATGGTTATGCGCACCCAGTTGGCGATCAGGGCGAGCGTGGCGGCGACCAGGACGGTTATCAGCCAGCCCCGCCAGCGATAGTCGTTGAGGATGGACATCATCATGGCCAACAAAATTGAAATTGCAAAATAGCGGATGCCGGAGCAGCCGTCGGCAATAAGTAGGCGGCCATAGGGCAGCGTGATGCTGTTGCCTTCAATTAAGGCAGTCATTCCGAACCAGCCTACCCAGGTACCTACCACTACGCTTGCGAGATCTACAAGGGCAGGGACCATGTCGGCCCAGATAGGTAGGGAGAGCGATAAAAGTAGAACGTAGGGGATGAAGGTCAGTGTTCGATTTAATCCCAATAGTGCCCAGGCGGTTGCGGTGAGACCGGCTGGAAGCAGAAGGAATGCAAGAGTATCAATGCGAACCAGTTCCAGCAGGCCCCAAAGCAAAGTTGTGATGACTAACAGAGCCGCGCCGACTAAATAGTAGGGCTTGAGCTGTGTTTGGCGGCTGGCCTGGCTGGGTGGGTGGATCAACAGGAGGCCAAGAAAGATAACGGCAGTCGCGAGACCGTGAGCCAGAACCTGCTCGAACTCAAGCCAAGCTTCTGCAAGTCGTATCCAGGTGGGATAGAAGATCAGAACCGCAATCGCAGTAGCGACCAGGTAAGGCCTGGATAGGGGTAAGTTGTCTAATGTCTTCCGTAACATAGCTTGTCCGCCAGACTGCTTATCAACCGACAGGATACTGTGTATTTCAATTACATAAAACTCAAATTCAAAGCAAAAAAAAGCCAGCCGAAGCTGGCTTTTTCACTAGCTTACCGTAATCAGGCTTTCTGACGACGGCGAGCTGCACCAAGGCCTGCGAGACCGAGGCCAAGGAGGGCGAGGGTGCCAGGCTCGGGTACTGGTACTGGCAGATACGAAATATTCAGAATCGATTTATCGATGAAGAAATCACCGTGCCGACTTTCGAGAAGCACCGAATAGGTTCCGTCGGCAACACTGAGAAAATCGATAGCAAAGCCGTACAAGCCAGTGTCAACTTCTGCCTGGCCCTTGTAACCGTCTTCTCCATATGCTCCAACGTACTCGTACGCGCGGTCGTTGTCGTCCCGCAGAAATAGCGTTAAGGATGCGGAGGTTATCTCGTCCGCCAGGGGATCAAAACTGAAGATGTGGGTCCAAGACACAAAATCGCCCTTGTATTCAAGTTTTGAAACACTGCGGCCACCGTAGCTATTCAAGTCTTCGGCAGCATTGGTGCCGTTATAATCAAAGGTCGTAATATCCTGCAGGCTGATCGGGGCTGCTTGCGCCACACTAACACCACCAGCGAGCATCAAAGCGCAAGGTAACATTGTCCACTTCTTCATGAGACTAATTCTCCATTTAACTCTGGTCTTCTTGATTCTGTCAGACCTTTTATATTTCATCCCCTTCGCCGAAAGGGATTCGAATAGTTTTACGGGCTTTCCCGATATGAAGATGTAAGCGATAAGTATGCCAGAATGAAAATAACCCTAAATATCAGTATTTTAAATTAACTGTATATGCGGTATGTAAAAAATATCGACGGTTTTCGAGAGGGCATGAGTTATCATTTTTATTCAGTGTTGGTCTATCGTATGTTTCTTGATCAGATTGCTGTATTCGCTGTTTACTTTGATACAGGCTATGTGCGCCACATGAAGCTCGAATTCCAGACAAGAAAAAACCAGCCGAAGCTGGTTTTTTCACACTAACCTACCGGAATCAGGCTTTCTGACGACGGCGAGCTGCACCAAGTCCTGCAAGGCCGAGGCCGAGGAGGGCGAGGGTGCCTGGCTCAGGTACCGGCAAAACAGACTCGACCATAACTACGAGGTCGTTGAAGTCTTGGTCAGAGTTGGCGTAGAGAACATCTTCCCAAGCCAAAACAAACTCGTTGTCTGACCAAAGACCAGCCGCAAACCCTGGGATCCGGATTGTATCAATATCCTTGCCTTGGAGGGCGACCATTTGATCCGAACCGTTTGCGTTCAAGCTGCTGTCGGAATAGAACGTTGGACCGTTGGCAGTGCCAAGATAGTAACCGAACTGGTTGCCAGCGAAGTCTATCCCAGTGTCTACGCTGTTGAGGCCAATTGAGCCGTCAGCAAGCATGCTGAGTGTAATTGTGCTGTTAAATCCGTTGTTGAAGGTATCACTTCCACTGAACAGTTCAACATAGTTGGTTTTGTCGGCACGGTCGAATATGCCAAAAGTATTGCTACCAGACTGACCAGCAATCTCAACAATGAAGGTTGTAACGCTGCCGGCAGAACCTGTAATGCCCCAATAGCTATCTAAGCCGTCATCCAGTTGGTCTGAATTAACGTTGACACTTGAAGCTCCAGGTGTTGGTGAAGGGGCTACCGTGATGGCATCAATCTGTGCCTGCAAGCCAGTTCCAACGCCGTCGTCGCCGTCATTCATTACTGGAACGGCATTGGCTTGGGCTGCACAGGCGGATAAGGCTATGGCTGCTGCTAAAAGCTTGAGTTTCATGTTTATTCTCCGGTTGTCTAGCTCTAATTCCCTGTAGTCTGCTTTGCAACCAGGCTGTCTCTTATTGTTTTAGAGATCCTTGGCTTTCCGTCCCACCCTCGCAAGTGGTTTGGCATACGACCGGTACTACCCGATCCTATGTTAAAAATAATGCGATTAGTGTGCCAACACTGCAAGGTGCTGTTTTAAATGGTTAAATTCTGATTTTGGTTGTTGGCTATGTAAAGAAATTCGACATCCGCCCAAAAAAAAGGCCTGAGGCGTAATTACCTCAGGCCTTTTGTGTATCGAAGCCCGACAGGGCTGTCGAACTTCTTTACATTGCCTTTTTTACAGCTTCAAGATGCGCTTCTATTTCCGCATTGCCGGGCGCAAGGTCCAGCGCTTTTTCTATTGCTGCTCTCGCTTCTGCGTGATTTCCGGCGAGGTGTAGAACCCAGCCATAGGTATCCAGCACGGCAGGGCTGTTAGGCGCCAGTTCGCTGGCTTGCTCGGCGAGTTTCAAAGCCCGGTCCGGGTTTTCCTCTCGCAGTATCCAGGCAAGGTTGTTCAGCGCTGGTACGTTATTGGGCTGCCCGGCAAGCACTTGATCATAGTGGCCGATTGCAGCGGCTTCCTGATTGTTGGTCATTAGCCAATCGGCTCGTGCCAGGTGTGCCGCAAGGCTTTGCGGCGCTGCCTGAACCCAGCTTTCTGTAAGCCCATCAAGCGAGCCGGGGGCACTGGCTTTAGCCAGCGTCACGAGCGAGGGCATCAGTTGCAGGTCTTTGGTGGCTTGCCATCTGCCAGAAAGGTAGTCGTGGGCTGCTTCCGGCCCTTTATCCTGTTGCAGAAGCCTTGTGCGGGACAGGATTGTGGCGGGAACCTCGCCGTGGGTCTGCTCTACGGCATCGAGAGCCGCGAAGGCGTCGTCTATTTTGCCTTCCATTTGGGCGATTCCTGCAGGCAGCAGTGCAAAGCCAATGTTTTCAGGCTCCAGGGCAATGGCTTCGGCGGCTTTAGCGCGGGCCTGCGACCAGTCTTTTTCGTCTGCTGCTGCTTTTGCTTCAGCCAGCAGCAATTGGCCATGGGCGCGCTTCACAGTTGCAGAGTCGGCGTCTTTCCATTGGGAAAGCGTTGCTCTGGCTTCGGCAAGTTCGCCCTGGGTTATCGCTATCAGTGCGGTGAGGGTGTCTGTGTTGCGTTTCAGTTCCGGGTGGGCCTTGGCAACACTTGCCAGCCAGTCTTTGGCTTCCGGTACGGTATGGTCCTGCATGTAAATCTGGCCGGCTTGCTGCAGCGGGCGTATGGCATCCGGTGTGAGGGTTGCCGCATCCACCAGCATATCAACAGCTATGTCCCGCTGTCCGGATTGTGCGTAGAGGCTGGCCAGTGCAACTTTGGGCGCCTGAAGCTCCGGGCTTTCTTTTACCAGCGTTTCCAGTCGCTTCTTTGCTGCATCTGGGTTGCCTAGTTGGGCGTCTGCAAGGCTGGCCAACAAGACGGCCCTTGGCTGGTCTCCGTAACCGTTGATAAGGGAATCGCGGATTTCGCCCGCTTCCTTTTCTTCACCTTGCTGGATCAGCACGTTCAGGTAGGTGCTGGTTGTGGCCCAGTCTGACGGATCGGAGGTAAAAGCCATGCGCAATTGGCCCAGTGCCTGCTCAGGTTGGTCGTTCTGCAGGTAGTGCCGTGCAAGTGCAAGCCGAAGGCGTACGCGACCGGGTTCGTTGCCTATGGCTTTGCTGAGGCTGGCAATGCCTTCGTTCTCATTGCCCGGCAGGCTGAGTGCAAGAATGCCATGCATGGCCAGGAGTTCGTTGTCGTTGGGGCGGGCTTTTATGGCGCGAGTCAGGGTTTCGAGGGCGGCTTCCCGGTCGCCGGTATCAATCTGCGCCATGGTGGCGGCGCGAATGAACTGTACGGGCGTCGTTTCCGGGTCGAGGTTTTCTTTGAGCAACTGGGCGCCTTCGTCCAGATCGCCGGTGCCGGCGGATATAGCGCCGAGCATCAGGGCAACCTGTTCGTTTTCAGGATCAAGCTTCAGTGTGTCCCGCAGGATTGCCTTGGCTTCGTCGAAATTGCCTTCTTTCAACGCTGCAACAGCGGCTTCGGCTTGCTCCCGCGCGGCGGAGTTCATGTTCTCCGCCAGTATGCGGTTGTATATCTGTGCTTCGGTAATCTTTCCTTGCTCGGTCAGTACCCGGGAAAGAGTGGTCAGCACATTTCGGCGTATGGGCAGAAAGATATCTGAGGTGGGGAGCACGCCAACTGCATCTGTGAGTGTTGCGGCTGCGGGGTCGAGTTGATTCATCTGGTATTGGGCAAAGCCTTTCCAGTACAGAACTTCCGGAGCCGGTGCGTTTTTTGCGAGCCATTCGTCAGCTGCTGCTACGGCCTGTGCGTTCTTACCCAGATTGATCTGCGCCTGAACAACTCCGGTTATGGCCCGGATGCTGGAGGCGTTACTCGCCGACAGGCTGTTGAAAAGGGCCAGCGCCTCGGCTGCCTCTCCGGATCTGCGCAAGGCTTCTGCGCGGATCAGTGAAGCTTCGAGCTGATCTTCCGGCGAATCCGGCGTTTGCAGCGCCAGAGTTTCCGTAGCTGAGAGGTGTTTACTCTGTTCCACGTAAGCACGGGCGAGGGTAAGGCCTACGGCTTGAGGTTGCTCGTTCACCCAGGGTTTGAGAAGTTCGGCGGCTTCTTTTGCGGCGCCTAGCTGGAGATATAAATCCGCCAGCCGCACGATGTGCTCAACGTTGTTCGGGTCCTTCTGGATGGCATTTTTAACCTCAAGCAGGGCTGAGCGGTACTGGCCCTGATCGGAGTAGGTCTCGGCCCGGGTAATGTGTGACAGGGCCTCTGATGAATCCGGGCTGTTGTTGCAGCCTGTTAGCAACGGGAGTGTAATTAGCAGGCTGCCAGCAAGCACCAGCCTCGGCAGTGATTTTTTGAGTGTTTGCCTTTTCATCATGTACATCTGCTCCTAGACTTCCGACGCTTCTGCCGATGTGTCGATTTTGTATTTATCAGTAAGGTTGTACAGGGTCGGGCGGGTTACACCCAGTAGCCGGGAGGCTTGCGTCATATTGAAGCTGCTTGTTTGCAGTGCCTGCATGATAGCTTTGCGCTCGGCCTGCTCGCGAACCTGGCGAAGGTTCAGATGGCTCGCGCCTGGCTCCTCGCTGCCCGGTAATTCAAGATCTTCACTGGTAATGCGTTTGCCATCCGCCATGATGGTGGCCCGCTTCACCTTGTTGATCATTTCCCGCACGTTGCCGGGCCAGGCGTAGCTGCTGATGGCGTTGATAGCATCTTCGGAGAAGGTGAGGTTTTGCCGGTCCATTTGCTTGGAGAGGGATTTGAGTAGCGACTGTGCTATTACCAGGGCGTCGCCGTCCCGCTCTCTCACGGCCGGAACGTCGAGGGTTATTTCACTTATCCGGTAGTAAAGATCTTCGCGGAATTCGCCGTTTTCGATCAGCTGGTTCACGTTTTGGTGGGTTGCGCACACCACGCGCACGTCCACCGGTATCGGTTTTACCGAGCCGACTCTGTCGACGACACGCTCTTGCAGAAACCGCAGCAGCTTTGCCTGCAGTGGCATGGGCATGTCGCCAATTTCATCAAGGAAAAGTGTGCCGCCGTTGGCGCTTTCAATTTTGCCTTTTTTAGCCTGAGTGGCACCGGTGAAAGCACCTTTTTCAAACCCGAACAGCTCACTCTCCAGAAGGTTTTCGGGAATGGCTGCACAGTTTATGGCTGCAAAAACACTGTTGGCTCGTGGGCTGAGATCGTGCAGCGCGCGGGCGAGGACTTCTTTGCCTGTGCCGGTTTCACCGATGATGAGGGTGGTAACGTCGGTAGGAGCGACTTTTTCCAGCGTGCGGCATACGGTCATCATTTGCGGGCTGGCTGCAATTATGCCCTTGATTTTGGTGCCGCTGCCGTACTGGGACAGATCCTGGTTTTCCTTTTCCAGCTCTGCAAGCCGGAATGCTCTGTTTACGACGAAATTGAGGATGTCGGCGTCCAGTGGTTTCTGGTAAAAGTCGGATGCGCCCATGCCGATGGCTCTGACGGCGTTTTCTTTGTCTTCGCGACCGGTGACCACAATCACTTTTGTCATAGGTGCGAGGCGAAGAATTTCTTCCAGAAGCGCGAAGCCTTCTGTTGCTCCGCCCGGGTCTGGAGGAAGGCCCAGATCAAGTGTCACGACATCCGGCTCTTCGCGCCTGAGGGCGGTCAGCGCAGATTCTCTGTCTGATGCGACAAACACCTCCAGATCTTCACTGAAACACCAGCGCATCTGGCTCTGCAGCCCCGGATCATCCTCTACGATTAGCAGTCGTCTAGTCACAACAGCAACAATTCCTTTGTTTGAGTGTTCTACCACTCGTGATTCTTAACTGAACATTGACACTTTGCAATGGTCGATTTTCGGGTGGTAGCGGGCTGCCATTTAATTGGCGATTTCTTTCGGGCCTGGAACGTCGGAAATTGATCGCCTGGAAACGGAATCTTCCACCAGGGGAATCCGGATCGAGAAGCAGGAACCTACGCCGGGTTCGCTTGTAGCATCCACGGTGCCGCCCAGTTTTTGTATGTATTCTCGGGCCTGATAGGCGCCAATGCCCATGCCAGTAAGGCCTTTTGTGCTTTCGAAGGGCTTGAATAGCCGGTTGCTGATGAAGTCTTCGGTCATGCCGCAGCCGGTATCCTGAATAAAGAGCACCACATTCCCTTTGGCAATTTTGAGAGAAAGGGAAACCTCTCCGTCGGGTGGCGTTGCATCCTGAGCGTTCTGGATCAGATGGCCAAGTACGCTCCGCAGTTGTTCGGGATCGGCTTTGATCATGATTTCCGGCGGATTACCCTCAAGTCTGGGCAGGGGGTGGTGGCGATTATAGTGTTCCAGCAGGCTCGTAACGAGGCGGGTGAGGTCCAGTGCTTTAGAATCGTCATCGGCGCCTGTGGACGGTTTGCGTATGTGCTCAACCAGGTTGGTCATCTTGTTGACTGCGTGGTCTGTGGTTTTGATCATGTCATCAATAAACGCAGGATTGTTCCGGTGTTTTTGGGCGTTGTTCACCAATAGTGAAAGTTGTGCAATCACGGTTTTCAGATCATGCACCATGAATGCAGAGGCTTTGCTGACGGCCTCAAATTGCATTGCCCGCGATAACCGGTGCTGGGCATCTGCCTGAGCCAGCAGGTTACAGGTCTGGCGCGCGACGACTTTGATCAGGTCAAAGTTCTCCCAGTTCAGATCCACCCTGGCGTAGGGTTGGCCAATCATTGCGATACCGTAGAGTTCATTGCCCAGATACAAGGGTATTAACAGCCAGGCATCCGGAGTTCGGGAAATGGCGTCCGGAATTTCCAGGAGGTTGTAGCTCACCGGATCTGCCCTGTACTCATCCAGATTGATTATCCACTCTTTATCGGAGAAAAAGCGCACCAGATCCGAGTCTTCATCGATGATCGTGTATTTGGGGGTGGCCAGATTGGCGGATTCTTTGAGGGTGAATGAACCCTGTTCGCTTTTGAGCCAGATAGCGCCGGCGTTACTTTCTACAAGGCCCGCCAGCATGCGGATGGCGCGCAGGGGAAGGGGAGGTTCATCGCTGAGATCCGACAGTTCTTTGGTCATCTTCAGCCATTCTTCACGATAATCGTATTTGTAGTCGAAAAAGTTCTGGCTGATCAGCACCATCAGTTTTGCCCGTATGCGCCTCGAAAGCAGCAGCGTTGCCAGAAAAGCCAGTGCTACCGCGGATAGCAATACCTGAAGAGCCTCGCCCCAGTTGCCACCGAGAATACGGATGTAGTAGCCGCTGACAGAAAGCAGCAGCAGGTAGGCACCTGCCAGCACCAGTGTGCCGACATGAAAAACGGCTGAACGGGAAAGCTGAAAATCGATGGGTTGTTTGCGGGTATTGATTACGTTGATTGCAAACAGTGGCACCAGTGCTGCGTTTACAAAACCACGGGCGTTCCAGAAGGATTCAGCGATCGCGCCGAACAGCAGCGCATCGGCGTACATGAAAAAATCGAATATAAATATGGTGGCGGTGCCGATACAGAGGTATTTCATGCTGGAACGGCCGTAGGCGGGTGCGTTACGCCATATCTGTTCCACCAGAGACAAGCCAAGAAGTGAGAGTGCAATTTGCCCGATGAGCTTGGTTTTGCCATCTACCAGTGCCAGGCCAAAAATGAATTCAAGGCTGCCAAGCGCCAGCAGGGTGACGAGTACAGTAACCGTTGCGATGCCGAGGAACTTCTTGATCTGCCCGCTCAGGCGCCCCTGCCTGAAGGTATCCCGCAGCATGGCGAACAAAAGAAGAATCCAGGCGGTATCCCGAAGCAATTCCACCAGATAACGAATAAAGAAGCTGGGTTGACCCCAGATGCTCTGGGTCACGAGCGTGGAGGCCCACAGAGTGGTCACAATGGCAGCCAGAAACAGCGCTCGGTCTATGTCACGCCTTAAATAGCGGGTGCCCACGAGTAGCGAGAGTATTGCGAATACGACGGCGGCCGCGCCGTGACTTATCACGCTCAGATCTGGAAGCATTTGATCCGCCTGTTCCTTGGATAGGTGTAGTTTGAGGTGGCCGTCGGTTCTGTGCAACTCCCGCATGGGGCTGTGCATCTTTGTCTTAACTGTATGTCTGTTGTCATCGGTATGTCTACTTTGTCGGCATTTTTTACATCCGTCACTGTTCTGTCGATCTCGGCGCTTTTTAACTCACGTTATATATCTGAAAAATAGCGACTTATTGGTATTTGGATCGAGTATTGCTGACGAATTGGTTAGATATCGGACAGAACACAAAAGGAACCTGCTATGAATTCAAAAATGAAACTTTTGGCTATTGCCTCACTCTCTGGTGCTTTTTTTGCGGGGAATGCAGCGGCGGGGCCTATGATTGATCTGGATTACCAGGGCCCAACCCACGGTTTCGAAACCGGAAGCCTGTCGAATGCGGCAACCAGCACCTCATATAGCAACATCAATGCTGGTATGTTCAGCTTCACTACCAGCAATGCCGTTGGCGCTTCGCCAATCACCTGGACAGGTGCATTGGATGCTTTCTGTATTGAGCTTGAGGTAAATCTGAATCACGCGAATACAACGTACGAGCTGAAAACGGCAGACAGCTACTTCAATAACGCTAACCTGGTGTCTTCGATCAGCCAGCTGTATACGGGCTATGAAGGTAGCGTTAACAACCGTGAGACATCGGCAGCCTTTCAATTAGCACTATGGGAAGTTGTCTATGAGGGTGGATCCTACGGCTTGACCAGCGGCGACTTTACCGCGTCATCGTTTAACGGGTCCCGTGCCCTGGCGGATTCCTGGCTGGCTGGATTGTCAAACCAGGCCGAAGGGTTTGATATGTATGTTCTGGACGCAAAAAACTCCCAGGACCTGCTGGTATTTACCCCAAAACCGCCGGTTTCCGTGCCTGAGCCTGGCACTCTTGCTCTTCTGGGGCTAGGACTGGCAGGGCTGGCAGCTCGCCGTAAAAAAGCCTGACACCTGTTTACAGGTTAAGCTCTGAATCGAAGAAAGCCACCGCCAAGGTGGCTTTCTTCATTCTGGCCGGGCTATTACAGCGGTGTTTTATTATCCCGGTAAAACCGGAATATTTCCTTCAGAGGCCGCTTGGGTTTGAATCCGAACTCTTTCGCAAACGCCTGGCCATCAATCACGACCGGGTATTTGAAAAACTCCATCAGATAGGCGGGGAAGCTTTGCAGGCGCAGAGTGCGCAGAATCATCCGTGGTAAGGCGGGCGGTACAGAAGGCACCGGGATTCGCGTGCAGCCGCACAGTTCCAGTGCCCGTTGGTACGCTACCCAGTCATCCGACGCCACATTGAATATTCCTCTCACCGGTTTTTGGTAAGCCAGCACGATGGCATCTGCCATGTCGTCAATGTGAATGAACTGCATCATGGGAGAGAAGCCGGCAAGCACCGGGGCGCGCTGGCTGGCAAGCAATGTGCCCATGGTGTTGCTGACACTCGGGCCCACGATGTTGCAGGGGCGCAGGATGGCGATGTTCAGCTCCGGAAAGCGCCACAGATAGATATTTGCGAGGTTTTCCAGTTCCACCGAGTCGATCAGATCTGCGCTCAGGCCCGCGCTTTTCATGGGGGCCGATTCGTCAATGAGAGCGGGGTTGTAAGCCATTGCTCCGTATACATGAAAGGTGGACAGCACCACAATTCGCCGGATGCCGTACTTGTGGCTAAGATCCAGCAGTTTCTGCGTGCCCAGAACATTGGCGTTGTATCGCCGCATCCGGGTGAGCTGGCTTGAGCGGATGCGGCCCAGGTGTATAACGCCGTCAAACTTGTAGCGGCGAAACAGGTCCTCAAAGTTGCGATGGTTAAAATCAAGGCAGTAGCTGGGAATATCATCCCCGAGGGGAACCTGTATTCTGGCGTCTACGGCCACCAGATCGCAGGTTTTTCGGAGCCGCTCTATTACCTGTTTTGCCAGTGCGCCGGCGGCGCCTGTTATCAGAACCTGAGGTTTACGTTGTCTGGTCTTCGGAGCATTCATCAGAACAACCTTTTCCGTTCTTTCAGTCCTTTGTCGATAAGCCGGTTTATTTCGGTTTTAACCTGCTCAACGCGCTCGTTTATCTGTTCTTCCTGAATATCCGCGTTATCAAAATACATGGGTGGTCCGAAGTTCAGGTGGACCTTGGCGGGTAATATTACTGGCATTGCGACCGGCGCATAAGGAACGCCCAGAGCCCTGGCCAGAGGTTTGATGTTGGCGATGGCGGGTATGGTTTCTTCACAGCCCACCACGCCCACGGGTACGATCGCTGCGTTATATTTCATGGCCAGGTGCATGAACCCGTTGCCGAACCGCTGAAGCTTGTAGCGATCTTTATAGAGTTTACCCGAGCCGCGCACGCCTTCGGGGAAAACAATGATGGCTTCGTTGTTGGCGAGCATTCGGGCGCAATTTACCGGATCGCCAAGTGCTGCACCTACCTCATTCAACAGGTTGCCGAGCCAGGGTACGGTGGGGAAAAAGCGCTCAATCATTGCTCGGGAAATGCGTGGGTTTTTTTCTCTTGAGGCAATTGCGTAGCCCACCAGAACGCCATCAATCGGAAGTTGCCCGCTGTGATTTCCAACAATCAGCACAGGCCCTTCAGCGGGAACGTTTTCAACACCGTGGGCCTCCGTGCGGAAGTACTTCTCATAAATCGGTTTTGTCAGAGAAAAGCCGTACTTGAAGGTTTCGTTGTTGTAGCCCCATGGATCGTATCCCAGTGAGCCGATGGGTTTGCGGATGCGATTGATCTGTTCATCCAGCTTCGCCGGAATCAACCGGGATTTCAGAAACGATGCCAGGCTCATGCATACTCCTGTATAAGCATTTTTCAGCCACGTCCTATCAACACACCGAGTGTGTGGTTCTGGCCTTCATTAAGCACGCGATAATCACTTGCTGCATTGGCAGTTTCGACACAGAGCATGGTCTGCCAGGCAGTATCCGGAAAGTCGCTCAGCGCAACGGATTTATCAGGGCCGGGGTTCCATACCACGGTAGAATCACTTCCAACAGCACTCAGTTTTCGGCTGGCGCCAGGCGTTACGATGGTGAGCGGCTCGCCGCTTTCGTATATCCGGTCTGTTTCGCCATCGAAATACACGGGGCCATCCTGGGTGCAATACTCCCAGTTTTTGAGCGTATCAAGGTAGTTGCTGAAGCCAAGGCCCAATACTCTTGTGCGTTCGATATTGCTTGTCGGCAGGTAAGTATGCAGTGCCTGGCTCAGGGCCAGAGGGTCCGTGCCGAGGTTTGTTGTGGTCAGCGCTAGCTGGCACCCTCTTACCGAGAAGCTGAATGTCAGGAGGGCCAGGGCATGCCCATTCCAGACGTCTGAGAAGTCGTCGTTGGCATCCAGGGACAGGCTTATTTCGACCTCGTGGGCGTTTTCTCTCACATCCTGCAGCTTCCAGAGTGCGGTACGGGCAAACCCGTGTGGGCCAGGCGTTTTTACCCGCTTGCGCACTTCCGGCGCGTTGCGGGCGGGGTCGCCGAACCAGGGCCAGCATATCGGGATGCCGCCCCGAATAGCCGTGCCGGGCTCAAAGCGGGCAGTCGGGCTTAGCCAGAGCCAGTCGGGTTCGTTCTTCGGGACAAAACGGATGAGGTGCGCGCCCTGCAGGAAAAGCGTAGCCTCGAACAGAGGGTGACGAACCTCCAGAGCTTCCAGTTGTCCGATGGTGGTCCAGCGGGTAAAGGACCATTGCCCCGGAGAAAGGGATAAGGGCGGTTTGTTGCTGCTCTCGGACATAAGGCTCGGTTCCGGACTTAAGTGCATCTGCTTACTGAGAGATTAAATCAAAACGGTGATGCGGGCGACAGCTGGTCGTAAAATAGCCGCAAAAGCCCTGTAAATACGATTTCAAGGAGTGTCATTGGATAAAGCGCAGTGGTTGGATGAACTTGCCGAAAGCCTGAGCGATCGCGGTTGGATCAGTTTTGATATTACGCCATGGCTTGGCGCGGAGCTGTTGCAGTCACTGCAGCAGGAAATCGTTGTGCTTGATCAGAGCGATGCCCTCAAAATTGCCGGTATCGGGCGCGGCAGCGAGCCTGTCCGGGATCGCTCGGTGCGCCGGGACAAGATTGCCTGGCTTCAGGGCGATACGCCGTCTCAGGCTGCATTATTCGAGTTTCTGCACGATCTACGCCTGGGGTTGAATCAACGGCTTTTTCTGGGTTTGAAGCGTTTTGAAGCACATTATGCAACGTATCACAGGGGCGATTTCTACAAGGCCCATGTCGACAGTTTTCAGGGCCGCGCCTCCCGGATTGTCAGCCTGGTGTTGTATCTCAATGATGACTGGCAGCCGGCTGATGGTGGCGCGCTTCAGATCTACAGTCGGGAAAACGAAAGCGAAGCGGACGGTCTGATATTACCCGAGGCGGGCAGGGTGGCGCTGTTCATGAGTGAGGAAATCCGTCACGAGGTTCTGGAGGCCCAGCGCACACGTTACAGCCTGGCCTGCTGGTTCCGTCAGGATGTAATTCCCTTACCTTTATCTGCGCTGATATAGATTCTGTAGCGCGCTGGAGGATTTGCCGTTGTAGTCCGCAAACCCTTTTGTTAACATTCGCGCCGCCTTCAGGAATATTGTTCTGAAACGCCGTTATGGTGGCTCCGCTGGTGCCTCCGCAACATGAAACCGTGAACCCGGTCAGGCCCGGAAGGGAGCAGCCGCAGCGGTGGAATTGTGTGCCGGAGTGTTGCTGGTGGGGCCACCCCCAGATTTCCTCTGTTTTACAGTCCTTCTGCTTGTTTTGAAACTCCTTCTCAAGTCCCTGATTTCTGCTTCTTGATACCCTCTTATAACTTCTTATAAAACGGCGACCATGCTAAGGTTAAAGGCGTTTTTCTCAGCATTTGGCGGATCATGAGCTATCAGGTACTTGCCCGTAAATGGCGCCCCCGCACCTTCGAAGACATGGTGGGCCAGGAACACGTTCTTCAGGCGTTGATTCACGCGCTGGAAAACCAGCGTTTGCACCACGCCTATCTGTTTACCGGCACCCGGGGTGTGGGTAAAACCACCATCGGGCGCCTGTTGGCCCGCTGCCTCAATTGTGAAACCGGTGTTACTCCGCGCCCGTGTGGTACTTGCGCCAGCTGTGTGGAAATTCAGGAAGGCCGGTTTGTCGATCTGATCGAGATTGATGCTGCATCGCGCACCGGTGTGGACGATATGCGGGAGCTGACGGATAACGTTCAGTACGCGCCCAGCCGTGGCCGTTACAAGGTGTACCTCATTGACGAGGTGCACATGCTCACCAATCAGTCGTTCAATGCTTTTCTCAAAACCCTTGAGGAACCGCCGGAGCATGTGAAGTTTCTGCTGGCGACGACCGATCCCCAGAAGCTGCCGGTAACCGTTCTTTCCCGTTGTTTGCAATTCAATCTCAAGCGCATGACGCCTGAGCACATTGCCGGGCATCTGACCCATGTTCTGACTGCCGAGAACATCCCTTTTGAAGAACCAGCGCTATGGCTGCTGGCCCGCGCTGCCGACGGCAGTATGCGGGATGCTCTGAGCCTGACAGATCAGGCCATTGCGTTCGGGAACCAGAAGCTGTCGGCCAGCGATGTCAGCAGTATGCTGGGCACCATAGATCAGGGGGACATTGAGCGTATTGTCAATGCGCTGGTAGAGCGTGATGGCCCGAGCCTGCTGGCGGAGATCAGCCGGATTTCGGATTTTGCGCCAGACTACAGCATTATCCTCGCGGATCTGCTGTCGCTGTTCCACCGCGTGACCATGGAACAGGTTGTTCCCGGCAGTGCAGACAATACGCTCGGCGATGCGGCCCAGGTGCAATCACTGGCGCGCAAACTGAGTGCGGAAGATGCCCAGCTGTTTTATCAGGCTGCGCTTTTAGGTCGAAAAGATTTGGCGATCACGCCCGATGCCCGGATGGGCTTCGAGATGACATTGCTCCGCATGCTTGCATTCCGCCCTGGCTCGGACCGGAGGGCGCCACCTGCAGTGAGTAATGCAGGCTCCGGTGTTGAAGGGGAGCCCCGGGACGAACCTGAGCCAGCACCTGTTCCCGCTCCGCCGCAGGCTCCCGAACCAGAAGCGGCTCGGCAGTCTGAGCCAGAGCCAGAGCCCCAACCAGAGCCAACGTCTGAACCTGAGCTTGCCGGACCTGACTCTGCGCCTATACAGGAGCAGCCTCCGCAAGAGTACGCTGACGCATCAGCCGATGACGCTTGGCTTGCAAGCCTTGATGCCCAGGCCGAGTCTGCCACTGATTATCCGGAGCCAGAGCTAGAATCAGAACCAGTAACAGAACCAGAATCAGAACCTGAGCTACGGCAGGCGCCAGAATCTGAGCCCGGGCCTGAGCCCGAGCCCGAACCCGAGCAGGAAGCTATTACGGTTCCGGTTGCCGACGGGGACTTTGTTTGGGAGCGGGATTTCCGCAATCTCGGTATTGTTGGTATGCCTGGCAATCTGGCCAGCCACGGTGCTATGTCCCGTGCCGGCGACACCATTACCCTGCTGATTGATGCAGGCCACGCCCGGCTGCTGAATGCCCGGCATGAAGAAAAAATTCTTGCCGCCTTGAGAAATCACTTCGGCGACGCCACTCAGTTAAAGATAGAACAGGGTGATCCGGGGCCCTCTACACCAGCGGCTTTTGAAGAGCGGCTGCGGGTGGCGCGTCAGAGCGCTGCGGAAGAGTCTATTCGCAACGACCCCCTGGTGAAGTCCATTGTGGAACGGTTTGAGGCGCGGGTAGTCGAAGACAGTATCAGGCCAACAAAAGATAGGCCAACAGAGACGATCAGGAGATAGAAGTATGATGAACGATATGGGCGGCCTGATGAAAAAGGCCCAGAAGATGCAGGAAGAAATGCAGAAGGCCCAGGAAGAGGCGGCAAAAGCTGAAATTACCGGTGAGGCCGGCGCGGGTCTGGTCAAGGTCACCATGAACGGTCGTCACGATGTCCGTAAAGTGGAAATCGACCCATCCCTGATGTCTGAGGAGAAGGATATTCTCGAAGACTTGCTGGCTGCGGCTGTTAACGATGCGGTGCGTCGTGTTGAAGCCAACCAGAAGGACAAAATGTCGGGCCTGATGTCCGGTATGGGCTTGCCACCTGGCTTCAAGATGCCGTTTTAAGGCTTTTTCCTGAACTGCAGTCTGAGGATGTTTCATGGCGTTCAGCCCACTGGTTGATGAACTTGTCGAATCTCTCCGGTGTTTGCCGGGTGTTGGTCAGAAAACTGCCCAGCGCATGGCGTTTCACTTGCTTGAGCGGGCACGCTCCGGTGGCACCCGCCTTTCTGATGCGTTGAGTAAAGCAATGGAGGGTGTCCGACGCTGCGAAAGTTGCCAGAATTTTTCGGATACCGAAGTGTGTGGTATCTGCGAAAATTCTGCCCGCCGTACCGGCATACTTTGCGTGGTGGAGAGCCCGTCAGATCTTCTGGCAATCGAACAGGCCGGAGACTATAAGGGAAGCTATTTTGTGCTGATGGGGCACTTGTCGCCTATTGATGGAGTGGGCCCCGAAGAAATCGGCATTGAGCGGCTCCTGCGCCGGGTGCGTTCAGATGGTGTTACCGAACTAATTCTTGCCACCAATCCCACGGTTGAGGGCGAGGCGACTGCGCATTACATCTCTGACCGGCTTGATGGTTCCGATATCCTCATCACCCGCCTTGCTCACGGCATACCGGTAGGTGGCGAGCTTGGCTACGTTGACGGCTTCACGCTCACCCATGCGTTTCGCGGCAGAAAACCTCTGCTGGACTGATTCCGCGCCAATGTACTCATGGCGCTTTTAACTGGCTTTTTCTATGACCTTTTCTTTACCGGCTATTGCTGTGCCACCGGCTCCTGAAACCATCAACTGGATAACCCTTCCGGAGGAGCTGAACACCTGGTTGGACAGCGCTCCGGGGCACCCTCTGGTGCTGGATACCGAGTTCGAGCGGGTAAATACTTTCTACCCCATTCCCGGGCTGGTTCAGCTCGGGCTTGGCGATCAGTTCTGCCTTGTAGATCCTGATGTGGCAGAGCAATCTGCCCGTTTCCGTGAAGTGATCGTTGATCCTGATTTCACCAAGTTGCTTTATGCAATGAGTGAAGATCTGGAGCTTTTTCGCGACTGGCTCGGAATAAACCCGAAAGGTGTTGTAGACCTGCAGATTGGTGCTGCCATGGCTGGTGCCGGCTTTTCACTGGGTTATGCGCGGTTTGTTGAGACGCTCTTTGGTGATACGCTGGATAAATCTGTTACCCGTTCTGACTGGATTTCCCGCCCGTTGAGTGATGCTCAGCAGCGCTACGCGATAGAGGACATACGCTTTCTGGCGCCCATGCACCAGTGGATCACGGCCCATCTCCGCGAACGTGGGCTGGAGGCAGCGCTGGTAGAAGAATCAACCCGTTTCGCAGATGAGCTCGCAGGGCAGGACGACCTTGAAAAGCATTATCTTCGCCTGCGTGGTGGCTGGACGCTGACGCCGCAGCAGCAAAGTGTGCTGCAGAAACTGGTGGTTTGGCGGGAGCTTGAAAGCAGGGAGCGCGATCGCCCCCGGGGCCGGGTGCTGGCAGACCCTCTTCTTATTGCCATTGCAGACCGTTTGCCTGCATCAATCAGCGAGATATCGAATATCCAGGGCATTCCTGCGGGCGTGGTTCGCCGTTATGGTGAGGCCTTGCTGGCGCTTGTTGAAGAAGGGCGTAAAGCCGATAATTCCGGTATCGAGCGTATTGCGCCACCACTGACGCGGGATCAGCAGATGTTTTTCAAGCAGTTAAAGCGTTTTTTCAGAAGTGCTGCGGAAGCTGCTGATATACCGATTGAATTGCTTGCACCAAGGAAGCGACTTGAGAAGGTTGTTCAGGACGGGACAATGGCGGACAGTCCTTTTTTTCAGGGCTGGCGGGCTCAGATTCTGGAGCCGGTAATGAACGATATTGAGGATTATCTGAAATCATGAAAGATCGGGAGTTTGTGTCTGTTTTCCGGAGCAGCAAGAAAAGCGACACTTATATTTACGTTCGTCGCGGGCAACAGTGGGATGAGTTACCCGAAAGCCTGAGAGCGATTTTTGGCAAGCCGGTACACTCTATGGATCTGGTTATGACTCCCCAGCGCAAACTCGCCAGAACAACCGGTGAGCAGGTATTGAATGCAATCGCCGAAAAAGACTTCTTTTTACAGATGCCCGAAGAACGGGATGGCTACGTAATCGATTTTCGCACGAAGCCGGGTATGAGGGATTCATGATTGCGCAAATCCCGTTCTGGCAGCGTAAACGCCTGAACGAGATGACGCCTCAGGAATGGGAGTCCCTCTGCGACGGTTGCGGCAAATGTTGCCTGAACAAACTTGAGGATGAAGACACCGGAGAGGTGTACCACACCGATCTGGTGTGCCGTTATATGAATACCGACACCTGTCGGTGTACGGTTTATCCGGAACGGCTGCAAAAAGTGCCGGGTTGCACAGTGCTGACACCGGATACAGCAAAAGACTATCATTGGCTTCCCTATACTTGCGCTTACCGGACTCTTGCAGAGGGCAGACCTCTGGCCGACTGGCATCCGCTTCGCAGCGGGAACCCGGATTCGGTTCACGAGGCAGGTGTTTCCATACGCCACAAGGTGATCCTTGAGGATCAGGTGGCCGAGGATGACTGGGAAGAACACATCATTCACTGGGTTCTGTAATGATCGATACTGATACACAAATTGCTTACGGCATATTCTGGGCCGCTTACGCTATCGCTTTCGTCGTGTTCTTTTTCATGATGAAGAAGCTTTTCCGGTTTTTGCCGCTGTATGGCTTTCGTACCCTGCTGCTTGCTGCGCTGGTTGCCTTGTTACTGACACCGGTGGAGTCGCCCGAACTGGCGGGCTGGTGGATACCTGCGTGGCTTTTCGGCGGCTATGAACTCATTCTCGGTGACGCAGACAACGCCGGCCGGGCAGTGCTTAATCTGGGTATCGCGGGGCTTGTGATGCTCCTGGTCTGGATTCTGGATCTGGTTCGTTATCGCTTATCACGCCGGTGAGCTAACCCACACATTCTTCGAGATCAACAATGCCAAGACTTCTCGCGCTGGTTTTTTTCACTGCTCTAATGCTGCCTGTAACGCTGTGGGCTCAAGAAGCCACGAAGCTGACACTGCCGGAAAACCCTGATGTCCGGATTATTGTGGACATTTCAGGCTCCATGAAGGAAACCGACCCGAATAATCTGCGCCAGCCTGCTGTAAGGTTGTTGGCCCGCGTGCTACCGGAAGGCAGTACGGCGGGTGTCTGGACCTTCGGCCAGTACGTGAACATGTTGGTGCCCCACGGTGAAGTGTCTGAATCCTGGCGAGAAACCGCTATTGAACGTTCCGGTGAGATCAATTCTGTCGCTTTGCGCACCAATCTTGGTAAGGCCATTGAAGTTGCCAGCGACGATTATGTAACCGGTGGCTCTCTGGAGAATACGCACTTTATTCTGCTGACCGACGGCAAGGTGGATATCTCGGACAGCGCGGATGTAAACCGGGCTGAAGAAGAGCGAATTCTGAGCGGACTGCTGAATGACCTGGTGGCTAAAGGCGCAACCTTTCATCCTGTTGCACTTTCGGATCAGGCAGATGCCGGTTTTCTGAAGACGCTTGCTGAGAAATCGCAAGGCAGCTTCCGGATTGCCGATACGGCGGAATCCCTTAACCTGGCCTTTCTGGATGCCCTGAATACCGCAGCACCCCAGGAGCAGATTCCCATTGAAGGCAACGCGTTCACTGTCGATGGAGGCGTAAAAGAATTTACCGCATTGATTTTCCGCGGTGAGCCCAACGCCGATGAAGCGGGTGAGCCTGCCAGCCTGGAGCTGGTCCGGCCTGATGGGCAGAAGCTTCTCTATAACGCCCAGCCAGACAACGTTCGCTGGGCCCGGGAAGCAGCCTATGATCTGGTGACCATTACCGAGCCACAGGCCGGCGAATGGCGCGTAACCGGTGAACTGGGTGAGGGCAGTCGCGTTACCGTCGTAAGCGATCTGAGAATGGTGGTAGGCCCGGTGCCTGCGACATTCACTCCGGAATCACCTGTTGATATCCGCGTTGCGTTTTTCGAGAAAACTGAAACCATAACCAACCCGGAATTTCTTAATGTGCTGAGTGTGAAGCTCAGCCTGACCTCCGAAGACGGGCGCAGCGGCAGTAAAGCGCTCTCAGCGGATCAGCCGCCGGAAGACGGCGTTTACACAGACACTATCAGCAAGCTGCCGGCGGAAGGCCTATACAGAATAGACATCGTTGCGGATGGCAAAACCTTTGCCCGCAAGTTTACGGCAACAACCCGGTTTATGGTGCCAGTGGGTATGGTTGAACCGAGTATCGGACTACCCATCGATACCAGTCTCGCGGAGCAGGCCCAGCAAGCGCCGCCTACGAGCGAGGAACCTGAGCAGGCGAGTGAGCCTGAACCGGAGCCAGCAGTGCCAGCGCCTGTCGTTGAAGAAGAGCCGTTGGCCGAAGAAGAGCCATTAGCCGGTGAAGAACCAGTTGCTGAACAAGAGCAGGAGGCTGAATCAGCACTGCCCGTGCCACTGTGGATGATCGGAGCCGGGGTGGGAGCGCTCGTGGTTCTCGCATTGATCATTATTCTGCTGATGCGCAAACGCCGCTCCGCAGCAGCAGCCGGAGATGACGCCGAGAGTGCTGAAACTGAGAACTTTGACGATCTGAAACAGGAAATGGCGGATCTGGAGGCGGAAACTCCGGTTGTGATGCCCGAACCTGAGCCAGAACCAGAACCAGAACCAGAACCAGAACCAGAGCCAGAGCCAGAGCCCGAACCTGAGCCGGAGCCGGAGCCGGAACCTGAGCCTGTGATTGAGCCGGAACCCGTTCTGCAACCCGAGCCCGAAGAAGAACCGGCGGAAGAGGATATTCCGGTTGCCAGCGCTGTTGTGGAGCCAGAAGAGGTTATCCCGGAGCTGGACAAACCAGTGGAAGAAGACGATGAAGAAGAATTCGGGCTGGACGATTTTGATCTTTCCGAATTTGACGATTTGCCAGATTACGATGGGCCGGACGATGAGCCGGACAAAGAAAAGAAAAAGTAACCTCAAGAAAATTGAAAGTCACTGACAGGAACCACACTGATGAAGTTTACCGGTACCGATAATTATGTAGCCACCGATGACCTGCAAATGGCCGTAAATGCGGCCATTACGCTGCAACGCCCATTGCTGATCAAAGGCGAGCCCGGCACCGGCAAAACCTTGCTGGCCGAGGAAATGGCGAGCGCGCTGGGTATGCGCCTGATTCCCTGGCACATCAAATCTACCACCAAAGCTCAACAGGGCTTGTATGAGTACGATGCGGTATCCCGTTTGCGGGATTCGCAATTGGGTGATGAGAAGGTCAAGGACATCAGCAACTACATTGTGAAGGGCAAGCTCTGGGAGGCTTTTGAAGCCGATGAGCAGGTTGTGCTGCTGATTGATGAAATCGACAAGGCCGACATAGAATTCCCGAACGATCTGCTGCTGGAACTGGATCGCATGGAGTTCTACGTTTACGAAACCCAGCAGTTCGTAAAAGCCAAGAAACGGCCGATCATAGTGATCACCAGTAACAATGAAAAAGAACTGCCAGACGCCTTTCTGCGCCGTTGCTTCTTCCACTACATCAGCTTTCCGGATCACGCCACCATGCAAAGCATTGTGGATGTTCACTTCCCGGGTATTCAGCAGCAGGTGGTGAAGGATGCTCTGGAAGTATTCTTTGATGTGCGCAAGGTGCCGGGCCTCAAGAAAAAGCCCTCCACCTCTGAGCTGATTGACTGGTTGAAGCTGCTGATGGCAGATGAGTTGACGGCCAAGATGCTTCAGGATAAAGACAGCAGCTCGGCGTTGCCGCCACTGTACGGTGCTCTGGTGAAAAACGAGCAAGACGTACACCTTCTGCAAAAGCTGGCGTTTATGGCCCGCCGTCGCGGCTGAAATTCGGCAAGAGTGCGGTTTTATGTTGATTGATTTCTTTCTCGAAGTGCGGCGGGCCAAAGTGCCTGCCAGCCTGCGCGAATTCCTCGATCTGCTGGAAGCGTTGCAGCAGCGCCTCGCGTTTGCGGATATGGAAGAGTTCTATTACCTCGCCCGGCTATGCCTGGTGAAAGACGAGCGCCACTTCGACAAGTTTGATCTGGCCTTCAAGGCCTATTTCGAGGGCATTGAGCATCTGGATCAGATGCTTGAGGCTCTGATTCCCGATGAGTGGCTGCGCGCCGAGTTCGAGAAAAACCTGAGCGAGGAAGAGAAAGCCAAAATCGATTCGCTCGGGGGTCTTGAAGAGCTTATTGAAACCTTCAAAAAGCGCATGGAAGAGCAGAAAGAGCGCCATGCCGGAGGTAACAAGTGGATTGGTACCGGGGGAACGTCTCCTTTTGGCGCCGACGGGTACAACCCTGAAGGCTTCCGTATCGGTCAGAAAAAAGGCCGGCACGGGCGCGCCGTCAAGGTTTGGGAAAAGCGTGAGTTCAAGGATCTGGACGACAGCGTTACCCTGGGTATCCGCAACATCAAGGTAGCGCTCCGGCGTTTGCGCAAGTTCGCCCGGCAGGGAGCCGCAGACAAACTTGATCTCGACGATACGATTCGGTCGACGGCCCGTAATGCGGGTTACCTTGATCTGAAAATGGTTCCAGAGCGCCATAACGCGGTAAAGGTGCTGATCTTTTTTGACGTGGGCGGCTCGATGGACCCGCACGTGCGGGTGTGCGAAGAGCTCTTTTCCGCTGCGCGCCTCGAGTTCAAGCACATGGAGTACTTTTACTTTCACAATTTCGTTTATGAGAGCCTGTGGACCAACAACGTCCGGCGCATGAACGAGACGACAAGCACCTATGACATTCTCCACAAGTACTCGCCAGACTATAAAGTAATCTTCGTAGGCGATGCCACCATGGCGCCCTATGAAATATCCCACGCGGGCGGTTCTATTGAGCATTGGAACGAGGAAGCCGGCGCGACCTGGTTTCAGCGTATCAACGAGCATTTCCGTAAGGTGGTATGGATCAACCCGCTACCGGAGGGTTATTGGGGCTCCGGTGGCTCACTGGGTATGACTCGCCAGTTGGTGAACAACCATATGTATCCGCTCACGGTGGAAGGCCTGGAGTCGGCCATGAAATATTTGAGCAAATAAAAAAAGCCGATGCGGTTGAGACATCGGCAAAGCTCGGCATATCAAGCGGGGGTGCGTAAACGCATCCCCGCCCATCCGGTTTTAGCAATTTAAAGGCCATAAAAAGAAAAATACATAAAAACAGTGTGTTGGATAGGTTTGCCAAGGGCTCCATATGCCTGCCTCTGCGTTGCTCTCATTCTGTATGTCAAATAACTCGACACAGTTCGGGTTTCCGATTTGGTGATCTGCTTACCGTTCTTCGTTGTAACCAAGTGTTACTCTTCTTGTCAGTTTGTGATCAAAAAGCGAAAGATGTAGCGGCGGCAGGGAGCACGAGGCTTATGTTTGGCCTACAAAAAACACAAGAGTGCCAGGGCAGGCAGCGCAAAGGCTTCGGCACCAGTTTCAGTGTTGTATCGTTCCTTTTGGTAATGGTCAGTTCCGGCCTGGCCATTGCTTCCTCAATCGATGAGGAGATCGCGGGGCTGAAAGCCGAAGTCTCGGCTCATGCAGATGCGGTTTTTCAGTTTGAACAAAAAGTGCTCCACCCCGTTGATACACGACTGGCAGTTTTTCTGACACTCGCCAGCCGGGATGGTCTTGCGCTGGATTCTGTAGAACTGTTCGTGAATGGCAAACCCGCTGCTTCGCATCTGTATACCAGCAAAGAGAACGCTTCTCTCCAACACGGGAGTACTCAGCAGCTTTTCACCGGTAATCTCGCCAATGGGGAGCACGAGCTCAAAGTAGTGATTACGGCACGGGCAGCCAATGATCGTTTTGTGCGCCGGGAATCCTCACATCGTTTTCAAAAACGCCCCGGCACTCTTCGTTTGCAGATGGCACTGGAAGCCAGGGCGCCTGATTTTGAACCGCGCGTATCCTTTGTTGAGTGGAAGTAACCGGTGATGAAAGTGGCTATTCGCATCGGCCTGGCTGGCTTGTTTGCCCTGATGCTGGCGCCGGCTTATGGCGAAGCATCCGAACCTCTTAAACCGAGGCAACAGGTGCTTTACGATCAGGCGGAGATTGCCCGTTTCCGTGGAGATTCTGAAGAAGCCGGCAAGATTCTCGCCGATATGGCTGCAGGCTACTGGTCTGCGGTTGGCTACCTTAATCTTTCTACTGACCACGCCCGCAATGACCTGAATCCCTCCCGTGCTTTGGTTGCGTTACGGGTCGCGCTGGCAATGGCAGATAAGGACCCTGATACCCACCGAAAAACCGCTCTGCAGGCCCGTATTCTGTTGCGTGCCGGCTACCTTTCCTACACCAATGCAGAGTATGAGAAAGCCATTGGCTTTCTTGAAAAAATACCGCTGGATAGCCACAAAACTCCCCAGGCTCTCTACTTTCACGGTCTGGCCCTCGCGGAACAGGGCCATCACCGCGCAGCCATGCAAAGCTGGCATCGGGCTAAAAAATACCCACTTGCGTATCCGGGAGTTGCGGAGGCCTGGATAGGTATGGGGCGTGGTTACGATCTGTCCGGTTATCTAGGGCAGGCTGGCGAGGCTTACCTGGCTGCAAATGCTGCCTACGAAAGTGAGCGCGTTACCCTTCGAAAACTGGCGAGTCAGATTCGAAAGCAGGGTGCTTATAAAGCGCTGGTTCTCGATGCGCGAGGCTCTTTTTCCGGTGAGGCTGGCCTGGGCAGCCCGAAGGTAGAATGGTTTCTGGCAGACAGCCGCACACTTACTCAGCCCCGTATGGCCTACCTGCTTGGCTTTATGGAACAGCCCGTTTCGCAGCAGGCTGTAAGCCGGGTCGAGGATCTCGCAAAGATGGCGGCCCAGCTCCAAGGCAGCGTTCAGGACCTCGATGTTTTTATTGCTTCTATTGTCGGCCAGCTTGAGTCCTCAGGTTCTGCGACAGAGACGGCGCAACAAGATGCTCTGGAAGATACTCACTCCCGCCTTGAGCTGCGCATGAATGCTTTGCTGGCGCGTTCGGACAGCCGTGAGTTGAATACGGATCAATATCAGCAGCTGAGAGTAATACAGACAACGCTCTCGGATTCCGGGCGACAGCTGGATAAGTTCGAGGGTCTGTCTGCCAATCGCGCTCAGAATCTGAAAGCGTTGCTTGTCGAGGCCCGGCAATTGCGTAAAGACTCACTCGCTCATCTGGAGTCTGTGAAGGCTCTGCGCGCGCCGGCCGAGGTGCTGCTTGATCAGCTGGCACTGGATTTTGTGAAAGCTCAGGACAAAAAAATGATGGTTGCTCTGGATAAAACCGAGCAACAGATCGCCCACCTCTATGAGTATCTGGCCCTGAAGGAACTGGATTCCGGGGAGCAGGGCAGATGAGGCAGTCAGGTTTGGGGCAGTCAGGTTTGAAAGCTCTGCGTAGTCTTGCGCTGCCACTCTGTTTGCTAAGCAGCCTGGCTTACGGGCAGGAATCTTTTCGCGTAGAGCTTGGAAAGGACGGTGAAACCATTGCCGACATGCGCCCGGTGTTTTTGAAGTTCGAATCCAGGCCGCTCCCTGCCATTTCACCCGCAGAGGTAGCAAGGCGCTACCAGCGATTGTTCAATACGACCGATGAACCCTCGGTACGCGTGGATGCATTGAACCGCCTTGCGAATATCCGCGATCGTTCCGGTGAAGACATAGGGTTCAGCCCCGCTGAAGAGCCAGAGGTGTACCGGCAGGCGATCGAAAGTTATAGGTCCATTCTTGAACGTGGCGTGTTTGGCGGGCGCCTGGATGAGCTCTTGTACCAGATGGCGAAGGCCCATGCTTTAACAGGGCAGAACGCGGCCTCTGTGAGCCGGCTGCAACAACTCGTGGGGCTGTATCCGGATTCGCCTCTGGTTCCGGAAGCCTGGTTCAGGATTGCTGAATCGGCATTCGCCGCCGGAGATTACGTGGAAGCCGAGGCCAGGTATCGGAAGGTTGTTAATGTGAATGGTGATGCCGATGAGCTTGAAAACAAGGCGCGCTACATGCTCGGTTGGGCGCTTTTCAAGCAGGGGCCGCAGGCGTGGGAGCGGGCGGGGCGTACATTTGTAAAAGTATTGGATGAATCTCTGCCGAACGCTGAAAGCCTTTTTCAGGTGTCTGAATCGAACGTAGACAGTATAGATGACACCTTACGGATTCTGGCCCTGATGGCCAGCCGCCGGGGCGGCGCAGAAACTTTGATGGGTTGGCTTCAGCCAGAAGCGCCAAGCGTTTGGGCGCCACTGGTATTTGATCGCCTTGCCGATTTCTATGCGGTGCAAGGTAAGGCCGCGGCCAGTGTGGCGACCAGCCGGGCATTTGCAGAATACTTCCCCGAGCATCCTCAGCGAGCCGGTTTTATGGCGCAGGTTGTGGATGTATGGAACCGGGCCGGTAAGCCTGACATGGCCCGGGAAGCCATGGCTGACTATATCGCGCTGTTCGATGATCAAAACGATTACGCTGGCCTTGACGCGGATTACCGCGAGAAATGGCGCAAGTTCAGCCGTTTTCTCGCAGATTATCACTACGCTGCGGGTATGCCCCCGGCGAGAGATGCTGCCGCACACTATTCGGTTGCGGCGAGATACTACGAAGGGCTGGCTAATCGAAGCGAAGCGCCGGGAGAGTTTTTCCGCCTCGCGGGCGATGCCCGGTTGCAGGCAAAGGAGTATCTCTCTGCGCTTACAAACTATCGCGTAGCAGCCTACGATTTGTCTGATTACGAATACGGCGCGGATGCTGGCTGGGCTGCAGTCGCTTTGATCCGGGCAGGCACCAGTGGCGAAATGGCTTCTGCCGGCTATGCGCCCGGCCTTGATGATCTCGCCGCTGAATCCGATCGGTTTGCAGAACAGTATGGTTCAGACGCGAGGGTACCGGGAGTGTTGGCCGAACTGGCTGTTCGCTGGTTCGAATCTGGTCAATATGAGCAGGCTTTGCGTTTTGCCACTCAGGCTGTTGTTCACCCCAAGGCAACACCCGAAACCCGCTTTGCCGGTTGGTTGATAACGGCTCAGGTGCGCCAGCACATGAATGAGTACGGGCTTGCAGAAAGGGCCTGGCGAGAGGCCATAACCTTGGCCTCCGGAGAATCCGCAACCGACGCAATGAAGCGAGAAACTTCCGATCTGCAAGAGCAGCTCGCCACCGCCATTTATCGTCAGGGCGAACGGGCTGCCGACGCCGGCAAAACGTCGATTGCAGTAGCGCATTTTCAGCGGATCGAAACGGTACTGCCGGGCTCGGAAACGGCCATTAAGGGGCGTTATGATGCGGCCAACACGCTGCTCAGAGCCTCAAGTTGGCAGCCGGCGATTAATGAACTCAACCGCTTCCATAATGATTATCCGCGCCATGCGCTCGCCCCTGAAATCAGCGAAAAACTGGTTCTGGCCTATAGCTCATCGGGTCAGCCAGCACGGGCAGCCAATGAGTTGATGGCTATGGCTGACAACCTCAGTGCTACGGAGTCAATGCAAGATGGTGTCTGGGGTTATCGGCTAAGGGCCGCAGAGCTTTTTCACGCCGCCGGAGCAGATGAGCAGCGCAATGCAGTCTATGAAGGTTATCTTGCTACCGGCCCGGTTGCCCTGGAAGCGGATGAACATATCCGGCTGCAGACGATGCGCCACAGGCTGATAGAAACGGGAAGTTCTGCCGCGCAATGGCGCGCTGAGTTGGTGTCGGCAGAGCTGGAAAGCAACTGGCATTCGGAGACGACTCTTCAGTGGGCGGCTCATGGCGCGCTGATAAACGGGGCAGAAGCCGCCGAAGAGTTTGCTGGTATTGAGCTGAGCATTCCTCTTGAGCAATCACTGGATCGTAAGCAGGCCGCTATGGCCAGGGCGCAGGCCAGTTTTCGTGAGGCAGAGTCTCTTGGTGGTTCCGGGGTATTGGCGGAATCTCTGTTTCGCCGGGCCGAGCTTCACCGCATTATGGCCAGAGACCTGTTGGCATCGGCCGCTCCGGAGGAATTGAATGAGCTGGAGCAGATGCAGTACCGGATGCTGCTTGAAGAAGAGGCTTATCCATTTGAAGAGCGCGCGATCGCGCTGCATTCGCAAAACCATCAGCGCATCACCGTTGGCGGGTTTAATACCTGGATCGAACAAAGCCTGAGCGTTCTGGCGGAACTTCACCCCGGCCGCTACAGCCGGGCTCTGCGCTGGATGAGTATTCCACCGGAGGATACTGACGATGCCCGAACATAAGTCTGTCGGTTTGCCTGTATTCAGAACAAGCGTTTTTTGTGCCTCACTGGCTGTCGCTTTTTTGCTTACGGGTTGTACCGCGCAGCCGGTGAAAACGCCTGAGGCCACTTCTCCTGAGCCGGTTGATGCAGCAACTCTGAATAATCGGGCACTTCTGCTCCTGCAGCAGCATCGCTATAACGAGGCGGCAGTTCTGCTGGAAACCGGTCTTCAAAGCTCTCCCCAAGTTGCCGAACTGCACTACAATCTTGCGGTTATTTCCGAGCTTTACCTGCTTGATCTTGACCGCGCACTCTCACATTACCAGCTTTACCAGTCACTCTCGGCCGAAGAGGACAAAAAGGTGACGGGATGGATTGCTGATCTGCAAAGGAGGCTGGAGTGATGCTGAAATCGGCTTCCAGGCTTTGTGGCCGGGCCTTATTGGCTGTCTCGACCGGGCTGTTCATTCTGATAGTTTTCACGGCTCCGGCTTTTTGTGTAGCTGCCGATAAGCAGGCTCTCCTGAGTATCGAGGGTATTTCCGCCAGTATGGGTGAGGATGAGCCACGTGTGCTGAATATTTTGCCCTGGCGAGCGCCCACACTGCCGCGCAGGCCAGAGGCGGAGCTGGAGAACACCGCTGCGGAACTGCTTCAGCCTCTTGATCCTCTGGTCCTCGAACGCCATCGTGAGTTTCGCCAGAAGCTGGGTGTTGCAAATCCTGAAGTCCGGACCGGTGAGTGGCAATGACAGGTATGAATGCGATGCCTGCGGCTAGCGATTTTGGAGCGCTTGGATATTCAGGGCGAACGCCTTTGTCTTCGTTATCCTGGAACAGGGAAGAGGGTGAACGCCTGCGGCTTTTAGTCATCACAGCCGTGGCCCTCCTGCTTTTCATTCCATTTGCTCTGGTGATTCCTGCTCTTGAAGTTCCGGAGCTTGAGCGAACAAGTGCCGAAAGCCTTCCACCGCAGCTCGCACGGCTTCTTGTAAAACAAGAGGCCCTTGAAAAACCAGCCTCTGAGCCTGTTAAAATTCCGGTTTTGCCTGAGCCAAAGCCTGCCGAGCCTTCCCCTGAAGTGGTGGACCCGGTGAAACCAACACCGGAACACTCGCCGACGCCCATTCCCCGGCCAGTGAAGCAGGAAGTTCAGCCTGTGCCGTTGAAGCAGTCAGCAAAACCAACAACCCAGAGCGTGGAACAGGCACGTGAAAACGCATCCCGTTCCGGTCTGTTGGCCATGAAAGATCGGCTGGCATCCATGCGTAAACCCGCGCCTGAAATTGCGCCGGCCATTCAGGCCAACGCGGATAATGAGCCGGGTACTGTAAAGGCCGTCAGTTCCCGGGCTCAACTGTCCGGTAATGCTTTGCAGGGCAGCGGTGGTGTAAAAGATACCCGGGTGCAACGCGCAGACGTGCAAGTTGCCGGGCACGAGGTAAGAAAAGTAGAAGCTGCCTCTCAACAAACACCGGTTGCGGCCAGTGGGCCGGCGCCTGACAAGGCACCTTCAATGGGTGAGCGGGCAATGAGCAACATCCGGCAGGTGTTTGATTCGGGCAAAACGGCGCTTTACTCCCTTTACCAGCGAGAACTAAGGCAGGACCCTACTCTGGCAGGAAAGGTTTTACTGGAGCTCGTCATAGAGCCAGACGGTTCAGTGTCTGCATGCAAGGTGGTCAGTTCCGAGCTTGAGAGCCCGGCACTGGAGCAGAAAATTGCCATGCGTGTGCGGCTCTTCAACTTTGGTGCCGACAGGGTTGAGGCCCGGAAAGTAAGGTTCCCGATCGACTTTTTACCAGGTTGAAAAAAACAATCCCTCGCTGTCAGTCGCGGCGCTCAATCTTGATGTTCGGAAGCGTCGGTTTGTAAAGGCGAACCTTCTCGGTTGGAGCAATAACCCTGGCTTCTCCGGTAACAACCTTTTGATTGTTCTGGTTTGTCACGTCACACTTGAAAACAACCCGGTTTTTCGGATCTTTGCGCACAACGGTAAGGTTTACAGTCAAGGTGTCGTCGAGCTTTGCGGGGCGCCTGAAGGTGAGGCTCTGTTCCAGATAAACCGTGCCCGGGCCGGGCATTACCGTCGCAAGCGCAGCAGAAATCAGGGCACCGCTCCACATGCCATGGGCGACCCGCTCCTTGAATATGGAGTTGGCTGCAAATTCAGGGTCGAGGTGCATCGGATTAACATCCCCTGAAACAGCTGCAAACAACACCAGATCATCTTCTGAAAGTGTCCGGGTAAATTTGGCTGTGTCACCCTCATTCAGCTCGTCGTAAGTAATATTTTCAAGGGTATCAAGGGTGTCGCTCATCAAGTGCTCCGTGCTTAAGGTTGGCGGGGGATAGTCTTCCCTGTTATGCGCTGAAACTACCTCATCGGTAACAAAACTGCTATTCTCTCCCCACTTTTTGAGGCTGATACTTATGTCGAGTTGATTTTTGGATCGCACGGCATTGGTAAATCATTATAAAGAAAAGCGCCAGACAGGAGATGGTGATGGATTTTGAGAAGTTCTATCAAGACAAATACCCCGCCAGTGTTCCCCGTGAAGTCGATCTGAAAAAATACAGCAGTATGGTGGATGTGTTTGATCAGGCGGTTAAAAAATACGCTGACCGCCCCGCCTTCAGTGCTGTCGGTGCAACTCTTACCTACAGGGATCTGGATACTCAGACCCGGAACTTTGCTGCCTGGCTGCAGAACAAGACAGATCTGAAACCTGGTGACCGTATCGCGGTGCAAATGCCCAACCTGACTCAGTATCCGGTTGTGGTATTTGGCGCCATGCGTGCCGGCCTGATTGTGGTCAATACCAACCCGCTTTACACCACTCGCGAGATGGAACACCAGTTTAACGACTCCGGTGCCAAGGCACTGGTGGTGCTCGCGAATATGGCTGAAAACGCCGAAAAAGTTCTGCCTCACACCAGCATCGAGCACGTAATCGTTACCGAGATTGCCGACATGCACTCGCCCATCAAGCGCACGCTGATGAACGCTGTGGTCAAGCATGTGAAAAAGATGGTGCCGCCATTCAACATTCCACAGGCTCACAAACTGCCGGCTGTGCTCAGCGCGGGCGCCCGTGAAAAGTTTACGCCGGTTGAATGTAAGCAGGACGATATCGCGGTGCTGCAGTATACGGGTGGAACAACGGGTGTGGCCAAGGGTGCGATGCTTACCCACGGTAACCTGGTAGCAAACCTGCTGCAGGTTCGCCCGATGATGGAAGACACGATCGTTGAAGGGCAGGAAATTGTGATTGCCCCTCTGCCTCTGTACCACATTTATTCTTTTACTCTGAACTGCGGCATCATGCTCGAAGCTGGTGGCCACAACGTGCTGATTCCTAATCCGCGGGATATTCCTGGATTTGTGAAAGAAATCAAAAACCACAAGTTCACCGCATTCCTTGGTCTGAACACCTTGTTTGTCGCACTGTGCAATAACGAAGAATTCCAGGATCTCGATTTCAGCAACCTGAAGCTTACGTCTTCGGGAGGTATGGCACTGACAACCGATACGGCGAAGATGTGGGAGCGGGTGACAGGCTGTGCCATATCCGAAGGCTACGGCATGACCGAAACGTCTCCGGTGGTTACCTTCAATCCTCGCAGCGCTATCCAGTTAGGCACCATTGGCCTGCCGGTCCCGTCTACTCAGGTCAAGACTATTGATGATGAGGGCAAAGAGACCGCGCTGGGAGCACCCGGCGAACTCTGTGTAAAAGGTCCACAGGTTATGCGCGGCTACTGGCAGCGCCCTGAAGATACGCAGAAGTCTTTCACTGAAGATGGCTACATTCAGACAGGTGATGTGGCGGTGATTCAGGAAGACGGTTATATCCGTATTGTTGATCGCAAGAAGGACATGATCATTGTGTCCGGGTTTAACGTTTATCCGAACGAGATTGAAGATGTGGTAAGCAGCCACCCGAAAGTGGTTGAATGCGCAGCTGTAGGTGTGCCGGATGCCAAGAGTGGTGAAGCGGTGAAGGTGTACCTTGTTGCGACTGCGGAAGGTGTCACCGAGAACGAACTGAAAGAGTTCTGCCGTGAGCGCCTGACTGCTTACAAAGTGCCGCGCTTCTTCGAGTTCCGCGACGATCTGCCGAAAACCAACGTCGGTAAGATTCTGCGCCGTGAGCTGCGTGACGAGCCGGGGAACAAATAATTACGGTGACTTCGCACTCTGATATTCGGGCCGCCCTGCACAAACCAATCAGTTTTCCTGCAGGGCTGCCGGTTTCTGACCGCGTGGATGATATCCGCGAAGCAATTGAAAACCATCAGGTTGTCATTGTTGCTGGCGAAACCGGATCGGGTAAAACCACACAGATACCGAAGATCTGCATGAATATGGGCCGCGGAATTCGCGGCCTCATTGGTCATACCCAGCCAAGACGTATCGCAGCCCGCAGTGTTGCTGCCCGTATCGCAGATGAGCTTGGCGAGCAGACGGGGCAGCAGATCGGCTATCAGGTCCGGTTTGCCGACACCACCTCCGAGCAGACCCGGGTCAAGGTAATGACCGACGGGATTCTGCTGGCGGAAGTCCAGCACGACCGGTATCTGAAGCGTTACGACACACTGATTATTGATGAAGCCCACGAACGCAGCCTGAACATAGACTTTCTGCTGGGCTATCTGAAGCAACTTCTTCCCAAACGTCCTGATCTCAAAGTCATTATCACTTCTGCCACCATTGAAGTGGATCGCTTCAGTGACTTTTTTGACAAGGCGCCGGTGCTGGAAGTCAGTGGCCGTACGTTTCCCGTGGATATCCAGTACCGGCCTCTGACCGGCGACGAAGATGATCGCGATCAGGGCTGGAATGATGGCGTTCTTGCAGCACTTGATGAAATTGAACAGCATGAGCGTAGTAACAAACTGCCACCGGGAGATGTGTTGATATTTCTGCCGGGTGAGCGTGAGATTCGCAATCTCAGTAAAGTGCTGCGTCACGCAGAACTCCTGCACACGGAAGTCCTTCCTTTATATTCCCGGTTAAGCAATCAGGAACAGAACCGGGTGTTTCAGAACCATCGCGGCCGCCGGATCGTGCTTTCCACCAACGTCGCTGAAACTTCCCTTACGGTGCCGGGCATTCGCTATGTGATTGACACAGGTGTGGCGCGAATCAGCCGCTACAGCGTTCGGTCGAAAATACAGCGCCTGCCTATTGAGCCGGTATCGCAAGCCAGTGCAAACCAGCGGGCAGGGCGTTGCGGTCGGGTTGCGCCGGGCATCTGTTTTCGTTTGTACGATGAAACGGATTTTATCAACCGCCCCGAATACACCGATCCGGAAATACTGCGCACCAATCTGGCCTCCGTTATTTTGCAGATGGCGACGTCCGGCCTCGGTGAGATTCGCAATTTTCCGTTTCTTGAGGCGCCAGACAAACGCCTGATCAACGACGGCTACAAGTTGCTCGAAGAGCTGAGTGCGGTTGATGATAAGCGGCGCGTTACAAAGCTCGGGCGGACCATGGCTAAGCTGCCGCTGGATCCACGCCTGGCGAGAATGCTGGTGACCTCTGCAGACCAGGGCAGTCTTGCGGAAACGCTTATTATTATTGCCGGTTTGAGTGTTCAGGATCCAAGAGAGCGGCCGCAGGATAAACAGCAGGCTGCCGACCAGGCCCACGCCCCGTTTAACGACAAAGAATCAGACTTTATCACTCTGCTGAATATCTGGAACTTTTATGAAGAACAGCGCCAGGAGCTGTCCCAGAACCAGCTCAAAAAGGTGTGCCAGAAGAGTTTTCTCAGCTGGATGCGTATGCGGGAGTGGCGCGACATTCATCGGCAACTCACGCTGATTTGTCGTGATCAGAAACTGTCGTTCAACCGGGATGCGGCCACCTACGACACGATACACAAAGCGATTCTGGCCGGTTTGCTCGGGCAGGTAGCGACCAAGGTCGAGAAAAAGGAATATCTGGCGACCCGCAATCGCAAGGTCATGATTTTTCCTGGCTCTAAAGTATCCAAAACCGGGCCCAAGTGGATTGTCGCCACAGAAATTGTAGAAACCAGCCGGGTGTTTGCCCGTATGGTAGCCGCCATTCAGCCGGAGTGGATTGAACCCCTGGCCGGCCATGTGGTGAAACATCATTATTTCGAACCGCACTGGGAGCAGAAGAGAGCTCAGGTGATGGGGTACGAAAAGATTACCCTTTACGGCCTTGATGTAGTGCCTAAACGCCGGATAGCGTTCAGCAAAATAGATCCGGTTGAGTGCCGGAACCTCTTCATCCGCCATGCTCTGGTAGAAGGTGATTATCGCTCGAAAGCGCCTTTTATAAGCCGCAACCGCGAGATGCTGGCCAGCGTAGAGGATCTGGAGAAGAAAACCCGACGCCGGGATCTTCTGGTGGATGATGAGGTACTTGTCGGTTTTTACGATGAACGCCTGCCTGCCGGGATCGTCAGCGGTCGTCATTTCGAAAGCTGGTGGAAAAATCTTACGGCTGAGCAGCTTCACAATCTGGAATTGACTGAAGAGGATGTCCTGCAACGGCCCGTCGATGCCCTGGCGGGGGATCTGTATCCGGATTTTCTGGAGTGGGAGGGCGTTCGTTACCCGCTGAGCTACGAGTTTGAGCCGACCAGTGAGCGCGATGGGGTAACGCTGCAGGTGCCACTGATGGCGTTGCGGCAAATTCCTTCCCGGCGCCTGGAATGGCTTGTGCCGGGGCTGCTTCGCGAGAAGTGTGTGGCGCTGGTTAAGGGGTTGCCAAAATCCCTTCGGCGCAACTTTGTGCCGGTGCCGGATTTTGTGGACGCTGCGATTGCCAATCTCCAGCCTTCCAACGAACCGCTGGCTTTGCAGTTGGGTGAACAGCTGCGGAGGATGACCGGTGTGCGTATTGATCCCGAAGCCTGGCCTCGGGATGAATTGCCTCGCCACCTTAGGATGAACCTGAGAGTGCTGGGGGACGGCGGTAAAGTTATCGCAGAAAGTCGTGAAACGGGTGAACTTCAGAGCCAGCTTGAAGGGCGTGCTGAAGAGGCGCTTGCATCGGCAACAAGCGACAGCCGGAATCAGGAGCCCGCAGGCGAGTATACGGATTGGGAGTTTGGTGAGCTGCCGGCGCAGGTGCAGACCGAAAAGGGCGGGATGCAGATCACTGTTTATCCTGCGCTTGAAGATTTGGGCAAAAAGGTACGTGAGATTCGCTGTCTGGATCGTCTTACCGCGGAGGATACAACCCGCAAGGGTATTGCACGGCTTATTCTTAACCGGTTTGGCAATACCCTGGATGATCTGGAGAGAAAGCTTCCCCGCTTTAAACAGTCCGCTTTGATGTTTGCTACCGTCGGGCAGGCAAAGGTTCTTCTGGATGATCTGCTTGTTTCCACTGCGATGGAGCACTTTTTAGAAGATCGTGTTCCCCATACCCGTGAGGGGTTTGATGCACTGTTTGATCAGCACAGGGGTGATTTCATTCCTGCCCTGGAGCAGGCAGATGAACGCCTTCACCAGGCTATGACGGGTTATCAGAAAGTCGCAAAGCAACTGAAAGGCAAGATCAATCTGGCTCTTGCAAACAGTATGGCGGACTTGAAGTTTCAGATGCAAAACCTTGTTTATCCGGGTTTTCTGGTAGCAACCCCGCCGCAATGGTTGGCAGAGCTTGGCCGTTATTTTGAAGCGGCGCTGGTCCGGCTGGAAAAGATGCCAAGGGAAATGGGGCGTGAACGGGAATTTTTGCATACCAGCGAGCCGCTGTGGAGCCGTTACGCGAGCAAGCGCGATGAACAGCAAAAGCAGGGTGTTCGTGATCCCGAACTTGTGACCTACCGTTGGATGCTCGAGGAATACCGTGTTTCGTTTTTTGCTCAGCAGCTGGGAACGGCTATGACAGTGTCGGTAAAACGCCTGGACAAACAGTGGGAACTCACCCGGGTCTGATCGATCAAGCCTGGCCTTGCGTAATGATTTGTGCGGGGCGGGCAAATCCCCGGGACTGTGTTAGTATTTCCGAAAGTACGATATTCCTGTCCTTCTGTTTTCATCTTCATGACGTGGGGTTAGCGTGATTAAAGCCGTCATTAGCGGAACCGGCCTGTATACACCGCCGGCAACCATTGATAACGATGAGCTGGTTGAAGCATTTAACCAGTTTGTCGAGATGTACAACTCTGAACATGCACAAGCCATAGAAAGTGGCGAGATCGAGGCGCTTCAGCCGTCGTCTTCGGCGTTTATAGAAAAAGCTTCAGGTATCAAGCGCCGTCACGTTATCGACAAGTCGGGCATCGTTGATCCGAAGCGGATGGCGCCCTACATTCCTGAACGCGGCAACGATGAACCTTCGGTGCAGTGCGATATGGCCGTTGTGGCCTGCAATGAAGCACTGGCCCAGGCAGGAAAAAAAGCCAGCGACGTGGATGCGGTGATCGTAGCCTGCTCCAATTTACAGCGAGCCTATCCTGCGGTTTCTATTGAGGTTCAGGCGGCCCTGGGTATCGATGGCTTCGCCTATGACATGAACGTAGCCTGCAGTTCTGCGACATTCGGGCTGCAAGCAGCCGTCAATTCCGTGGAGAACGGTTCAGCGCGTGCGGTTCTGGTTGTCAGCCCTGAAATCTGCTCCGGCCATCTGAATTTCCGCGATCGCGACAGCCATTTCATTTTTGGCGATGCCTGCACCGCTATTCTGGTGGAACGTGAGGAAAATACGCGGCCAGGGCAGGGGTTCGAGATCCTTGGCACCCGCCTGAAAACGACTTTTTCGAACAACATCCGGAACAATTTTGGCTTCCTGAACCGGGCGGACGAAGCCGGTGTGGGCAAGCCGGATAAACTGTTTATCCAGCAGGGCCGTAAAGTATTCAAGGAAGTTTCACCGCTGGTTGCTGAAACTATCCAGAATCACCTCGAAAGCCTTTCGCTGGCGCCGGAAAATCTGCGCAGAATGTGGTTGCATCAGGCGAATCTGAACATGAATCAGCTTATAGCCCGCCGGGTGCTTGGGCGTGACGCGAGCGAAGATGAGGCTCCGGTGATTCTCGACGAATATGCCAATACCAGCTCCGCAGGTTCGATCATTGCGTTCCATAAGCACAAAGACGACCTGAAAACCGGCGACACCGGTGTGATCTGCTCCTTCGGTGCCGGTTACTCCATCGGCAGCGTTGTAGTGCGCCGTCGCTGATTGTTTTGCAGCGGCGCTTAAGGGCTGCTGTAAAGCAACATCAACAACCCAAGAGTTGACCATGACAAATTTTTCACCCCGAGGCTGGTTGTTCGCCATGCCGTTGGTGGCCGTGCTGGCTATTGTTATTTCAGCACAGCCAGTCATGGCTCAGAGTTCGCAGGAGCCTGCCCGCGAGGGCCCGGCCACGCAGGTAAATGCTCAGGATCCGTATGAGAGCTGGAACCGCAAGGTTTATACTTTTAACGACACCATTGATCGCTGGGTTCTGAAGCCGGTAGCCAGTACCTACCGGACGTTTATGCCGGATTTTGCTGACCGTGCCATCACGAACTTTTTTAATAACCTCACAGAAGTCCGCAACTTTACCAACAGTGTGCTGCAGCTGAAGGGTGAGTCGGCGGTCGTTGCAGCCGGTCGGTTTACCTATAACACTGTGTTTGGCCTTGGCGGGCTGATTGATGTTGCGACTGCATTTGATCTGCCCGAAAGGCCGGAGGATTTCGGACAGACTCTGGGGCATTGGGGTGCTGGTTCTGGCCCCTATCTGATGCTGCCTTTTCTCGGCCCCTCCAGCCCCCGTCATCTGAGCGGTCTGGGCGCTGACGGCTTTTTGCTTCCGTCGCTTTGGGACAATGTCGAGAGCCCGGACAACTATTACGCACGCGGCGTCCAGATTGTGGACAGGCGGGCGGATCTGATTCCTGCAGAGAGCTTTATTTCCGGCGATACGTATACCTTCGTTCGAAACGCTTTCCTGCAACGCAGAGAGTTCCTGATAAACGACGGTAAGGTGACCCGGGACCCGTTCGCCAGCGATGATAATGAAGATTTGATGCTCGACGATTTCTGATCCTGACGGACAGCTGAGGGAGATACACGGTGCTGCAAGATCCAAGGATTCAAAAGTTCCGCAAGATGCTGGACGAAGCACCGAACTATGAGGTTTGGAAGGCCGCAGCGCTTGAGCTGGATTTTCTTGAAGGCAACGCCGAGTGGAAAGAGGATTTTGCTTCAGAGTTCTATAACTATGAGTTGCTCTACGACCGCCTCAGCAATATCAAACAGTATCGTCAGCAAAACGATTTTGAGCGCCTGAAGCGGGCGCTGCGCGAGGGTCTGCATCACGATCTTGGTAATATGGGTAATCCTGCTCTGTACACCCATTCCAGGGTTGGTACCAAGCATCTGATTGAAGAGTACATTGCCCAGGTTTGTGAAGCTCTGGATTTCCTGTGTGACAACCCGGTGCCGGGCTTTCCGGTTGCTGACAAACTTCAGTTTTTTCGTGACACCCTGACCAGCTATGGACGGCCGACACTTTTGCTGAGCGGCGGTGCCAGCCTTGGCATGTTCCACTTCGGGGTAATCAAGGCGCTTTGGGAAAAGGGCCTGCTTCCGCAGGTTGTAACAGGCTCAAGCATTGGTGCGATCATTGCCGGAATGCTTGGTGTGCATACTGACGCCGAAATTCCCGAAATGCTGGTCCCTGAGAACCATAACCTCAAGGCATGGAAATGGCGCGGCCTCCTCAGCGCAATGCGGGGCGAAGGCTTGATGGATCAGGATCAGCTGCGTACCTGCCTGCGAACCAATATCGGCGAGTATACGTTCGAGGAGGCCTATTTACGCACCGGCCGCTCGATCAATATGAGTGTGTCGCCAGTTCAGGCGCACCAGAAGGCGCGGCTACTTTCAGGTTATACTTCGCCCTATCTGATGGTGTGGAGCGCAGCGCTTGCCAGTGCAGCGGTGCCGGGTATTTTCCCGCCGGTTACTCTGATGAAAAAGGATATTCACGGGCAAGCGCTGCCGTACATGCCCAGGCTCAAATTTGTGGATGGCTCTGTTGTGAGTGATCTGCCCATTGACCGGTTAATGCACCTCTATGATGTGAATTTCACCATCGTCAGCCAGACCAACCCGCACGTGGTACCTTTTTTGAACGCCCGCGGTCAGGATGAAAAGCTCTCTCTGGCAAGTCTGCCCTGGCACCTGATGAAATCCGAAATGCAGTTTCACGGGCAGGGCGTTTTTGACTATCTCCGCAAGCGGGCCAGGCCCGAGTTGCTTCGCCAGATCTCTGGCCAGATGTACACCATCATGGCTCAGCGGTATTCCGGAGATGTAACCATCGCGCCCACATACAGCTTCAAGGATTACCGGCGCATGCTTGCCGATCCCAAGCCTGAATTTGTGCGCGAAATGATTCTGGCCGGTGAGCGCGCGACCTGGCCAAAAATATCCATGATTCGCTCTCACGCGCGCATCTCCAAAACCCTCGAGCGCTGTGTGCGCCGCCTGAAACAACAGAATCGCCGCAGCGCTGCTGATCTCAGGCTGGTAAACAGTGCTGATTCCGGGCCATCCTGAGATGACAGGCCTGCGAAGCGGGCGGTATGATACGCTGCTGTATAGCCCGGCTCGGCAAATGCCCGAACAGCCCGGCGCCTGAGCATTTGACTGGACGCCCATGTATTACGATTTCTTCGGCTTCAGAGAACCGCCGTTCTCTATTGCGCCTGATCCCCGCTACCTTTACCTGAGCGAACGCCATAAAGAGGCGCTCGCGCATCTTATGTACGGTGTGCAGGGGCAGGGCGGTTTTATTGTGATTACCGGAGAAGTCGGAACCGGTAAAACCACTGTGAGCCGGTGTTTTATTGAAAGTGCCCCGGCCCATGTCGATATTGCCCTTATTCTTAACCCCCGGCTTTCCGCCCGGGAGCTGCTCTCTTCTATTTGTGATGAGTTGGAGATTGATCATCCGGCCGGTGCCAGCACCAAACTGCTGGTCGATCTGATTAATCAGGATTTGTTGAAAGCCCATGCGGCCGGGCGGCACAAGGTCCTGATGATTGATGAGGCACAGAATCTGTCGGCCGATGTGCTGGAGCAGTTGCGCCTGTTGACCAATCTTGAAACAGCTGAGAAAAAACTGCTGCAGATTGTACTTTTGGGCCAGCCGGAATTGCAGCAGATTCTGGCGCTTCCCAAACTTCGTCAGCTCAATCAGCGGGTAACCGCACGCTACCATCTGGATGCTATTGGCGGTAATGAGCTGCCTGCCTACCTCAGCTATCGGCTTGGTGTGGCGGGTATGCGGGGAGACGTATTCTCGCCCTCGGCCGTTCGTAAACTTTACCGTTTGAGCAATGGCATACCGCGTCTGATCAATCTGATCAGTGATCGTGCGTTGCTGGGTGCCTATGCTGAAGGTGAGCATGAAGTCACGCCGGCCCACATCCGGCAGGCCGCGAAAGAAGTAAAGGGGACCAACCTCGGGCCAAAGCCCGCACGAGCCGATGGTAAGCCGGATCTGCCAGGTTATCTGGTGCTTATGGCATCGCTGCTTCTGGCTGTGATCAGCACCTTTTGGTTCTATCAGCAATGGACTGGGTCGAAGACTGCTTCAGAACCACAAACGGCGGCGGAAATGACTGCCGGAGAGCAAAGGGGCCCCATACAACGCGAAAGCGAACCTCAAGAAGCACAACCAGATGAGCAAACGGCACCTTTAACGGTATCGACTCAAGTCGAGAAAGCCACTGCCATCCCCAGCCCGGAAAGTCCGGCGTTCCGGTTTCCTGAACAGGCGCTTGGTCAGCCCGAAGCTTTCCGCGGACTGTTTGAAATCTGGGGCGTTGAATACAACCCGCAGGAGTCGCCCGTTGCCTGTGATTTCGCCCGCGCATCGGGTCTTGGTTGTCTGGAAAGGCAGGGTAGCCGCCGAAGCCTGGCGTTTCTCGACAGGCCAGCCATGCTGATGCTCCAGGATGATGCCGGTAATCGCGGTTATGTTGTGCTGCGCCAACTTGATGGCGATATCGCAGAAATTGCCCTGCCTTCAGGGCTGGAACAGGTATCGTTTTCCAGCCTTGAGGCTTTCTGGTTTGGTGAGTATCGGGTGCTGTGGCAGTTGCCGGATTACCTTGCTGGTCGCAGCGCCTCCGGTGCCGCTGCGGGCGAGGAACTGTGGATCGGGGTGCGCATGATGGAGTTGGCTGAAGCCCATAGCCAGTCGCCTGCCGACAGCGCAAGAATCAAGCGGCTTTCAGCTAAAGATCAGGTGCGCTGGTATCAGTCCTTGCGAGGCCTTACCGTGGATGGGATTGCCGGTGCCATGACGGTTATCCAGATAAACAACGACCTGAAGGCGGATGTTCCGAGGCTTGTGGGTATGAAGCCCGGAGGAGAAGCTTAGGTTATGTCCTACATTCTCGATGCCCTCAGAAAGTCCGAAACCGAGCGCCGCCAGGGCAAAGTCCCGGATCTCGGGCAGCAGGTGCAACTGATTCACCGCCCGAGAAAGCGGCGTATCTCCCCGGTGGTCTGGGTGGCGCTGGCGTTACTGGTGAATGCAGGTGTGCTGGCGGTTATATTCTGGCCCGAGCGCGTGCCCCTGCAAGCTCCCGAGCCTGAGGCAGTTGTTGTCCCTCAGCCCGAGCCAGAACTATTGCTGGAATCCGAGCCAGAATCATTACCGGAACCTGAGCCAGAACCATTACCGGAATCCGAACCAGTGAGCGAGCCAATCATTGAACCTGTCCGTGAACGGCCAACTATTATTACGCCGTCTTTACCCTCGGAACGCCCGGCACCTGCGTTGCGCGGGGATGAGCCCGGCGCAAGAGTGCCGCACCTGGTTGAATTGCCGCTTTCATTTCAGAAAAGTATCCCGGACCTGATGTTCAACAGCCACATCTACGCCACCGATCCCTACGCCAGCAGGGTGATGATTAACGGCCACTACCTGCGCCAGGGAGAGTCTTTCTCCGGAATTACTGTAGAAGAGGTGACTGAAGACGGCGTTGTGCTCAGCAAACAGGGCAGGAAATTCCGCGTGGGCATTGTTCGTGACTGGATGAGCCCGCGCTGATGGCATTGACCGACGACATCAAGCAGCAGATTCAGCAGAGCTACCGGGAAGTATTGGCGGGTAAAGGCGTTCGCGCACGTTATGGCCAGCGACTCATGATCGCTGAAATTGCCCGCTACATGGGTGACATCACGGAAAATGACGGCCAGAGAACCTCGCCAGCAGCCGCCTGCGTGGTTGAGGCCGGCACCGGTACCGGTAAAACTCTGGCTTACCTGATTGCAGCGATTCCTGTCGCACGGGCTCTGGGTAAAACCCTTGTAATCTCGACGGCAACCGTGGCGCTGCAGGATCAGATTGTTCTGAAAGATCTGCCTGATCTGAAGAAACACAGCAAAATGGACTTTACCTGGACGCTTGCCAAAGGCCGCGGCCGGTACCTGTGTATGTCCCGCCTGGAATCCCGTCTGCACGATGAAGGCAACGGCGACAGCGATACCATGCCGCTGTTTCTTCTGGATAATCACGGTACCGAAGAGCCGGGTACACGGGCCTTCTTTGAGGAAATGCTGGCGAGCTACGGTTCCCGCAAGTGGGATGGTGACAGGGATCACTGGCCTGAGCAGATACCCGATGATGTCTGGCGCCAGGTAACAACGGATCACCGTCAGTGTACTAACCGTCACTGCAGCTATTTTGACAGCTGCGCGTTTTTTGACGCCCGCAAAGACCTGGATGAAGTGGACATCGTGGTAGCCAACCACGATCTGGTGCTTGCCGATCTGGCTCTCGGCGGCGGCGCGATTCTTCCGGAACCGGAAAACGCGTTGTTCATATTTGATGAGGCCCATCACCTGCCAGACAAAGCACTGAATCACTTTGCGGCGTCTGTACCGCTGAATTCCACCCGGCAATGGCTCAAACAGTTATCCCAGGCATTGGCCAAAATGCAGCCCTATCTTGCGCCCGCTACTCAGGCAGCCAAGAGCATCGATCGTATAAGTACAGCTTCTCGCGACGTGGATCTTATACTTGCCCGGGTTTATGAAGAGGCCGAGCAGAATACCGGCTGGGAGTTCAATGAAGAACGACGCTCTGCACAGTGGCGTTACCCCGAGGGTGAGTTACCGGAAGAGCTAGCGGAGCTGGCTTCTGAAAGCCGGATAGCTACCGCCAATCTGGTTCGGCATCTGGGCGTATTGGCCGATGAACTGCAGGGCGCTTTTGATGAGCGTAAACAGCATGAGATTGATCGGGATACCGCTGAAGCCTGGTACCCGGTTATCGGCGCTTTCCACAGCCGGTCTGAAGACCAGCTGCGCCTCTGGACGGCATGGACCGAGCAGATTGGTGGTCGCAAAACGCCGGATGAAGGTGAGCAGGGTGTTGCTGACGAGTCGGGAACTGACGAACAAAAGACCAGAGGTCGTATAAACCGGAGCCCCCCTCCGGCGCGCTGGAGTGTGCGGCAGCGCTGGGATCATGCTGAAGACATTACGCTGTTCAGTTCGCCGGTACTGGCAGACAACCTGCTTTATTCAAGACTCTGGTCACGGGCATACGGCGCTGTCCTTACCAGCGCCACGTTGACTGCGCTGGGTCGATTTGACCGGCTGCAGGCCAGAGCAGGGCTGCCGGAAGCCAGCCGTATGCTGGTCGTTCCCAGCTCTTTTCGCTATGGAGAGATGGCGACCGTCGAAGTGCCGGCCATGGCCTGCATGCCAACCGATGACGGTTTTGCGGATGAGCTTATAAAACGACTTCCGGGCGTATGGGCCGGCGAAACCGCCACACTGGTGCTGTTCACCTCCCGACGGCAGATGCATCAGGTACGGGATGCGTTGGCGCCGGAGTACCCGGATCTGATCATTACCCAGGATGATATGTCCCGGGGCGAGGTGTTACGGCAACACAGGGCCCGGATTGATGAGGACCGGGCGAGTGTATTGTTCGGCGTTGCGAGCTTTGCCGAAGGTATCGACCTGCCCGGTAAATATCTGCATCACGTAGTGATTACACGGTTGCCGTTCTCGGTTCCGGATGATCCCATTGAGGCGAGCCTCGCGGAGTGGGTGAGCCAGCGCGGTGGCAACCCGTTCATGGAAATTACGGTGCCAGATGCCTCGATCAAGCTGGTACAGGCTGTTGGTCGGCTGCTGAGAACCGAGGAAGATACTGGTCGGGTGACAATTCTTGATCGCCGTATAGTCGCGAGGCGCTATGGGCAGTTGTTGCTGGATTCTCTGCCACCGTTTCGACGCATCATCGAGAGGTAAAAAAAGAGCCAGCCCGAGGGCTGGCTTATATCCAGGGGGTCCTGAAAGAACCCATGCGTAGAAACAACGCGTTACAAGAAGACTGAAGGCCTGAAGTTTCAGAATTCAGAGTGAGGGGTTGCCCCACCGTGGAAATAATAATAAAGGAGCAGGGGGCGTAACCGAATCGTCCAAAGGGCGTAGTGGGCGAGAAAAGTTCTGGTTGAATGTGATGTCTTTCACAAAAAATACGGGAGATTATTGGGCGAGAAGACCCAGTTGCCGCGCCCGGGCAAGTGCTTCTGTTCTGCGCCCAACCTCGAGTTTGCCGTAGATGTTGCGTATGTGAGCTTTTACCGTTGCCGGTGCAACGCCCATACGTGCCGCGATGTCTTTGTTTGCATGGCCTGCGTTTATCAGTTCCAGTACTTCAAGTTCCCGCTGGCTCAGAGGTTCCGCAAGGAAAGATTGCGTGCTGTCAGGTTTCGTTAACGCCTTCTGGCTTTTGAGCAGAGACTGCACGCTACGCTGCCAGCTTCCGCTGGTGTTCAGGCCAGGTACCTCAAGGAGCAGATTCCGTAAACGCGGGCTCTCTTCGGCAAACAGGCGCAGGAAGCCGGCCTCAGCTGCCAGGGTGACTGCGCGCTCAAACTGTTCACGGCTGTTCTGTTCCTGATTTTTCAGCGCCAGTGCTTCGCCATAAACGAGACGCGCTTCCACCAGGTGGCGGACATGTTCATTTCGCTCGGCTTCCGGAATCAGTGTTTCAAGCAGATCCAGCGCTTTTTCCAGGCTACCTTCCGCAATCAGCAGTCTGGCAAGGCTGATCCTGTTCTGTTCCCGGTTAAGTGGGTTGGTTGCGGGGTAGCTTTCCAGTGAATCCATGCTTCGGCGAGCCTGAGTTGTCTGGCCCGCTGCCAGTAAACACCGGGCCAGAAGGGCTGCGCTGGCCGGAGGCTCAAAGACAATCTGCTCCCTGCGCTTCCGGCCCGTCTGTTCTGCGTCTTCAAGAAACTCGATTGCATCCTGAAAACGGCCTTCACTGAAGGCCAGATGCCCGCGAACATGCTGAATGATGACATGCTGCCCGGGCTCCGTGCCCTGAGTTACATGTTCCAGTAAAGGCGCAAGGTGTAAGGCGGCATCCGTTGGTTGATTTCGCTCCCGGTAGATCTCGGTGAGGGTGGCATTGAGCCAGCATGAAATCAGTCTGGGCTGGGCCGGGTCTGCATAGTGCAGGCCCACCCATGTCTGGATTTCGGTGCAGGTATCCAGCGCAAGATCCATATCGCCGCGGTTGTATTGGATCCAGGCGAGCAAACCCCCGCTGGAAAGCACTGTGCTGGGCTTGCGTTCAACCTGCCCGTAGTGGACGGCAGACTTCAGCGCTTCTTCAGCGCCCTTGAGATCGCCCTTACCGTAATCATCGAGTCCCAGGCCGTAATAGGTAACCGATTTCAGCGGGATTCTGGTGTGATCAATATCGGCAAGAACCTGACGCGTGAGATCACTGGCGCTTTTTTCATCACGGCGCGACCGGGCGAGGTAGGAGCGTATAAGGGAAATCTCACTGTGCAGAGCCAGCGCGCCTTCAGCATCCGGGGCAGAGTTCGCGACACGTCGGTCCAGCACGTCTTCAATGTTGGAAAGCAGCGGCTCCAGCTGCTCAAGCCTGTTGGCAAAGAACCGACCCCAGATACGCAGCATCTGCAGCTGGGCGTTTTCAGCAATCTGGTCTGCGGGAAGAGCATCGAGCCAGGCCAGCACAGGCAGGTGGTAGCCTCCGTGAATCAGGTTGTTGCCATGGGCCGCCAGAACTTCTGCAAGCCAGAGCCAGTCCTTTTTTTGCACAATCTGCGCGATGGCTTCCTGAACCTGCCCATGCTCCAGAAGCCATTCCACCGTGCGTCGCCATAGCAACCGGGAGCGGGCCAAGTCCGTTTGGCGGATACGCTGCAGTAACGCATCGCGGAACAGGTCATGGTAACGGAACCATTCGTTGTGGTTGTCCAGCGGGATCAGAAAGAGGTTCTGTGAAAGCAGAGTCTCCAGCTTTTCCTGGCCGTCGCTGGTGTTGCGGATGGTGTTGCAAAGAGATGCGCAAAGCCTTGGGCAGCAGGCGGTATCCAGTAAAAATGCAACGATCTCGTCAGGCTGTTTATCGAGTACTTCGCTGAGTACGTAGTCGCTGATGTGGCGTTCGTCGATGCTGAGTGCAGGGTTTGGAGTGTCCGGGCCCGCATTTGCATCGCTTAGCAGCGTGCTGTTATTTCCCGATAACGCAGAGAGTTGCATGGCCGCGACCCAGCCCTCCGTGCGGCTGCAGACTGTTTCTACGTCCTGTTCGGAAATGGCGAGGCCCATCGTCTGATGGAAGAAATCACGACACTCATCTTTGGAAAACGCGAGTAAAGCGGGGTGGATCTCTTGCGCCCACCGGCGGACGCGCCAGCGGCCCAGAGGCAGGGGAGGTTCAATTCGTGACACGAGAGTAACCGTGACGCCTGGCGGAAGGTAGTCGACAAAATACGCGACTTGTCGCTGAATCTGATCGCTGGCAATGAAGTGGAAATCATCCAGAACCAGAATCCAGGGGCCGCCATCGGATGCGAGTGCGTTGATTAGTGCAGTGATTGCGCCACTCAGATTATCGTCTGCGTTGCCGGCCATGTCTTTGTGACACTTCTCAAGCCCGGTCAGGCCTGCGTGCTCAAAGGCAGCGGCGACGTATTGCCAGAAACGCTGCGGCTCGTTGTCATGTTCATCCAGAGACAGCCAGGCAATCGGCCCTGTAGAGCGTGCGCACCACTGGCTCACTAGTGTTGTTTTACCAAATCCTGCTGGCGCGATCACAAGGTTCAGGCGCTTTGGATCGCCCGGAGTCAGCAGTGAGCTGAGGCGCTCGCGCCAGACAGCACGTGGATCAGAGGCAGGCCTAAGGAACTTGGTGGTTAACAGCATTGCCTTCCCGGATGCCGGATAAATGTGGATACCGAATTGTGTGCTTTGTCTCTGTCAAGTCAAGGGCTGGCGAAACAAACATGAGCGTCTTAAGCTGCGCGAATGCAATTTTGGTCTAAACTGAGGCAAAGTGCTGTTCTATACTAAAATAGAATGAAAAGTAGGCGCGTTATGCGTATTCTAGAACGTTGTCTGAAAATTTACATTTATATGCAGCCCGCCGCAGGCCGGAAGCTCAGGGAGCGACAGAGTCAATGAAACTACAACAGTTGCGCTATATCTGGGAAGTTGCGCACCATGATCTCAACGTGTCGGCAACCGCTCAGAGCCTTTTTACCTCTCAACCGGGCATTTCCAAGCAGATCCGCCTTCTTGAAGATGAGCTGGGCCTGGAAATATTTGCCCGCAGCGGTAAGCACCTGACTCGCATCACCCCGGGCGGTGAAATCATTGTGCGTGAAGCCGGTGAGATACTGCGCCGTGCAGAAGGCATTAAAAAGATCGCCCAGGAATTCAGTAACCAACGCAAGGGCGACCTGAGTATTGCCACAACCCACACGCAGGCACGGTATGCGTTGCCGCCCATTATCAGCGGGTTTATCGAATCCTATCCGGATGTGTCGCTGCACATGCATCAGGGCACTCCGATGCAGATTTCCGAAATGGCGGCAAGCGGAGCCGTTGATTTCGCCATAGCGACGGAGGCCATGGAACTGTTCAACGATCTCATCATGATGCCTTGTTACCGCTGGAATCGAACGGTGATTGTGCCCAAGGATCACCCCTTGGCCCAGCTGCCCGAACTGACGCTTGAGAAGCTGGCAGAATATCCGCTGGTGACTTACGTGTTTGGCTTTACCGGGCGGTCGAAACTTGATGAGGCGTTCCAGTCTAAAGGTCTGACACCAAAAGTTGTGTTCACTGCAGCGGATGCCGACGTTATCAAAACCTACGTGCGTCTGGGACTTGGTGTCGGCATTATTGCGAGTATGGCGTTTGACCCCAAAACAGATCCGGATCTGGTTGCTCTGGATGCCAAAAAACTGTTCCGCCCGAGCGTTACGCGAATTGGTTTCCGCAAGGGTACCTTCATGCGCGGCTACATGTATGACTTCATCCAGCGCTTTGCGCCCCATCTGACCAAGGAGGCCATTGATGAAGCCGTTGCGCACCAGAGCAGCCGCAGCGAGATAGAAGCCTTGTTCAAGGACGTCGAGTTACCCACTTACTAGGCTGCGGCAGTTCCCGCCAGGCTGCTTACTGGCGGGTTATAAGATTACCTGCATGCAGGCCACACTCTTTCTGTGTTGCTTCTTCCCACCACCAGCGGCCTTCCCGTTCATGTTGCCCCGGCAGCACCGGGCGAGTGCAGGGCTGGCAGCCGATGCTCACAAAGCCTTTTTCGTGGAGCGCGTTATAGGGCGCTTCTGTAATCCGGATGTAGTCCCAGACTTCGTTTGATGTCCAGTTCGCCAGGGGATTGAACTTGATCAGGGTTTTGCCGGGGCCTGAGAAGGTGACGTCTTCCTGAATAACCGGCACCTCATTCCGGGTACCCGGGCTCTGATCCTTGCGTTGCCCTGTTATCCAGGCATCCACGCCTGCCAGCTTGCGCTTGAGCGGGTTGACCTTGCGAACGCCGCAGCACTCGCTGTGGCCATCCTCATAAAAACTGAACATGCCCTTGCTGTTCACCAGTTCCTGAACTTCACCTGTGTCTGGAAACAGCACCTCAATACTGATGCCGTAGTGTTTACGCACGCGCTCTATAAACTCGTAAGTCTCCGGGTGCAGGCGACCTGTGTCGAGAGTGAATACCCTCAGGTTATCCGTCAGCTTGTGGGCCATCTCGATGAGCACCACGTCTTCAGCACCACTAAAAGAAATCGCGATCTTGTCATAGCGTTTGAAGGCAGCCTTCAGAATTTCTCTTGGGCTCTCGTTGCCAAGCTCGTCCTGTAGCTCACGGATATTGCTCATAAATTGTCAGCACCTGATGCGGATTTCGATGAAGGTTAGCATTAAATGCCTAATTCCATGAAGGAATGACAATCTATATGGTTATACCCCGCTCGATAAATACATGGTGAAAACCTTGCGGTTTTATTGCGATGCACGATGCATTCTTCGCCGGTTTTTCTTATGATACCGCCTCGATAACAGGGGTGCGGGCATTGCTCTCATTCGGCATTCTTAATTGGAACATGAATCAGGAGATCACTGTGGAACTGGCATGTCTTGACCTTGAAGGCGTATTGATCCCGGAAATCTGGATCGCGTTTGCGGAAAAAACCGGTATTGAAGAGCTCAAGGCAACTACCCGCGATATTCCTGATTACGATGTTCTTATGAAGCAACGTCTCCGGATTCTGGATGAGCATGGATACGGCCTGCCTGCCATTCAGGAAGTCATCGGTACACTGGATCCGCTACCGGGTGCCCGGGAGTTTCTGGACTGGCTTCGAGAGCGTTTTCAGGTGGTGATTCTTTCAGACACCTTCTATGAATTCGCTATGCCGCTGATGAAGAAGCTGGGTTACCCGGCGCTGCTATGCCATAAGCTGGAAGTGGCAGACAACGGCCAGATTACCAACTACCTGCTGCGCCAGAGAGACCCGAAACGCCAGTCAGTCCGCGCGTTCCAGTTACTTAACTACCGGGTGATTGCGGCGGGGGATTCGTACAACGACACCACCATGCTGGGGCAGGCGGAAGCAGGCATTCTGTTCCACGCGCCCCAGAATGTGATTGATGAATTCCCTCAGTACCCGGCTGTGCATGAATTTGAAGACCTGAAGAAAGAATTTCTGAAGGCGAGTACCGTTCACAACGCCTGAGCCTGCAAACCCGGGGCGAGGTTCAGTCGCCCTGGTTCATATTTTCCAGGAAATCCATCAGCGGTTTCACTTTGGTGAGCGTTTCCTGGTATTCACTTTCCGGATTCGAGTCCGCCACTATTCCGCCGCCTCCGCAACAGCGGATTGTTCCTCGCTCTTTCGATACCTCTTCGCCGCTCTCGTTCTCGTTCTCGCACAGCAAGGTGCGAATAGCGATGTTGCTGTCCAGGGTGCCATCCAGCCCCCGATAAAACACTGACCCGCAATAGGGCCCGCGCCAGTGTGGTTCCAGTTCCCGGATGATCTCCATGGCACGGATTTTCGGTGCGCCTGTAATGGAACCGCCTGGAAAGGCATCAAACAGAACTTGCATAGGTAAGGCACCATCCGCAAGTTCCGCGCGAACGTGGCTGACCAGATGGTGAACATTCCGGTAAGACTCCAGCGCAAACAGTTTGTCTACGGTCACCGACCCCGGCGTTGCGTGAACGCTGAGATCATTGCGCAGCAAGTCCACGATCATCAGGTTCTCAGCCTGGTCTTTCTCCGAAGCTTCCAGTTCAGCGGCATAGCCTGCATCTTCCAAAGGAGTCTTCCCCCTTGGCCGGGTACCTTTTATCGGGCTGGTCTTTATGGTGCGACCACGAATTTCCAGAAAGCGTTCGGGGGAAATGGATAACACTGCACCCGAATTGGTTTTAAGAAATGCGCTATAGGGCGTTGGGTTGGCGCCGGCAAGTGCCTTGAATGCGAGCCAGGGATTCCCGGTGTAGCTGCCTGCAAATTCCTGGGAAAGGTTGGCCTGGTAACAGTCACCGGCGTTGATGTAGCGCTGGACCGCTTCAACACCCTCCATAAACTCTTGCGCCGGCTGGCGGGCTTTGAAGGGTGAAACCATTTTCCATTCTGTTGAACCGGGGGCCGGCCTGGACGATAGCCAGGACTTAATAAGGTTGAGCGTCGGTTTCGGACACTCGGGGTGTACCCAGAGGTAATAGGTATCAGTTTCCCGGTTATGGCTGGCGGTCCAGAGGTAAAAGCCTGCGAAAAGCAAGGGAGTCGCGGGCACAGGGCAGAGTGCCGATAAGCGTTTTTCTCTGATGTATCCGAATTCATAGCTCAGCAAACCGATCCACCCGCCCATGAGAATGGTTGGCTCACCGCGCACTGGAATTTCGTATTTTTGAATCAGGCTCTCCATTTCTGACGCAAGCTTGCCCGTGTCCAGGGCGTCTTTGTCACCGGACTTTATGAACTTCGTTGCAATCGCACCTGCTGCAAACCCACTGAATGAACCCCGGCCATCGCCACCCCCGACACTTCCAAGATAGGCAAAGTCCGGCTGACTTGCGGCGTGGGCAAGGAGTCGCTCGTAGTTTTCGCGGGTAAGGGGAGAGGAAACAGGAAGTGGCAAATTAACTCCGGTTAATTGGAAGAATGATACGCAGGCCACAAAACGGGCATTGTCGGCTCCGGAGGGGCGCTGGTCTAATGAATACGCTCAGATATGACAGCCGCCAGCCCGGAATCAGAAAACGCCATTCTAGCGGAGTTGGCCTGCCTTGGCGTGGAAAATTAACGCATACAAAACAGGAACAAGAACGATGCCCCATCCTGGAAAATCCTTACTGAACGCCATTTTGGTGACTGCTTTTGCCTTTACCCCCGCCTTGAGCGCGGAAGAAACACCTGGCGCCAAAATGTCTCAAGAGCAGGAACTGGCCATAAAGCAGGAGTTGTCCAGATATGCCGTTCTCGGCCAGCGGCAAATACTGAACCTCACGAAACAGGCGACGGATGAGTATTCAGAAACACTGACAGACTCCGCCCCCAATATGCCTTCAGCCTGGATGCTCCTTGAAGATGGCTCAACCATCAAACGCATCGATCTGGATGGACAGGCTGAGGATGCACCTGCCCAAATACGTATTCTGATGTATCGCGCAGCTTTAAAGTCTGTCGCTCGTCGGGGAAAAATACACGCGGCGACGATCCTGTACACCGGAAAACTGCGCGAAGACAGCGATGATGAAGCCCTGGTGATTGAGTACGAACACCGCCTGGGTATTGCAGGAAACAAGGTTATTCCCTACCAGATCGAAAACGGCAAGGTGGCCTATGCGGAACCGGTCACCAGTGAAAAACCTTTCCAGATATTTTATGACAGCAAAGCGGATATAAAGGGTGGTGCCAATTGAGTTGAGACTCAGTCGCGATTTGTTACAGGCTGTAAGTAATGGGTAAAGAATTGTGAAAGCAGTCACGGACTAGGACTGTTAAACAATCTTAAATGGATTCGTGGAGTGGTGAACTCCATACCCAAAACTAAAAACTCAGATAACAACAAAATGAGTTTATAAGGAGATAATAATGAAAGGCCTGAAGAAAATTGCTCTGGTAGCAGCTATAGCTGCTGCACCCTTCGCAGCCAACGCTGAACTGCAAGCTTTGAACGATACCGCAATGGGCGACGTTACCGGTCAGGCCGGTGTCACCATCGAGCTGGAAACCAAAGTCAGCATCGGTCAGTTCAAGTACACGGATGAAGGCTCCTTCGCGGTGAACGACATCGTTCTTGGTGGTGCTGGTGTGACTGCTGATGGCCAGTTACTGGATACGAACGGTAATGTTACAAACGGACTCCTGGATCAGTTGAAGATTGACATCGACGTTCTTGACGACGGCGACGCCAAAATTCATGTTGGCACTCTTGACGGCAACCCGATTGACTGGGGTATGACTATTGGTTCGATGGAACTTCTGGCTGGTAACACTGGTAGCGACAGCACAACTCTGATCTCCAACCTGAGTGGTTACGGTAACCTGGCTCAGCTGGATATCCAGGTTGATACGGCGACTGATCACCTGAACCTTGTAGCGGCATTTGACGTTACCGATATGGACTTCGATGTTGAGTTCCTGGGGGTGGGTATTCGTGATCTGGCGATCACCGGTGCTGGCGCAAACTTCGACTACGACGGTGATGGTCAAACAGTTGCCGGTGGTGGCCCTGCTGATTTTGGCCTTGATCTAACCGATCCCGCGCAGGCGCAGAAATACGGTGTTTTGTCTGGATTTGCTAACGTCAACCTGGACATCTACAAGGGCTCCGGTCTGGGCGCATCCACTGCAACTGACGTTCTGCGCATCGACGTAAACAATGTCTACATGGACGTTACAGTTGGTGCTGTTGAAATCGGTGGAACCTCTATCGGTTCACTGGCCATCGACAACCTGGCTGTAACCGACACCAAGCTGGCTGTATACGGTCACTAATCTGACCTGAACACCAGTAATGCTTAAACGCCCCGCACTGCGGGGCGTTTTTTGTTATTGATCCGGCACCTGAATCGAAAGATCAAACCCGCCGCCCGCGCGTGGTGTCAGCCTTATCGGGCCTTCGTTGATCCCTTGTGGAATCCGTATCTGGCCAATTCCGGGCGGCGTGCCAATCGAGAAGTTCAGGTTCTGCCCGTCAAAACCGATGCCCAGCTGATCGTTGAGAAACGTCTGGGTGAAAGGTTCATCCGGAATCTGCATCTGCTGTCCGAAGATCAGCGGTGGAATAGTCGGGGTGAACTCCGCCGGAGGCTGGGCTCTTGCCAGTTCCTCCTGCGGCAGGAGCAGGGCGCGACGAAGGAACTCTTCCTCTGCATTCGCAAGGGCATCCGATTTCCCCTCGTCGGTAAGTCGCTGAAGCGCTTCGCGATAGGCTTCTTCTTCTGCCTCTGTAATCACAGGTTCACCCGGAGATATCGTCAGGGCCCGGATGATGCGTTGGCGATCGGCTTCCGACTTGCGGTTTTCTCTTGGTACGACGATGACCGCGGAATCCTTTACATAGGTTTCAACCATTTCGTCCGATGTCATCGCCTGGACGCCCGCAAGAACCGGCAGCGACGCTGCGGCAGCGAGTGTGGCTGTTACGGCTGCAGCAATCTGTGTAACTGCACGTGAGAAAACCGGCGCGCGGACACCTGCGCCGGCCGGAAGATTCTTGAGTTTCATAATCTGGCCTCTTGCTGCGGTAAACTCAGGTAGGAGGCGTGTCTGAGGTTACAGCAGTCAGTACGCTTCTCACTGCGAGTATTCGGGTTGTCAGACAGTATTTCAAGCTCAGGCCCGCTGGTTTGTGATCAGTATCCTTGATTTGTCGTACTGTTATAAAAACCTGCGCCAAGACGGTTAAGATAGCCGTGCTTTTTAGCTGTGTTGAACTTTTCAGAGATATACCGGCCTCAGGGGCACAATGAGCAGAATAATCCGTAGCCGCTGGCAGCGTTGGATCAATCGTCGAATTCCACGTTCTGATGTCCAGTTACTTACCCAGAGAAACCTTTTCATTTTGCCAACAGCTGCTGGCGTGGTGTTCGGTATGCTGTTGCTGATTATGCTGATTACTGGCATCAACTATCAGAACAGTCTGATTTACCTCATTACTTTTCTGCTGGGTGCGGTGTTCGTGGGTGCCATGCACCAGACCCACCGGAACCTTTCCGGTCTTGAGCTGACGCTTGTTCAGGCGGGTGAGGGATTTGCCGGTGATGAAATCCTCTTCCGGTTGCGAGCGGCTGCCGGAAAAGACGATGCCATCGCGCTTACGCTCTCCGGCGACGATGTATCTGTGCGTGTGGGACATGTGCCGTCTGGCCAATCGGTCGATGTGGCTTTTCCAGTGCCTTCTGCATTCAGAGGGTATCTGCGGCCAGATCAGATAAAGATTGAAACCCGCTTTCCCTTCGGCTTGCTGAAGGCATGGTCGTGGATGCGGCCGGTTTCTGCTGCCGTGGTTTTTCCGCGCCCGCTTGTGGCCCCCGAGGTGATCAGTGCGGTGGAGGATGGCGACGAAACTGCCAGTTCTCGCTCTCCGGAAGGCAACGACCACGCAGAAATAAGGCCCTGGCGTGAAGGCGATATGAGCCAGCGCGTGATGTGGAAGCGGTTTGTGCGCAGCGGGCAGATGGTCGTTGCGGATTGGGAAGCTGATAAAGGAAGCCCTCATTGGCTGGATTTCAACGCTTTTCCCGGGGCTGATCATGAGTTGCGCCTCAGTTATCTATCATGGCTCGTTCTTGAACGGGGTAAAAGCGGGGCCAGGTTCGGCCTGAACTTGCCGGGCCAGGTGATAGAACCGGATAGTGGCCCCGCGCATACAACCCGTTGTCTGAGGGCTCTGGCGACCTGGGGCGAGAAGAAGCCAAGGGATGCATTTTCCGAACCCCACGGAACACGCAGTTACGGGGACTCAGCCAGGCCTGCGGCTGTGACCTCAGGAGGCCGGCCATGAGATTCTGGAATCGCCGGAAAGATGAGGCTGAAAAGCCAGGTGATGGCGTGCCCTCGCGGGCGCTACTCTGGCTGATCCTGAGTTTTGCACTCCTTTTGTTGCCCCAGCTTGATCGTTTGCCCATATGGCTGATAACAGTGTGTATCGCTCTGGCAGGCTGGCGCTGGCTCGCTCAGCAGGGTCGTGTTCGACTTCCGGGGCGCTGGCTGCGTACGGGCATTATGCTGATACTGGTTGCGGTCTATCTTGTTCGCGTTCAAGGCAGCTTTACCGTTGATACCGCAGCCTCGTTTTTTGTGCTGACAGTGGGCCTGAAGTGGCTCGAAACCCGAACGCCCCGCGACTTTTATGTGCTGTTCTATATTCTGGTGTATCTGGCCACGGTGAACTTTCTGTTTCATCAGGAGATTCATTGGGCGCTGGTAAATGTAGGTGCAATTGCCTTTTTGCTTATCGGGCTTCAGGTGCTCAATGCCCCCGAGCTTCCCGGGGGCATGAAGGCGGGTTGGCGCAGGCTGGGCGTAATGCTGCTGAAAGTTCTGCCCGTTGTTGTGTTGTTGTTCGTATTTTTCCCTCGCACGGCACCCTTGTGGAGCGTACCGCTGGTGTCGGGCCAGGCGCGAACCGGTATCAGCGACTCCATGCGGCCAGGGGACATATCCAGCCTGGCGCAAAGCAGCGAACGAGCCTTCCGGGTCAGCTTCGGCGGCCCAATGCCGGAATATCGTGACAGGTACTGGCGCGGGCTGATTCTGGACACGCTTGATGACGGAACCTGGCGGCAAAGTGGGTATGAGCCCTACCGGGCACCCGGGCGGGTTAACGTGGATGGTGGTGTTGGTGAACTGAAGCCACGGGAATACGATGTTTTGATGGAACCGACGGATCAGCGCTGGGCCTTTGCGCTTGAAGGTTCTGTGGCTGTTTCGGATAACGTAGTGAAAGAACCTGACGATCTTTTCCGCTTCCGCAGGCCCGCAGACAGCCCTGTTCGCTACAGGCTGGCCCGTGAGAATGCGGTGGGATCTTCAGAGGAAACCCTGACACCGGGTGAGGCGCGCCGGTTTCTTCAGCTTCCGGCAACGGGAAACCCGAGGGCCCGGGCCCTGGCTGATGAGCTGAAGCAGTCAACCAATGACATTGGTGTGATTCGCACGTTACTGGGTCGTTTCCGGGAGCAGCCTTATTTCTACACGCTGCGACCGCCCCGAATGCCGGAAGACGGTATCGACAGCCTGCTTTTCGATGAAAAGCGCGGATTCTGCGCTCACTATGCGGGCGCGACGGCCTTTGTTTTGCGCTCGGCCGGCATTCCGGCACGGATAGTTGTCGGTTATCAGGGCGGCGAGAGCGGCGCAGGCGACGAATACCTGATTGTTCGCCAGTATGATGCCCACGCCTGGGTTGAGGCCTGGGTTGAAGGGCAGGGATGGGTGCGTATTGATCCTACTGCGGCCATAGCGCCAGACCGGATTGAGTCGGGCCTCAGGGATGCGGTGGCCGATGAGGGCTCGTTCCTGGAGAACAACTGGGCATCTGCCCAGCGTTACGGTGACGTAGCGGTTATCCAGTGGGCAAGCCTGCAGCTTGATCGGATTAACTATCAATGGCAGCGCTGGGTGGTTGGTTACCAGGGTCAGAGCCAGATGGACCTGATGTCCCGCTTGCCGGGCGGGTTTGGCATGCGAGAACTGGGGTATCTCACAGCCGGTATTGTCGGCGCCGGCCTCCTGATTGCCGGTCTCATATCGGCTCTGCAAATGCGTCGCGGCGGTCGACAGGATGGCTACCAGCGCGTGCTGGGTGCCTGGCACCAATTGTGTGCGCGAGCCGGTGTACCTGTCAGAAACGGCGAAACGCCTGCGGCGCTGGCTTCCCGGCTGGCTGTTGCGGAACCAGCGTTAGCCGATTCTGCGAGGCTCTTTGCCCGAATGGTCAACAGCCATTACTATAGTCCACGGTCTGACCGGGGCGAAACCGATGATTTGCAGCGGTTGCGCAGACTGCTGGCTACCATGAAGCGGCAGCTTCGCAGAACAGACAGGAAGACCACCCGGAATGTTCCGGCTCAAGCTTCACTCAGGAAAGCACAGTGACTGATATATCCCTGGAAATGCCCTGGCTTCAAAATGCCTGGCAGGACGTCCAGAAGCGTTTTGCTGATGGCAGGCTTCCTCACGCGCTATTGCTGACCGGCGAGTGTGGTGTTGGCAAACGGGCCTGGGCTGATGCCGTTGTCGGTCTTCTGTTGTGCGCCAGCCCCCTGGCCAATGAGAACACCGGTGAGTCCGTTGCCTGTGGGGAGTGTCGTCAGTGCCAGCTGCTTGCCGCTTCGAGCCATCCGGATGTGCGGGTGTATTCGCCCGAGAAATCCCGGATGATCAAAATCGATCAGATAAGGTCGCTTTCAGCTTTTGCGGTTTCATCACCCCAGGTTGCGGCCCGCAAGATTGCTATTATCGACCGGGCCGATCAGCTTAATATCAACTCTGCCAATGCTCTGCTAAAAACCCTTGAAGAACCTGTCGCGGATTTTGTTCTGTTGCTGCTGCAGGAAAGTGGACGACCGGTGTTGCCGACCATTCGGTCAAGGTGCCAGGTAATGTCGGTTCCCTTGCCATCCGGTGACCAGGCCGGCCAATGGCTGGCCGCCAGGGTTGCGGAGCTTGAGGACGGAAAACAGCCCTCTGCCGAGTTAATGGCAAAGTCGTTGATGCTCGCGGGTAATGCGCCTCGTCTCGCGCTTGAATACGCCACAGGCGAGTTCCCGGCGTTACGGGATGAGGCATTCGAGAAGTTTCGGCAATTCATGAAAGGCCAGGTTGCTGTGTCGGAAGCTGCGAAAGCCTTTAAGGCGTTGGGGCTTGAGGATATGCTCTGGCTGTTTGAAGGATGGGCAGCCGACCTGGCCCGGCTGTGTGCCGGAGGCAAAGCAAACGATCATGAAGCCGAGGAAATGCTCGGGTTTCTGGCAGGCATCAATCCCGCGTGGCGTGCCCATGAGCTGCTGGATATGGTTCGGGAAGCCAGGGCTGCCGGCGTATACAACGTGAACCCTGAGCTTGAAGCCAGCCGGTTGTTGATCGCCTGGCGTGGCTTGATGCCCGCGAAACGCCGCGCGTCCTGAGTGCGCTTTTGCTCGGAACAACTGCTATGATTCGGGATTATCAGGGATTTTCAAGTATTCAATTATTCAGAACGATATATTTCTATTACCACTAATCATTTTTTAGAAGGTGTCAGATATGGGGCCCGGATTTGGTGCGCGCAGCGGCATTCTTACCCTGACGATTAAAGACAAAGCGGTTTTATATGCAGCCTATATGCCCTACATCCGCGAGGGTGGCCTGTTTATACCGACCCAGAAACAGTACCGGCTTGGCGATGAGGTTTTTCTGCTCTTGAATCTTATGGATGAGCCCGAGAAGATACCGGTCGCAGGCAAGGTTATCTGGATCACACCCAAAGGAGCTCAGGGTAACCGCGCTGCAGGCATAGGTGTGCAGTTCAATGGTGATGACCCAAGTGCCAGAACCAAAATCGAGTCCTATCTCGCCGGTTCGTTAAGCTCTGACCGACCGACCCATACGATGTGAGGTGCGGTCAAGAGATGAGTGACATTGCAACACTGCCAGGCCTTCACGAAGACGAGGTTGCTGTGCGCGAAGCGGAATGGCCACTTCGACATATCACCCTGGCAGGTCTGAGTTGGCCTGCAGACGCATCCTCTCAAGCAACCAGCCCACCGATTATCATGCTGCACGGCTGGCTGGATAACAGCCTGACGTTCTCCAGAATTGCGCCGGAACTGACAAAGCTGTCGTCTTTGTACGCAGTGGATATGGCGGGACACGGTCATTCCGGACACCGCCCTCCAGGCCAGGGCTATCTGCTGATGGATTACGTTGCGGATATAACCGAACTGATTGAAGAGTACTTTCACGACGGGAAGGTCGACATTGTTGGTCACTCACTGGGTGGCATTGTAGGAGCGCTCTACGCGGCGGCTTTCCCTGAGAGAGTTCGAAGGCTTGTGATGATCGACAGCCTGGGTGCGCTTAGCCGCCCCGTCAGTGAAACGGTTCCACAGCTTCGTAAATCCATAAAAAAACGAATCGCCGGTTCTGGCCGTTCTGCTGTCTATCCTGACATAGTAACGGCGGCAAAAGTCCGTGAAGGCGGGCTCAGCCCACTGAGTCACGATGCGGCGCTGAGCTTGATGCCGCGCAACCTTAAACCCGAAGGTGGCGGATATAGCTGGTGCACGGATTCTCGGTTGCGGCACCCATCTCAACTTATGATGACCGAGGAGCAGGTTGTTGCGTCATTGAAAGCCATCCAGGCCCCGACTCTGTTCGTACGTGCTACGGAGGGGCTGTTTGCTAATCGGAAAGGGATGGATAAACGGGCAGATGCGATGCCCTGTCTGCAAACAGTGGATGTACCCGGCGGACACCATTGTCATCTGGACGGAGACACGCGCCCTGTTGCAGATGCTGTCATAAACTTTCTTGTAAATGAGTGATACCTTGCCAAAATCAGTTTTATTCCGTTTTCTTGCTGTCGTGCTGCTTTCGGCGAGCCCGGTGCTTGCCGGTGCGGCATTACCTGAAACACAGCCGGAGGCATTCGCCCAGTCAACGCTGGAGGCAACGGCTCCGATCAAATCTTCCGGGCATCTCGTTCTTTTCAGCCCCGTGCGCGAAGTCAACAACGAAATTCGCTCGGAATCCATGGCCCGACTTCCGGTTACCGGAGAAGGGAGGTTGTATCAGATCTCCCGTGATTCAAGTCGTCGGGAAGCCCGGGAACACTATTTTGGGCTGCTGAGGGACCGCGGTGCGAAAATTCTGTTCGAGTGCTCGGGCATTCGCTGCGGGCGCAGCAACGTGTGGGCAAACCAGATTTTCAGCCAGGCGGTTCTATACGGCCGCGACGCTACCCAGGATTATATGGTGGCGGGCCAGGTAGCAGAGGATGGCAGCCGTTGGCTAACGTCTGTTTACACGGTTACCCGTGGCAACCTGCGAGAGTATGTCTGGATTGAGCACCTGAAGGTTGACGCCGGAGCGGCTGTACCGGGTCTTGATTCTGTGAATAACAGGGTTTTCGGACCGGTGGTTGTGCCCTGGAAAGGTGGAGTTACATACCGGTTTGACTGGCAGTCGACGGATCGCCGGAAGATAAACGAACTGGCTCGGGACGAGGGTGCCAGAGTGGTTCTGGTGGGTTACTCCGGGCTTGCCGCGGATGAGTCGTTCAATGATTCAATGGAGCGCGCCCGTCAGGCTGCCGAGTCGCTGTCTGAAGTATTGGCAAAAACCGGGGTTTCCCGGCAGCAGCAGGAACTCTTGATCGTTGGGCCCTCTGTAGTTGTTACCGATCCGGCCCGGCAGGGTGACCGCGTTGAAGTGATGGTTATAACGAGGTAGTCAGGTGTCGGAAAATGATGTGTCCAAAGTGCTGGAAGGCCCCGACATTTCACCCGCCCAGGGTAATGCCAGAGCTGAAGACAAGGGGCCAGAGCGCAGGCGTCCAACGGTCGCTCTTACCCTTGGCAGCGGTGGGGCACGTGGCTATGCACACATTGGTGCCATAGAAGTACTGGCGGAACGCGGCTACAACATTGTTGCGATTTCCGGGTGCTCCATGGGTGCGCTGGTGGGCGGAATGTACGCTGCCGGAAAAATGCAGGATTACAAGGACTGGGTAACCGGGCTGGGCCAGTTTGATGTGCTCAAACTGCTGGATCTGACGTTCAACGCTGTTGGCGCGATCCGGGGCGAGAAGATCTTCTCGGTGGTGCGGGAGATGTTAGGCGATACCCGTATCGAGAATTTGCCACTGCATTACACGTCTGTTGCCACGGATTTGCTCGCCCATAAGGAAATCTGGTTTCAGGAAGGTCCTCTCGACAGGGCAATCCGTGCATCCGTCGCTATCCCGGGTGTCGTTACGCCTCTGGTGCTCGATGGTCGGGTTCTGGTAGACGGCGCCGTTCTAAATCCGCTTCCTATTGTTCCGACCATTTCATCCCACGCCGATATTATCGTAGCGGTTAACCTCAGTGGCGAAGATGATCGGCGCCAGAGAATACCCGATGCTGCCTTTGCCGGCCATGAGAGTGGGGGGGGCGATATGGATGAGTGGATGGAAACGCTCCGTAATAAAGCTTCAAGATGGTTTGACTGGGACACTATAAGAGCTCTCGGGCCGAAAAAATCCGGTTCCGATGACACGCCAGAAGACAAAATCTCCAAAGAAATCCAGAAAAAAGAACACCACAAGCCAACTGATAAAAAGCTGTTGGAAGATTACGAAACGATTGATTGGGACAAACTCGGAATTGGTAAATTTGACGTGATGAATCTCACCATCGAAACCATGCAGAGTGCTTTAGTGCAGTACAAACTTGCCGGTTACCCGCCGGATCTTCTGGTAAACGTTCCGAAGAATGCATCGCGCAGCTATGACTATCACAAGGCCCCTGAATTGATTCAGCTTGGGAGGGAGCGCATGTCCGCCGCGCTGGATCGCTTTGAGGACAACCGGAACAGCTCGGGGCCACTGGCGATCTGAGCCGATGCAGTCGCAGAGACTTTACGTGGCTGCAGCAACGCCATGAAACAGCGTATAATTCTGCGCTGAACCGAATCTACAGGAAACCGTGTTTGTGACCAGCCCGATTGAAGATCTCCGTACCGTGCGCGATTACCTTCGCTACGCTTCTTCGCAGTTCTCTGCTTCCAGGGTTTTCTTTGGCCATGGCACAGACAACGTCTGGGATGAAGCGGTTCAACTGGTGATGCGCAGCCTGCATCTTCCTCTGGAAAACAATACGCTGTTTCTGGATGCGCGCCTTACCCGTGAAGAACGTGAGCTTGTTCTTGAGCGTATTCGTCGCCGTATCGATGAGCGTGTTCCCATGGCTTATCTTCTCGGTGAAGCCTGGTTTATGGGTATGCCGTTCCATGTGGATGAGCGTGTGCTGGTGCCGCGCTCACCGATTGGAGAGCTGATTGAAAGCGGCTTTCAGCCCTGGTTGGGAGATAAGCCGGTTGAGCGGGTTCTTGATTTGTGCACGGGGAGTGGTTGCATCGGTATAGGTGTTGCCTCGGTGTTTGAGGACGCCCGCGTGGATCTTTCCGATATTTCACCGGATGCACTGGCTGTTGCCGAGTCAAACATTGAATTCCACGAGCTCCGCGACCGTGTGCGCACCGTAGAATCCGATGTGTTCGCGAGCATAAGCGGGCGGTACGATATTATTGTCAGTAATCCGCCCTATGTTGATGCGGAAGATCTGGCGGATATGCCTGATGAGTTCCACCATGAGCCGGCGCTTGGTCTGGCTGCTGGTAATGATGGGCTGGATATAGCGCACCGGATTATCGCGGGAGCTGCGGAGCATCTTACGCCGGGTGGTTTGCTGGTGGTTGAGGTAGGGAATAGCTGGGTGGCTCTGGATGAGGCTTACCCGGACCTCCCGTTCACCTGGCTGGAATTCAGTAATGGTGGCGACGGTGTGTTTGCGATTACCGAACAGGATCTTCGCCATTGGCGCAGCAAGCATTAAATCTATTTCTTCAATTACTCTAACAAGATATTGAATTATGTCAGGAAATACTTTTGGAAAGCTGTTTACCGTCACCACTTTCGGCGAGAGCCATGGGGCTGCGCTGGGTTGCATTATTGACGGCTGCCCTCCGGGTCTGGAACTCTCGGAAGCGGATATGCAGGCTGATCTTGATCGCCGCAAGCCCGGCACATCACGGCACACGACTCAGCGCCGGGAAGCGGATGAAGTTCGCATTCTTTCCGGTGTGTTTGAGGGCAAAACCACCGGCACGCCGATCGGTCTGATTATCGAGAACACCGATCAGCGTTCTAAGGATTATTCGAAAATTTCGGAGCAGTTCCGTCCGGCTCACGCCGATTACACCTACATGCACAAGTACGGTGTGCGCGATTATCGTGGCGGTGGCCGCTCTTCGGCACGCGAGACCGCTATGCGGGTCGCAGCTGGCGCTGTGGCAAGGAAGTTTCTGGAGCAGCGACTGGGCATTCAAATTCGCGGGTATTTGTCTGAGCTCGGTCCGATCCGCGCGGAAAAGCTGGACTGGGATCAGGTGCATCAGAATCCGTTTTTCTGCCCGGATGCCGATAAGGTTCCGGAGATGGAGGCCTACATGGATGCTCTTCGTAAGGAAGGAGACTCTATCGGGGCACGGATCAATGTGGTGGCTGAAGGTGTGCCGCCGGGGCTGGGTGAGCCGGTTTTTGATCGGTTGGATGCAGACCTTGCCCATGCGCTGATGAGTATCAATGCGGTGAAGGGCGTTGAGATTGGTGCGGGCTTTGGGTGTGTTGCCCAGAAAGGCACGGCGCACCGTGATGAGATGACTCCGGAAGGTTTTCTTTCAAATCATGCAGGCGGTGTTCTGGGGGGGATTTCTTCGGGGCAGCCGATTCTTGCAAGCATTGCGTTGAAGCCGACGTCGAGTTTGCGTTTGCCGGGGCGTAGCATTGATGTGAATGGCAATCCGGTGGAGGTTATTACCACGGGGCGGCACGATCCTTGTGTAGGTATCCGGGCTACGCCGATTGCTGAGGCGATGATGGCGATTGTGTTGATGGATCATTATTTGCGCCATCGTGGTCAGAATGGGGATGTTGCTGTTTCAACGCCTGTTATTGGGCAGCTCTGATCGGCATGACCTCTGTATCGGAATAGCCGCTCGTGCTGGCCAGGTCAATCAAAAAGCGCCCGTTAATACGTCCGTGTAGGGCTCGGTCGCGCCATCCCTGGCGCTCCACGTTTTTGAATGACCTGGCCAGCCCAAGCTAACCGGCATTTTACGTCTATCCGCCGCGTATACTTCTCAACTATCTGCATTTGTGGGGAGAATGGGTATTTACTGGCGCCTTTCTAATCTCTACTTCTGGTTTTTCGCTCTTCTGGGCGGGCTTTTGCCTTATTGGTCTTTGTACCTCCAGGGGCAGGGGTTTTCCTATCTGCAAATAGCCACTTTGATGGCGACTATTCAGCTCACGAAAATTGTGGCACCAAGCCTGTGGGGACATCTGGGGGATAAAACCGGCCAGAGGGTAAGGCTTGTCCGGTTCGGGGCGATAACCGGTTCTTTGCTGTTTGCAGGGGTTTTTCTTGAGCCGGGGTTTTATGGGCTGCTGTTGGTCATGCTGGCGTTTACTTTTTTCTGGAACGCCATTCTTCCGCTGTATGAGGTGATCACGCTGCGCTCTCTCGGGGAGCATCGGGAGAAGTATGGCAAGGTGCGGCTGTGGGGATCAGTTGGTTTTATTGGCTCTGTGGCCGGGGTTGGCCTGATACTGGAGTGGATATCTATCGGCTGGTTGCCCTGGTTGCTTTTACCGGTATTTGTGGGGATTTGTGTGTCGGCTTTTCTTTTGCCGGCTGATCAGGGGGAGCGCAAGTCGCCTGCACCGAAGGGGAGTTTGCGGGCTATTATGACGCATCCGGCGGTGGTCGCGTTTTTCCTGATGAATTTTCTGTTGCAGGTTTCCCACGGCGCATACTACACGTTTTTCAGTATTCATCTGGAGCAGCACGGCTACGGCAATCTGGCGATCGGATTGCTTTGGTCGCTCGGGGTAATTTCGGAGATCGGGCTGTTTCTGGTGATGCATCGCCTGACACGGCTCTTCACGGTACGCCAGATTGCGATAGGTGCTTTGGTGCTGACGATGATCCGGTGGGTGTTGATTGCGGAGTTAACGGATTTTCTTTCGGTGCTGCTGTTCGCCCAGCTGCTGCACGCGGCTTCTTACGCTGCGCTTCATGCGGTTTCGGTGCAGTATGTTCAGGGTTTTTTTGGTCAGCACCATCATGGTCAGGGGCAGGCGTTGTACAGTGGGCTGACGTTTGGCGCTGGTGGTGCGCTGGGAGCATGGATGTCGGGCTTTCTGGTAGAAGGCTTCAGTACGTCTGCGGCTTTCTGGGGTGGGGCGATTGCCATGGCCATTGCCATCGTTATTACAGCCCGGGGGCTGCAGGCCCCGCCTGATGCTCACGCGGAGCCTTCTTCCTCTTCCTGAACAATGGACAAGAGCGCTTTCGCGGCGTTACCGGGTTGTCTGCCGGTAAGCCCGATAGCGCCGAGCACGCGGGAAACCCGATGTTCGGCCTCGGTTTCAGTTGCCAGCACGCCTTCGAGTACTTTCAGGCTCCCGTCGACCATGCGCAACGGAAGTACGCTCCAGCCCAGGCCAACACTGGTCATCATTTTCAGGGTTTCCAGGTAATTGGTCGGCATTTGCGGGTGCAGGGGCAGGTTTTTTTCGAGAAACAGGCGGCTTATCACTCGGTAGGTCGATGTTGAGGTGTCGGGCAGCAGGGCGGGGTGGTTCGCCAGGTCCGCCAGTTTTGGTCCTTCCAGAAGAGCCAAAGGATGATCCGCACCTACTACAAATGCCATGTGGTCTGGCCAATGGGCAAAAACGTCAAAACCGGGAACCATGCTGTCGCTCAGTGTGACGAAGGCCAGTTCAGCGTTGCGTTTGCGCATTTGCTCATAGGCCGCGTCCGATTCCATAAATTGCAGATTGATGGCGACCTGAGGGTATTCCCGCTTGAATCGGCGCAGCCAGTTTGGCAGGTGGTGAAGGCCTATGTGATGGCTGGCAATAATCTGCAATTCACCTTCGATCAAACCCGAATCAGGGGAGAGTGCAATCCGGGCATTGTGGATTTCATCGAGAATTTTGCGGGCGTGAGGCAGCAGCCTGGCGCCAGAATCGGTTAAGCGTATTTGCCGGTGGCTGCGATCCACCAGAGTAGTGCCAAGCTGGTTTTCCAGAGCAGCGAGACGTTTGCTGATGGCGGGTTGGGTCAGATGCAGCATTTCGGCGGCTTCCGAGAAGGAGCCCTGATCGACGATGGTGATAAAGGCTTTAAGGGCGTTTGAGTCCAAGATTCCTGTTCCTGATCAGTTCCGACAGGAAAAGATTATCGTATAACTATATGGAATGCGATGAATGAGAAACATGAATTGCGGTTATTTGTGAGCGGGCGGTATGATGTGCATAGAGAATGACAAACTGTGCCTCCAGAGAGTGAGAGAGAATCATGGCGGGTAAGACCTTATACGACAAATTGTGGGACGACCATCTGGTCAAGCAGCGGGATGATGGTTCTGCGCTGATATACATTGACCGGCAACTCCTGCACGAAGTCACATCGCCTCAGGCTTTTGAGGGGCTGCGCCTTGCAAATCGTAAGCCCTGGCGCATTGATGCCAACCTGGCCACGCCGGATCACAACGTTCCGACCACTGATCGTGCGAAAGGCATCGACGGTATCGTTGATCCGGTGTCCCGTATCCAGGTAGAGACGCTTGGCAAGAACTGCGATGAGTTCGGGATTCTCGAATTCAAGATTATGGATAAGCGTCAGGGTATTGTGCATGTGATGGGCCCGGAGCAGGGCGCAACGCTGCCAGGCATGACCATTGTTTGCGGCGATTCGCATACGTCTACCCACGGTGCGTTTGGTTGCCTTGCCCACGGTATCGGTACGTCCGAGGTTGAGCATGTACTGGCGACTCAGTGCCTGGTTCAGCAGAAAATGAAAAATATGCTGGTCAAGGTGAATGGAGAGCTGGGCAAGGGTGTGACCGGCAAGGACGTTGTACTGGCGATTATCGCTAAAATCGGTACCGCCGGCGGTACCGGTCATGCAATTGAATTCGGAGGACAGGCCATTCAGAACCTGAGCATGGAGGGCCGGATGACCATCTGCAACATGGCCATCGAAGCCGGTGCCCGGGTTGGTTTGATAGCCGTTGACGGTACCACCATCGACTACGTAAAAGGCCGCCCATTCTCGCCCAAGGGTGAAACCTGGGAGGCTGCTGTTAAATACTGGCGTACCTTGCACAGCGATCTGGATGCGGAGTTTGACAAGGTCGTTGAGCTCGAGGGCGCTGATATTCTTCCGCAGGTTAGTTGGGGCACGTCTCCGGAAATGGTTACGGACGTTACCGGTAAAGTACCGGACCCGGCGAAAGAAGAAGACCCGATCAAACGTGAAGGCATTGAGCGGGCACTGAAGTACATGGGATTGCAGCCTAATCAGGCGATCACTGATATCAAGCTCGACAGGGTATTTATCGGCTCCTGCACAAACAGCCGTATTGAAGATCTTCGTGAGGCGGCAGTTATAGTCAAAGGCCGCAAGGTAGCAGACAGTCTCAAGCAGGCGATGGTTGTTCCGGGTTCCGGTCTGGTAAAAGAACAGGCGGAAGCGGAAGGTCTGGACAGAATCTTCATTGAAGCGGGACTCGAGTGGCGTGACCCTGGTTGTTCCATGTGTCTGGCCATGAACGCGGACAAGCTCGGGCAGGGCGAACACTGTGCGTCTACGTCGAACCGTAATTTTGAGGGCCGGCAGGGCTTTGGGGGGCGGACTCATCTGGTGAGCCCGGCTATGGCCGCCGCCGCCGCAATAGCCGGTCATTTCGTTGATGTTCGCGAACTGCTGAACTGAGCCACAGGAGAGAACTGAACCATGCGCGCATTTACGCAACACCAGGGCCTTGTGGCCCCCATGGACCGTTCCAATGTGGATACGGACATGATTATCCCCAAGCAGTTTCTTAAATCCATCAAGCGCACGGGCTTTGGCCCGAACCTGTTTGATGAGCTGCGCTATCTGGATGAAGGCAAGCCTGATCAGGACAGCTCACAGCGCCCGGTGAATCCGGATTTTGTGCTCAATCAGCCCCGATACAAAAATGCCAGCGTGCTCCTGGCACGCAGTAATTTTGGTTGCGGCTCCAGCCGTGAACACGCCCCCTGGGCTCTTGAAGATTACGGTTTCCGGGTTTTTATTGCCCCGAGTTTTGCCGATATTTTTTACAATAACTGCTTTAAGAATGGCTTGTTACCAATTGTTCTTGAAGAGAAAATTGTTGATCGGTTGTTTCAGGAAGCTGAAGCTTCGGAAGGGTATGAACTGAAGGTAGATCTGGAGGCCAGAACAGTCATCACGCCGTCTGGCGAGTCGTTCGGATTTGATGTAGACGACTTCCGTCGCCACTGTCTGCTTAACGGCCTTGATGATATTGGCGTAACCCTGGAAGACGCCGAGCTGATCAAGACTTATGAAGATCAGCGTCGCCAGACCGCTCCATGGTTGTTTGGGGCAGGCCAATAGGCAGCTTTATTAACTTGCCGGGTCAAACCCGACCCGGCCCATCAAGATTTGGAAGCCCATCATGTCCAGAACTGTACTACTTTTGCCGGGTGACGGCATCGGCCCCGAGATTGTTGCTGAAGCTGAAAAAGTCCTGCATGCCATTAATGAAAAATTCGATCTGAAAATCACCTTCGAAACCGGCCTTGTGGGTGGCGCTGCGCTGGACGACGCAGACAATCCCTTACCGGATGAAACCCTGGACAAGGCCCGCAAGGCGGACGCAATTCTTTTGGGCGCTGTCGGTGGCCCAAAGTGGGACAGCCTGCCTATGGCAAAGCGGCCAGAGAAAGGTTTGCTTGGCCTGCGCTCGAATTTGAAGCTGTTTGCCAACCTGCGCCCGGCCATTCTTTACCCGCAGCTTGCCTCCGCATCGTCACTCAAGCCTGAAGTGGTCTCGGGCCTGGATATCATGATTGTGCGTGAGCTTACTGGTGGTATTTATTTCGGGCAGCCACGAGGTGTTCGTCAGCTCGAAAGTGGTGAGCGCCAGGGCTACAACACATACGCCTACACGGAGTCCGAGATTCGTCGAATTGGCCGGGTTGCGTTTGAAGCGGCTCAGCAACGTGGCAAAAAACTGTGCTCGGTAGATAAAGCCAATGTGCTTGAAGTAACCGTGCTGTGGCGCGAAATCATGAACGAACTGAAGAGCGAATACCCGGATGTGGAGCTGTCCCATATGTATGTGGATAACGCGGCAATGCAGCTGGTTCGTGCGCCCAAGCAGTTCGATGTGATTGTGACTGGCAACATGTTTGGTGATATTCTTTCAGACGAAGCAGCCATGTTGACCGGTTCAATTGGTATGTTGCCGTCGGCGTCCCTGAATTCTGAAAAGCAGGGCATGTATGAGCCTTGCCACGGATCAGCACCGGACATCGCGGGTAAAGGCATTGCCAATCCGCTGGCCACCATTATAAGTGCGGCCATGATGTTGCGTTACAGCCTTGATGAAGAAAAGGCTGCAGCGGCCATCGAAGCGGCCGTCAACAAAGTGCTGGATCAGGGTTTGCGTACTGCCGATATTATGTCGGAAGGCGGCACCCGGGTTTCTACCCGTGAAATGGGTGATGCGGTTCTGGCTGCTCTGTAATTTACAATACCGCCCGACAGCAACACGATGCGGTTGCTGCGGGATCATTCATCCTGTCCCTGCCAGCGATAAAGGTTGCGGGCGGGCATAAAGCGAGGTTCAAAGGTCGCACATGAAGCGAGTTGGACTTGTAGGTTGGCGCGGCATGGTGGGCTCAGTGCTCATGCAGCGCATGCGTGAAGAAAACGATTTCTCCGATATCGATCCGGTATTTTTTACCACCTCCCAGGCTGGTCAGCCAGCTCCGGATGTTGGTAAGGAAGGCGTGCCACCGCTGCAGGATGCGTTCGATATTGAAACCCTCAAAACCCTGGATGTTGTGCTGACCTGCCAGGGCGGCGACTACACCAATGCGGTTTACCAGAAGCTGCGCGACTCCGGTTGGAAAGGCTACTGGATTGATGCGGCATCGACACTGCGGATGGTTGACCATTCTGTCATTGTTCTGGATCCGGTGAATCGCAACGTGATCGATGCCGCGCTTGATAGCGGCGTGAAAGATTATATTGGCGGCAACTGCACTGTCAGCCTGATGATGCTCGCCCTCGGTGGCTTGCTGGAGCAGGATCTGATTGAGTGGGTTGCACCCATGACCTATCAGGCGGCTTCGGGCTCCGGAGCGCAGAACATGCGTGAGTTGCTCAACCAGATGGGTGAGCTTAATCGCAGCGTTGGAGAAGAGCTGGCAAACCCGTCTTCGGCGATTCTGGAAATTGATCGGAAAATTACCGAAACCATGCGTTCCGATGGCTTTCCCACAGAGCACTTTCAGGTGCCTCTCGCCGGAAGCCTTATTCCGTTTATCGACAAGCAGCTCGATAATGGAATGAGTAAGGAAGAATGGAAAGCGGGTGTCGAGACCAACAAGATTCTTGGTCGCTCGGAAAACCCGATTCCGATTGATGGACTTTGCGTGCGGATTGGCGCTATGCGCTCCCACAGTCAGGCGCTGACCATCAAGCTGAAGAAGGATCTCCCGGTAGCGGAAATCGAATCGATTCTGGCAAAGGCCAACGACTGGGTTAAAGTCATCCCCAATGACCGCGAGGCGACCATTGAGGAGCTGACTCCTGCCAAGGTAACCGGAACCCTGAGCGTGCCCATCGGACGTATTCGTAAACTGGCCATGGGGCCGGAGTATATCTCTGCGTTTACGGTTGGTGACCAGCTTCTCTGGGGTGCTGCAGAGCCGTTGCGCCGTATGTTGCGAATCCTGCAGGAACGTTAAGAATTGTTACACAGAGGCAATAAATGCCAACTGTGTCCGGTTTCGGGAAGCCGGTTAGGGGGCGGAGGCTGATTTCAGGCTCCGCCCCTGTTATTTTCAGGGACACTAGGGAGTTCCGTGCAACTGGTAAATAAATGCTGCAAGGATTGCTGCTGATTGATTGATAAAAGAGGTTTTATCAACAATACTTGCCGGACTGAAAATTAAACACGCGACATATCAAATCAGAATTATCCAGACGGAAGTCGCCCTGCCTCGTCCGATTCTGTTTGAAAAAGCAGTCACGAATCACGGAGACTGGAAAGGAAAAAGCATGAAGGTACGCAAGCTTGCTGTTGCACTGGCTCTGGCTGGAGGACTCGGATCCGGCGTCGCTCAAGCCCTGGGGCTGGGTGAAATTGAACTTCAGTCCTATCTGAATGAGCCAATGGATGCAGAAATTGTTCTGCCACAAAGCCAGGGAATAGATCCCGGTGATGTGTTCGTGAACATAGCTCCGGAAAGGGCTTATCAGCGGCTTGGCCTGCAGCGGAATCAGTTTATTGGCAAACTCCGCTTCGATGTAGCGACTCGCTCTGATGGCAGCCTGGTAGTCAATGTCACATCCAGGGAGCCTTTGCGAGAGCCGTACCTCAACTTTCTGCTCGAGTTGACCTGGCCCAACGGTCGGCTGATGCGTGAATATGCCGTTCTGGTAGACCCTCCGGTTTATGCGGAAGAATCCGGCGTTTCTGAGCAGGTTCGCGCGCCCTCAAGTGCTCCGGCAGCCCAATCCCGGACTGCACCTTCTGTGCGCAGTGCCGAGTCGGTTCGTCGTCAGGCAAGGGTTGAACAGTCACGGGTGTCAGACGCCGGCTATGGCTCTGATACGTTCGGGCCCACGGGCGCATCTGATACCTTGTGGACGATTGCTGCGGCAGTGCGGCCCGATAACAGCCTGTCTATGCAGCAGGTTATGCTGGCGCTGCAAGACCTGAATCCGGACGCATTTATCGGCAACAACATCAACAGATTGAAGCGTGGTGAAGTGCTGCGTGTTCCTTCTGCAGATCAGATTCGTAGTCGCACCCGTGCAGAGGCAACTCGCACGGTTGCTCAGCAAAATCAGGAATTCCAGCAGCCCAGGCGCACAGTCGATGCGACAGTTGCTCAGCAGCCCAAAGACGCCGCTGGCACAGAAACAGCCGCTGCGGGTGATGAACTCAAACTCCTCGTTGCTGATGATGAAGGCGCTCGGAGCGAGGCTGATGGTGGCTCCGCTGGCGGAGACGGTCAGCTTGCAGGTGGCGTAGATGCCGGTTCAGCGGTTGCCATGGAAGAGCTTGAAAGTGCCCGCAGGGAAAACGACGAGCTCAATACCCGGGTTGATGACCTTCAGGATCAGGTACAAACGCTGCAACGCTTGCTTGAGCTGAAAAACAGCCAGCTCGCAGAAATTCAGCAGACTACCGTTGCAAATGATGCTGCGGATGCTGCAGCCCGGACGGCTCCGGTTTCCGGCGAAGGTGTCGAATCGCCTGAGCAGCCCGAAGAGATTGCCGGCAGTGCTGACGAGCCCGCTGTTGAGTCCGGACAGGAAGGTTCTGGCGAGCCAGCGACTGCTGCGGGGGAGATGGACACCGCTGAGTCTGATGCTGGCCAGGAAGCTGTCAGCCCATCTGATGAAGCTGCAGGTATGGAGGTCGGTGAAAGCGATACCGCAGGAACCGATTCCGTTGTTGCGACAGACTCCGACATGCAGCCAACTGACGAAGTTGCGGGCACAGATCAGACAGATGATGCGACCAGCAGTGATGTAATTCCTGTAACTGGTGAGCAGTCTGCACAATCAGAGCCGACGGAGAAGCCGGAAGCCAAAGTTCAGCCTGAGCCCAAACCGGAACCGGTCGCTGCTGAAAAAGGCTTCCCGGGTAATGTGATCGATGCCATTACCGGCAACATGTTTTATCAGATCGCCCTGGGTGGCGGCCTGATAATCCTTCTGCTTCTTCTTCTGCTTCTCGCCCGGCGTAATGCCAAGCGTGAGAAAGCATTTTACGAACAGCTCAATAACGAACCAGACGGCCCTGAAGATACCTTCGACCTGAGTCTGGATGAAGAAGAGTTGGACCAGGGCGGCACCAGTAACGCTCTTGAGGAAGCCGACACTTATCTTGCCTATGGTCGTTATGATCAGGCGGCGCAGACTCTGGAAACCGCTATTTCCCGTGAACCAAGCCGCACTGACTTAAGGCTCAAGTTGCTGGGTGTCTACGCAGACAATCAGGATCGCGAATCGTTCGAGAAACAGTTTGGCGAGATTCTGACTCTGGACGACGATGAAGCAACAGCCGAGGCAAATGAACTTCGCTCACGTCTTGAAGAGGCTGAGTCGATGCCTAGCATTGATGACCTCGAGTCGCAGCTTCGCTCCGGATCCTATGGAGGAGAGACCGCGGCGCAGGAGCCTTTCAATGCAGCCGAAGATTTCGAGAATGCCGATGCCTCACTGTCAGATGAATTGCTCGCTGACCAGTATGATGCAAGCCGTGAAGATCAGGTCGAGAATGAATTCGGTGATTTCGATTCTGACCTTGCTGATTTCGATCTCGATACCCTCGAAGAAACAGAGCGATCTGCTGAAACCGAAGGCGACGAGCCGGAGAAAAAGAGCAGTGATGATCTGATCGAGTACGATCTGTCCGGATTGAACCTTTCGGATACCAAAGACAATCCAGCCTCGGATCAAACTGACGAGGAGAGTGATTTCTCCTCTCTCGAAATAGATCTCGATGATCCTGAGGAACCCCAAGAGCAGCTGACTGATCTTACTTCTGACAAGGCACCGGAACCTGCGCCTGAAACGGAAAGCGCGGATATTGATTCCCTTGATGAATCTTTCCTGGACGAGCTGGATGCAGAACTGGACAAAGTTGCCAACGAGGAAGATGAGCTTGGTGAGCTTGAGCTGGAAGAGTCCACGCTTGATGATCTTGAGCTGGATGTGTCCGATGAGGATCTTGCCTTGATGGAAGAGTTCTCGGATTCCGCGGATTCCGCCAACACCAGTCCTGAAGACGATGAGTTGTCCCTGGATGACGAGTTGGGACTGGACGATGCTCTCAGCGAGGACGATCTGACTGACGAAGTCGACTCACTTGGAGACCTGGCCGAAGAGGATTCCGTTGAAGATCTGCCGGTCGCTTCTGATGAAGTCCGGGATTCTGGTACGAAATCACCTGCTGCAGAGATTGATGAAAATGATCTCGGTGACGACGATGATTTTGACTTCCTCGCAGGCACTGACGAAGCCGCAACCAAGCTGGATCTCGCAAGAGCCTATATTGAGATGGGTGACAGCGACGGAGCGCGGGATATTCTCGAAGAGGTAGCCCTTGAAGGAGACGACGAGCAAAAGGCTGAAGCTCAGGATCTGCTTAAAAATCTGTCCTGATCCGCTATAATCGGATAACTGAGGCAGCAAGCGCCGGCCGCCGGGAATTGACCCGGCATTCAGCCGGCGCTTTGTTTTTACAGCAACATACTTTCCGGATTTACACTTGTTTCTCTACCCCCAGGAACTCACAACGGATAATGCCATCGGCGGCGGGCGGGTTGCTCTGGCTTTCGAGTATGACGGCCGCAATTTTCATGGCTGGCAGCTTCAGAAATCGGGGGTGCGTTCAGTTGAGGCCGAACTCGCCAGGGCTGTAACAAAAGTTGCCGATCACCCTGTAGATCTTGTTTGCGCCGGTCGCACGGATGCGCGCGTTCATGCAAGCTATCAGGTCGCGCATTTCGAAACGCCTTCCATCCGTAACCTTCGCTCGTGGGTTATGGGTATCAATACCGCTCTACCATTCGATATTGCTGTGCACTGGGCAGGAAATGGCAGTGTCGATTTTCATGCGCGTTTTTCTGCTGTGTACAGACGCTATCGTTACGTTATCTACAACAACCCGGTAAGGCCCGGGATCCAGCGGGGGCAGGTGAGCTGGATGTTTCGGGAGCTGGATGCGGAGCGTATGCACTTGGCTGCTCAGGCGCTTGTTGGAGAGCATGATTTTTCCTCGTTTCGTGCTGCTGGTTGTCAATCCAGAACGCCCGTGCGATTTCTTGAGCAAATAAAGGTAACCCGGAAAGGAAACTTCGTCGTAATTGATGTGCAGGCCAATGCTTTTCTGCACCATATGGTTCGGAATATAGCCGGGGCGCTCATGGCTGTAGGCACTGGAAAGCAGCCGGAGAGCTGGATTCGTGACATACTGCTCGCAAAAGACCGCACGCTTGCGGGCGTAACGGCGCCTCCAGACGGCTTGTATCTGGTAGATGTCGGATATCCAGAAGGCTTTGGGATACCTGCTGCAGAATGTGGTCCGGGATTCCTCAGGCCCTGGTTCAGTCGGGCAGAGAACAGCCCGGTTTATCCAACGCACATCCACCCGAAACAAAAACCGGAACCGGCATCATGAACACCCGCGTCAAAATTTGTGGTCTGACCCGTGTTGAGGATGTAAGAGCCGCTGTTGCAAACGGTGCAGACGCCCTGGGGTTCGTGTTTTATGAGCCCAGCCCTCGCGCGGTTACGATAGATCAGGTTGAGGTGCTTGCCCGGCATGTACCGGCGTTTGTGACGGTTGTAGGGCTGTTTGTGAATCCATCTGCGGAACAGGTCAGGGAAGTACTTGATCGTATTCCTCTGGATCTGCTTCAGTTCCACGGTGACGAAACGGCAGGCTTTTGCAGCCAGTTTGGTCGTCGATGGATAAAGGCTGTGCGCGTTCAGAATTCAGAGCAGATTGAACGAGCGTTTGCTGAATATGACTCAGCCGCCGGGCTGTTGGTGGATGCGTGGGATCCCGATCAGTATGGGGGTACCGGGCATTCGTTCAATTGGGATCTGATCCCTTCAGACCGGCCCCTGCCACTTATATTGGCCGGTGGACTGTCATCTGATAACGTATTCCGCGCGGTAGAGCAGGTGAAGCCCTGGGCTGTTGATGTCAGCGGTGGCGTTGAGAAAAGCAAAGGCATCAAAGACATCGAAAAAATTTCTGACTTTATTAAAGAGGTTCACCGTGTCTGTAAAACTTACTGAAGAAATGCTTACTGCACTGCCGGATGTACGGGGGCATTTTGGTGCCTTTGGCGGCCGGTTCGTGTCCGAGACGCTGATGGATTCCCTGATGACTCTGGAAAAGGAATACCTTCGGCTCAAGAAGGATCCTGAGTTCCAGGCCAAGTTCGACAAGGATCTTGCTGATTACGTCGGTCGCCCCAGCCCGCTGTACTTTGCCGAGCGTCTTACCCGCGAAACCGGGGGGGCGCAGATCTGGCTCAAGCGGGAAGATCTTAACCATACCGGTGCGCACAAGATTAACAACACGATTGGTCAGGCTCTGCTGGCCAGTTTTCTTGGTAAAAAACGAATAATCGCAGAAACAGGCGCCGGCCAGCATGGTGTTGCCACGGCCACTGTATGCGCGCGTCTGGGGCTGGAGTGTCACGTTTTCATGGGTGCTGAAGATGTCCAGCGCCAGTCACTGAACGTCTACCGCATGAAGCTTCTGGGCGCTCAGGTGCACGCTGTACAGAGTGGAAGCCGCACTCTCAAGGATGCAATGAACGATGCCATGCGCGACTGGGTTACCTACGTGGATGAGACGTTCTATATCATAGGCACCGTTGCAGGCCCGCACCCTTATCCGCTGTTGGTTCGCGATTTCCAGTCCGTGATCGGGCGTGAAACCCGCAGCCAGTCGCTTGAAAAAACCGGAAAACTTCCGGATGCGCTGGTAGCCTGTGTGGGCGGTGGCTCCAATGCTATCGGTATGTTTTATCCGTTCCTGACGGATGAGTCGGTGCAGCTTTATGGTGTTGAGGCGGGAGGTCTTGGCATCGAGACAGGCCAGCATGCTGCGCCGCTTTGTGCGGGCCGTCCGGGTGTGCTGCATGGGAACCGCACTTACCTGATGGAAGATGAAGACGGTCAGATTGCCGGTACCCATTCGGTCAGTGCAGGCCTTGATTATCCCGGTGTAGGGCCAGAGCACAGCTGGCTGAAAGATATCGGGCGCGCCAATTATGTGTCTGTAACCGATGACGAGGCGTTAAAAGCATTCCGCATGCTGACCCTGGTTGAAGGTATCATGCCTGCGCTGGAAACAGCCCATGCGGTGGCGTATGCAGTCAAGCTTGCAGCCACGATGGATAAAGACCAGACGGTCGTGATTAACATATCTGGCCGGGGCGACAAAGACATTCATACTGTTGCCCAGCTGGATGGCATAGAACTCTGATTAATCGACAGGAGCAGGCATGAGCCGAATTGAAGGGGTTCTGAGGACCCTCAAGGGACAAGGACGCAAGGCACTTATTCCCTTTATTACTGCCGGCGACCCGCACCCGGATGAAACTGTGGGTCTGATGCACACCATGGTTGATGCTGGTGTGGACATTATCGAGCTGGGTGTGCCTTTCTCTGATCCGATGGCTGATGGCCCGGTGATCCAGCTGGCCTGTGAGCGGGCGCTCAAACACGGCACATCCTTGCGCCGTGTCCTCGCGATGGTGCGAGAGTTCAGAGAAACCAATGACACGACCCCTGTCGTGCTCATGGGGTACCTCAACCCTATTGAGGCCATGGGGTATGAAGTCTTTGCCGACGCGGCCGTGGAGGCCGGTGTAGACGGAATTCTCACGGTGGATCTTCCGCCGGAAGAGGCCGATGACGTTGCACCTCTGTTTTCCCAGAGGGGGCTGGATCCGATTTTCCTGCTGGCGCCAACCACTACGGATGAAAGAATTCGCGCAATTGCCGATCACTCTTCGGGATATGTGTACTATGTTTCATTTAACGGTGTGACCGGAGCTGCCAGAATAAACGTGGACGAAGTTGCCGCCAAAGTGGCACACATCCACGAATTAACGGCACTTCCGGTTGGCGTTGGTTTTGGTATTCGCGATGCAGAAACAGCCGCTGCCGTGGGACGGGTATCCGATGGTGTAATTGTTGGCAGTGTGCTGGTCGATACAATAGCCAGAAATCAGGCAGATATCGAAGAGCTTAAACGGGCACTGACGGATCTGCTTAACCCGATGCGTGAAGCACTGGACAGCCTGGCTTCCTGACCTGGAAGGCGAGGGTGAGTCGGAATCAAAGGACAGGATATAACCATGAGTAACTGGCTGGACAAGATAATGCCGGGCAAGATTCGCTCGGAATCCAATCGCAGAACAGGCGTTCCCGAAGGGCTGTGGAAAAAGTGCCCTAAGTGCGGCGCCTTTCTATACAAGCCGGAACTGGAAAAAAACCTGGATGTTTGCCCTAAGTGCAACCATCACCTGAGAGTCGATGCCCGCCGTCGTCTCGACATCTTTCTTGACGAAGATGATCGTGAGGAAATCGGTGCCAACCTCGAACCCTGGGATCGGTTGAAGTTCAAAGACTCCAAACGCTACAAGGATCGTCTGGCGCAGGCTCAGAAAGCAACGGGCGAAAAAGACGCCCTTGTTGCCATGAAAGGCAAAACCCTGAACGTTCCGCTGGTAGCATGTTCCTTTGAATTCGGCTTCATGGGTGGCTCCATGGGGCAGGTCGTGGGTGAAAAGTTCGTTCAGGCCGCCAATGTTTCCCTTGCTGAACGCATTCCGCTGGTTTGCTTTTCTGCCAGTGGCGGCGCGCGTATGCAGGAAGCCATTCTCTCACTCATGCAGATGTCCAAAACGGCAGCTGTGCTTGAACGCATGAAGCAAGAGGGAATTCCGTACATTTCAGTGATGACGGATCCGGTTTTTGGCGGGGTGTCTGCGAGTTTGGCCATGCTGGGTGATCTTAATATTGCAGAACCCAACGCGTTGATAGGATTTGCCGGCCCCAGGGTTATCGAGCAAACGGTTCGTGAAAAGCTGCCTGAAGGTTTTCAGCGCAGTGAATTCCTGTTGGAACACGGCGCAATCGATATGATTCTGCATCGCCACCAGATGCGCGAGCGCATTGCGCATGTTCTGGCGAAGTTCACCGGGCAAGAGCGTCCCGATACGGAAGATCCCATTGAATTTGAAATAACGGAAAAGCCAGACATTGAACCCCCCGCAGAATAAACAGAAATCCCGCCCCCCTGCGGCACCGGGGGGCGGTGCGACAGTCGATCAATGGCTGTCCTGGCTCGAACTGATACATCCCACCGAAATAGATCTGGGGCTTGACCGGGTCCTGCTGGTCCTGCGCCGCCTGTTCCGTAAAAAACCTGCAGCACGGGTTATTACTGTTGCCGGCACCAACGGAAAGGGCAGTACTGTCGCGTCACTCGAAGCGCTGCTTCAGGCTGCGGGCAGGCGCACCGGTGCCTACACCTCTCCCCATCTTCAGGCATATAACGAGCGCATCCGCATCAATGGTCAGGACATTGATGATGCAACCCTGATCTCTGCGTTTGAAAAAGTGGAAGCCGCTCGTGGTTCAGTAACACTGACTTATTTCGAATTCGGCACACTGGCGGCCTTCGTCGCGCTGGATGAAGCCGGTTTACAGGACTGGATTCTTGAAGTTGGTCTTGGCGGCCGCCTTGATGCGGTGAATGTGATAGATGCCGATCTGGCGATCATAACATCCATCGATATTGATCACGTGGCATTTCTTGGAGATAACCGTGAGGTTATCGGTTTTGAAAAAGCCGGAATTCTTCGCCCTGGCATACCCGCTGTGGTTGCCGATGTGGATCCTCCGCGCTCGGTACTCCAGCAGGCAGTGGCTCAGAAGGTAGCGCTGGTTCGAGCAGGCAAGGATTACAGCATCGAAGAGACCAGAGAGGATTCCGGCGAGATCACCACAACCCTTCATGTTGAGGGGGATACGCTCATATTGCCGACAGGGCCTCTTCCGGTTCCGAGTGTAGCCGCGGCGGTTATCGCGTTGCGCATACTCGAACCTCAGCTCGAAAAGGATGCTATTGAGACGGCAATGGCTGGTGTCAAAGCCCCAGGGCGGTTCGAGCGCCTGGAACGCTACCCGGACCTGTACGTGGATGTTGGGCACAATCCCCATGCCGCCAACTGGCTTTGCAAACGGCTTCAGGCATTGAAAGGCGAAGAGCAAAAGGTTTACGCGGTTTATGCTGCCCTTGGCGATAAAGATGTTGAAGGCGTTGCCAGGGCTATGGCTCCGGTTGTTGACGCCTGGTATCTGGCAGGGCTTGGTGTTCCACGAGGTCTGACCGCCGCCGCTTTGCGTGCCAGGCTGGAATCCGTGCCCCTGTTCGGTTCGGTCGATGGCGAAAACTCTCGGGTCACTACCAGTGATTCCGTGGTTGCCGCGATTGCTGCGGTAAAGGCCGATGCAGGAGAAAAGGACATCATTATCGTTTTTGGTTCGTTTTTTACCGTTGCCGAAGCCCGCACTCTGCTTATTTGAGCCTGTTGGCCTGAGCGTCTTAAACTTTGTCCATAGCACGGCCCGGAGCTTTGAGTTATGGAAGGCGGGCAGTTAGTATGTGCTGGGTCAACCGGGCGGGGAGTCAAGTAACGTGGATGGATTGAAGCAAAGAATAATCGGTGCGCTGGTTCTGGTTTCACTGGCCGTTATCTTTGTGCCCATGGTGTTCGATGAACCCCACTCCGAGCGAACATCTACGTCGATCAATATTCCTGAAGAACCACCTTTCCCGGAAGTTGAAGCTCCCGTTTCGGAGGTAGCACCACCACCCCCATACCAGCAAGACGAGCCTGCAACTGCTGGCTCAGGCGTGCAGGATTATCGAATTCTTGAAAATGAGGAGCCGGCGGCTCAGCCTGTGCCTGATAGCCGAGCAAACACAGCGCCTCAGGCAACCGAGTCGGCAAAAGCCGAGCCAGCACCCTCTGCAAGTCCGCAGGAAAAGCCAGTAGCACCGGTACAAACGGAATCTCCTGACCAGGCAGAACCGGCGAGTGCGGAGTTTACCCGTTCTCTGGAAGGCGCCTGGGTTGTTCAGTTAGGTAGCTTTGGTAACGCCGATAATGCGCGTCGCCTCAGGGATAAAGTGCGCGAGAAGGGTTACAACTCGCACTTGCAGGAGGTTGTTCGGGGTGATAACACCCTGACCAGGGTCTTCAGTGGACCCTTTACTGAGAAAACCGAGGCCGAATCGGCAAAACGTGCGCTGGATGAGGCTTTCAGCCTGAACAGTCTGGTCACGTCCGGTGATAAATAATTTTTTCAAGCTGCTTTATATTGTTCCTGCGGTTTGGCGAACGGTTGTTTCCTGATAGAATTCGCGCTTCCTTTTCTCCACCGGGATTTCCATGGAAGCGCTGATCTGGATTGACTGGGTCATAATTGCCCTGATTTCAGTGTCTACACTCATCAGTTTGAAGCGGGGCTTCGTGAAAGAAGCGCTGTCTCTCGTGACGTGGGTGGGTGCATTCATTCTTGCGCGAACTTTTCACCCCCAGATGCAAGCCCTGCTTGAAGGCACGGTTGAAACGCCGCTCGTGCGTCTTATTGCAGCCTTTGCCATTCTCTTTTTCGGCACGCTCATTGTTGGCGCCATTATAAACAACATGATCGGGCATCTTGTTCGTGCAACCGGACTCTCTGCGACGGACAGGGTTCTGGGTATGGGGTTTGGCCTGCTACGGGGAATTGTTGTAGTGATCGTTGCGATCGCTTTTATCCGTTATACCCCTTTGGCTCAGGATACCTGGTGGAGGACGTCAGTCATGATTGACCGCCTCGCAGTAGTCGAAGACTGGTCCAGGCGAACATTTGGTGACGAATTCGCCCGTTTCCTGGAGCCGGAACCTCAAAAGGCCGTGGAACCCACGTCCGCATCCCGCTAACATTCAGAATTAACACTCGGAGATTACCTTATCCATGTGTGGCATTGTCGGCATCGTCAGTACTTCTCACGTTAATCAGTCGCTCTATGATGCGCTGACTGTACTTCAGCACCGGGGCCAGGATGCAGCGGGCATTGTTACCTTCCAGGACGAGCGCTTTTACCTGCGCAAGGATAACGGGCTGGTTCGCGACGTATTCCACACTCGCCATATGCAACGGTTGGTCGGCAATGTCGGGATAGGTCATGTGCGGTATCCAACCGCAGGCAGCTCCAGTTCTTCAGAGTCGCAGCCCTTCTATGTGAACAGCCCGTACGGCATTACTCTGGCTCACAACGGTAACCTGACCAACGCCGACGAATTAAGCCGGGACCTGTTCCGTACAGATCTTCGCCATATCAATACCAATTCCGATTCAGAAGTGCTGTTGAACGTTTTCGCGCACGAGCTGCAAAAGCTACGCAAACTTGATCCGACCAAGGAAGATGTTTTCTCGGCAGTGAGCGCGGTACATCAGCGTTGCCGGGGTGCCTACGCGGTGATAGCGATGATTACCGGTTACGGTATTGTTGGCTTCCGCGATCCGAACGGAATCCGCCCGGTGTGTTATGGCGAGCGCATCTCCGAGGACGGACGCAAGGAGTATATGATCGCATCGGAGAGTGTCGCTCTCAGTGCGGCCGGTTATACCCTGGTGAGGGATATAGCCCCGGGTGAGGCCGTTTATATCGAAACCGACGGAACCCTATACTCACAGCAGTGCGCAAAAGACCCGCATTTGTATCCTTGCATATTCGAGCACGTCTATTTTGCCCGCCCCGACTCCATCATAGATCGCGTCTCCGTGTACAAGGCAAGGCTGCGTATGGGGGAAACGTTGGCAGACAAGATTCTTCGCGAATACCCGGATCACGATATTGACGTGGTCATGCCCATTCCTGATACCAGCCGGACGTCTGCTATGCAGATGGCGCACCGTCTGGGCGTGAAGTTCCGCGAAGGTTTTATCAAAAATCGGTATATCGGCCGGACCTTTATCATGCCTGGCCAGACAATGCGTAAAAAGTCTGTGCGCCAGAAACTGAACCCCATTGATCTGGAGTTTAAAGGCAAAAACGTCATGCTGGTTGATGACTCCATTGTCCGCGGCACCACCTGCAAAGAGATTGTTCAGATGGCCAGAGACGCCGGCGCCAGAAAAGTATACTTTGCCTCGGCTGCGCCTCCGGTTCGCTACCCTAATGTCTATGGAATCGATATGCCTTCGGCCAGTGAGCTGATTGCCCATGACCGGACTGTCGAGGAAATTCGGGAACTGATCGGAGCTGATTGGCTGCTGTACCAGGATCTGGAAGACCTGGTGACCTGTGTCAGCGATGTCAACGACAGTATTGATGGTTGGGAATGCTCGGTGTTCACCGGAGAGTATGTAACGGGTGATATCGATTCAACCTATCTCAATCGCCTCGACGAAGCCCGCAATGACGTCACGCGTTCCGGGAATGTGGATTCAGGGTCAACTGATAACGGCATCATTGATCTTTACAACGACGAAGACTGAATACCGAGCCTTGCCAGGAGACGCTCATGACTTTTCACCGCGAAGAAACTGTCCTGATTCCCGAATCGGATCTGGATGGTATGTCTTTGGATACTCTGGCCGTGAGGGCAGGGCAGCTCCGAACTGGCCAGCTTGAGCATAGTGATGCCATTTTCCCGACCTCGAGTTTTGTCTACACCAGTGCAGCTCAGGCCGCAGCGCGTTTCGGGGGGGATGAGCCGGGGAATATATACTCCCGGTTTACCAATCCTACGGTTCAGGCTTTCGAGTGTCGAATCGCGGCAATGGAAGGCGGAGAGCGTGCTGTAGCAACGTCATCGGGTATGGCGGCCATTCTCAGCACGTGCATGGCGCTTCTGAAAAGCGGGGACCATGTAATCTGTTCCCGTGGTGTGTTCGGAACCACCAACGTGTTGTTTCAGAAATACATGGCCAGGTTTGGTGTTGAAACAACATTTGTAAGCCTTACTGATACGAAAGAGTGGGCTTCGGCGTTAAGACCAGCCACTCGCATGCTGTTTATCGAGACCCCCTCCAACCCGCTTTGTGAAGTTGCCGATATGGAGGCACTGGCAAAGCTCGCCCACGATAATGACGCCCTGTTCGTGGTGGATAACTGTTTTTGTACGCCAGTGCTGCAGCGCCCTCTGGAACATGGCGCGGACATCGTTATTCATTCCGCAACCAAGTATCTTGATGGTCAGGGACGCTGTGTAGGCGGTGTTGTGGTTGGTCCAGCGAAGTTAATGGACGAAGTTTACGGCTTCCTGAGATCGGCTGGCCCCACTATGAGTCCGTTCAATGCCTGGGTCTTCCATAAAGGCCTGGAAACCTTACCAATCCGTATGCGAGCCCACTGCGACAATGCGTTAGAGTTGGCGACATGGCTGGAACAACAGCCGGAGGTGGAGCGGGTTTACTACGCCGGGCTTGAAAGCCACCCCCAGCATGCACTTGCTAAAAAACAGCAGAAGGGTTTTGGCGGTGTGCTGGCGTTTTGCCTTAAAGGTGGTCGTGAGGAAGCCTGGAAGTTCATTGATGCAACCCGGATGATTTCAATCACGGCAAACCTCGGTGATGTTAAAACCACGATTACCCATCCGGCGACGACAACCCATGGGCGATTGTCACCGGAAGACAAATCCAGCGCTGGTATAACCGAGAACCTGTTACGAATCTCGGTTGGTATCGAAGCAGTCGATGACCTGAAAACGGACTTGTACAGAGGTTTTCAGGCACTTCAGAACGCAAGCAACACTTAACGTTTGAGCATTCATGGCTGAATCTGCAAAAGCGAAGAAATCACCACAGCAACTGACAGAGAAGCAACTCCGCTTTCGCCGCCTTGCAGCGCAGGGCGCCCGCGAAGGTGCGGTGATAGGGCTGATAGCGCTTTGTATTTATCTGGCCATGGCTCTGGTGACTTTTAACCCTGCAGACCCGGGCTGGGCCAGCATCGGCCATGATACCAGCGTGCTTAATTCCGCTGGCCGGTCCGGGGCCTGGCTCGCCAGCCTGCTGAGGGACTTTTTTGGCCATGTGGCCTACCTGTTCCCGGTGATGGTAGCAGGCTACGCTATCATGCTGATCCGCTGCAGAAATGAGCCAATGGATCTGCATTGGCCACTGTTCATGATGAGGTTTGGAGGTTTTCTGCTGATTCTTCTGTCAGCAACCAGCCTTTTATCCCTTTATTCGGTATTCGGACTGGGAGCCACGTCAGGTGGAGTGCTTGGGACCACCGTTGCGGACGCCATGGTTCGTTTCTTCAACCTGCCGGCAACAACACTGCTGCTCATCGCTATATTTCTCTTTGCACTGACCGTCACTCTCGGGCTTTCATGGTTCTGGCTGATGGATCAACTGGGCGGCTTTGCGATTCGTCTGGGCCAGGCACTGAAGAAATTCGCAACGCCGGACAAGTCTGTCTCGCCCGCGGACAAATCACCTATACCGCCCCGGGTGCCTGGCTCGGCAAAGACGCCACCAGTTGCCTCGAAGAGCAGCGAGGCGTTCGAAGCCGTTCATCAAACTCCCCGGAAACGTTGGTGGCATTCAATTCCCGGATTTGGGCCACGCAAAAAAGCCAGGCCTGAAAAGTTATCGAATGATCGTCTGGAACCCGGTCTGGAAGGTTTTGCTGCCGATTATGAGGCAGAACCGGCGCGCCTGGAAAGCTTCAGCTCCCGGGATGAGGCACCTGTGAAAACAACAGTTCAGCCGTCTGCGGAGGACAAGGCTAAAGCACCGCCATCGAGCGGTCGGTCGCTAAAAATTTCGCCGTTCAAAAAAGACGAGCAAAAACCAAAAGCTGGCGATGTCAAAAATGCTCAACCTTCGTTGCTTGAAGATATAGAGAGCCCGATTCCGCCTGTCTCCCTGCTTGATCCACCCGAGGAGCACAAGGAAAGCGGTTATTCCGAAGAAGCTCTGGAGCACATGTCGCGATTGCTTGAGGAAAAGCTGAGTGATTTTGGTGTTTCTGTAGAGGTGGTTGAAGTTAACCCCGGGCCGGTTATCACTCGTTTCGAGATCAAACCAGCAGCGGGCGTAAAAGTCAGCAAGATTTCCAATCTTGCCAAAGACCTGGCCCGTTCACTTGCTGTTCTGAGCGTTAGGGTTGTGGAAGTCATCCCCGGCAAATCTGTTGTGGGTATTGAGATTCCCAATGAAAAGCGGGAGATTGTCCGTCTCAGTGAAGTTTTGAGTGCAAGGGTGTTCACCGAGTCCAGTTCGGCGCTGACAATGGCGCTGGGTAATGACATAGGTGGCAACCCCATGGTGGCAAACCTCGCCAAGATGCCTCACCTGCTGGTTGCCGGTACTACCGGGTCGGGTAAGTCGGTCGGGGTTAACGCGATGCTGCTGAGCATGCTACTGAAGGCCGGCCCTGAAGATGTCCGTTTCATTATGGTTGACCCCAAGATGCTGGAGCTCAGCATCTACGACGGTATTCCTCACTTGTTGGCGCCTGTCGTTACCGATATGAAAGAGGCTGCAAATGCACTGCGCTGGTGTGTGGCAGAAATGGAACGCAGGTATCGTTTGTTGGCGACATTGGGTGTCCGGAACCTCGCTGGCTATAACCGCAAGGTGAAGGATGCGGCTGAGGCCGGTGAGCCTCTTCTCGATCCCTTTTGGAAGCCGGACGAGTATCTTGCCAACGACGAGCAGGAGCGTCCTGAACTCGAGCATCTGCCATTCATTGTGGTGGTGATCGATGAATTCGCCGACATGATGATGATTGTTGGTAAAAAGGTAGAAGAGTTGATTGCCCGGATCGCCCAGAAGGCCAGGGCGGCAGGTATTCACCTGATTCTTGCAACCCAGCGGCCCTCTGTGGATGTCATAACGGGGTTGATCAAGGCCAACATTCCCACCCGTATGTCGTTCCAGGTTTCCTCCAAGATCGATTCTCGTACAGTGTTGGATCAGGGCGGTGCTGAGCAGCTTCTGGGGCACGGCGATATGCTTTATCTGCCTCCTGGCTCCGGCCTTCCGGTCCGCGTCCATGGCGCGTTTGTGGACGATGATGAGGTTCACCGGGTAGTGAGTGCCTGGAAGGCAAGAGGCGAACCTGTGTACGTAGACGATGTGCTGAATGGTGCAGAGGGTGAAAGCCTGCCGGGAGTTCCCACCTTATCGGATGGTGGCGACAGTGAAACTGATGCGCTGTTCGATGAAGCCGTGGCGTTTGTTACCGAAGGCCGCCGGGTATCGATTTCGTCTGTGCAGAGAAAATTCAAGATAGGTTATAACAGGGCGGCCAATCTGGTTGAGGCCATGGAAGCATCCGGAGTGGTCAGCTCAGCGGGCCATAACGGTGCCCGTGAGGTCCTGGCCCCGCCTCCACCGAGAGACTAGGAGTTGTCTATTATGCAACAGTTTTTTCTGAAGCCCCTGTCGGCTTTGCTGACGGCGTTGATTATGCTTTTCGTGTTCAGCAGTTCGCTGATGGCGGCAGATAAGGACAGTGCCGCGGCTGAGGTAGCTGCTCTGCTGAAAAGCTACGAAACGTATCAGGCCGACTTCATCCAGATTGTGGTCAACGAAAACGGCAGCAAGGTACAGGAATCCCGTGGGTCATTGAAAGCCAAAAGGCCGGGCCTGTTCTACTGGGAAACCCGTGCGCCGCTGTCGCAATTTATTGTCAGTAACGGGGAAAGCGTAGAAGTCTATGACCCCGACCTCGAGCAGGTCACTGTGCACAACCTGGACGACCGTGTTCAGACGACCCCGGCGCTGCTGTTGAGTGGCGAGGTGGATAACCTCGAAGAAACCTATCGGGTGTCTGGTCGTCAGACAAGTGACGATACCCGGGAGTTCACGCTTGAGCCCAAAAGTGAAGATTCCCTGTTTGTATCTCTGCGCCTGACGTTTTTCAAAAACGAACTGCAGGAAATGCGCATGCAGGATTCGCTGTCGCAGCTCAGTGTGCTCAGCTTTGATAACATCCGGCTTAACGAAGCGGTTGATGATCGCGCATTTACGCTTGAGTACCCCGAGGGTGTCGACGTAATCGGTGACGAAGGCTGACATGCAAAGCAACCTGTTCACAGAACAGGTCGGTTTTCGGCCTCTGGCGGCGCGCATGCGCCCTGAAAGCCTCGATGATTACGTGGGGCAGTTGCACCTTGTGGGCCCGGGGAAACCACTCCGCAGGGCCGTAGAGCAGGGACAACTGCACTCCATGATTCTCTGGGGCCCTCCGGGAGTTGGTAAAACAACCTTTGCACGGCTTCTGGCGAGTGTTGGGGATCTCAGTTTTGAGACGGTTTCTGCAGTTCTCAGCGGCGTAAAGGATATCCGGGCCATTGTTGAACGGGCACGTAACCGCAAGCTTTCCCAAGGCCAGGACACGCTCCTTTTTGTCGATGAAGTGCACCGGTTCAACAAGAGCCAGCAGGATGCATTTCTTCCGCATATTGAAGATGGCACCTTTATTTTCGTGGGCGCCACTACCGAGAACCCCTCTTTTGAGCTCAACAGTGCTCTGCTTTCCCGCACCCGTGTCTACGTGCTCAAGAATCTTGAAGAAGCGGATATTCTCCAGCTGCTGACCCGGGCCCTGAAGTCTGAAGAAGGCTTTGGCGGCGAACTTGCGATTTCTGATGATGTGCTTGGCGTGATGGCTTCAGCATCCGGCGGTGATGCCAGGCGAGCGCTGAATATTCTGGAGATCTCCGCCGATCTGGCAGAAACCGACTGTGACGGAAACAACCGTTTAAACGCCGAGCATCTTGAGCAGGTGATGCAGACCAGCTTACGCCGTTTTGATAAAGGCGGTGACGTTTTTTATGATCAGATCTCCGCATTGCACAAGTCGGTCAGGGGGTCAGACCCCGACGGTTCGCTGTACTGGCTGTGCCGGATGCTTGATGGTGGCTGCGACCCGCTATACGTTGCACGCCGTTTGGTACGCATCGCGAGCGAAGACATTGGTAACGCCGACCCCAGAGCCCTGCAGCTCAGTATGGATGCGTGGGAAGCCCAGGAACGCCTGGGCAGCCCGGAAGGGGAGCTTGCCCTCGCTCAGGCGGTGACTTATCTCGCGCTCGCACCCAAAAGCAACGCGGTCTACAAAGCGTTCAATCAGTGCATGGCTGATATTCGTCAGGATCCGGATTACGAGGTTCCCGTGCACTTGCGCAATGCGCCAACGAAACTCCTGAAAAGTATGGGGCACGGTGACTCCTATCGCTATGCCCACGACGAAGCTCAAGCCTTCGCCGCAGGAGAGTCCTACCTGCCGGATGCGATTCACAAGCGCAGATATTATGAGCCGGTAGACCGTGGTCTTGAAATAAAGTTATCCGAAAAGCGTCAGCGGCTCGATGCTCTTAATGAACAAAGCCCCAGAAAACGCCATACCTGAGTCAGGGCAAGGTTAAGTGGCAGCGCTGGCCACAAGCGCCGGCACAGGTATAATGGCGAGCTATTCCACACACACACTGCAAACCGGAAAATCCAGGATACCCATGCTCGATCCCAAGCTTGTCCGTAACCAGACTGAAGAGATTGCCCGTCGACTGGCCATCAAAAACTATACGTTTGACGTTGCTGCCTTTGAGCAACTTGAAGAGCGCCGCCGGGGCCTTCAAGTGCGTACGGAAACCTTGCAGGGCGAGCAGAATAAAAAGTCGAAGTCGATTGGCAAGGCAAAAGCCGCTGGCGAGGACATTCAGCCGCTGCTGGATGAAGTTGAGAACCTGAAATCCCGCAAGTCTGATGCCGAGGAAGAGTTGCGCTCATTGCAACAGGAACTCAATGATTTTCTGGCTGGCATTCCGAACCTGCCGGATGAAAGCGTTCCGATGGGTGACAGTGAAGAAGACAATGTTGAAATTCGTACCTGGGGTACGCCTGAAGCGTTTGATTTTGAGCCTAAAGACCACGTTGCTCTGGGTGAAGGATTAGGCGGACTGGATTTTGAAACTGCAACGCGCCTCGCTCACTCAAGGTTTGCGGTGATGCGCGGACAAGTAGCCCGTCTTCATCGTGCGCTTGCGCAGTTCATGCTGAACCTGCACACCGGCGAACATGGTTATTCTGAAACCTACGTGCCGTATCTGGTTAACGCCAATGCCCTATACGGCACAGGGCAGTTGCCCAAGTTTGAGGAAGACCTGTTCAAATTGCAGGGCGAGCCTTCGCTTTACCTGATTCCGACGGCGGAAGTGCCGGTTACCAACCTGGTTTCAGATACGATTCTTGATGCGGCTGAATTGCCCCTGAAAATGGTGTGCCACACACCCAGTTTCCGCAGCGAAGCCGGCTCCTACGGTCGCGACACCCGCGGTATGATTCGTCAGCATCAATTCGATAAGGTTGAACTGGTGCAAGTGGTTCGCCCTGAAGATTCAGACGCCGCGCTGGAAGCACTGACCGGCCACGCCGAAAAAGTTCTTCAATTGCTTGAGCTGCCTTATCGGCTGGTTGCTCTGTGCGGCGGCGATATGGGTTTTTCTGCGGCAAAAACCTACGACATCGAAGTCTGGTTGCCGGGGCAGAGCAAGTATCGTGAGATTTCATCCTGCTCCAATACCCGTGATTTTCAGGCACGTCGCATGGGTGCACGTTGGCGCAACCCGGAAACCGGCAAGCCCGAGCCAGTGCATACACTGAACGGCTCAGGCCTTGCGGTAGGACGCACTCTGGTTGCTGTTATGGAGAACTACCAGCAGGCAGACGGCAGCATTCTTGTTCCCGACGTACTCAAGCCTTACATGGGCGGCGTTGAGCGTATTCAATGATGGATAAGCCTCTGAAAGACGTAGGGGCGGGGGTTGGCGCCAGACCCGCTCCCGTTCGCTACCGAACGAACCCTGTTACCTTGAACCCGAACAGCTCTGCCGGCGAGGTCGCTCTCGTGGGCGCCGGTCCCGGGGATCCGGAACTTCTCACGCTCAAAGCTTTCCGCCTTATTACGACAGCGGAGGTTGTGCTTTACGACCAACTGGTGTCACCGGAAATTCTTGCACTGATTCCGGATACGGCTGAAAGGATACATGTGGGCAAGCAACGATCAAATCACACCTTGCCACAGGATCAGATCAACCAGCGGCTGGTCGATCTGGCGAAAGAAGGTTATCGGGTGGTTCGGCTCAAAGGCGGAGATCCGTTCATTTTTGGCCGTGGTGGTGAGGAAATCGAAACCCTGGCCAGTGCAGGCATCCGGTTCCAGGTCGTCCCCGGGATTACGGCGGCCTCTGGCTGTGCTGCTTACGCCGGTATTCCGCTGACCCATCGTGACCACGCCCAGTCGGTGCGCTTTGTTACGGGCCACCTGAAAAATAACACCTGCGATTTGCCCTGGAAGGACTTCGTACAGGGCAGCCAGACGCTGGTGTTCTATATGGGGCTGGTCGCGTTGCCAATCATCTGTGAACAACTGATATCGCACGGAATGGCGCCGGATATGCCGATAGCTCTTGTTTCCAGAGGCACTACCCGGAATCAGCAGGTGGTTACCGGCAACCTGGAAACGATTGTGCAGCGAGTAAACGAAGAGAAAGTTCAGGCTCCAACAATTGTTATTGTTGGCAACGTAGTCGCGTTAAGGGACCGGCTTGACTGGGTAGGCGGCTTGCCAACCCAGTCTGCCTGACAGGGTTCAGACGGATTTACGGCCCGGCAGAACGTCCTTGAGCTTGTTGCGCATGTCGCGGATGGCTTTTTCTGTTGTTGGCCAGTCGATGCAGGCGTCGGTTACGGATACGCCGTATTGCAGATCTGCGAGATTTTCCGGAATAGACTGATTGCCCCAGTTGATGTTGCTTTCAATCATCAGGCTCTGGATCGAGGTGTTGCCTTCAAGGATCTGATGGCTGACATCCTGCATAACCAGCGGCTGAATGGCCGGATCTTTACTGGAGTTTGCGTGGCTGCAATCCACCATGATGGACTTGCGTAACCCGGCTTTATCAAGAGCCTGCTCGCACAGTGTCACGCTGACGGAATCGTAATTGGGCTTGCCGCCGCCACCGCGCAGAACCACGTGCCCGTACTGGTTACCCTTGGTGCGAATAATGGCCACCTGACCCTGCTGGTCAATGCCCAGAAAACTGTGCGGGTAAGAAACCGACTTCATGGCGTTTACGGCAACGTCGAGGTTGCCGTCAGTACCATTTTTAAAACCGATCGCCATGGAAAGACCACTGCTCATCTCGCGGTGAGTCTGGGATTCTGTGGTTCGCGCTCCAATCGCTGACCAGGCAATTGTATCCTGCAGATACTGTGGTGAGATCGGGTCGAGGGCTTCTGTAGCTACCGGAAGACCCAGCTCGTTGATATCAAGCAGGAGACGCCGGCCGAGCTTGAGGCCATGTTCAATGTCAAAGGTATCGTTCAGGTGCGGATCGTTGATCAGGCCTTTCCAGCCAACCGTTGTTCTCGGCTTCTCAAAATAAACGCGCATGACGATCAGCAGAGTGTCGCTGACTTCATCGGCAAGTTTCTTGAGGCGGGCGGCATAGTCACGCGCGGCATCCACGTCGTGAATGGAGCAGGGGCCAACAACCAGGAACAGACGATGGTCTTTGCCATCGATAATGTCATAAATCGCCTGGCGGCCATCAGTAACAGTTTGAGCTGCGTTGCCTGAGAGAGGCATATCCTGTTTGAGCGTTTCAGGGGTAATCAGTGTTTCCTGGCTCGCCACATTCAGATCTTCTAGTTTATTGCCGGACATTTTCTGCTGTTTCCCCGATTCTTATCGTTACAAAAGCACCGGACCCGGTTGTGGCCAACCCCGGCGAGTTCGTTATACTGCTTTATTTACTGGGCCTTTTCAACGCTTCTTGAGCACGGGGAATGGATGTCACAAAACAGGCCGAAGTCGCACCAGGTGGCCTCGCGGAAGGTAGTTGCCAAGCAAATTGACGATGTGCTTGCCGGTATCCGGGTTCCCGACCTGCCTTACCCTGCAGGGAAACTTGCGCCTGAAACAGTCAGTGACTGGCAACCCCTGCTATCTTCATGCTGGACAGAACAACGAAACGAGCGCGTAACCCATGTGCTGCGCTCCGTGCAGCTTGACTGGTCAGTGCGTCAGATCAATTCGGCTTATGTAGCGGACCGCATCATGGATGTGTTCCTGAAAACCAGCGGGCTGCACCCTCAGATTGTCCAACGTATCGCGCGTTTAAGATTCTATCTTGCATGGCGTATGAACCTGGAAGGCAACCTGGCCTTCAGCGACACACTGCTGAGCTGGCTCGACAGCCTTCAGGAATGGCGTGGCTGGAGCGATTCTGGCGGTCGCTCATCCAAAGCTCTGCTGGATCAGCTCGATACATTGGTTGTCGCTGTATCTGCCGCGTTTGAATCAGGCACCGCCGGCACTGTTAATACGTTCTGCCAGCAGTGGCAGGATGATTCGCTCAGGCGTAACGCCCAGATCGGCAAACTACGCCAGCGATTGCTCGAAACCGAGCAGGGCGCAGCGCGCCAACGACGGGCAGATCAGACCGCAAGAGCCCTTATCGGGCGGGCGTTGCAAGGGCGGAAGTTGCCTCAGCCCGTGCTTCATTTTATTTTTGATCACTGGCAAAAGTTGCTGAAGCAGGCGGTGTGGGACGCGGGTGTTAACGGAGAGACCTGCAAACATGGCAGCAAACTACTTGAATGGCTGGTGTGGGTGGGCGACCCGTCACTCTCTGACAAAGACAGAAACCGGCTCTATCACGTGGGTGAGCAAATAGGCGACCGGCTTCTGGATGTGTGGAGCCGTGTATTCGATCATCCTCTCACACCGAATGCGCTTGCCGGTATCGGAACCGTCATGATGTCGAGGTTGCGTGGCGAAACACCCGAGTTGGTTGAGGCCTTGCCTGATCAGGCGAGCTTCCCATGGAGCGCCGCCTGGCTCAGTTTTGAAGTTCCCCTGCAGTCTGATTTTAAACCCTTTGAGAGCAAGTGGTTCGTTGAGGGCGAAGGAGCAGCGGAGCAGCGACGTTACTTCTGTTCACTTCTTGAAGACACGGCAGAAATCCTCTGGACAAACGGCACCGGGGTAAAACTCGGCCTGCAGCCCTGGCAAGCGTTCTGCGAGGCCAAAACGACGGGCAGCATTCGCCCACTGCCAGCGCAAACACCTTTTGGCGAGGTTCTCGAAGGGACGGTCGAGCTTCTGGCCGGGGCGTTTGAAAAACAACGTAAACAGCGTGAGCAAGCTGCAGAGGCCGCGAGAGCCCGCGCTGATGAGCTGCGCCGGGAGAGAGAAGCGCTGGAGTTGAAACGCCAGGAGCAGGAGGCAGAACGGCAAGCCATTCTTGAGTGCGAGCGGCAAGAGGCTGAAAACAAGCGTCTGGCAAACGAGCAGGCTGAGCAGGAACGGCTGTACATAGAAAAGACAGCCCTTGCGCAAAAGCAGGTAGACAACATCAACCTGGGCGGCTGGATTCTGGAGGTGTCGAACCAGCCAGAGACAGAGGCCACCAGGCTCAAGTTGGCCGTGCGTACAAATGCATCCCGCAAGCTTATTTTCGTCGACCGCCTGGGCCTGAACCGGCGCGAATTCCAGGAAGAAGAGTTGGTTCTGGCTATCGTGGAAGAACGCATCCGTGTGTTGGGTGGCGCAGCCGAGTTTGATGACACGTTGAGCAGGGTGGTGGGCCGTATACGTGTCGGGCGATAGTGATGGAACGGAAAAGCCAGGAATAATAATGAAAGACACTGACTATACGTTTGGAACACGGGACGACCCGCCTGATGGGCAGGATAACCGTTTATACTACCGCCTGACCGCGCGTGCCCGGATTCTGGTGGAACTGGAAGCCTGTTGTCCGGAGCCCCGCGGAGTTCCGGTCGCATCCGGTAGAGAACTTGCCTGTATTGTTCGGGACTTATCAGCAAGTGGAATACGACTGCTCTCACGCGAAAAGCTCGCAGCAGGTGCGTTGCTTTCAGCCTCTGTTTATCTGGATAGTCAGGCGCCCCCCTTCACACTGACGGTAGAAGTGGTCTGGTGTCGTCCCCATGGTTCAGACTATCTGGTGGGTTTAAGAATTATCGAGTCAGAACAGACAGAGTATGTTGAATGGACAGAGGCTGTTGCGAAGGTTATGGAAGCGTCCTGAGCGTAGAGCTTCAGAAATGTGCAAACGCAGCAAGTGCGGGAAAGAACAGCAAAGAGCCAGCGTCTGGCTGGCTCTTTGCGTCAGCGCTTATTCTTCAGACGATGATTCTTCCAGTTCGCCCATGCCGGTAATGTTGAAGCCGGCATCCACGTACATGATCTCACCGGTAATACCGCTTGCCATGTCGGAAGCCAGAAAGGCTGCCGCGTTGCCCACTTCGTCTGTGGTTACATTCCGCCTTAGCGGAGCGCGCCTGGCGTTTTCCGCGAGCATTTTGCGGAAGCTCTTGATCCCGGAGGCAGCCAGTGTTCTGATCGGCCCTGCAGAAATGCCGTTCACCCGAATGCCGTCGCGGCCCAGGCTCGCTGCCATATAGCGCACGTTTGCTTCCAGCGATGCTTTGGCGAGCCCCATAACGTTGTAGTTCTGCAGCACCTTTTCGGCGCCCAGATAGCTCAGAGTCAACAGGGAGCTGCCTTCGTGCATCATGGGGCGTGCACCCTTGGCCAGTGCCACAAAACTGTAAGAACTGATGTCGTGGGCTATCTTGAAGCCTTCCCGGGTGGTCACGTCAACGTAGTTGCCATCGAGTTCGTGCCCTGGTGCAAAACCAACGGCATGGACAATGATGTCGATGTTATCCCAGTGCTTGTTCAGCTCCTTGAACACATTTTCAATTTCTTCATCACTGGCAACATCACAAGGGAAGATGAGTTTGCTTCCCCATCCCTCAGCAAACTTCTCTACACGAGGTTTGAGTTTTTCATTCTGGTAAGTGAAAGCCAGTTCTGCGCCTTCGCGGGCAAAGGCATCTGCGATGCCGTATGCGATGGACAGTTTGCTGGCTACGCCAACAATCAGCGCTTTCTTGCCATTGAGTATTCCCATGGATCCTTCTCCCTGTGTTCCTGATTTTAGTGCATTATCCCCGAAGTATCCCGGCAGGAGTAACGCTCAAATAGTCGTAGTGATGTCGGCGTTTTCCCGATTATAGAAAAGCGCCGCGTGAAGTAACTCTTGTGTGTATGGTTCTGCGGGTGCGCGGAAAATGTCACCGGCATTCCCATATTCCACAATCGCGCCCTGTCGGAGTACCAGCAACTGGTGGCTGAGAGCCCTGACAACGGCAAGATCATGGCTGATAAAGATATAGCTTAGACCATAGCGCGCCTGAATATCCCGTAGCAGCTCGATAACCTGTTTTTGCACCGTTCTGTCCAGAGCGGAGGTGGGTTCATCCAGAATGATAAGGTCTGGCTGCAAAACCAGTGCGCGGGCAATCGCGATGCGCTGGCGCTGGCCACCGGAAAACTCATGGGGATACCGGTGGCGTGCCTCCGGATCAAGACCCACGTCAGTCAATGCGGTAATGACTTTCTCGTCGTGTGTTTGAGCGTTTTCAGAATCGTGTATTTCCAGTCCTTCCCGAACAATCTCGGCAATAGACATACGTGGGCTCAGGCTGCCAAAAGGATCCTGAAAAACAATCTGAATCCTGCGCCGCCAGGGCCGGAATTCGCTTTGGTCGAGCCCCGCCAGCTCCTGCCCGTCTAACGTTATGCTGCCTGTACTGGCCGTGAGCTTGAGAAGAGCATGGCCAATGGTTGTTTTGCCGCTTCCGCTTTCACCAACAATGCCGAGTGTCTGGCCACGTTCGAGGGAGAAACCGACATGTTTCACCGCGTGGAAGTGATCTTTTACCTTGCCGAATAACCCTCTGCGCGTTGGAAACCGGACATCCAGATTACTTACGGTGAGCAGGGGTTCGGCGCTACCGGGCCGAGCCAGGGGCGCCTCCGGAGGCTCGGCATCCAGAAGTTTACGGGTGTAGGGGTGGCGAGGCGATGCAAACAAGGTTGCAGTTTCTCCCTGTTCCACCAATATGCCGCGCTCCAGCACAGCAACACGGCTGGCGTAGCGGCGCACTATGGTCAGGTCATGGGTAATCAGAAGAATTGCCATGCCCAGCTTGTTCTGCAGATCCTGAAGCAGTTCCAGTACCTGTTTTTGAACCGTCACATCCAGGGCGGTCGTTGGCTCGTCGGCGATGAGCAAGTCCGGCTCATTGGCCAGAGCCATGGCGATCATTACGCGCTGCTTCTGGCCTCCGGAAAGCTGGTGCGGGTAGGCACCAAGCCGGCTTTCCGGGTTGTCGATGCCTACCAGCTGCAACAATTCCAGACAGCGTTCTCGAGCTTGAGGGCCGCGCATGCCTTTGTGCAGCGCCAAGGTTTCGCTGATCTGCTTCTCCACGCTGTGCAGAGGGTTCAGAGACGTCATAGGTTCCTGGAAGATCATGCTGATCTCCCGCCCCCGAACCTGGCGCAAGCGCTTTTCCGGCGCTTGCAGCAGATTTTCGCCACGATAACGAATTTCACCACTGGGATAGGCCGCATGGCGTTCATCAAGCAGCCGGAGAATGGATAACGCGGTGACTGACTTGCCGGAACCGCTCTCCCCAACCAGAGCCAGAGTTTCACCCGGTTGCAGGCTGAGCGATACAGAATCCACGGCATTCTGACCCTGGTCGAAGCAGATCGAGAGATTGGTTATCTCTAACAGCTCGCTCATATCAGTTCGCTCTTATGCGTTTTTGCGGGGATCAAAGGCATCCCGCACGGCTTCGCCTACGAAAACCAGCAGGGTAAGCATTAGTGAGAGGGAAACAAATGCCGAAATGCCAAGCCAGGGAGCATGAAGGTTTGCCTTCCCCTGGGCAATCAGTTCACCCAGTGATGGTGAGCCGGACGGCAAGCCGAAACCCAGGAAATCAAGTGATGTCAGGCCGGTAATCGCGCCGGTCAGGATGAACGGTAAAAAAGTCAGCGTCGCCACCATGGCGTTTGGAAGAATATGGCGGAACATGATTTTCCGGTTATCCAGACCGAGTGCCCGCGCCGCCTTCACGTATTCAAAATTTCGGGCTCTGAGAAATTCAGCTCGCACCACATCAACCAGGCCCATCCAGCTGAACATCAACATGATGCCGAGCAGCCACCAGAAGTTCGGCTGAACAATGCCGGAGAGGATAATCAGGAGGTAGAGCACCGGCAACCCTGACCAGATTTCGATAAACCGCTGGCCTACCAGATCGATCTTGCCACCGTAAAAACCCTGGATGGCTCCTACTATAACGCCAACAATACAGCTGGCGATGGTCAGTGTAAGACCAAACAATACGGATATGCGAAAGCCGTATATCACACGCGCGGCTACGTCACGCCCCTGGTCGTCTGTTCCCAACCAGTTTTCGGCACTGGGTGGTGCAGGTGAGGGCACATCAAGATCGTAGTTTATGGTGTCGTAGCTGAAACGGATTGGCGGCCAGAGCATCCAGCCGTTGGCCAGAATTTCGTCGGCAATGAACGGGTCCCGGTAGTCAGCATCTGTGGGGAGAAAACCACCAAAGGTTTCTTCTGGCACGGTTTCAATAACCGGAAAATACAGAGTGTCCTGATAAGAAACCACGAGCGGCCTGTCGTTCGCGATCAACTCTGCGACGAGAGTCAGCCCGAAAATGGCCAGAAACACCCATAACGACCAGAAGCCCCTGCGGTTTTTGCGAAAGTTACGCAGGCGTCGTTGTTGAATCGGAGTCAGCGCCTTCACGTTACGCGCCCTCCCGGCTTTCAAAGTCGATGCGGGGATCTACCAGAACGTAGGTGATATCGCTGATCAGCTTGAGCACCAGGCCCATCAGGGTAAATATAAACAGGGTGCCGAAGATGACCGGATAGTCCCGGTTAAGGGCGGCTTCAAAACCCAGCAGGCCAAGGCCATCCAGAGAAAAAATAACCTCAATCAACAGCGACCCGGTAAAGAACAGAGAAACAAGCACGCCGGGTAGGCTGGCAATAACAATCAGCATGGCATTCCGGAAAACATGGCCATAAAGCACCTGGTTTTCGTCCAGGCCTTTCGCTCTTGCGGTTACAACATAGTGCTTGCCGATCTCATCAAGAAAGGAGTTTTTGGTAAGCAGGGTCAGAGTGGCAAAACCACCTATAACGTTGGCGGTTACCGGCAGCGCAAGGTGCCAGAAATAATCTCCGACTTTCTGATACCAGTTCAGCTGGTCAAAGTCAGAGGAGGTGAGCCCGCGCAGCGGGAACCAGTCGAAGTAACTACCGCCGGCAAACAGGACAATAAGCAGAATAGCGAACAGGAAACCCGGGATGGCATAGCCAATAACAATGGCAGAACTGCTCCAGACATCAAATCGGGAACCGTCGGAAACCGCTTTGCGGATTCCCAGAGGGATGGATATAAAGTAAATAATAAGGGTAGACCAGAGCCCCAGCGATATTGAGACGGGCATTTTATCCAGAATCAGCTCGGTAACGCTTTTCTCCCGGAAGAAGGAATCGCCGAAATCAAAGGTGGCGTAGTCTTTGAGCATTTTGAAAAAACGCTCATGCGCGGGTTTATCGAAGCCATACATCACTTCAATTTCTTTCAGCATTTCATCGGGAATGCCACGGGAGCCGCGCCGGTCCCCCGAAGCGTTGGCGACTTCGCCACCTGTGTCGCCGCCTGTAGCCCTGGCGAGTGCGCTGCCGCCATGGCCTTCCATCTCTGCAATCAGTTGTTCAACCGGACCGCCGGGAGCCGCCTGCACGATCACGAAGTTAAGCAGCAGAATACCGATCAGAGTAGGAATAATAAGCGCCAGGCGCCGGAGTATATAGATGCCCATTTAGCGGCTGCTTCCTCAGGGCTGAGCCCACCAGTTATCGAGGTCAGTACCGTTTTTGGGTGTCTTTTCCGGATGCTTCAGGTGGCTCCAGTAGGCAACACGGTCTTTCGCCAGGTACCAGTGCGGCACCACGTAATGGCCACTGAGCAACACCCTGTCGAGCGCGCGGGTGCGCTGTACCAACTCTTCCCGGTCTGGGGCCTGAATAACCAGGCTCACCAACTCGTCGACAACAGGGTCACTCACACCGGCATAATTACGGGAGCCGTTAACGTCTGCGGTCGAGGAGTGCCAGAACTCTCGCTGCTCGTTGCCCGGAGAGTCTGACTGACCAATGGCCTGGGTGATCATATCAAAATCAAATTCACGGACTCGCTGAACGTATTGATTGCTATCTACCAGGCGCACAGACATCTCGATGCCCAGCCTGGCGAGGTTATTTTTGAAGGGCAGAACGACTCTCTCGAAGGTTTTCTGAAACAGCAAAATCTCAAACTTGAGTGGTTCGCCTGTTTTGGCGTGAACCATCTTGCCGTCACGGACTTCGTAACCGGCCGAGCGCAAAAGCTCAAGGGCCACTCTCAGGTTTTGCCTGAGACCCTGCTTGCCATCGGTCGACGGCGCCGCGAAGGGTTTGGTGAAGATTTCTTCGCCAAGTTGCGATCGGTACTGTTCAAGAATTTCCAACTCCCGGCCAGAGGGTAAGCCGGTTGCTGCCAGTTCGCTGTTCTCGAAATAGCTGTTGGTACGGGTGTACTGGCCGAAAAACAGGTTTTTGTTGGTCCACTCAAAATCAAAACCGTAGGTCAGCGCCTCCCGAACCCTGGGGTCACTGAAGACTTCCTTGCGGGTATTGAACACGAAGCCCTGCATGCCGGCGGGGCGGTGGTGTTCAATCGCTTCTTTGATGATCGTGCCGTTATCGAACCTATCGCCAGTGTAGGCCGTTGCCCAGTTCTTGGCGGACGTCTCTACCCGGAAATCAAAGCTGCCAGCTTTGAAGGCCTCCAGAGCCACGGTGTCGTCGGTATAGTAGTCATAGCGAATGCTATCGAAATTTAACCGGCCCTTGCGAACGGCGAGATCCTGCGCCCAATAATCATCGAGCCGTTCATAAACAATGGACCGGCCAGCTTCAAACTCATCGATCTGATAGGCGCCACTGCCAACGGGTGGGGTAAGGCCATTCTTGCCAAACTCCCGATCTTTCCAGTAGTGCGCGGGCATGATCGGCATCTGTCCCAGAATCAAAGGCAGCTCACGATTGCTGGTTTCCTGAAAGTCGAAACGAATCCGGTGGGGGTTCTCAACTGTTACCTTGCTCACATCGGCGTAGTAATTCCGGTAAAACGGATGGCCTTCTGTGGTCAGGGTTTCGAAGGAAAACTTCACATCTTCTGCGGTAATGGGTTCGCCATCCTGAAACCGGGCCGACTGCCTCAGGTTATAAACTACATGGCTGCGGTCTTCGGGAGTTTCCAGCGACTCTGCGATGAGCCCATACATAGAAAATGCTTCATCAGCAGAGTATTCAAGCAGGGTGTCATAAAGGTAGTTGCTGATCCCTGCTGCAGCTACACCGCGAATAACGAATGGATTGAAGGAATCAAAGCCGTTCGCCACTACCGCCATTTTAAGGGTGCCACCTTTGGGAGCATCTGGATTCAAATAGTCGAAATGCCTGAACCCCTCCGGATATCGGGGTTCGCCATGCATTGCCATGCCGTGAACTGGCCGCACTTGCTGCTCAGAGGGATCGGGCGCTGTGTCGCTGGCAAAAAGAAAACCGGGGGAGGCCAGCAGGGTAAGGCATGTGAATATCGATCTAAGGCGTGAGGCGGCTAGAGTTCTTGTCATGGGTCTCGCACGTTCTGGAGTTTTCAGGCCGGCGCACCTGACATTCTGCCCGGCGCTCTTGTCCGCTGAATCTTTATGATTCTTATAGTTACTGAAAGTTCCGAGCCCGTGAATCTCTGATCTTTACGGGCTGTTCCGGATGTCGACGTAGAGTACCAGACTTTGCCCCGGTTGAAGATAACGGGAAGTGTTCAGATCGTTCCAGCTTGCGATGTCCCGCACATTCACCGAAAAACGGTTAGCGATGAGCGCAAGTGAATCGCCTTTGCGGACGCGATAGCCGACTTTGCGGACCATGGCTTTACTGCGGGTGCTGCTGGCTGATGCGAGAGTCGGCTGGGCTGTTTTGGACCATATAACCAGTTCTTTGCCGGGAATCAGGGCGTCACCAGGGGCCATGCCATTCCAGGCCGCGACCTGGCGCACAGAAACCCGGTGTTCTCTGGCAATGTCCCAGAAGGTGTCACCGCGGCGAACGGTGTAACGCAGCTTATTGCCATCGCGCTTTTGCGCCTGTTTGCGCTCAAGGCGTTTGGATGCGCTGAGTACGTAGGCGTCGGAGTTCTTCGAGGCCGAAGGTATCATCAGGCGCTGGCCGATCCGTATCAGGTCACCGTCAAGGCTGTTGACCTGTTGAAGCACTGCCGGCGTTGTTGAAAACTTCCGGGAAATTGTGTTCAGGCTGTCACCAGATTTGACCACATAGTTGCGCCATGAAACGCGTTTGCCCGGCGGTATTTCGGCAAGAGCCAGTCGAAAGGTTTCGGCATTCTTATGAGGTACCAGCAGCCGATGGGGACCTTCCGGAGAGGTTGCCCATCGGTTATAGGACGGGTTAAGCAGGTATATTTCGTCAATATCAACACCTGCGAGCTCTGCAGCCTGGGCAAGATCCAGCTGTCCGCCGGTATCAACAACATCAAAATAAGGCTCATCCGGAAGAGAAGGCAGTTCAATGCCGTATGCTTCGGGGTCATCGAATATTTTTGCCAGAGCAATCAGTTTCGGCACGTAATGGCGGGTTTCCTGTGGCAACTGCAGCGACCAGAAGTCTTCAGGCTTGTTGCTCTTCCGGTTTCGCCGCATAGCACTGGAAACTGTGCCGCCACCACTGTTATAGGCAGCCAGGGCCAAGGTGTAATCGCCACCAAACCGGTTAGCAAGGCGGTCAAGGTAGGTGAGAGCTGCGTCTGTAGCGGCAATTACGTCACGGCGCTCGTCGTGCCACCAGCTCTGTGTCAGGCCGAAGTACTTTCCGGTGGACGGTATAAACTGCCAAAGACCTGCTGCCCGGCCATGGGAATAAGCGAAGGGATCGAATGCGCTTTCAACAATGGGCAGTAACGCAAATTCTGTGGGCAGTCCCCGTTTTTCTGTCTCCTCCACAATATAGTGCAGGTACCGGCTTCCTCGTTCGACGACGCGATTGATATAGTCCGGGTGTTTTGCATACCAGTTAAGCTGATCTCTGACGCGCTTGTTGTCGACTTCATGGTCAAGTTCAAAACCGGCACGCAGGCGGACCCATATGTCTGCCTGTCCGGGTTGTTCATTTGCTGCGTTTTTTACAGCGTTGGGCTGTGGATTGTCGAGCTTTTCCCGAGCTTCGCGCGCCGCCGCCTTGAGCTCAGGGGCCATGGCGTTATCAAGCGGCTCGTCGCGCACAGCATCGGCGGCCTCGCCGGTTTCAACCGATTCCTTGAGACCTTCGTCTCCTGTTGCAAGAGTAACCTGCTCAGAATCAAGGGGGTTTTCCTGAGCTGTGTCTGTTGACGGATAAAGAGAACTGCAGCCACCTGCCAGGGCGCCAAAGAATAACAGCAGGGGCAATCGTTTGACCGACATAGGCGTTTTCCGGCTCTGGGTTGTTACCGGGCTTCATGTCTGAAAACCCGGCATATTTAATAAGTTACGAGCAAAAAGTTAAACGATTCTATGGGAGCGCGTTTCCAGCGGTCAAGAAACCTCTCGTTACGGCGATGACAGGATTTGTTAACCGTTCAGAAATTATCTTTACCGTGTCGTATAGCTGCGAAAATGGCGCTGTCTGAATCTGCGGGCAAACCTTGCTCGGTGCAATACTTATTTGCGGCGCCTACTACCACCGGGTCATCCCAGCGCAGGAAAGGATTCAGTCGTTTTTCGTTCTCAAGTGTTGAAGGTACGGTAGGCTGTCCGGCTTCCCTGAGCTCCTTGCACTTTTGCTCGAAGGCTTCGAGTTCACGGTCGTCAGGCAACCAGCTGCGGGCAAAGCGAAGGTTGGCCAGGGTGTACTCGTGGGCGCAATATACAGCGGTGGTTCCGGGAAGCTCGCGGATGGACTTCAAGGATTCAAGCATCTGCGCGGCAGTGCCTTCAAACAGCCGGCCGCAGCCACAGACGAAAAGAGTGTCGCCGCAGAACAGTGCAGGACGGCCCTCAATTTCAGTATCGGTAAAAAATGCTATGTGGTCCAGTGTGTGGCCCGGGACGCTCATCACCTGGAATGTAACGTCTTCCCAGATGACTTCATCACCGGGATGCACGCTATTGGTGTTGCCTTTGAAAGGAGATTCGGCGGGCCCGGTTACCCGGCAGTCCGGGTGCTCCTGCACCAGAGCCTTGATTCCGCCAACGTGGTCAGGGTGGTGATGAGTAACCAGTATGGTATCCAGGGCAAGGCCGTTTTCTGTGAGATGGCGCTGGACTGGCGCGGCCTGGCCGGGGTCCACGATCAGGGCTTTGCCGGTGTCAGAGTCGGCAAGACACCAGATATAGTTGTCACTGAACGCCGGGATGGCAGAGATGGTGAGCATCAGAGGTCCCCGTATGTGCTTGGCAAATGTGCCTGATATGATAGAGCATTACGCCCATAGCCCCAACAGCCCCTGAATCATTGGCTTGTTTACAGGCTCTTTTCAAAACGGGAGTACAGGCAGTGTGAAGAACGATCAGATTCTTGATTATCCGTCCCGGCATGAGAGCTTTGAACACTGGTTCCAGACGCCTCTCGGGCGTTCGCTCCTGGCGGACCAACGGCGCTTTCTCGACCGCAAGCTCGCTCCCCTGACGGGTGCGCGACAGCTTCAGGTAAGTGTCAGCCATCGGATTCCGCTGACTAACGGTACTGATTTCTCCCAGAAAATAATGACCACGCCCAAGTGGTTTACGAGTATTCCCGATGGCGTCGTCGTGTGCGATGCAGACGAACTTCCGTTCCCCGGCGACTCCATGGATCTGGTAGTGCTTCATCATACTGCCGATTTTTCACTTTACCCCCATCAGGCACTCCGGGAAGCCGCCAGAGTCTTACGAGGTGAGGGTACTATCGCACTCGTTGGATTCAACCCGGTGAGTATCTGGGGCCTGCGCAGGTTAATGTCGCGAAATCATGCTGGCCCCTGGGGAGGGCGCTTTCTTTTGCGCCGGCGTATGGAAGACTGGCTTCACCTTCTGGGCTTTCATGTTGATGTTTCGGTGACCCGTTTTTTTCGATTGCCCTTCCAGCGCAGTGGCCGCAAGGGCTCGGCTCGGCTCGGGGAGCGTTTGACGGGCAATGGGTTCCTGCCCGTGGGGGCTTATTACTGTATTCTTGCCAAAAAAAGGGTAAGCGCCCGCATTCCCAGACGGCACGCATGGCGCCAGAAAAACGTTATGGGGATCCCGGGAACCGTAAGCGCATCCAGGGGCTGTCCACCGCAGAACCTGAACCACCCCGACGACTGATTGGCCATTATGGGCCGTCTATAACTATGTAAATGCAGGAGTTTTAATGTCCGCAAAGGTGATTCTGTATACCGATGGAGCCTGTAAAGGCAACCCGGGGCCAGGTGGTTGGGGTGTCGTGCTTCGTTATGGTGATGCACGCAAAACGATGCATGGCGGCGAGCGCCATACCACCAATAACCGCATGGAGCTGATGGCTGCCATTCAAGGGCTCAAAGCGCTCAAACGTGGGTGCGAAGTAGAGCTGTATACGGATTCCCAGTATGTGCGCAAAGGCATTACCGAATGGCTTTCAGGCTGGAAGCGTAATGGCTGGAAAACATCGGCGAAAAAGCCGGTAAAAAACGACGACCTCTGGCGTGAGCTCGATTCGGAAACCGCAAATCATAAAGTTAACTGGCACTGGGTTAAAGGTCATGCCGGTGTCCCCGATAACGAGCTAGCGGACGAACTCGCTAACAAGGGCGTAGCAGAGCTGGCCCACAACTGAACACTCTTTAATCCTGAACCGGTGTGGACTTTATGAGACAAATTGTACTGGATACAGAAACAACAGGCATTGACCCGGCAGAAGGTCATCGGATCATCGAGATTGGTTGTGTCGAGATGTTGGAACGTCAGCCTACAGGCCGCAACTATCACGTCTATATCAACCCGGAGCGGGAAGTCGAAGCGGAAGCTATAACTATCCACGGGATTACCAACGAATTTCTTGTTGATAAACCAAAGTTCGCGGAAATTGCCGATGAGTTTTTCGAGTTCATAAAAGATGCAGAGCTTGTGATTCACAACGCCGCGTTCGACGTTGGTTTCATGGATGCGGAGTTCGGTCGGATCAAGCCGGTACGAAAAACAGCCGAACATTGCGGCATTGTGGACTCCCTTGCAATTGCCCGGGCGAAGCATCCCGGCCAGAAGAACAACCTGAACGCTCTCTGCAAACGTTACGGCGTTGATAACAGTAACCGTGAACTTCATGGCGCGCTGCTGGATGCGGAAATTCTGGCAGATGTGTACCTGCTTCTCACAGGCGGACAAACCGCTTTGTCGCTCGACGCCGGGTCAGAGAACGGGGGTATCTCCGGAGGTCTGCGCAGATTGAGCCCGGAGCGGCCGGCCCTGGCGGTCGTTAAACCATCTGCGGCCGAGGTTGATGCTCACGAGGCGTTTATGTCGGCCCTTGAAAAGAAAGCAGGTGGGACCGTCTGGAGCAAACTTGAAGGCGCAGAATGAGAACTGTGTCTGCCTGTACCAATTGTTACATACCCGCCTTATTGAAGTACTTGAATTTTATGTTATAAGTGATGATAAGTACGCTATTTTTCTGATTGCATACTTTGGCCGGTGGGATTACTGCCAGCTGCTAATAACAAAGGCCTGACACATCTGGTTGGCAGGCCATATTTCACTTGGACGGCGCGGAAGTTTCCGCAGATTAACAGGAAGCGTTTATGGTTCAATCGTCTCTGGCGACGAAATCGCAGTCGTTTGATCTGGTCAAAAGTGAAATAGAACAGACCATCAAGCAGGCCGAATCCAGTCTTGAGCGCTTTCAGGAAAACCGCGAGAGCGGTGAGGATCTGCAGAACTGTCTGGATTTTTTGAATCAGCTTCGCGGTATTTTCATTCTGGTGGAACTTCGTGGCGGAACATTGTTGTGCCAGGAAGCGGTTACCATGGCAAACGATGTTCCGGTTGGCGCGAACGATGACAAGAATATCCTGCTGACTACCTTGAGTAATGCGTTGTTTATTCTTCGACGCTACGTCGAGTACTACCATCAGCAACGAGAAGACCATCCTGAGCTACTGCTCCCGGTTATCAATGAGCTGCGCGAAGCTCGTCGTGAAAAACCTTATCCCGAATCCCGCTTTTTCGAAGTCGACGTAAAAGACCGGCCTGATTTTTGTGGTGGTCTTCCGGTTTCGGCTTTTGAAGGTAACGAGTCAGAATACGAGATTGTTGCCCGGCGTATGCGCCTGACCTTTCAGGTAGCGCTACTGGGCCTGCTTCGGGATCGTAATCCGGTGGTCAGCCAGAAACTCATAGGCCGTTCAGCCCGTGGTTTTGCCCGCTTGTGTCAAGGTGCTCCCATGGGGCAGATGTGGTGCCTGGTTGCGATAGCGGCGGATACCATGCTGGATCGAGCGATGCCTTTTACAAAGGCCCGCAAGCGCATGTTTATGCGAATCGAAAAATATGCGCGTGAAGTGGTTTATGTAGGCAAGGTGGCAACAACCAAGGACGCACCAGACTCCCTCATTCGTGATCTGGTTTATCTCTTGTACCGCAGCGGCTCCGGAAATCCGGAAGCTACAGCCATTCTTTCAGCTTTTCAGCTGACGCCTGCGGAGTTCCCGGATTCTATTCTGGAAGCCCATTCGCGCCGGCTTTATGGGCCCGGTGCTGACGTACTAAAATCGCTCTCTGAAGCCTTGCAGGACGAGCTGAATCAGCTCAAAGACAAACTCGACATCATAGAACGTGGCATTGAGCCAGACCTGGCAGAACTGTCATCGATTGCCGAAACCCTTGAACGTCTTGGCAACACTCTGGTAATGCTCGACCTCAATCGTCTGGCGGCCATTGCCCGCGAAGAAGCTGTAAAGCTTCGAGCCTGGGAAGCTGAATCGCGGCTACCTGGTGAAGAAGAGCTTTTCCGTCTTGCAGATTCTGTACTGGGTATCGAAGACGCCGTTATGCAGATAGTCAATCGCGGCATCACGTCAGAAACAGATGCGCTGGCTGGCAGTGAGCGTAGCCATGAAGAATCTGTTTATCTTCAGGAGGCCGTGTACGTAGTTGCTGACGAAGCTCGAAGTGCGCTGACACTGGCCAAACGGGCGATCACTGCGTTTGTTGAATCGGATTATGACAAGCTTCATCTCGCCAATTTGCCGGCTACCTTGCACAGCATCTGGGGCGGTCTGCAAATGGTCAATGATCCTGGCGCGGCGCATGTACTGGAGCGTGTTTCAGCTTCTATACAGGAGCGGTTACTGGATGCCCGCGAAGTCCCCGAAACCCAGGTTCTGGAAGCACTGGCAGATGCTCTGACATCCCTTGAGTACTATATAGAGAGCATCGGCAAGCGCGAGGAAAGCAACGCAGATCTGCTCAGGCTGGCGGAAACGTCTATGGATGATGTCGGTCTTTGATGACAACCAGATAACAGTACCTCAGGTAAAAAAAAACCCGCGCCAGGCGCGGGTTTTTTATGAGCTCGGCTTTTATCGCCTCACCAGAGACAATCAGCCCATATTGAACAGCTCGCCCAGCTTGGTGGCCAGCATCATGTCGCCTTCGGCGCGCAGCTGTCCTGCCATAAAGGCCTGCATGCCGTCGGTTTCACCGGAAACAATGCCCTGCAGGGTTTCAGAGTTCATGATAAGTGTTACGGAAGGGTCGTCGTGAGGGCCGTCATGCAGCGTGCATGTTCCGTCTTTGATGACCAGGTGGTGGGTTTTGTCATCTTCGATATCAAACTGGAACACCAGGTCCAGGCCCTGAGCTGCGTCTGCGTTGAAGTTCTGCTCGAGTTTTTGAAAGATTTGATCTACAGACATTCTTTTACCCTTTTTGATGGTTGTCTTGTCATGATAGCGGCTTTAGGTGCCTGGCTTTGCAAGCCTCGGCGGCAGCCGGGTAGAGCCGACTTCGCCATTCGACTTTATGGTGAGATTTCATCACTGTCAAGCTCGATCGAACGCTTGTTTTAATTTTTTTGCTCTGCTTATCACCAGAGTTTCGGTAAGTTACACTCTCGTGCTTGCTTAACTGGCTGGAGAAGCGATTTGGAGTTTCTGACTGAATACGGTTTGTTTTTGGCCAAGATGGTCACTTTTGTTATTGCAGCAATAGTGGTCGTGTCCATTATTGTCTCGGCGACCCATAAAGAGAGGGGAGACCACGAGGACGGTGAGCTGCAAATCCGCAAGCTCAACGAAAAATACCGAAAGCTGCGTGAGTCCATTCAGGCGCGATTGATGTCTGATCACGAACGCAAAGCCTGGAGCAAAGCCAAAAAGAAAAAAGACAAGGCAGAAAAGAAAGCGGATAAAGCCAAGAAGTCCGATGGTGAATCTCCTGAAGCTGCTCCCAAGCGTATCTATGTTCTGGATTTTGATGGTGACATCAAAGCCAGTGATACCGACCCGCTCCGCCGTGCCATCTCTGCGGTACTGAGTGTTGCGGAACCCGGTAAAGATGAAGTGGTCATTCGGCTGGAAAGCGGCGGTGGACTGGTACACTCCTATGGCCTGGCAGCAGCACAGCTCGACAGGATCCGTAGTAAAGGCATCCACCTGACAGCCTGTGTCGATAAAGTGGCTGCAAGCGGTGGTTACATGATGGCTTGCGTGGCGGACCGTATTATTGCCTCGCCGTTCGCCGTACTCGGTTCGATTGGTGTAGTAGCCCAACTGCCAAACTTTAACCGGTTACTCAAGAAAAATAACGTTGATTTTGAAGTGCTGACAGCCGGTGAGCACAAGCGGACCATGACTATTTTCGGCGAAAATACTGAAAAAGGCCGAAAAAAATTCCTCGAAGATCTTGAAGATACGCATGTACTGTTCAAAGAGTATGTGAGTGAGCGCCGCCCAGACCTCGATATCGCGGCTGTCGCTACCGGTGATATCTGGTTCGGGAAGCGCGCACTTGAAGTCAAACTCATCGACGAGATCAAGACTTCTGATGAATACCTGATAGAAGCTTGCGACAGGGCAGATGTAGTCTCTGTTTCATTCGAGCGTAAACGCACCCTGCCCGAAAAACTCGGATTGGCAACCAGTGCGGCACTTGAGCACTCCGTATGGAAGGTTCTCAGCGCGTTTCGTAATCAGAAAATCCAGTAATAGCTCGAACATTCAAAGGCGGCAGGCTTACCGCCTTTGAATGCATACCGCTGTGTTCAGAGCTAGGACGCTCTGCGTCTAAACAGAGGCAAGTCTGTGTCAGTTGCTGCCTGGTAGCCCTGACTGAAGAAGTTCAGAGAGCGGGCGGCCTTACGAATATCCTTATCGGGCCGTAGTTCATAAGTATCAAAGCCACAACGCTTCATAAACTGAAGTTGATCGAGTAACACATCGCCAATCGCCCGAAGCTCGTTTTTATAGCCGAAACGCTCTCGCAACAAGCGACCAATGCTGTATCCCCGGCCATCGCTGAACTTGGGAAAGTTCACGGCAATCAAAGGCAGCTCATCAACGTAATCTGCCAGAATCTCGGGCTCGTCATGGCTATCAAACCATACGCCAATATCATCTCTCCCGACGAAACTCTCGCGGCTCTGGACCCAGCGTTCAGCTGGTATCAACGCGCGCTGATTGTCCGGAATATTCAATGCTTCCCCGCCGCCTGGACGGGGGACCACAATCCACTGGTTCTGACGGGTGGTGCCGTCCTGGAGAATAATGTCAGGCATAAACCCGCTCCTTGAAAGGGTCGATTCCAACACGGCGGTAAGTATCCAGGAAGGATTCCTCTTCCGTGCGCTTGTCTACGTAAACATCAATAATCTTGGCAATCACATCGGGCATATCATCCTGGGCGAAAGAAGGCCCCAGAATTTTACCGATTGACGCATCATGCTGGGATGCTCCTCCCAGGCTTACCTGATAGAACTCCTGACCTTTTTTGTCGACTCCCAGGACGCCGATATTGCCAACGTGGTGATGGCCACAAGCGTTCATGCAACCCGAAATATTCAAGTCGATTTCGCCAAGGTCATACAGGAAATCGAGATTGTCGAAACGGCGCTGAATAGCTTCAGCTACCGGAATTGACTTGGCATTTGCGAGGGCACAGAAGTCCCCACCCGGGCAACAGATAATATCCGTCAGCGTATTCAGGTTGGCTGTGCCAAAACCCATGGGGCCAAGCTGCAGCCAAAGTTCCAGCAGACGATCCTGACGAACATCAGCCAGCACCACGTTCTGTTGGTGTGTTACCCGTATCTCACCAAAACTGAATTCATCCGCAAGATCTGCAATCTGTTCAAGCTGCCGGTCGGTCACATCGCCCGGTGGTGTGCCGGTTTTCTTCATGGACAACGAAACAATGGCGTACCCGGGCTTTTTATGAGTGTCTACGTTGTGTTGCAACCACTGGTCGAACTCACGGTTTTCAAATCGTTGCTGCGCAAGCAGGTCGGCTGCGCTATCCAGTACTGCATAGGCAGGCTCGGTGAAGTAGCCCTGAATGCGTTCAATCGCATCTGGTGTCAGCCGGCTCGGTGAATCCTTGATATGCGCCCACTCAGCTTCGACTTTTTCGGCAAAACCCTCCGGCGTAAGAGCCTTGACCAGAATCTTGATGCGCGCCTTGAACTTGTTGTCGCGACGACCGTAGCGGTTGTAGACCCTGAGAACGGCCTCCAGATAGGTGAGCAAGTCGAGCTCCGGCAAGAACTCACGGATAACCGGGGCAACCATTGGTGTTCGCCCAAGACCGCCACCGACGTGAACCCGAAAACCAAGCTCACCAGCATCATTGCGCACAATTTGAAGCCCTATATCGTGCACCCGGATAGCAGCCCTGTCAGTTTTCTCGGACGCATTGACGGCAACCTTGAACTTTCTCGGCAGAAATGCGAATTCCGGATGAAAGGTCGACCACTGCCGAATAATTTCGCAGTAGGGGCGCGGGTCTACCAGTTCGTCTGACTGAACGGCCGCAAACTGGTCTGTCGTGGTGTTCCTTATGCAATTACCGCTGGTCTGGTTGGCATGCATTTCCACTTCTGCCAGTTCAGCCAGGATATCGGGCACATCTTCCAGTGCTGGCCAGTTAAGCTGAACATTCTGGCGGGTTGTGAAGTGGGCATAACCTTTATCGTAATCCCGCGTAATCCGCGCCAGGCGGCGCAATTGTTCAGACCGCAACATACCGTAAGGCACACAGATGCGCAGCATGGGTGCAAGCCGTTGAACGTAGAGCCCGTTCTGGAGGCGCAAAGGTAGAAATTCATCCTCTGCCAACTCTCCGGCCAGCGCCCGCGTGGTCTGATCCCGGAATTGTGCAACCCGCTCGGCCATCATTTGCCGATCGTGCTCATCGTATACGTACATAAAGGAAAGTCCTGGATAAGGATGTCGTCACGGCTTGCACCGGACAGATTCAGTTAGTGATTTGCCGGGTGCGCCCGAAAATCGGGGCCTTATATCTGAAACGAAGGATAACAGCGGCTTTTTATTCTAGAAACGATTATTTCAAGATATGTTTATCGATTCAGGTGATAAGGCGATGCGTGGGGAGCTGGACGAATGTCAATTTGCTGCTTTAATGAGAGAAGGAAAACAATTCCCCGTTTTTTTTACTGAACATAAAGGAGCAGATGATGAAAAAAACCATGCAATCAGACAGCTACGCCGATGCCATAGCCTCAGTTGCACTCGTAGCGCTTGTAGTCGTGTTCGCTGTGGTTTGGGTTTCCGGACAGTAGACTCTACTGCCCGGATAGAACCACCTGCACAATCAGGACGAGTGTGCCAATGAAAAGCGCTGTGAACAGCAGGCCGCCAATAATGTATGGCAAGGGGCTGTGACTCGCGAAATCTTCTTCTTGGCGCTTGTTGGACTGAACGCCCAGAGCGCCGGCTGCGACGCTCTGCATCACTTTTAAAACGCTTGGGCCCCGAGATTTTTTATTTTTGGTTTTCTCCGTATCCGGCGCATTTGCCATAAAAGCCATCCTGTCTGAGTGTATAGGCCAGTGTTTATTCGTCCGGATCATATGCGAGGCTGGGTGCCAGCCATCGCTCTGCTTCCGCCCTGGAAAGACCTTTACGCTCAGCATAGTCTTCAACTTGATCTACGCCAATTTTACCTACCGCAAAAAACTTTGAATCCGGGTGTGAAAAATACCAGCCGGAAACGGCTGCCGTCGGGTACATGGCAAAGTGTTCGGTCAGCTCAATGCCTGTTTTTGCCGTCGCATCCAGCAATTGGAACAGTGTCTCTTTCTCAGTGTGATCCGGACATGCCGGATAACCGGGAGCCGGGCGGATACCACGGTAACGTTCTTTTATCAGGTCTTCGCTCGCCAGTTGCTCGTCGGCATCGTAACTCCAGAATTCCTTCCGAACCCGCTCATGCATGCGTTCGGCAAAGGCTTCGGCCAGGCGATCAGCAAGGGCTTTCACCATGATTGCGTTGTAGTCGTCGTTGGCATCTTTGTATTCCAGTGACATCTCTTCGGCGCCAATGCCGGTGGTTACCGCAAAACCGCCGACATAGTCACAGTGCTCCGAGCCTTCTTCCGCAACAAAGTCCGATAGCGCCATCATCGCTTTACCAGGGGCCTTTTCATCTTGCTGGCGCAAGTGGTGCAGGGTAGTCAGCTCTTCACTACGGGTTTCGTCGGTGTACACCACAATGTCGTCACCGCGACGATTGGCGGGCCAGAAACCCACTATACCTGAAGCACTTACACGTTTTTCATCAACCATTTTGCGAAGAATGATCTGGGCGTCATCAAACAGGTTGCGAGCCGCTTCGCCGCGCTTGGGGTCATCAAATACCTGCGGGTATTTGCCGGCAATATCCCAGGAGATGAAAAATGGCGTCCAGTCTATGTAGGGTACCAGCTCATTGAGATCGTACTCTTCAAATACCCTTGTGCCGGTGAAGGCAGGCCTGGGTGGTACATAGTTTTCAAAATTGATTTCCGGGGCGCGCGCGCGCGCCTGTTCAAGGCTTACGAGCTTGGTACGGTCGCCCCGATTTTTCCGGCGCTCGCGGATTTCGTCATATTCTTTACGAGCGGCATCCACGAGCGCTGGTTTAGCCGTTTTGCTCAGCAGTTGCGAGGCCACATTAACGCATCGTGATGCGTCTGAAACGTACAGGGCAATGTCGTTCTTATAGTGCGGTTCTATTTTTACAGCGGTATGTGCCTTGGAGGTAGTGGCACCGCCAATCATCAGGGGCAGCTGGAAGTCCAGGCGCTGCATCTCCCTTGCCACATGAACCATCTCATCCAGTGACGGAGTGATCAGCCCGCTGAGGCCTATGATGTCTACATTATGTTCTCTGGCTGCTGCCAGGATCTTGTCGCAGGGCACCATCACACCCAGATCGATAACCTCGTAGTTATTACACTGCAGAACCACGCCGACGATGTTTTTCCCGATGTCGTGCACATCGCCTTTTACAGTGGCCATCAGAATTTTGCCTTTGGCCTGCTGGTCTTCCGACTTCTCCGCTTCAATATAGGGAATAAGGTGCGCCACTGCCTGCTTCATTACGCGGGCACTTTTGACCACCTGGGGCAGAAACATCTTACCGTCGCCGAACAGGTCGCCGACCACGTTCATGCCATCCATCAACGGGCCTTCAATGACGTGAATCGGACGCTCGGCCTGCTGGCGACACTCTTCGGTGTCTTCAATGATAAAGTTGGTAATGCCTTTTACCAGAGAGTGCTCCAGGCGTTTGGTCACCGGCCATTCGCGCCAGGCAAGGTCTTCTTCCTGAGTTTTCCCGCCTTTCCCTTTGAAGCGTTCTGCTATTTCCAGTAGGCGGTCAGTTGCGTCTTCGCGACGGTTGAGTACAACATCTTCAACCAGCTCTTTCAGCTCCGGTTCAATCTCATCGTAAATAACCAGTTGGCCCGGGTTCACAATGCCCATATTCATGCCGGCTTTGATGGCGTGGTAGAGGAACACTGAATGGATAGCCTCGCGTACCACATCGTTTCCGCGGAAGGAGAAGGAAACGTTACTGACGCCGCCGGAAATCGACGCATGCGGCAGATTTTTGCGGATCCAGCGGCTGGCGTTTATGAAGTCCACCGCGTAGTTGTTGTGCTCTTCGATACCTGTGGCAATCGCGAAAACATTGGGGTCAAAAATAATGTCACCCGGGTTGAAGCCAATACCGACAAGAACGTCGTAAGAGCGTTTGCAGATCTCGGTTTTACGCTCATAGGTATCAGCCTGCCCATGCTCATCAAAGGCCATAACAACCACTGCAGCGCCGTAACGCATGCAATCCCTGGCACGCTTAATGAACTCTTCCTCGCCTTCTTTGAGGCTGATGGAGTTAACTACCGCCTTGCCCTGAATACAGCGCAAACCCGCCTCAATGACATCCCACTTGGAGGAGTCAATCATGATGGGCACGCGGGAGATATCCGGCTCGGAGGCGACCAGGTTCAGGAAGGTAACCATAACCTCCTTTGAATCCAGCATGCCTTCATCCATGTTGATATCGATGATCTGGGCACCGTTTTCAACCTGATCCCGAGCCACACTCAGGGCTTCCTCGTACTGCTCCTCTTTGATGAGACGCAGGAACCGCTTGGAGCCGGTAACGTTGGTGCGTTCACCCACGTTGATGAACAGAGTGTTCTCGTCGCCGGTAAACGGCTCAAGGCCGGAAAGTCTCAATGCTTCGGGGCGTTCCGGAATCTTTCGGGGAGGGTATTTGGCTACAGCCAAAGCGATTGCTTCAATGTGCTCCGGGCGTGAACCACAGCAACCGCCAATAATGTTAAGGAAACCGTCCCGCGCGAAGCCTTCAATGATCTCTGCCATCTCTTCCGGCGTTTGATCGTACTCTCCGAACTCGTTAGGCAGGCCAGCGTTTGGGTGTGCGCTAACGTAGGTTGTCGCCTTGGCTGACAGTTCTTCTACGTAAGGGCGCAGGGCGTCGGCACCCAGGGCGCAGTTTAGACCCACAGAAATGGGCCGCGAATGTGAAATGGAGTTCCAGAACGCCTCAGTGGTCTGGCCGGAAAGTGTGCGGCCAGATGCGTCGGTTATGGTGCCCGAAATCATGATCGGCAGTTCTATACCGCTGTCTTCAAAATACTGCTGAGTGGCATAGATTGCGGCTTTCGCGTTCAGGGTATCGAAAATGGTTTCAATGAGAATGATATCGCATCCGCCTTCAACCAGGCCTGCGACGGATTCATAGTAATTGTCTACCAGAGTCTGGAAATCGACGTTCCGGAAGCCGGGATTGTTTACGTCCGGTGATAAAGACGCAGTCCGGGAAGTAGGGCCTACAGCACCGGCAACAAACCGGGGCTTTTCCGGGTTCCTGGCGGTGAATTCATCAGCTACCTGCCGCGCCAGCTTTGCAGCGGCTACGTTCAGCTCTTTCGAGATCTCTTCAAGGCCGTAATCGGCCTGAGATACCCGGGTTGAGTTAAAGGTATTGGTTTCAATAATATCTGCGCCGGCATCCAGATACTCTGCGTGAATGTTCCGCAGCAAAGCAGGCTGGGTGAGGTTCAGCAGGTCATTGTTGCCTTGCACCTCCCGGTCATAGTCGGCGAACCGATCGCCACGGAACGCTTGCTCGTCCAGTTTCTGGTTCTGGATCATGGTCCCCATACCGCCGTCAAGAATCACAATGCGTTCTTGCAGGGCTTTGTGAAGTTGTTTCAAGCGAGTGATGCGATCGGTCATAGTCAGTTCCGGATGTCGGTATAAACGGCGTATTTGTGTCTCTGGCGCGCGATCATAGCAAAATGGCCGTGCCAGTCGTAGCTCCGTCCACAGTTATTCTTTATCTGCGTCAAATGCTTTGCGCCGGGTATGTGGTACGGGTAAGTGATTACCCGGCTAAAGACCAACTAAATTACTTGGTCTTTCATGTTGCAGCGAACTGCCTTAAAATGAACTCAAACTTACCAACGGGTTTAAAAACATGGCATTGGTTACTGTGACAGATCCCGCACGGGATTATCTTGCGCAACTTATTGAAAAGCAGGATGTGGAAGGCATGGGCGTGCGAATTTTCGTAACCCAGCCCGGCACTAAAAATGCTGAAACCTGCCTGGCTTATTGCCCACCGAACGAGATTGTACCTACAGATGAACAGTTAGATCTTGAAAAGTTCATGCTGTATCTGGATCACAACTCCGTACCGTTTCTTGAAGAAGCCTACGTTGATTATTCCAAGGATCAGATGGGTGGTCAGCTCACTATCAAGGCACCGAATGCTAAAGTGCCGAATGTTGATGAAGATGCGCCATTGCCTGACCGGGTTAATTATGTACTCGCTTCAGAAATAAATCCGAATCTCGCGGCGCACGGCGGTGATGTGTCACTGGTAGAAATTGTGGACGAATCCGTCGCCGTACTTCGCTTTGGTGGTGGTTGCCAAGGCTGCTCTGCGGTCAGTCTCACGCTGAAACAGGGTGTTGAGTCGACGCTTAAAGAGCGGGTTCCCGAAATTACGGCCGTTCGTGACGTAACGGATCACACGCAAACCGAAAACGCCTACTACCAGTAACGAAAAAGTGCGGGTGCGCCGCTTGCGCGCCTGCACTTACTCTTTCTCAATGGCGGCTCGGCCAATGTCTGACAGGCCCCGCTACCTCATCATCTATTCCACAAAAAGAGGCCGTAAATTTTGCCTCAGTCTGCGGATAAACCACAAACTCTGCAGGCCAGCTATCTGCTTTTGTGGGGTACCATTTGATCAACGCTGCACTTCTTTCCGTGCCCTTAATGGCCGCCTTGACTGGCTGGTTTACCAACTGGCTTGCCATAAAGATGTCTTTCTATCCAGTTCGCTTCATGGGTGTTGGCGTTATCGGCTGGCAGGGCGTTATTCCCCGAAAAGCGGAGAAAATGGCCCATATCTGTATCGATCGGACTCTCAGGCAGTTTGGTGATCTGAATGCTGTTTACCAGGAGCTTGAACCCCAGCGCATCATCGAACAGGTGATATCCCGGGTGACACCAAGGCTGGATGAGTACATTGATGAAGTGATGTATGAAACCCAACCGGTGCTGTGGGACAATCTGCCATTATTTTTGCGCCGGCGAATTTATCAGTGGGCCCGTGAGCAGTTGCCTGACAGGGTGGGGGATCTTGTTGATGATTTTGGTGATGACCTTGCCGAGTTGGTCGATCTTAAAGCCTTGCTGAGTGTTGAGCTGAAACAACACCCGGACCTCATGAATCGTATATTCCAGCAGGCGGGCGCAACTGAACTCCGGTCCGTCATTAACCTCGGAGCTATTATTGGTGGGATTCTGGGATGTGTTCTTGCGCCAGTCTGGTCGACTTATCCAGTGCCGTGGCTGCTGCCTGTTGGCGGTTTTGCTATCGGTTTTATCACAAACTGGATTGCGATCAATCTGATTTTCACGCCGTTGAAGCCCCGCCGGTTTCTGTTCTGGAAAATTCAGGGTTTGTTCTTGCGTCGTCAGCCCGAAATAAGCGATATCTGGGCCAGGCTGGTCGCAGAGGAGCTGATTACCGTTGAGAAAGTCGCCGACGCGATGGTTAATGGTAGCCAGGCTGACCGGACCCGCGCCATGCTACAGAAGCATCTCAGGCCGCTGCTGGACAATTCTCTCCTGATAAAGCTTGGTGCGCAGGTAACTGCAGGTATGAGCGGCTATACCGAGCTGAAAAAAGCCATGAATCAGCAGGCATTGCTGGCAACCCATGACGTGTTCAGTGACCCGGAGTTTAATAAAGAGCGGGCGCCAATTGTTGCGAGCGTATTATCCGGGCAAATGCGAGCGCTGCGCCCCGCGGAATTCCAGGACATTCTTCGGCCGGCGTTTCGTGAAGAGGAGGTGCAGCTCATGTTTGTAGGTGGCGTATTTGGTGCCGTTGCCGGCGCAATCCAGTTTTTAGCACTGACGCATCTCGCATTGTGAATTCCGGAATATCAAAGGGCTCCAGCGCAGGTATAGTCGCTAAAGGCAGTTTGTCGGCCGCGGCAATCCGGCTATTCGGCAGGCTGTTTTTGCCGGAGTACCCGGGAACAGCTGCATGAGATAAATGCTGTTGCCTTTATCTTCCCCCAAAGCTTCTTTAACCGATTTTACGAACAGCCTGTTTGAGGGCGGAGACATTTCATATTCTCTGTAAAATATGCGCAGAAACTCTATGATTTCCCAATGCTTTTCATCGAGTGAAATGTTGTCTGCCTCGGCAATAATCGTGGCGACTTCAGGCGTCCATTCGTATGCATTTTCCAGAAAACCTTCATTGTCCCTGGCTGGCGTTACGACGTTTTCCATGGGTCACCAGCTGATCACGTTTTGAGCCTGGGCCGTCAGGTCAACCATGGCGGGGAAGTCCACCAGAGAGGCTTCTGGAGCGCAATGATCTAGACCGCGTGCCACAACGTCTGCTGCGAGGACATACACGGGAGTACTTGTGCTGTGAATGGCTCGTGTCGCGATAGCCAATACTGCACTTTCGGTGAGAAGCAGGGCGTCTCCGGGCTTTAATGCGCGCCTGCACTCTGCGGAACGCGGGTGTTCCGGCGCCTTGTTAAGAATATGAAGTGTAGCAATGGATTTCATAAAGGGTTCCAGCTGTCTGCTTGAGCATGCCTGGGGATCAACCTGAAAAAGCTGTATGTGAATATTGGTGTAACAGGTCGGAGCTGTTTTCAACTACGGCGACACCAGCCACCATATTTTCGACTGTAAGCCCATAGAGCGCGCAGGCCGATGCCTCGGCATACATTGCTTCGACGCCGAAAATGGGTGCGGCGGAAAGATTTTTTTCTAAGGACTTTTGTTTGATTTCATCCGTTTGCTGGGATTTTCTTAGCCAGTTAACACCCGCACCCGTGAACAGAAGTGAAACGCTCTGATCAAACGCTGCCAGGGAAAATGCCATATCGAGGGCCTCACGCCCTGCCCAGGTTCCGTAAGGTGGCTGGTCAATCACCATCAATGTGCTCACGTCAGCCTCCTGCATGAAAATAAATAACCCGTGACGATGCCATGGTGCCTTCTACCCATTCCCCAAGCCCGGCGATAATAAAAGGCTCAAGGAGGTTGCTGGCGGGCAGCTCATGCCGCTTTTGCTCTGCATCGTCTACCAACCCCCGCCTTAATGCAGACGCAATACAGACTACACCCGGAGTAGCATTCTGTTGCAGGAACTTCGCCCATTCAGCTGGCCAATGGGTTTCGTCTGAAGGTGGCGTACAGAGCACGGAAGCGATATGAACTCCGTCGCCATAAAGAAATACCCGATCTAATGTATGGCCCTTGGCAAGCGCCGCCTGAGCGAATGACAAAGCCGTTTGCGGAGCCTGGGAAGAGTAGGGCGCCCCGGTGATTACCAGTGTGTAGTTTTGCAGTTGGATAGCAGCCATGATTTCGGTTTCAGCCTGAAATGACTCAAGTGTACCAATAGCAAAAACCCCGGCAAAGGCCGGGGTTTCCGCAATCTTTTTGGCTCGCAGTGCGCCTGAAATTAATCGTTGCCGGAGAAAGCACCAATAAGGTGAAGCAGGCTCACGAACAGGTTGTAAATATTCAGGTACAGGCCGGTTGTAGCCATGATGTAGTTAGTCTCACCACCGTTCACAATGCGGCTGGTGTCATACAGAATGAAGCCGGACATCAGGAACACGATTGCGGCACTGATGGCAAGACTGATGGCGGTGATTTCGACGCCGAACATGCCCGCTACGATGGAGCCCAGAGCGGCAACCAGCACAACAACCAAGCCTGCTACCAGCATGCCGCGCATGAAACTGAAGTCTTTCTTGGTCGTTAGCACGTAGCCAGACAGCGCGAAGAAGACCAGGCCGGTTCCTCCCAAAGCCTGCATCACAATCTGGCCACCGTTAGACATCTGCAGGTAGTACAGCAGGATCGGGCCCAGAGACATGCCAAGGAGACCTGTGAACGCAAATACCACCGCGATACCTGCGGAGCTATTGGCGGTCCGTGGCAGCACAAACCAGATCAGGGCGAGTGCGCCCAAGCTGCACACAAGGCTCGCACCCTGGCTCAGGCCCATGGACATGGACACACCCGCCATGGCAGCACTGAACACCAGTGTCATCGCCAGCAGGGTGTAGGTGTTGCGCAAAACCTTGGTTGCTGAGGCGCTGATTGGCGCCGTGGCGGACCCGCGGGCAATCATGCCATTGTGGTTCTGCTGGGCGTTAAACTGTCTGTTTTGCATTATGATCTCCGGTTTAATGCAGCTTGATTAGTTACGGACGTCAGGCTAAACGCCTGATTTACGTCAATCACCTGGAATTACACTCCATAGTAATGTCGAATTCTCAACTTTCAATCATTTACGACACGAAAGTACTCTACGGATTCCATTAAAAGCAGTTAATGTCAAAATATACGCCTGGTTCCATTCAGGGCGTTGACAGCACAGGCAATTCCGGTATCATGCACACCGCTGTCGCTAGGCAGCAATGGAAAACCGGTGGGCTGGCAGAGTGGCTTAATGCAGCGGTCTTGAAAACCGCCGTACGTTAGTAGCGTACCCGGGGTTCGAATCCCTGGCCCACCGCCATTTAATCTTTATTTTCAATCACTTAGAAGTCCTAAAATAATTTACGTATCATCAAACGTACCATCGTGAAAATGGTGGATTTTTGACCAATAAGTAACTTAGGCGGCCATCCCCCGGCATCAGCCTAGAATCCGTCAGGGTCAGGCCATATTACTTTCACACCAACTTATAAAGCCTCTACTGATCCACTGCGCGTCAGTGTCCAGCCATCGGCAAACATGCCGCGTCATTGGCCCGCACCTCACCAGATCATCAAAAGCCTGTTCCGCTTCGGTATCGTGTCGCCTGTTTTGCCAATAACGTCTAGCATCATCAACCAGCAGTGCCAGTGTAGCGCCCCATAGGCGGCGCTCTGCTATGCCTGCATCCTTGCCCATATCATAGGCGGTTAGCTGCTCTGCATTCATCAAGGCCACCAGATAGGGGCCACACCACAAAACCGGCTCATGGTGTGGCGTATGCGTCATCAGTTGCGGTTCAGTTGATCCTCTAGCGCCTGATTCTGTTTACGCAGATCATCGGCGGCCTTTTCGATTTCTTCGGCTTGCTGCTTTTCCTGTTTGGCCTTATGCCGCCCTGTCAGCGGCTCCACGGCTTCCCGTACAAACTCCTGAAGATCCTTTCTCATGGCTTAGCCCTCGTTGTTGATCATCTTGAAAATAAACGGCTTTGTCCCGCGATAGGGGGCCAGCGCCTCGATAAGTGTTTTCTCAAGCGCGTTAGAGTCCATCCATAGGCCGCGCGTATCATCCCGATTTACCCCGGCGCGCTTCGCCAGCAGGGCGGCTTCATTGGCTTGTGCGGCGTAGGTATCGCCCAATGACTTGAAACGCTCCACGGCCTCACGAATGGCCCTTGCGGCCTGCCAAGCATCAGCCATTACGGCGCGGGCTTGGTCTGTCGTTTCGTCTAACTTTGCATCAATGGCCTTTAGCTCTTTGCTGGCGGCGTTCCTGTTTTCCTCTGCCTGCTTTTTCTCTAGCGAGTTGATCCGGAATTGCAGAACACGGCGGCGGGCGGCCTTTTCCTCTTCCTTCTCAATTAGCCGTTCTGGATCTTCGCCAGCATCAACAAGCCGCTGGATTTCCGCATCACTAACGGGCGCTAGCTGGGCTTGTTCGTCCTGTAGTTGCTCTAATTCGGTCATGGTCTGTTACCTCAGTTCATTTTGAATTCAACGTGGGGCATTTCGTAGCGGTTATTCGCTAGCCAGGCTGCCCCGGCAATGGCGTTACATCGGTCGTCATGGCCTTGCGGCCCGTGGTCTATGGTGTCCTTTCCGTTGCGGCCCGTGCGGCGCTCCAATAGGGTTAACTGGGTTAGGGCTTTCTCGTCTGGCGGTAGCTCTACCCCGCCGGTTTGCAGCAGGGGCAATAGCTCTACATACAGTTCAGAACGGTTAAGCTCTGAGGGCTTCATGGTTATGCCGTGCTTTCTGAATTCCTGTCGGGGCCATTCCCCCGCGTACCTGTCCCCGGTGCAGGTATGGATTCGATATTGCTTTAAGATTGCTGCATAACGTCCTGTTATTACTGCGGGATCTCCCCGTTCAGCCCATACCCCATCAATTACACGGCGCTCGCCTTCCTTGTGACTGATCGCCAGGGTGTATTCATCCTGTCCGCCTCCGGCAACGTCTACGAAAGCGGCATAACCTGCACGGGACATAAAGGGCAGAATTAACGGGCGGTTTCGGGTGTTGCTGTCCACCAGTTCGCGGGTTATGAAGGCTGATATGTCGTCACGGAATTGCGCTAGGTATTCAGCGGCGGCGCTTGCGGGGTCACGGTCTAGCGCCTGATCCACAATGCGGCGGGGTAGTGTCGGGTTCATGGTGAGCGTTGGAGCCTGAGCCACCAGAATAGAACCATCCTTTCCAAAGTACCGGCGGTAAGCATCCCACAAGGCACCACGGCGGCTGTATGGACTACTAAGGGCGATTAGCGGGCCATCCAGTGTGGCTAGGCCGGGGCGTACTGCGTTCAGGATCTCAAAGTCTGGGTTTGCTGAATCCTCACTTCGCCAGAATGCCACCTCGTCAGCAATGACAGCGGCGAACGTATAGCCACGGGTTGCCCTGAATGAAGCCGTACCCACTTCGATCACGGCGCGGTTTGATAGCTCTAGGGTTTCGGTAGTCTCGCGGACGATCAGCCGGGACAGCATAGGGTTAGCATTCATCAGGCCGGTGATATAGCGGAATACTGAGCGGGCCTGCTTACGGTCAGCCGCAAGACATAGCACGGTTGCCACTTCACCAGGGCTTAGCCGGTCTGTGTGGTCATTGAAACAGGCTTCATACACGGCCAATAGGGCGGCGTTCTGGGTCTTGCCGCCACGTCTACCGATTGCCAGCCATAGTTCATCGTGTGCGGCCTCTGGGGCGCTCTGGCGGCCTGTTAGTTCCTGCCAGTGGGGCACCTCATCATCGGACAGTTCAAGGCCATAGAAGCCAGCTAGAAGGGCGCGCCATGCGGTGAAGCTATCGCCCCCGAATTGATCCCCGAATAGGGCGGGGTCTGTCATCAGGTCGCGTATGGTAATCACTTGGCGGCCTCTCGCTGCTTCAGGAAGGTGGCAAGGTCGGGCACATCGTGCGCCATACGATCAAGGCCAACAGTTTTAAGTAGTCCGATAAGCGTATTCACCGCCTGAGTTAATCGCCCTTGGTCTACCTCCTCACCACGGCTTAGGGCTGCTTCCTGTTGCTCGATTACACATTCCATGTAAACGATTCGCTTACACAATGACCGCCGCTGATAACTTAGCCGCTCGTTGCCGCCTAGATCCTGGGTCAGTGCTGAGTATCGGTCATTCACCGCACGGGCAAGGCTGGTACGGCCATCTAGCTTTTCGAGCCAGTCCGCTGAATACTTCGCTGGAATATCGGCTTGTTTCGTCATATCTGTGCCATATCTAGCCTGTTTATGATACGTATTATGGCAGTTATAACGGGTGGCATCAATATAAGATTGCGTTATATATGGCGGTGTGGCGGTGGGTGTGTCCGCCTAACTGCGTAAAAGAGGGTACAGGGGTGTGAATTGGCGTTTTCTATGACGGGTATGTCGCTAATAGTAACGGTCTATGACACGTATGACACCTATGACACGTAAAACGCACATCATTTACTACGGGAATTTTTCTTTTTTAGTGAAACAAGGTGTCATCACTGAATAAAAAAAGGTTTTTCGTTACGCAATCAATAGAAAACACGTGTCATACGTGTCATTGAAGGGTGCCAAAATCCCTCTAGCCCTTGTGCCGCAAGGCTTCCAGCTATGACACGTAAAGCCGCCCTCGTGTCATTCTCGTGTCATTGTGGTGTCATTAAAAAACCCCGCACTGAGGCGGGGCTGAATGGCTTGTGGTTAGAAGGTGACAGCGCGCCTGCACCTAACCCCGATATAGTTTCGGGCGGTTGGTTCGCGCTTGTACTTGAAGCCTAACCGTTCCATACGATCCTTGAATCCTTTGATCGCCAGTTGATTGTGAATGCCGCTCTCCCTTGCCCAGTCCTTATAGGCGTTATACATAGCCTGACTGGGTGTTTTAGCTGAGGGTGTGGCCTCGCATTCGGCATCAATGAACTGTGCCACCTGATCGGCCTCTAGCCGCCATTCGTCGCGGGCATCCTTGCAGCTTTGCGGGATTGTGAAGTGTTCCAGCAATGCGTCAGCGTAGGCATCCAGGGCAAGCGTCAGGATTCCGGGCAATTCATCCATCAGCTTGTTTTTCAGGTTGGGGTCACAATTACCCAGTTCTGGTTTAAACACGTTATTGAATTGCAGGATCAAGGCGCGGCGAAACACTGCGTCGGAAAAATCCCGCGTGTGTGGCATGTGGTTAGTACCGAACCAGCACGTTGAAAAAGGCCGCATATCAAACGGGTCTTTGTTCTTGTGCTCTACGGTTGTCGGTTCGCCTGACGTGATACCTTTCAGGGCATCGTCATCAATGACAGCGCCTTGCTTAATCTCGGTAACGATGTTCGCCAGCTTGTTGTGAAGGTGTGCCCGCTGAAACTTGTTATCGAATTGCGAGGGCTGCACCGCCGCCACGTTGTCACGTCCTGCGAGGGCTTCCAGCACAGACAGCAGAACGCTTTTACCGTTGGCACCGCTACCCACCAGAATAATGAATTTCTCGTGGTTACAGTGGGCCATCAGCGTATAGCCCATCATTTCCAGCAATGCCGTTGCCTTGTCCGCTGTGTCAGGGTCGCCCCTGAATACGTCAGACAGGAACTTTATAAACTGGGGCGCTTGTGCCTTCGGGTCATACTCCACCGGCACCTGAGTAGTGCGGTAGTGCTGGCGGTTGTGGGGTAGAAGCTCCCAACGGCCTGAGTCTGAGAGCATCAGCTCACCGCTTAGGGTGTTTACGCACTCCACCGGGCCAATATCAAAGGCATGGTCCGGCATATAGATTTCAGTCCTGAACAGATCCGCTACGCTGTCCACGTTGCTTTTCCGCACGGCTTCCACCTTGTCACCGATATAGTGCTGTACCCACTGCTTAACGCTGCGTTCGTCCTGTTTCTTCCAGACTCCGCAATCGTGCCACTTCCAGACAAAAGACTGAGCCGCTAACACGTTATCTCTTCCGATTTCAGACACTAGGCCGCGTGCCAGTTCCAGGTCATCGGCTTGGCTGTCCTCGTCTGCCTGCCGCTCTGCTTCCTGAATGGCCTTGAATGGCAGTTTCGTTGTCTTGCGTATGGCCTCGTGTACCTTCCGTTTCCGAATGGCTGGCAGGGCTGCACACTCCAAAATCAGCGCCTCGATTTCTTCCGGGTCTGTTTCAAGGGTGAATCCCTGCGCGGCTGCGAGTAATTCCGGGTACTCTCGCGGCTCTGCCACTTGGTCAAGGTCCAGCTTTTCGCGGTAGTCGTTCAGCCGCCGGTCACTGCAATGATCGTGCATACACTTGAAGGCCGGAGACTTGAAGCCGCCAGTGTTGGCCGGATAGTAAACGGTTTCGGTTTGGCCGCTCTCGCTGGAATGTTCAGCCTCAAACGGACACGTTACGTTATAGCCAGCATCAGGCCGCCGGGAGCGAACCATACCGGCGTCACTCAATGCCTTTAAGAACTCGTCACCCTCGCTGATTTCTAGCTGTCGGGCTTGGCGTGAAGTGCCTTCCTTTTGCAATGGCGGGAAGGCTTCCAGGATCTTGTCAGCCGAATAGGGCAGGCCGCCGTTCTCCTGCATCATGCGAACCATGAACGGTTCACCCTTGCGGTGATAGAAGCCGGGAAGCCTCAACACGCGGGGCAGATCCGTTACGCTGGTATCAGTTCCAAACGTGTCAGCGATTCGGCGTTGTACGCCTTCAAACTGAGCCAGGGGCAGGCCATCCGTCAGCCAATAGGGGTGAGCATTGCCGGGGCTGCTTTCCACAATGAAGCTCGCTTCAGGCTTGGCGTTCAGGATAGGGGCCAGGTCTGCGCCATCCGTGTCAGCGAATACCGCCCGCACTCGCTGCACGTTGTCAGCTTTACGGCCTTTCAGATCGGTCTGATTAACCGTAATGAATACACCGGCACCGCTACGGTTAAGTCTTTCCAGTGCTGCGGCATGTCGGGACAGTGGCCCATGAAATACGTCTGCGTACTTCTTCCGCTGGCCTTTGCGCTCCCGCTCTTTGTCCTCTGCCTTAGCCTCTGGGGTATCGGCAAACGTCTGGAATGTGAAGGCTTCCGCTTCCTCATCCAGCAGGGTCAGGAAGTGTTCAGCCAGTTCAATATCTGCTTTCAGTTGTTCAGTCATGGCACACCTCCCGCACTGCGTATTCATTCGGGTACTTTCCGGCGTAGTCAGGGTGAATCCCTGCCTCATCTATCGGGTAAAGCCGCTCTCCCGCTGGAAGCGTGAGCCGTGCCGATAAATTGAATGACGGGTAAGTGCCTTTGATTCGCGGGTGAAGGTACGCGGCCACAATAACGCTATCTGTGGAGCAATAGCGGCGGCCCCATGATTCGATCATGTGTTTAATGGGCAGGCAGGTATTACCTGTTTTCACTGTTTTCTGAGCGTCGAACCAAGCGTAAGCAATACGGGTGCTGTCGTTTGATTCGTGGTAGAAGTAACGCAGATTAAAGACACCCGCTCTTTTCAGATCGGCAATGGCTTTTCGGATTTCCGCATCACTTGGCAACGGGCTGTAGATGGTGGATTTTTGAACAGTAATTGACTGTTTAGTGTTATAATTCACTTGCTCAAGGTGAATAATTTTTGCGCTCTGGCCTACGGTCGGGGCGTTTCTTTTATCGCTCATGCCTCGCCCCCTACCTTGTAATCCAGCATCCGAAAAACATCAGCCAAGCTGATTACCTTGCAGCCGTTAAACTGGCGGACAGTGACATAACCAGTGCTAACCGCATCGGTCACTATATGGGCGGCAATGCCGGTAAGGTGTGTAACATTGGACAGGGCCACGTATTCGCGCCCATTGGAAACGAAAGTAGCGGGGGTGCGCTTCATGCGGACACCTCCTGAACTGCTTCCCAGGCTTCAATGTCTGATAGCTTCCAGCGGGTAGCGCCGTTGATCTTTACAGGGGAGGGGAACTTACCTTCACGTACCCAGCGCCAGATAGTTTGTCTGCACACTGCGTAACGCTCTGAGTTATCTTTGTCGGAAAGGTATTGCTTCACATTGGTCATGTCGGGGTCTCCGGCAACCAATGCCGCATAAAAAAATGGCGGACACCGGCTGCGAATCTAAAAAGACTGATTCCGCATAGCCAGTGGCACCGCCACCTTTACGAGCTACCCTATTCTTCGGCACTGCTCCGGCACCGCCGGACGAACTTTCACTGACACCGTCAGCGACAGATCGCGAAGTTACTCTCACTCAAGCTGCAATTTGTAGTAGCATTCTGTAGCTACTGTATGAATGTTACATCATGCGTCAGTTATAACGCAAGAACTTTTTATAACCTTTCTGTTATCCCGCTGATCCAATCCCTACAACCTTGCCGCTGCCGTGTTGTTCCTTCGCTTTGCCGTGGTAGCAATACTTTTCCCAGTCCTTCATCAGTAACCGGCGCTTGTCTAATAGCTCTGAACGGGCATAGGCGGCGCGGGTAGCGTCACTGTTTACGTGTGCCAGTGCCAGTTCTGATACCTCGTCAGCGTATGCCGTGTGTTCACGTGCCCAGTCCTTGAAGGTAGAACGGAAGCCGTGAGACGTAACGGGCTGATCCATTCGTTTCAGCAGGGCAGACAGGAAATTATTAGAAGGTATATCACCTTTCGGGCCGGGGAACACAAGCGCGTCAGGCTCTCCCTGTTTCATACCTTTCAGCAGATCCACGGCGGCATCAGTGAGCGGGACGCGGTGCAGCTTGCCGGATTTCATACGATCAGCGGGCACTATCCACACCTTCCGTTGAAAGTCGATTTCCTGCCAAGTGATACCGGCTTTCCCGATACGCTTGTCACCAATAACCTCGTTCGTGCGGCTGGCGGTGAGAATCAGGAACTCTAGGGCGCGGGAAGCCGTGCCGGTGCGTTTCTTCAATGCCTTCATAAAGTCGGGCATTGCATCTACTGAAAGGGCGTTGTGGTGACCTTTCTTTTTGATCTTTTCAGGTGAGGGGTAAACCTCATCTAAAAAACCTTGCCACTTGGCGGGATTCTCGTTTGAACGATAGCCGTGAACCGCACACCAGCCAAGTATGTTTTCCATTCGCGCCCTGACACGGTTGGCCGTTTCGGTTTTTTCCTGCCAGATAGGATCTAACACGGCCTTTATATGTGGTAGCTCGATTTCCCGAACGGGCACCTTTCCGATATGGGGCACGGCGTAGGTGGTAAGACTATTTTCCCACTGTTGCCGCTGGCGGGGGTTCCTAAACTCTTTGGCCTTCATATCAATATAATCGGCCATTGCCTGAGCAAAGGTCATTGTGCTGAGTTGAGCGGCAATAAGGGTACGTCTAGCGGCCTTCCGTTCTTCCACTGGGTCAATGCCTTGCGCTATCTTTTCCTTGTACTCCTGAGCCTTCCGGCGGGCATCTGCCAGCGATACGTCAGGAAAGCCACCTAAACCAATAGACCGCCGCTTGCTGCCAACTACGGTTCTGAGTAGCCAGGTTTTCGCCCCGTTGGGTGTGGTCTGCAATAACAGGCCGGAAACGCCACCAACGGCGTGTAGTGTGTTGTATGGTTGTCCGTCCTTCCCGACTGAGCAAGACAGCCGCCTGACTTCCGTTGCGCTCAATTCCTTGGCTTTCTTTGGCATGGCCTACGCTCCAATATACGTATCATAAAAGATATTAACGGATGCTAAACCATGCGACAAGATGTTACAAGTAATTCAGGCAGGGCAAGGGGTTACGCTGAGGAAGGCCAAAAAAAGCGTTTTTATTCAGGTGCTTGGGAGCCTCTAGGGCGGTCTGGCCCACCGCCATTTTTCCTTACATTCAATGCGTTACCTCTCCTCTGACAATATCTGAAACTGTAAGTTCCACGTTTCTCTCTCAGAAATACTTACTGTCATCACGTTCTTTTGAGCACCAGACTTTAAACTTCAGGCAAGCTGCCCCATCTTCTTCTGTATGGCAATATCTGAATATATTCGTCGACACTCGGGAGAAGGTTATGTCAGAGAATAAATCGGCAACCGAAAAAGACACCGGCGATCGCCGTGATCGCAAATTTTCTGTTTCTACCAATCGGGGCAAAGCAAGCCATCGCGTTCGCTATGTCGAGGCGGGCGGCGCGGCTGTAGACATTGATGAGTGTACTTTTTGCGAGTCCACGCCCGATCTTTCAGATACGGCGCAGTCGCGAAAAGGCAAAGAGGAAGAGTAGGGGTGTCACGCAGGTTACCAGGGCTGTGAAACGTGGCTCAGAAGCTTTCTCAATGAGAGCCTCTGAGCCTTTTCGTCAAAGATCCCGACCCGGATAGACGGCGTTCTTTTGCTCGTCTGCAAGCTTCTGGCGGGCAGCCAGGCAACCAGGCTTGTTGTCAGACGGTTGCCAGCCTTGCAGGTTCTCTTCTATCAGCTCAACCAGCGCGTTGATGTGTCCAGGTGTGGCGTTCAGCGCGGTGATGTAACTGAAACCCTCACCTCCGGCTTCCATAAAGTATCCGCGGTTTTCTTCGTCAATTTCCTCAATCGTTTCCAGGCAATCCGACGAAAAGCCCGGGCAGAATACATCGATAGACTTAACACCTTGCCCCGGGAGTGCTTTCAGCGTCTCGTCAGTGTAAGGCTTGAGCCATTCTTCTTTACCAAAACGAGACTGGAAGGTGGTCATGTACTCGTCTTTTGTCAGCCCAAGCCGCTCAGCCAGAAGCCTTGAGGTTTTATGGCACTCACAGTGGTATGGGTCACCCTTGATCAGATACTTCAGCGGTACCCCGTGGTAGGAAAACACCAGTTTTTGATTGCGACCATGGCTGGCCCAGTGTTCCTTGATATGGCTGGCCATTGCTTCAATGTAGGGCGGATAGTCCGGGTAATGGGAGATAAATCGCAAATCCGGTAACCAGCGGCGCTTCGAGAAGTTTTTAGCGATCGCATCGAAAGTGGATGCAGATGTGGACGCGGAATACTGCGGATAAAGCGGTAGAACCACCAGCTTTCTGACGCCCTGGTCCTGCATTTCATCCAGCACCCTCGGAATGGACGGATTGCCGTAGCGCATGGCAAAACCTACGACTACGTCGGAACCATATTTCTTTTTCAGAGCCTCTCGAATACCCTCGGCCTGCTTTGCCGTATGGATCAACAACGGCGAACCTTCAGGTTGCCACACGCTGGCATACGCCGCTGCACTGCGCTTGGGCCGGATCCGGAGAATAATGCCATGCAATATCAGCCACCACAGAGGGCGAGGTAGCTCGACAACTCTCGGATCGGATAAAAACTCCGCCAGATAGCGTCGTAAGGCCGAAGGGGTCGGGGCATCTGGCGTACCAAGGTTGGTGACCAGCACACCAATTCTGTCCGGCTGGTTATGCTGGAAGTTTTCTGAACCTTTGTATTGCATGGGAAGGTTGATCCTGAGCGTTTAGCGTTTGAAGCGAAGCGGCTGTTACTGGTTTTCGGACTGCTGCGCCATGCGCGGAGCGAGACCACTCATATCGTAGCCGGCACTGCTGGCTTTATCGAATATCTCCCGGGCCGGCGTTGTGCGGGCAGCGTTCAATGCCCAGAGCACCGTGCAGCGGGTCCCGGTTCTGCAGAAAGCCAATACGGGCTTTTCGGAATCACGGATCATTGACCCGAACCGGTCAACGTCAGCGTCGGTAACATTGCCGGATTGAACGGGCATGTAAATCCATGTCATACCGTTTTCCCGTGCGGCAGCCTCAATGTCAGCCATTGCCGGCTGACCAAACTCTTCCTTATCCGGACGATTGGCAACCAGTGTTTTGAAACCAAGCCTGGCGGCCTCTGCCACATCTCCGTAAGTGATCTGTGGAGCGACGGAAATTGTGTCATCGATCTTTCTGATATCCATGGGGTTTGCTCTCCGGATTCGGTAAAAATGCTACGCCATCATCGCATAGGTGGTGACGCATGTCAGAATGCTACTCTGTAAAACAGGTTACTCAGGGGCTTTGCGGTACCAATGCTCGCCTGAGTTATCAGAGCGAAAAGCCGCTCTTCTTCGTTCAACGATTTCAAATACACTCATTCCAACCACCATGGATGCCACGAATATAAGGGCTTTTAGTTCACCGGCACCCAAGGCTACGAGGCCGGGCCCGGGACATATACCGGCGATACCCCAGCCAATGCCGAACAACAGGCCGCCAATGATCAAGCGCTTATCTATGTGTGAGTGTCCCGGTACCTTCATGTTGAAACCGAGAAACGACAGGGTTCTTTTCCTTGCAATGGTGAATGTCAGAAGGCCTACAATAACAGCACCTCCCATTACGAAGGCGAGTGAGGGATCCCAAAGGCCGGCAATGTCCAGGAACCCGAGAACTTTCTCGGGGTTTGCCATACCCGAAACAATCAGCCCCAGACCAAACAGCAAGCCCGCAAATAAGGATGCAACAGCAGATTTCATGGTATTACACTCCCAGCACGTGGCGGATAATGAAGACTGTTACAAACCCTGCGAACATAAAGCTCAGAGTTGCTGCCAAGGATCTGGGTGACAAACGGGACAGGCCACAAACACCATGGCCACTGGTGCAGCCCGAGCCGTAGCGGGTTCCGATTCCAACAAGCAGGCCTGCGATAATGAGTGCCGGATACCCCGCCTCTATTTCGATGGGTGGCAATTCTGCTGCCAGAACCCACAGGGCTGGCGCTCCGATAAGTCCGGCAAGAAAGGCAATTCGCCAGCTTATGTCACCAGCGGAGGGGGTGAGCAAACCACCCAGAATGCCGCTGATTCCGGCGATTCGTCCATTCAGCAAGAGAAAGCTCGCAGCCGCGAGCCCAACAAGTACGCCACCGGCAAGTGCCGTCCAGGGAGTAAAACTACTCCAGGCAATATCAATCATTCAGAGACTCCTCAGTTCACCGTCTTGGATCAGAAGTGCGACATTACATTCCGGTTTCGTCCGGAACCCAAAGCTGTTTTTGGAATAACCTTATAAGTAAGGGCAATAATAACAAAAAAAAGCCCGGCTGGAATGCCGGGCAGAGGCGTGCGAGTAGTATCCATGAAAGACTTCCAGACAAACCGGCGTCAGCAGAGACTCCGGTATGCATAAGTATTGACTATATTTTGAACACTTCAAGCGTAGAAGTGTTGCGCCTGGAAACATTTTTTCATATGGAATCAATCTTTATATCGCAGCCTTTGTTTATGCGGCTTACAGCCCGACTGAAATCAGTGGCAACCTGTAATATAATACGCTGCCGAGTGCATTATCCTATCCCAGAGGTTGTTACATGTCTGATGAGAACGACAAGAAGCCCGAGAATGACCCGCAGCTGGCTGCAAAAATAAAGGGTTCGGCCCGTCAGATATGGCTTGCGGGCCTGGGAGCCTATACCAAGGCGGAAGAAGATACCGGCAAGTTCTTTGAGCGTCTGGTTCAGGAAGGTGAGCAACTGGAAAACAGAACGCGCGGAGTGGTAGAAAAGCAGATTCGCTCTGTGGAGGACCGGGTTGAGGGCGTGCGTGAGCGGGCAACAGGAACATGGGACCGGCTTGAGCACCTGTTTGATGAGAGGGTATCGGGAGCGTTGCGCCGGCTCGGCATTCATCGCCGGGAAGATATCGAGGGGCTCGAACAGAGAATTGAAGCACTTGAAGCGGAAATATCTGAGCTACGGGCGAGTAACCGTCGCGATGAAGAAGAGTAGTGTGAAGCAAAGATAATTACCGGATAGTCGGGTAATTTCAGACCTATAGATAATCCCGGCTGGCCATTTTTGCGTGCTCCTGCTCTTCCGGCGCGAAATACGGCAGCATCAGGTGCATCATCTGGTAAACACCCCGGCCGGGGTCTACCGCATCGCGATCGTCAAGATGCGACAGAGTATCAAACGCGCTCCAGTAACACGCAGTAAGGGTTAGCTGCTCGCACAATGAATCCAGTTCTTCCTGCTCGATCTGCATCATGTTCTGACGCCGCAGGCTTTCGCAAATGTTTCTGAAGGCTGCTGTTTTCTTTTTCAGAATACGCCTGAATCGAACCTGCAAGCGCTCATAGCGAGAGAGTACGTTCACCAGGTCCTGATACAAAAATCGATAACGGGCAACGGCTTCAAACAGCAGATGCAGGAAAAAACTCTGTTGATCCAGGCTGATATCGACGTCTTCCGGTACCGCAAGCAAGTCCAGCATTTCCACTTCAAACGCTGTAAAAAGCTCTTCGACAATATCGCCCTTGCTTCTGAAATGGTAATACAGGTTGCCAGGACTGATATCCAGCTCATCTGAAATAAGCAAAGTGGTGACGTTCGGCTCACCCAGATTATTGAAAAGCGACAAGCTGGTGCTGAGGATGCGGTCGCGGGTTTTTATTTTTGTCATATAACCCCCGATCAGCTTTTAAAGTTCAAACTTTGCCCACACCGGGCAGTGATCAGATGGGCGCTCCATCCCGCGGAAATCGTAAGAGACGCCCGCTTCGTACGCTTTCGACAAAAGACTGTCGCTGGCCATGATCAGGTCAATACGCAGGCCGCGCTTGGGTTCCCGCTCAAAACCTTTGCTGCGGTAATCAAACCAGCTGAATGTTTGTGCATCGTCCGGGTGAAGATGGCGAAATACGTCGGTGTAGCCGCGGCTCTCAACCTGGGCAAGCCACTCCCGTTCTTCCGGAAGAAATGAGCATTTCCCCGTGCGCAACCAGCGCTTGGCGTTGTCCGGGCCTATTCCAATGTCTTTGTCGGTGGGTGAGATGTTCATATCACCCATAATCATCACATGGCCGCTCTGTTTGTTGAGTTCATCCAGATAGGCCATCAGGTCGGCGTAAAACTTTTCTTTTGCTGGAAATTTGACCGGATGGTTGCGACTTTCACCTTGCGGAAAGTAACCATTAATAACCGTCAGTTTTTGCCCATTGATGATGAATTGCCCGGTGATAAGGCGGCGTTGGGCGTCTTCTTCATCCCCGGGATAGCCTTTGAAGACCTTTTCGGGCTCTGTGCGGGACAGCAGGGCAACACCGTAATGCGTTTTCTGGCCATGATAATGAACGTGATAACCCAGCTCACGAATTGCCTCCACCGGAAACTCTTCATCTCTCACCTTGGTTTCCTGCAAGCCGATAACATCGGGGTTATGGCTTTCGATCAGCGCTTCAAGCTGATGCAGGCGGGTACGGATACTGTTGACGTTGAAAGACACGAACATCATTACTGAATACTCTCCGGCATTGGTTGCCGGAGGAGTTTAACACATTGAATCCGATGCGCTGCCTTCCATGATCAGCCGCATTCAGCGGGTCAGGTCACAATCAGGATAGCTGCTTACTTCATAGCGGATCGTTGCGGTGTAGTTCTGGTCGGTATTCTCACGCACGTTGGTGAGACCGGAATAGGCAGTGAGCGCGCCCTTGTTGTTGTAGCCAAGAATTATGGGGTCGACAAGAAATTTCAGTACAAGGTTGTCAGGGCGGATTTGCACTACGTGATCTGCATTGATGGCGGCGCTCTCTGCCGGCTCCAGAATAAAAGCGTAATCCGTCCCACGGGTAGGTGCAAGAAAGCGGAATTTTACGGACTTCCTGCTGACAACCTTGTCCCAATTCTCGCGCACAAGGTTATCAAAGCCGGCATCTACCACCAGGTTATCGGAAATCTCTACAGTGGAACGCTCTATGTCACCTCCTGTTCGCTGCCATGCAACTGCCACAGATCCGGAATCCGGATAGGCGATCTTCAGTGACTCCTCAAAATTTGGCTGCCGGTAATTCACTGTTGGACGTATAGAAGACGGGCTGTAATTGAGCGTTTTATTTGCGAAAACCTTTTCGCCAGCCTCAGCCCGGCGAATATAGGTGACCTGGTGTTCAAGTGGCTGGAATATGCCGCTGTCACAGGAGCCCTCAACCCGATGCTGCTCATCATAGAGCGGCGCTCCATCAGCGCTTACAGCCGAGCCCGTAAACAGGAACATATCGGCCGTGACAGGCATTGCAAGGGCAGCCATTACAACGGATGCCGGCCAAAGCCCCAGGTGACGGTTCATCACGTTAACTCCGGGTAGAGCGATTTGCGGGCAAACAGCAGCAAGGGGAATACCACCAGCCAGCCAAGAGCCAGTGCGATGAGTGATGGAATCAGTGCAGGCAGTTCAACGACGCCTATCTTTGTTGCTGACCAATAGGTAAACGGTCCGGCGATGGGGGCAAAGACAAAAGCCAGCCAGACCCTTCGACTGATCCAGTTGAGGGAATGGCTGAGGGTGGTCATAAAAACAGCCCAGATAGCAACTAACCAGGGCGGAGTAATGAGCACCGCTCCTGTGCCGTCATCCAGTATGCCAAGTCGGAACCAGAGCCCGTCGAGTACTGCCCCGACAACCGTTCCCAACCCGATGAACTGAAGCTCGGTAAAACGATTCTGGCTGACAAAAATAAAGTGAACGAACAAAATTCCCAGAACCAAAAGTGGCCCAAGCAGGTCAGGGTAGACCACGCAAGAAAACCATCCGATCTGGAAAAGTAAAAAATTCAGAATGTTACGATAGGTCTCTGATGTGATCATACACTCAGTATGTTCCGCCGCTGGTTCCCTGGTTTTGCGAATACCAGCTGTGAAACACCGATGGCCCGCTCACTGAAACCCGCTTCGCAATAGGCAAAGTAGAAGTGCCATAGCCTGCGAAATGCCTGATCATACCCAATGGATTCGAGCTGTTCCCGATTGGCCATGAACCGATCGCACCAATCGTGGAGAGTGCGAGCATAATGAAAACCGGTGTCCTCTGAATGCGTCAGCACCAGATTTGACTGGTTACGTACGGATTCGAGAATCGCTCCAAACGATGGAATGAAACTGCCAGGGAAAATAAAACGCTGGATAAAATCCACATTTTTCAGGGCGCGCTGATAACGTTGCTCAGGCATGTTAATAGCCTGAACAAGAGCAAGGCCGTCTGGTTTCAGCAGAGCGTTAATCTGGCTGAAGTAGCTATCAAGAAACTGTGGCCCCACCGCTTCGATCATTTCGATGGAAACCAGCTTGTCGAACTGGCCTGCCAGATCACGGTAGTCATCAAACAACAAAGTAATCCTGTCTTCCAGTCCTTCACTGCGAACCCTTTCTTGTGCAAGTTCGAGCTGTTCTTTCGAAATCGTGGTGGTGGTTACGTGGCAGCCGTAGTATTTGGCCGCGTGGATGGCAAAACCGCCCCAGCCCGTTCCTATCTCGATCACCCGATCGCCTGGCTGCAAGTCCAGTTTCCGGCAAATGGTATCGAGCTTGTGAACGGCAGCTTCTTCAAGCGTCGATTCCTCGCTGGGGTAAATTGCAGAGGAATACATCATGGTTGGATCAAGGAATGTCTCGAACAGGTCGTTGCCAAGATCGTAATGTGCACTGATGTTTTTTCTCGAGCCGTCTTTCGTGTTCCGGTTGAGCCAATGCAAACCTTTGAGAGCGGGTTTGGTCACCCAACTGAAGCGATCTTCAAATTCATTCATGCGGTCGATGTTTCGGGTGAAAAACCGGAGCAGGGCGACCAGATCAGGGGACGACCAGTCTCCAGCTACATAGGCTTCCGCCGCTCCGACACTGCCCCCGGTGAGCAAATCACGCCATGTACTCTGATCATGAACAACCAGTTCTGCGGGTTGATGTTTGGTGTTGCCATCGCCAAAAACAAGATCATCCATTCCGGTCTGTCGTATGGTCAGCACACCTTCACCCAGTTGCCGGAGTTGCTGAACAACCAGGCTCTTGGCGACCTGGCTCACGAGTGAACTGTTTCTTTGTGAGCTGGCAATCGAATTTGCCGATGTGTTCATGTTCTCCATGAGCTTACCTTTCCTCGAATCTTGTTTGTGTCGTCTGCACTGGTTACATCCAGGCCCTGGTCACTGCTTCCCAGCCGGTGGGCAGGGTCGCTTCCTGCAAGCTTGTCCGGGTGAGTGTAGAACGGTGCACCCTTGAGTTTCAGCTTGAGGGCATGCCAGTAGATACCGGAAGCAACCTTCAGCGCTTCCACAGGGAACTGTCGCAGGCTTCTATGGAGAGTTTTACGTGTAAGCGGGGTTCTCTGGACTACCAGAGTGGCATCAAAATGTTTTTTTCCTTCTTCAAGCACATTCATATGAATTCTCAGCTCCGGCCCCCGGAAGCTGAATGTCCACTCGTAGTGCTGTGCCATGGCGTTGAATGGAGAGACATGAAAGCGCTTGGTGAATCCGAATTGTTCCGTGCGCCAGCCGGCAGCATTGGGTTCACTGCCAGTGGTTTCCAGACAATAAACATGGCGTTCATACCAGGGTGTATTGGTTATTTGCGCAACAATTACGGCAGGCACGTCACCATCTGCACCGTTTTCGCCGGCGCGATAACAAAAGTAAAAGCTCACTGGATTAAACACGTAGCCTGCGTACCGCGGATGCGTAATAAGTTCTACCGGACCGTCGGGGAACCAACCGGTTGCGGTTTCGACCTGTTCCCGTACCGCTTTTGAAAGCTCACCAGCCTCGGGCTTGAAATAGTCCCCGCGCTTCAATGACATCCAGTTGAAACGCTCAAGGGAAAAGAAAGGGCTCACGTTGGCGACCTGGTTCCACTCATCCGTATCCAGAGCCAACATACCTGTGTGGTACTCAAACTCGTGCCGGACGGGATACAGGCGACGGTGCCGGATTGAGCCTTGTAACCATTGGCTGCTCATTCTCAGAGTTCCACTCCAAAATCGTGGGTGACGCGCAGTGCGCTGCGCACGCCATCTTCATGGAAACCGTTGAACCAGTATGCGCCACAATAGTGAGTGCGGTTCCTGTTTCCGACTTCCTCGTAACGCTCCTGAGCCTGGACCGCATCCAGAGTGAACACCGGGTGAGAGTATTTGAATCGTTTGATTACCTTCTCCGGAGCTATGTCATGGCTTCGGTTCAGGGTAACGCAGAAAGTTTCCGGTGCGTTCTGGAAGTTCTGCAATATGTTCATGTTATAGGTTACAGAAACCGGCTCGGTGCTGTGTTTCGGAATAAAATAATTCCATGCGGCCCAGGCTCTGCGGTTGTCTGGCAGCACGCTGCTGTCTGTGTGCAGCACTACATCGTTTTCCTGATAGGGTATGGCACCCAGTATTTCCCGCTCCTGGTCAGTGGGGTCGGTAATCATCGCCAACGCCTGATCACTGTGGCAGGCAAATATAACCTGATCAAACGTATGGGGCTGGCCCTTGGTTGTAACTGTAACGCTGCTTTCTCCGCGGCTGACGGCTTGCACAGGAGAATTCAAATGAATGCGATCTCCAAGACGCTCCATCATGGCCTTCACGTATTGTGCGGAACCACCGGAAATAACCCGCCAGGTCGGGCGGTCATCTACCGACAGCATGCCGTGATTATTGAAAAACTGCAGAAAAAAACGTATCGGAAACTGTTCCAGCACGATTTCCGGAGCTGACCATATAGCGGCTCCCATTGGGACAATGTAGTAGTTCCGAAAATACCGGGAGTAGCCATTGCGGTTAAGGTACTCGCCCAGAGTCTCTGTGCTCCGGATCTTGCCAGCCGCCATATCTGCACGGGTTTCTTTGTTGAACCTCAGAATCTCCCGAACCATGTTCAGGAAGCGCAGGTTAAGGAGATTTTTACGCTGGGCGAACAGTGTATTCAGGCTGGTACCGTTGTATTGCAGGCCGGTGGTACTGCTATCCACACTGAAGCTCATATCGCTGACTTCTGACGGTACACCGAGGCGCTCCATCAGGCGCATAAAGTTAGGATAGGTCCAGTCATTGAACACTATAAAACCTGTGTTGACCGGCCAGGTACGCCCGCCTGCTTCGACATGCTCCGTGTTGGTATGGCCACCGGCATAATCACCAGCTTCAAAAATTTCGACATCGTGCTTTTCAGCGAGAAGCCATGCTGCCGTGAGGCCGGATACACCGGAACCGATAACGGCAATACGCTGACGATCATTACTCATTCCTTTGTTTCCTGTTATCTGGAGCTTTTGCGGGCCATGGAGGCGGCCATACGATCAATTAAAGGCTGGGGCAGGGCTCCCAGACATTTCAAAATCCATGTAAAACGCTTTGGAAAGGCAACTTCGTTATGCCCTTTTGCAAGGCCGCTGATAATTCGTTCTGCAGCATCTTCGGCGGTTACCAGGAAAGGCATGGGAAAATCGTTGCGATCGGTCAGCGGAGTTTTCACAAAGCCCGGAGAGACCAGAACAACATCAATGCCCTCTGCCGCAAGATCCGCCCTCAGGCTTTGAGCAAAATAAGCCAGGGCAGCTTTCGAAGCGCCGTAGCCTTCCGCACGGGCGAATGGGAACCACCAGGCAGAAGAGCCCACAATAACCAAAGTAGCCGGCAAGCCCTTAGCGCGGGTGCGACGCAATGCTGGCAGAGCGATCTCAACACAACGAGCCGTCCCGACAACGTTGGTCGTTATATTTTTTTCGATCACATCGCTGCTGTAATCTGCGACGTCAAGATATTCACAGGTGCCGGCGTTGAGAATCGCCATATTAAGATCGCCGTAGGATTCCAGCGCTCCCGAAATCGCTTGCAGGTCGTCTTTGCTGGTCGTATCTGCAACGGCCGAAGCAACGCGCTCCGGTGCAAGCAGCTTTAGCTGCTCCAGAGGTTCAGCACGACGCCCGGTGATAACCAGTTTGTGCCCGCCCCGAACCAGAGCACGTGTTACGGATTCACCAATGCCGGAACTGGCGCCGGTAATCCAGATATTGGATACAGTAGCGAGACGCGCACTCATCCTGCGTAGCCTTTAACCCAACGGATAACGCCACCGACCACAGGCAGGTTTTCATAAAGCAGTTGGCCGGCATCGAAGTAATCCCGGTGGTAGCAGATTTTTCCGTTTCTGACTTCCAGATGGCTGATCCCGGCAACCTGTATCTCACGCCCACCGCGGATACGTTTGTGACGCAGATGCATCACCCAGGGAATAGTAGCGAAGCTATCCTGGACAACCTCAGGCTCGAAAGCGAAGTGGCACGAAATAACATTGGCATAGGCATTTGCAAAGTATTGCGTTAATGCATCGAGGCCTTCAACAGCGCCAAGTGGATCCTGAAACCGGATGTCTTCACTGTATACCGAGGGCAACTTGTGCAGATTGCCGTTATCCAGCTCGTTAAAAAGAAACCTGAATTGCTCCAGTGTCGCCGGTACGGCGGAATTCTGGTGGCCTACTTCAATCGTTGTGGCAGGTTTCATTTATGAGCCCTCCTCATTTGGTCAAGCTGGCGGGTTTCTTCCTGAATATGTTTTGGTATCGGGTTCAAATCCCATATGACGCCCAGCTTTGACAATACCCAAAGCCCATACCAGGTAACATCAATCTCGTACCAGCGAAAACCCTGCCGGACAGACTGGGGCCAGCGATGGTGATTGTTGTGCCAGCCTTCGCCCAGGGTCAGCAAGGCGAGCCAGAAGTTGTTGCGGCTGCTGTCTGAAGTTTCAAACCGGCGCTTGCCCCAAACATGGGAGAGCGAATTGATGGATACCGTGGCATGGAACAAAGCGACAGTGGATATAAAAAAGCCCCATACCAGCATTTGCAGACCATTTGTTCCCAAACCTGGCGCCCAGGCAGCGAGCGCTTCTCCCAGGCCGTAAATCATCACCGCTGCGGCGGCCGGCACCAGCGCATCAAAACGATTGATCAGCTTGAGCTCCGGAAATTTGAGCCAGTCACGGATACGCCGCTCGTCGGTAGCGAAGCCTGCATCGCAGGTAAACCACCCCATGTGCGACCACCAGAAACCGCCTTGATGAGGAGAGTGGAGATCCTGTTCCCGGTCTGAGTGCTGATGATGATGGCGGTGGTGCGCTGCCCACCAAAGTGGCCCACGCTGAGCAGCGCTGGCGCCGAGCACTGCAAACACAAACTGGGCTGGGCGGCTGGTTTTGAATGTCTTGTGTGCAAAGTACCGATGGTAGAATCCGGTAATGGCAAACATCCGCACAATAAAAAAGATAAAGGCGAACCCGGCGGCAAACCCGCTGACGCCAGTATAAAATGCAAGCAGGCAAGCTAGATGAAGCGCCACAAAAGGAATTACGCGCACGAAATTGAAGGATCTGGAGGTTACATCCAGGTGATCCGAACCGGCGTCGGAATCGAACCACCTCTGAATATTGATAAACCAGTTTTGCACTCGGGTCATACTTTGAAAGCCCTTTTTCTCTGAGTTGAACCTGAACAGCGAAGTCTTCGGCGAAATTTTCAAAAAGTCCGGGCCCTGTCGCTTGACGGTTTGTACGCTCTTACCATAGTACTTGGATGCACGAAAAATCATGTTTAATGAGACATTTCATAAAAATCATATACGCCGCATTGCGATTGTTGGTTCAGGTCTTGCGGGCCTGACTGCAGCTATTAAATTAAAGCAGCAGGGTCACGATGTAACAGTCTTTGAAAAAAGCCGAGGCCCGGGCGGCAGGCTTTCTGCAAAAAGGGTAGACGGCGGCTCCGTCGACATGGGCGCACAGTATTTTACCTCTCGCAACCCTGATTTTCTGCCGTTTCTGACGGAGTTTGCCGGGGAGGACAGCTTTGCTACCTGGAATGGCCAGTTCGGCTTTCAGAACAAAGATGGCGGTTGGCAGGCATTTCCGGATGAGCCCCGGTACGTCGGTACGCCAAGAATGACTGCTTTGTCGCGCGCGCTTTCCGTTCACGCAAACGTGGTTGCAGAAACTCGTATTGAAAGTCTGGTCCGGGCAGATCAGCACTGGGCCTTGTGTGATATTAACGGGAAACTGGTGGGCGAGTTCGATCAGGTTATCATTACTGCTCCACCGGCCCAGGCCAGAGACCTGCTTGCTCGGAGTGACCTACCTGAACTGGCGGCAAAGCTTGATGATGCGGTAAGCCGGGTATTGCCATGCTGGGCCGTAGCCGTTCATTTCGATGAAAACCCCTGGCCCCGACATAACGGGATGCGCTGCGACCACCCGGCGCTCTTCTGGGTGGCGAACAACTCCAGCAAACCAGGCCGCAAGAGTGCAAGCCAGGAGCACAATGGTGCCTGGTGGGTACTTCACGCAAATCCTGAATGGACTGGTCGGAACGTGGACGCCTCGGCAGACCGCGTAACAGAAGAGCTGGTCGCAGCATTCAGGGAACTGACTGGCACTACCGCTGTGGCTACACAAACCGTTACGCACCGATGGTTGTATGCACGCTCGGAAGGCGGAGCCAGCCCGGGCCATCTGTGGTTTCAGGAGCAGGCTATCGGTATTGCGGGGGACTGGCTCAGTGGTGGCCGGGTAGAAGGTGCGTTCGACAGCGCCTGCAGCCTGGTAGCCGCTTGCGCTGACAACCAGGTCAGCCTTTAACGGCTGACCTGGGGTTATTCGTAATATCCGGGCGGGTATAGAAATGCGTGATGGTTCCATCACTGAACTTGCTGAAAAAGGCACTGATGTCGGTGATCTTTTTCAGTGAGCGTGTACGATTGACCGGATCCCGGATCAACACCTTGATGCCGTTGAAATTGTCCTGAATATTGGAAAAGCGCGCCCGCATGGAGCAGGTAACAACAAGGGCCGGGTTCAGCTCCATGGCCTCGGCCAGCCATGCACTGTGGCTGGCAATCCCACTGGCAGAGAGATCTTCCCGGGTGTCGAGATGGTTGAGTTTTACCCTGTTAACGATGCAAAAAGCGAAGCTGTCAGGACGCTGGCGAGCTACCTTACGGAAGGCTTCCCAGAAGAAGTTGTCAGTGAGCTCGGCAAAATAGCGCATGTTGCTCAGGCATGTGTCTATCCATGCAAAACTCTCCGGGTCTTCCAGTACTTCGTTGATGGCCTCGCGCAGTAGCCAGTCGAATCCAAGTGCTGTTTTGTGGGCATAGACCTTGCGGTACATCTGGTAGCGGCTATAAACGAAGTCTTCCAGTGCCCCCAGGCCCTTCTGGGTAATGGCCAGACCCAACCAGGGCTCGGATTCATCCCAACCAAAACGCAGGTTGCTGAGCAGATGGTCGAGATTGAATCCGCCAATAGTGACGGATGAGTGGAAACCGTCCCGCAGCATATAATCGGCGCGATCTGCATCGATTTCCCCTGATACGATCGACGAAAGCAGATCCAGCACCAGGCGCGGAATGTTTTCGCTTATCAGCGATTCGGCCTCTGCGTCTTCTCCGGCAATAAACCCCCAGAAGGTACGGGCATGGCGGCAAAAGGTTTCGCTGGGCGTAACCTCTGTGGTCTCCATAATGCCGATGATATCCCGCGCATGCAGGCCGGCGCTCTCCAGGTCGATGGCTGACAGCACATCGTGGGCAACCCGCACAGAATAGTGCTCATGCTCAAGCTCATCGGGTTCTGCACTGTGGTATGCGGAATAATCCACTCCTTCCCAAAGGTCCGCGAATCGACCGGGGCGGGACATAAGCTCACGAATCCGCTGTGCCTGGGTAAACTGATGGGAGAAGCTGGAGTGACCGCTGTCGTGTAGCAGGCAGCCAAGACGGATGGTCTTGGCCAGATAATCTATGGCATCAAGCTGACTCAGGCTCAGATCGGTCTGCTCGCTGAGCTGGCGCTCCCTGAGGTAAGCGTCAATCATTGAACGGAACATGCGGGTGCCCACATGCATTACGCCAATACTGTGCAGAAAGCGGGAATGGGTCGCGCCCGGGAAAACCAGGCTGAGAATATCGTTCTGGCAAATATTGCGCAGGCGCTGAAACAGAGGATGGTCAATTACCTGAACTTCATGCCGATATAATGGAATCGCCCCGTGAACCGGATCCATGATCAGCTTGTCATAGGCACCTAACAGGTCATTTACCGCTCGTCTCATTCGCAGGAATCTCCGGATTTCACCAAACTGGCCTTGTTATATCACGGGGGCGTGCCAAAATAGCTTTTTGAAACGCCATTTTTCGTTTATCGCTGGTAGTTTAGGGCAGCAGCCATGACCTCGCGCACCGGGCGCCTATTAGTTCGTATACTGATCATTGACGCAGACAAGAAGGCTCGCGCTGATCTTGCGCGCTACCTGGAAACGAGAGGTTTTTACGTCTCTGGTTATCACGATGTCGCTTCTGCCAGCGAGATGATTGACGATAACATGCCCGACGTTATCTTTGCAGATCTGCCTCCCCCGGAAATAGAAGCACTGGCTGATCGCCTCGAAGAATCAGAATCGCTGACGCCAATCGTGGCCTGTTCAGTCACCCAGGCCAGTAACGACGTTGTCGATGCGCTTCGTGCAGGCGCATCTGACTTTGTGCTGAAGCCATTCGGTAAAGATAAAAAAGCCATTGGTGATGTTATTCGCAAGCTCCTTGACCGGGTTCGCATCGGTCGCCTTAACCAGCTGTATCGGCAGGAGCTCGAAGATGCCAACCGGGACCTGAGAGACGGAATTGCCGAGTTGCGCGCCGATCAGAGGGCAGGGCGAAAAGTCCAGTTGAGAATGTTACCGGAAAAGGAGCGCTTCACGGGTGGCCTTTACGTCGACCATCTTATCAAGCCATCTTTATATCTTAGTGGCGATTTCCTTGATTATTTTCCACTCACGGAAGACAAGACGCTGGTTTACATTGCCGATGTATCCGGGCACGGAGCCAGCTCCGCATTTGTAACTGTGCTACTGAAGAATCTCAGCAATCGCCTGCAGCGTAACCTGCGCCGCGGATCTACCGACGATATTCTCTACCCCGACCGTTTTCTTGAGCGAATTAACTCGGAACTGCTTGATACCGGGCTTGGCAAACACGTGACAATGTTTGTTGGTATCATTTCCCTGAGCGAGCGTACATTGAGGTATGCGGTGGGCGCCCACTTCCCGATGCCAGTGCTGTCTTTTGAAGGTGGCGAGACCGCTTTTCTGGAGGGTAATGGGCTCCCTGTCGGGCTTTTTGAGTCCCCACAATGGGATGTTTATGAAGTTGCTCTGGACAAGCCTTTTCATCTGATCCTGTTTTCAGACGGGATTCTCGAAGTTATCAGGCAAAAGAGTCTTGATGAAAAGGAGCAGAGACTACTTGAACTCGTATCTGGAGGCCGTCACACTATCGCATCTCTTAGTGAGGCTCTCAATCTCGGCGAGATCACAGAGTTACCGGACGATATCGGTATTGTGACGGTTACTGATACGATTACAGTGTCAGAAAACACATCGTTGAAATAGTGGCAGTGTGAGAGACATGGCTGGTTATAAAATCCTGCAGGCTGAAAAACAGGGCATTTATGTCCTTAAGTTTATCGGAGAAATCCGGCTGAATCTTTGCTGTACGCTGGACAATCTGGTGGACTCGATCACTCTTGATCCTCTTTTCAAGACAGTAGTGATTGATCTCACTGAAACCGAAGTTATTGATAGCACCACTCTTGGCCTTCTCGCTAAAATCGCGATGGCAGCCCAGAAGCAAAGCAATTTTTTGCCTACCCTGATCACCACCAATCCGGACATTACCCGTATCGTTACCTCGATGGGTTTCGACAAAATTTTTATTATTGTCCGTGAGCCTGCCTCCCGTATCGAAGAACTCGAAGAAATACCCGTGCTGAGGGCAAGCGAGCAAGATGTTCGTGACAGGGTACTGGCCGCCCACAAAGTTCTTATGGGGCTGAACAAGCAAAACCGGGAAGAGTTTAAAAATCTGGTGCGCGCTCTGGAATGTGAAGAGCACGGCTAAAGCGCTGCACTGATCATTCCGGGCCGACTGGTTCAGACCTGATTCAAAACAAACGGAATGACTATGCCTGAACATAATGAGCCCCTCGCGAACGGGGCCAAAGAGCCGGTACATGATGTAGCGGTTCTCGGCGGAGGCAGCTTCGGTTCTGCCATGGCAAAAGTACTCGGTGAGAACGGTCACCGGGTTCATTTCTGGATGCGTGACAAGGCTCAGGCCGAAGAGATTCGCTCAACAGGCATCAACAGCCGTTACATGCCAGGCGTAGAGATCAAAGGCGACATTCAGCCCACTACTGATCTCGCAGGTGCTGTAGATAAAGCAGAAATCGTATTTGTTGCTATTCCAAGCAAGTCCTTCCGAGCCGTTATCCGCGAAAACAGCAGCAAATTCCGGGACGGACAGATTGTTGTCAGCCTGACCAAGGGTATTGAAGCCCATGGCTTCAAACTGATGAGTGAAATTCTCCAGGAAGAGATCCCCCGATGCCGCATAGGTGTGTTGAGCGGCCCGAACCTGGCAAGCGAAATTGTGAGTCGCGACCTCACCGCAACCGTCATTGCGGCCAAGGATCCGGATGTACGTCGGACCGTTCAGGATCTGCTTGGCTGCGAGTACTTCCGTGTCTACGCCAATGTTGATATTTACGGTGTCGAGCTCGCAGGTGCACTCAAGAACATCTACGCCATTGTGGCTGGCCTTGCTTCTGCTCTGAACATGGGCGAAAACGCCAAAGCGATGTTGATCACCCGCGGGCTTGCAGAAATGAGTCGTTTTGCCGTCAGCCTTGGTGCAAATCCCATGACGTTCATGGGGCTTGCCGGCGTCGGGGATCTGATCGTTACCTGTACTTCTGCCAAAAGCCGTAATTTCAGGATTGGCTACGCCGTCGGCCAGGGTCAGAAGCTCGATGATGCAGTGTCTGAGCTGGGCCAGGTGGCAGAAGGGATCTACACGCTGGAGCTGGTGAAAGAAAAAGCCGAAGCAATCGGGATCTATATGCCTCTTGTTCGAGGTCTTTATGAGATTCTCTACGGAGATGCGTCCATCAGCGCGGTGATCAACAGCTTGATGATGTCAGTGCAAAATTCTGATGTGGAGTTCATTCTGCCGCGGACGATCACTCAGTAACGGGTTCCATCACCGGAGGTTAGCTGTGTTACTGCTCATCATGCGTCATGGCGAAGCTGGCTGGCATTCTCTGGATCAGGAGAGGGCTCTCACTGAAACAGGCCGGCGCCAGGCTGCTGAGTGCGCCGCTCAGATTGCGGCTTCTCCCTGGCGACCGGATCAGATCTGGAGCAGCCCTTATGTGCGTGCGAGGCAGACTGCGGCCATTGTTTCTGAAATCCTGAACTGTCCTGTCGAAGAAAAAACGTTCATTACTCCGGAAGACGACCCCGGGTTGTGCCTGGATGCACTCCTCGAAAACCACTGTTCGCGCCTCATGCTGGTCTCTCACATGCCTCTTGTCGGCAGCCTTTCAACACTGTTGGTTGATGGTCATCGGCGCGGTATCCCTTTCATGACAGGCCAGGCTGTTGTGCTCGATATGCCCGTGGTCGGTCCTGGCTGCGCAGACTTGAAAACCCAGTTTCTGCCCTGATGGATCTATTATCAGGGTCACTTCTATGAGTTGAGTACAGCCTATGTACAGTTTTCCTATTGATTACGTTGAACCGGTATTTCGCCCGCCCAGTGAGGCGAAATCCCTGATTCTGCCTGTTACCAATGGCTGCTCCTGGAATAAATGTACATTCTGCGAAATGTATACCCAGCCCCAGAAGAAGTTCAGGGCCCGAAAGCCGGAGGATGTTCGCCAGGACATTGAAAACGCGGCAAAAAGCCTGAGAGGTGTAAAGCGGGTATTTCTGGCTGATGGCGACGCCATGGTGTTGCCAACACGGCGACTGCTGGAGATTCTGAGTGAGCTCAAGGCTGCATTTCCCGAGCTTCAGCGGGTATCCAGTTACTGTCTTCCAAGAAACCTTGCCAGAAAAACCGTAGAAGAACTCACTCAGCTTCGCGAAGCAGGGCTCAAGATTCTCTATGTGGGCATGGAATCCGGGGATGATGAGGTACTGGAGCGGATTAACAAAGGGGAAACCTGGGAATCGACACGGTCAGCACTGGTCAAGATCCGGGAAGCAGGGCTGACCAGTTCTGTTATGGTGCTCAACGGCCTTGGCGGCGAAACGCTGTCGCGCCAGCACGCGATCAATACCGCACTCCTTTGCAACGAAACCCAGCCGGATTACCTGTCTACCCTTGTGGTAAGTTTCCCGCAGGGCGAAGAGCGATTCCGCGAGGGCTTCGGTCCGGATTTCGTGCCTCTTTCCCAGCAAGGATTATTTGAGGAAATACGAACTTTTCTGGAGCACCTTGAACTGGAGCGTACGGTTTTCCGGAGCGATCATGCGTCGAACTACCTCGTACTGAAAGGTAACCTGGGGCGTGATAAGCAAAAACTTCTCGACCAGGTCAACCTTGCCATCACGAATCCTGGCGCGGTGCCACTGCGTACTGAATGGCAGCGCGGATTGTAAATTATCGGGTCACGGAGCAAAGACATGAGCCAGAATCCGGAAAATCTCGTTGAGCAGGTTCAGAAAACAGCGAAAGATCCCAGCCAGCCCCCGCTTGAGAAATGGCAGCCGGAGCTTTCCGGAGACATGGACCTGAGAATCAGCCGGGATGGGCAATGGATTCATAAAGGTAAACCACTGGGCCGGGAAGCTATCGTAAAGCTGTTTTCGACCATTCTTCGCCGAGAGGATGACGAGCAATATTACCTGGTAACACCGGTAGAGAAATGGCGTATTCAGGTCGAAGACACGCCATTGCTGGCCCACTCTCTTACAGTTGAAGGAAGTGGTGAGCGGCAGATCATAAGGCTGACCACCAACGTAGGAGAAATCCTGGAGGTTGGTAAGGACCATCCTCTTGAAGTTGATAGCTATGAGGACTCGGGGCAGCCCAGACCAATAGTGCGTGTGCGCCACGGTGTCGTCGCACGCCTCGTAACCGCGGCATACTATGATCTGGCGGAGCATGTTGTGGAACAAGTCATTGATGGAGAGCCAGTGCTGGGCGTATACAGCCACGGAAATTTCTACAAAATCGGAACGGGTGGTTGAAAAGATTCGGGCTGCCCCCAGAAATGATTGTGGAAAACGCACTGTGTCAGTTGTTAAACTGTGTTTTCATACTTGTTACGAGCCTGGCTCTCAAACGAGGCCCGGTGGTCGTTAGTCCCTCTGTTCAGTCTGGCTGTTCATGATTACTTTCGATT
>NZ_JBLXHQ010000005.1:0-200046 GCF_048259445.1 Marinobacter sp. | reverse complement strand
AGCGGGAATAGCTCAGTTGGTAGAGCGCAACCTTGCCAAGGTTGAGGTCGCGAGTTCGAATCTCGTTTCCCGCTCCAATTTCTTCCAAGTCTCTCAATGCCAACCTGAGAGCACAAAGTTCGATTCCTTCGATCTTTTAGGCGCGGTGGCAGAGTGGTCATGCAGCGGACTGCAACTCCGCGTACGCCGGTTCGATTCCGACCCGCGCCTCCATTTTTACCGTTTAACATCAATGGTCTACCTATCCTGAATCTGGTTGATTTTATCACCCAGAAAATATCCAAATTACACCCAAAACCACTAATGGTACTTAAGTACAGTTCATTGTCTGAATAAGCCCTGTTAGGTTAAGTCTAAAATAACCACAACATCTTAAGAGGGCATTATTGTGCATAATAAAAATTACGTTCTTAAGGTCATTGTGTTATTCAGTTTGATCATTCTGACGCCATACTCAGTGCAGGCACAGACACAGGCAGTAGACGACCAAAATCGCATTGCCCGGGATTTAATCAGGGTGCTGGAGGCCTATGCCGTATACAAGATGGGCCAATATGATTTGGCATTTGAGCGCTACACCGCTCTAGCCGAGGATGGTAATCGTCAGGGAATGCTAAACGTTGCCAACATGTATTTGGAAGGCAAAGGAGTGAAACAAAGCGATACTAATGCTTTCAAGTTGTACCTCAAGTTAGCGGAATCAGGTGACCGGATGGGCATGGAGCAGACAGCAACTGCCTATCGATTAGGAAGAGGCGTACAAAAAGATCTCGGACAAGCACAATATTGGGAAGCGCAGACAAAGACACAAAACTAGAAAGCTCGCTCTGCAACTCCGCGTACGCCGGTTCGATTCCGACCCGCGCCTTCATTATTTCCCCTTTCATCTCGCCTGTTTACGATATTGAAGCGGCGACACCCCAAACCAGCCACGGCACGCCCGGTTAAAAGCTGATTGCTCTGAATAGCCTAGTAACCCGGCAATTTGGCTAAGTTTCATGTTGGGCTCTATCAAATACCTGTTTGCCAGTTTCAGTTTTTCTGCATTAAGCAGCTTTCCAAAGGACGTTTCTTCTTTGGCTAAACGACGCTGCAGCGTGCGTTTGTCCATGTGAAAATGGGCGGCAACAACGTCACTTCTGCATTGGCCTGTGGGCAGCAGGGTAACGATGAGTCGGGTAACATCTTCAGAGAGGCTCAGTGCAACCGGCGGTCTTTGGGACGAAAGATACTGTTCTGCCAGTCCATAGGTCTGGTGGTCTGCACGGGATAGAGGATGGTGAAATGTTTGAACTGGCCACCGCATGCCACACCAACTCTGATTAAAGAGAACTTCGCAACCGAATACCTTCTGATAAATAGACGTTTCAGCGGCCTGGGCGTGAAGAAAGTGCACGCTACAAGGCTTGAAGCGATTGCCGCACAATAGTTTCATCACTTGCATCGAGTTCGACAGGCTTAGTTCATAGCTTTGCTGGTGATACTCCCCGGTATTTTCGTGATCAATTTTAAATTCAAATTTTATACTTTCCTCATCTGATGAGCTGCTGTGAGTAGCGCTGATGCTCAGGGCGGGGCTGTGTAGATGCAGGTAGCGGCTAATATTATTAATGGCCTCACCTACGGTGTCTGAATTGCGGGCGATAACGCTGATTGGCCCCAGAATGTCCAGCCCCTGGGACTCAGCCAGCTTCAAGCCGAGCTCGGGGTAGTCCAGCGTTTTAGCCGTGTCATCAAGAAGAGCCGCCAGGTTTCGAAAAGGCAGGAAGCTGCTGTCGTCTCTATGTTCAGCTGGGGGAATATCGTATTTTTCCAGCAAGGGAAGGGGGTCTCCACCTCTTTGTTTAATAAGCTTCTCGAAGCCCCTCAGGTTTGTCGCTCTAATCAGATTGGCCATTCAGGTCTCCGGTTGCTTCTTTGCTGCGTCTCAGCTTGCTGGTGCAGTGTTATCGAGGTAGTGCTCTGAAGAGTGCAGTGTCTCGATTTGTCAAAAAAATGTCTCGTTTTGTCAATATTGTCAAGGCGACGTTTGCGAAAATCAGATTTAACATCGGTTGACTAATAACAAGAAGGACACTCGGATGACGATCACACACTACGACATCATCATTATCGGTGCCGGGCTCTCCGGCATCGGTACGGCATGCCACATCGCCCGGAAACACCCTGGAAAGTCGCTGGCGATTCTGGAACGTAGGGACAATGTGGGTGGCACCTGGGACCTCTTCCGTTATCCCGGTATACGGTCTGACTCCGACATGGCGAGTTTCGGATTTAACTTCAAACCCTGGTATTCCGACAATGTATTGGCCCAGGGCGGCGATATTCGTGAGTACGTGCGCGAAACTGCAGAAGAGTTCGGTTTGTACGAGAAGATCAAGTTTGGCTTAAAACTGAAGAACTCTGATTGGTCGACCAAAGATCAAAAATGGACCGTCTCGTCTGTGCTGGAAGCGTCGGGGGAGGAGAGAGTATTTACCTGCAACTTCCTGGTGAACTGTGCCGGATACTACAACTTCGATCAGGGTTACCGCCCAGGTTTTCCAAACGAAGAAGCCTTTAACGGAGATATCGTTCACCCTCAGGGTTTGCCTGAAAGTTTCGATTATCGTGGTAAAAAAGTGGTGGTTATCGGCAGTGGCGCTACCGCAATAACATTGGTGCCGGCCATGGCTGCTAAAGCTGCAAAAGTCACCATGCTGCAACGTTCACCCAGCTACATTATGTCTCTGCCGAACACCGATAAAATATCGATGGTGTTGAACAAAGTATTGCCAAAAGCCTGGGTATTCAAACTGGCCCGCCGGCGCAACATTCTGTTCCAGCGCGCTCTTTATCTGGCTTGCCAGCGCTGGCCTGACGCCATGCGCAAGAAGCTTTTATCACATATGTACAAACATGCCCCGAACGTCGATAAACGCCACCTTACACCTGAATACATGCCCTGGGATCAGCGCTTGTGTGCGGCGCCAGATGGAGACTTTTTTAAAAGCTTGCGCTCAGGGAAGGCGGAGATTGTAACTGACCATATCGATCACTTTGATGAAACCGGCATTGTGCTGAAATCTGGCCAGCATATCGAAGCAGATATCGTTGTTGCTGCGACAGGGTTGGAGGTTCAGCTGATGGGCGGCTCAACGCTCAGTATCGACAATGAGGAAGTGAACCTGCCGAAGAAAATGGCCTACAAAGGCATTCTTATTCAGGACGTGCCTAATTACGGTTGGATTTTCGGGTATACCAACGCGCCCTGGACACTCAAGTGCGACATTGGCGGGCGCTATTTGTGCCGGTTGTTCGACCATATGGACCAAGCCGGAATGTCAGTCGCCAAAGCAATAGACACCGGAAGTAACGCGACCGATGCAAGTGTGCTGGATGGATTTGCGCCTGGTTATATCGTGCGGGCAATAGATAAAATGCCCCGGCAGGGTAAGGCCGATCCCTGGAGGATAACCATGCATTACGGCAAGGATAAAAAAATGCTCGTTAAAGACCCTGTGGATGACGGGATTTTGCAGTTTGAAACTGCGCCCTCTGTTTCAGCCCAGGGGTCAGACCTACTTCAACAAGCCACCACGGCCTGAAGCCAAACTACAACAATAAAAGAGAAGGTTTATGGACAAGGGGTGCAATGAGAAGCCGGCGGTATTACTGATTCACGGTATGTGGAGCACTCAGGACACTCTGAGTGAAGTAAAAGAGGCCTTTGTTGCTCAAGGTCATACCGCGGAGTCCTTGTGTCTCCCATACCATTACCCGAAAAGCGAACATACCGCGGCCAGCCGGGCGAAGCTGGCCAGAACGCGCGTGCAGGATTACGTGGCGTTTATTGTAGAGCATGTGAAACGCCTGGACTCCCCACCAATTCTGGTGGGCCATTCAATGGGCGCTCTCCTGGCCCAACTGGTGGCCGCCCAGGTACCCTGTGAACGGCTGATTCTTCTATCGTCCGCCCCCCCGGCAGGCATAAACGGCCTGAGCTGGTCGGCTATCCGCACGCTGGGCCGCAACCTTCTAAGGTTCCCTTTGTGGACCAGTGTCACGGAAGTCGCACTGGCCAATGTGGAGTACGGCATCGCCAATGCCCAGCCCCCCGCTGTACAGAAGGACATCTACGAAAGCTGTACTTATGAATCTGGCATGGCCACATTTCAGATCAGCGTAGGGTCGTTGCTTGGGAGCCGTTCTGCCGCTCACGTGAATACCCAGAGCATTGTGTGCCCGGTTCTGATTGTGGGTGGAACTGCAGACCGAATTACTCCCATCAAAATCCAGCGCAGCATCGCGCAACGTTTCAGCGAGCAAGCTTCGTTAGTGGAAATAGAGAATTGCTGCCATTGGACGGTAGGAGGGGCCTACTTCCCGGAGGTTCGTTCCGGGATATTCAAATGGCTGGATTCAATGGAGAAGTAGCATTTCTGGCCGGAAAGCCGAGGTCAATCGAATTGGGTGTCCAGGCCCGCCAGAATCAGGTTCGATCGGCTGGCGGCATCACTCATCACCGCTAGTTTGTATTCGGCAACTTTTTCGAACTGCTTCAGTGCCGTTTTAGGGACATCTGAAGCGGTAGGAATATCGGCTTTCAACGGGTTTACCGGTCTGCGGTTCATGTGCAGTTCGAAGTGCAGGTGAGCGCCGGTGCTGCGGCCGGTATTACCGGAATGTGCGATTTTTTCACCGCGCTGAACCTGTTGCCCCTTTCGCACAAAGATTTTATCCAGGTGCAGGTAGCGGGTTTTGTAGGCATTGCCGTGATTGATGTCGACATATTTGCCGGCATAGGGGTGATTGCCCACTCGCTCTACAACACCGTCGCCGGTGCTCATGATTGGCGTGCCGATTGGCGTGGCCAGATCAACACCGTTGTGGGGCGACCTGCGGCCGGTAATGGGATGAAGCCGGTTCGGGTTGAAGTGAGAGCTCACCCGAAAGGAATTGGCCGTTGGCAGGCGTCTGAACGCGGGCAACACGCTTTTGCCGCTCTGGTCGTAATAGTTGCCGTCGTCGAACAGGAACGCCGTGTGAGTCCGGTTACGCCTTTCAAGCGACACCGCTTCTATGCGGGTTTTTCCGGTGCTTTCCGAGGCCGTCCTTTCATGGCCAACGATAACCGCAAAGGTATCCCCAGCCCTCAATTCCCGCCTGAAGTTGATCTGGTGTTCGAGAAGCTGTTGAACCGACGCGATCTCTGTTTTGGAGAGCCCTGCGTTCAGGGCAGACTGGTAAAAACTGCCGCGAATGGAACCCTTCAAGACTTCTGAAACCCAGTGTGTGTCTTTAACGGTTTCCTGGTATTCGAACGTGTCGTTGTCCACTCTGGTGTAGGCAAGTGAACGGGCGGGATCCAGATCCAGCGCCAGTTGCTGAAATTCGCCCTGTTTATTAAACACCAGCTCGAGCTCTGTTCCCGGCCTGAGAGTTTCCAGCGCCAGATATTCCACATCGGCCTCCATAATGCGATGCAAATCGACTTGTGAGGCGCCGGCTTCGCTGAAGATGCTGCTGAGGCTATCTCCGGGCTGGACCTTATGATGGACAACATAGGCTGCGTGCGCCGGGCTCGGGGCGGCTGCTTGCAACGGCTGAGTTGTGGCTTGGGTGTCTGGCTGTTGGACGAGATCTGCCAGGTGCTCCGCAGCTTCGGAATTCGGCGACTGGATATTTGTGGATGATTCACTCTGTGCCGACCAGAAACTGGCCACCAGAATCAGCGAAAATGCCACAGCTAATAAAGCCATATGGATTGGCGTAAACGATCTGGAATGAATCATTGGTGACGCGTCTCTTGACATGTGTGCAGCCGCATTGATGCAGCAGAATAAGGTTACCCGATTTCAGTGATCCTTTCTAATTATAAACAGGTGCATTGGGCGACGTGGTGCGCGTGGATAGGTTGCCAGTCTGGAGCAGTCGAAGAGAGTAGCTGTTACCAGTCACTACAGTAAAATCGTTGATAGCCATTAGAACTCAACCCATCGCCGAACAATATCCAGTGCTTCTGGTGAGGGGTTGGCATTTCGAATCCCCCGTACTTCGCCAATAACCCATGTGTTATTCCGGTGTTCCAATGAAATGGTCAGCCGCTCGGGCTTCATCATGCGGTAAACAAACACCTCACCAAGCGCTACAAATGTATCGTAACTCCCCACGCAGTGGTGCATGGACGAACCCTCGTTCAGCAATTCTAACCATGAAACCAGAGGCTCGATGCCGTCGATGGCAGGTATGGGCGGTGCCGGATAATCTCCGTGCTCCTGCTTAAGCGCGGCGGCATGGGCGGCACGCTTGGCTTCAGAACCCATACTGTTAAAACGTTCAACCAACTTATCATGAAGCTCTTGCAGTTCCTGCCTCGAACTTACTCGCTTCAGCCTTTGCAAGTTGCCGGCTGCCATAGTCAGCGTGTCGCGAATCATTCGGCACAGCCAAGTGATGTCCAGGGCTGACGAGTGTTTATCGACCAGGTACAGCATGCCCGGCCATAGCGGTTGTCCTTGGCGGAGCAAAAAACGCAGGTGGTTCAGATGAAGGTTCGGGTGATGCCTGAGCACAGCAAGAAATTCAGGCTGTGCCAATGATCGGAAGACACCCTCAAGCTCCCACGGGAGCAGTGGGGAGAGTTCCATCCGGTTTACTAAGCGAACCAGGGATTTGCTGGCTGGCAGGCCTACCTTCTCAAGAATCGTCGTGCGGTTTACCGCTAACAATTGCTTAAACTCATCAGGAGTGACCGGCTGGCTGCATGCATGGTTCACCAGAAGAATGAACAACAGCGGAGAGCTGTCTGCCAGCTCGCGAGCAGCTTCCGACGCTGAACAGGCCTGTGCAAGTTCGAAGTCCATCGCCGGCATTAAGCGGGTTACGGCAAGTATGTTTTCGGGTATGCCGTCTGAAACCCGCCTTCCCGTGCCATCTTCGAGTGTGAACAACGGCAGGCCCGGAGCTTCCAGAAAGCGACCCTCAGCCACGATGCCATCATCATTCCTGCTGAACCAGCGCAGTGGCTTGGCAGAGTGCCAGCTTTGTACAACCAACTGAATGGGGTAGTTAAGGATGGTGCTCAGATCGAACACGACCTGGTTTTCTGAAGGAGCTGAATTTTTTAGTGCCGACTCAGTCATGAGTTCTCCCAGGTTCTGTGGCGCGAAATTAGGTTTCCTCACCATGTGTTCAATGATTGAGAGCATATAAGTTTATTGCGATAGATGGCGTCGCTTTCTCATCGCATAATACTCGTACCCAACAGGTGGGCAGAACTCACATATAGCCATCTGAGCGGTTACCTGAGTGGCGGCGTGCTAGACGTGATTATTTTCGCTTTCGTAGATGACACTACATTGAATGAGTCCCTGACCTTTGGATTTGTTAGTTCTGGACGAGCTGCGTGGATAACAAAGAGCTCTGGGAGCGATATCCGGATAGCTGGTATATTCAGTATGGATTATGTGGACCGGTGCACTCGAGTTTGGTTAATCTGCAAATAGATCGGAAGCAAATGTATTTCACGAGAATGGGGAGTTTAGCCAAAATGGATTCGCTGAAAGAGTTGCGCCTGAAATTGAAGCAATTTGCTGAAGAACGCGATTGGCGCCAGTTCCACTCTCCGAAAAACTTGACCATGGCCCTCTGTGGTGAGGCTGGTGAGTTGTCGGAGCAATTCCAATGGCTTAGCGAAGACGACTCGAAAAACCTCAGTGAAAAACGTTTGGCAGCAGTGAAAGACGAAATTGCAGACATACAGCTGTATCTTGTTCTCCTAGCGGATTCTTTGGGTGTCGATATTGCTGAAGAATCCGCCCGCAAAATAGAGGCAAATGCCCTCAAATATCCTGTTGCCAAAGCGAAAGGCAGGTCCAATAAATATGACGAGTTGTAGGGGCTATTCGTGATCGTCTATTCGGCTTCCAAGGCGGAATTTGTTGAACATGTGAAGTTCAATCAGATCGAGAAGGTTATCGAGGAAGAGGTCTGGAGAAAGCTCAAGCGAAGAACCCCGAAATCCGAAATTGAGTCATGGAAGAATTCGCTCCAGTACATGTTTAACGCTTTACTGGATCAAGGTATACCGCCGTCAGCTGGTGTTGCAATTGAGTATACGATTCCACTCACCAGTCGCCGAGTTGATTTTATCCTGACTGGCAAAGATGCTTTGCGTAATGACACTGCAATCATCGTCGAACTGAAGCAGTGGTCCGAAGCAGAGGTTACCGATAAAGACGCAATTGTCCGCACGTTTCTGAACGGGTCTATCCGTGAAGTTAACCATCCTTCCTACCAAGCATGGTCGTATTCAGCGCTGATTGAGGACTACAACGAAACGGTCCGAGAGGAGCGCATTAGCCTTCAACCCTGCGCCTATCTGCATAATATGGATAGTTGCGAGGCTATTAACGACGCCCGCTATGCTGAGCACACCGAAAGAGCGCCAGTTTATATTTCGAGCGATGCGAAAAAGCTGTCGGATTTTCTCAGGCGCAATATCCGGTATGGCGACAGCGATAACATCCTGTACCGGATCGAACATGGTGTAATTAAACCGTCGAAAGGACTTGCTGACTGCCTTGCTTCGATGCTCCGCGGCAACAGGGAATTCATTTTGCTCGATGAGCAGAAACTAGTTTACGAGACTGCGCTGGATCTTGCCGAAAAAGGGCGCAGAAACCCAAAACAGACCTTTATTGTGAAGGGTGGACCCGGCACAGGGAAGTCGGTTGTTGCAATTAACCTTATCGTTGAAGCAACGAATAGAGAGATGCTGACTCAGTTTGTCAGCAAGAATGCGGCACCCCGGGAAGTCTTCAAGGCTCGCCTGACAGGTACAATGCGCAAAACCCGCATAGATAACCTGTTCAGAGGTTCAGGAGGTTACACAGAGACTGAGACCAACTTTTTTGATTTGCTGGTCGTTGATGAGGCTCACCGGCTGAACGAAAAGTCTGGGCTCTACGGAAATCTTGGTGAGAACCAGATAAAAGAACTGATAAATAGCGCCCGGACCTCGGTCTTTTTTATTGATGAAGACCAGCGTGTCACTCTTTCGGATATTGGCACGGTGGAAGAGATCCGGCATTTTGCCAAGCAAATGGGTTCAGACGTCACTGTCTTGGAGTTAAGCTCACAATTCAGGTGCAACGGCTCAGACGGCTATCTGGCGTGGGTTGATCATGTTCTGCAGATCAGGGAAACCGCCAACACCACGTTGGATGGCGTCGATTACGATTTTAGGGTCTTTGACGACCCGAATGAGCTCCGGAATTTTATTGAAAAGAAAAATCGCCGGGCCAATAAAGCGCGGTTAGTGGCCGGTTATTGCTGGGACTGGAACAGCAAGAAGGATCCAGCAAGGTTTGACATCGAGTTCCCTGAATATGATTTCAAAGCAAGGTGGAATCTCGACAAGCACGGCTCAAAATGGCTAATTGTTGAGGATTCGGTCAGCGAGATTGGCTGTATCCATACATGCCAGGGTTTAGAGCTTGATCATGTAGGCGTGATTATCGGAGATGATTTTGTAATCCGAGATGGAATTGCTGTCACAAACGCCGGCGCTCGCTCAAAATCTGATCGTTCTGTGCGTGGCTACAAAAAGAGGCTGAAAGAGGATCGGGATAGCGCCCTCGCAATTGCTGACATGATCATCAAGAACACCTATCGGACGTTGATGACACGGGGAATGAAAGGGTGTTACGTCTACTCTGCAGATGCAGAAACCAGAGAACACTTTCGTAGCTTTGCGGAAAATCAGCTGATAGAACACATGGATAAGGTTACGGACCTGCCGCTTCCCTATGAGGTCGTTGATTATGAATCAGCGCTTCCGTATGACGGTTTTGTACCGGTGTATGACTTGCAGGCAGCAGCCGGCGAATTCAGTGAACTCCAGTTTCCCGATGAAGATTTTGAGTGGGTAAAATTGCCCGAACATTTTGCCACCAGACCGGGCCAGTTTGTCGCTCAGGTTGTTGGTGAGTCCATGAACAAACGGATTCCTAACGGCGCATGGTGCCTCTTTAGTGCCAATCCAGGAGGAACGCGAAACGGCAAAATAGTTTTGGTGCAGCATCGGGCTATTGAGGATCCTGACAGCGGCAGTTGCCTTACCGTCAAACTGTATCGCAGTGAAAAAACGATGTCTGGCGATGAACTCGTTAACGAAAAAGTCATCTTGATGCCCGTCACTAGCGCTCATGGTTATCGGGATATCGTTTTTGAAGACGATGATCTTCACGACTTGAGAGTCGTTGGAGAGTTTGTCGCGGTTTTGGCCTGAGGCTAGTTAATAGAAAACAGTCCTGCTCACTGAAATGAAGTTCAGAAGTAGATCCGAGGAGTTTGTTGGCGACGACTTGCCCGCCTGGTAGCCTGGTCCAGATAGACCTCAGGCTAATTAGTCGCAAGGGAACCATTTGATGAAGGATACGCTGGCCTATTACAACAACAATGCCGATGCGTTTGTTGAATCAACATTTCAAGTCAGCATGGAAGAGCTCTACCAGGATTTCCTGCCGCTAGTCTCCGAAGGTGGACATATTCTGGATGCCGGCTGTGGCTCTGGCCGAGATGCGTTGTTTTTCAATAATGAGGGCTACCGTGTTTCCGCCTTTGATGGTTCAGACGCCATCGCCTCCATAGCTCGCGAAAAAACCGGTTTATCGGTTCAGCATCGCTATTTTTCGGACATCCAAGAATCCAGTACTTACGACGGCATATGGGCCTGTGCAAGCCTCCTGCACTTGCCCCTTGCCGAAGTACCCGAAGCCATTGGTCGATTGTGGAATGCCCTGAAACCCGATGGCGTTTTCTACATGAGTTTCAAAATCGGTAAGGGGGAACGCAACCACAATGGCCGGCACTTTACTGATGCTGACGAGTCAATTGCCGAGCAGTGGATTCAGGATCTGACAAGATTGGAAGCCTGTCGGATGTGGCGCACTGATGATCAACGCCCCGATAGGCATGAGCAGTGGTTGAACATTCTTCTGAGCAAGGCTCCAGCTTCACCGGAGAAGTTAACGACGGGCGGTAAAGATCATCATTTTCTGCTGAAATTGTGCCAGGCAATCAAGTCTGCTGATCGAATAGATATGGCCGTAGCGTTTGTGAAAACCACTGGTTTGAATCTATTGTTCCCTGATTTGGTGGTCGCGCTCCAGCGAGAATCTGATCCGGCCCGTATCCGCATTCTCACGAGCGATTATCTGGATATTACTGATTCTGAGGCGCTAAGAAAGCTTGTTTTGTTGCATGACCATGGAGCTCAGGTACGTGTTTACCAGAGCCAGGGGAGCAGTTTTCATTTGAAAGCTTACCTCTTCGCTGGCCATGTTGAGAATCAGCAAATGTGGGGCAGGGCGTTTATAGGTTCTAGCAATATTAGCCGACAAGCGCTTCAGGACGGATTGGAATGGAATTATCAGGTGGATTTCCCGCCCGACTCTGGGTACCTCGAGGCTGCCAGTAGGTTCGATGAACTGTTTCAGCACCCAAATGTTGTGTCGCTCACTGACAACTGGATCGATGAGTACGAGAAACGGAGAAAGCCACCCGAACAGTCACTGGAACCGGGCAGTGATGAGAAACAGGAAGTTCCGACACCTAATGACGTTCAACAAGAAGCGCTAGAGGCACTGGACCTGACACGCGTGGAAGGCTACCGCAGAGGTTTGGTCGTGTTAGCAACGGGCTTAGGTAAAACCTGGCTATCTGCGTTTGATGCCGTTCAAATGGGTGCCCGCCGGATTCTTTTTGTTGCCCACCGCGAAGAAATTCTCTATCAGGCGGCTGAAACCTACTTGCGAATTAAGCCGCATAGCCGCGTTGGCTTTTACATGGGTAAGCAGCGTGATCGGACGGTAGATATCCTTTGTGCTTCGGTACAGACACTCGGTAAAGAAACCCATCTGGAACGATTCGACCCACGCCATTTCGATTACATCGTTGTCGATGAATTCCACCATGCCGCCGCGCCTGTCTATCATCGGCTTCTGAATTATTTCGCACCCCAGTTTCTGCTGGGATTAACGGCAACCCCAGATCGTACCGACCGCTCGGATATCCTGTCGTTGTGTGACGACAACCTGGTTTTCGAATACCCGTTGTTTGAGGGCGTTAGGGGCGAATTCCTGGTGCCGTTTCATTACTACGGCATCTACGACGAGACGGTCGATTATACCGAGATCCCCTGGCGCAACGGAAAGTTCGATCCCAACCTGCTTGCCAATAAGCTGGCCACCTATGGACGTGTCAAACATGTGCTCAAGGTATGGAGTAAAGAAAAGCAAAGCCGGACCTTGGCGTTTTGTGTTTCACGGATTCATGCCGATTTTATGGCCAGCCAGTTTGTAAAAAAAGGAATCAGGGCGGCAGCCGTTCACGGTGAATCTGCGATGTCTCGTGGCGAAGCCTTGGAGAAGCTGGAAAACGGTCAGCTCGATGTGATTTTCTCTGTCGACCTGTTCAACGAAGGTATCGACCTGCCCGCCATTGATACGGTGCTGCTTTTGCGCCCGACGGAATCCAAAATCCTGTTTCTTCAGCAAATTGGCCGGGGCCTACGGAAAAGCGTGTCCACTGGGAAAGACAAACTTGTGATTTTGGATTTTGTTGGTAACCACCAGAGTTTCCTGCATAAACCTCAGGCGCTCATTGGCCAGGCGATGAATCACCGACAGTTAGCGGAGTTTGCCAGAAAAGCTGAAAAGAACCAGCTGGACCTGCCAGACGGGTGCTTTATCAATTACGATCTGGAGGTGATCGACTTCCTTAAAGCCCTTGATCATCAGGGCGCTGAAAAAGATTATCAGGTATTGAAAGATACATTGGGTCGTCGCCCAACCCTTACCGAGTACTACCATTTCGGTGCCAGTATCACCAAAACCCGCAAGCTGCATGGAAGCTGGTTTGGGCTGGTTCGAGATATGGACGATCTAACCGAGATTGAGACAGAGCTTTTGTCCCGTTACGAAGCATTTTTGCTCGAAGTTGAAACAACGGCCATGAGTAAATCATTCAAAATGATATTGCTAGACGCGTTCCAACAGCTAGGCGGTTGGCGCAGACCACCAAAGCTCTCGAAACTGGCTCAAGCATCCTGGGAGACACTGAAGCGTCAACCAAGGCTGTATCAAGAAATTGCTGCTTCAGTGAAGGACGTTGATGGTTACTCGGCGCAATGGCAGCAATACTGGAAGAAGAACCCTGTCGATCATTGGACCAATAAGTCTCCACCCGTTTTTGAGATTGAGAGCGATCAATTTAAGCCAGTTATTGGGCTAGAAGGCAATCAGATACCTCCTTTCGAAGAGATGGTTCAGGAGTTAATTGATTATCGCTTGGCTTCCTATGAGGCACGGCAGTCTACCAAGCACGAGCAGTCGTCGTTTGACAATGTTTTGCCGATTGGTACTTCTGGAACGGAATTGCCTTATTTCCCATCCTTGAAGATCGCTTGTGGGCACTTCAGGAGCAGTCACGCTGAAGAGCCGGATTACAGGTCCATCGGATTGGGACACGGGCGAATAGAGCCAAATCGTCATTTCATCGCCAGAGCATCGGGTAACTCAATGAATGGCGGAAAGCAGCCGATTCACGATGGTGATTATCTGTTGCTTGAGCAGATCAACCCCAGCCAAGCTGGATCGATCACCGGGAAAACGCTCGCGATTGAACGGATGGATGAGGCAGGCGACACACAATATCTTCTCCGGACGGTTCGTAAATCCCACGTGGGTGAGTATCGGCTCGAAGCTGCTAACCCAGAGTATGAAGACATTATCGTCACTCCAGAGCTTCTCGAACAGTTTCGAACGTTCGCACGCTTTTGCGAGATTATAGATCCATTGGAGATGGCTGTTGGGCAGGAAATCCCGAGAGAGGAGATTCCGGAGTTATTCGGAGCGACTTTTAATCCTGGCAATTGGCAAAGCGGTCACGTCTTTCTTAAAGACGCTAATGCCCATATTTTGTTGGTGACGTTAAACAAGCAGGGCAAAGGCGTCCAGCACCGCTATGTTGATCATTGGATTGATGAGCACACATTTCATTGGCAGAGCCAGAACTCGACTACGCCCCAGAGCAAGCGAGGACGGGAGTTGACGAACCACAAAAAGCTCGGGCTATCAGTGCACTTATTTGTCCGCGACAATAAGCTGCGTAATGGCAAAGCTGCTCCCTTCACTTATTTCGGTCCCGTTGAGTATCAGAGCCATGAGGGAAGTAAGCCAATGAGCGTGAAATTACGGCTTAGTTCGAGGGATTAAAGCACCATGACCGGAGGTATTAACTGTTAATCGCATTGGTTGACTCGGTAGGACCAAGTTAGATCGGTTTTCCAATGCAACTCCAAGATCACACAGCGAGAGCTTAAACCTTAAAGCTCGAGGATAGTCCTCGTGCTCTAAGGTAAACATGAAAGGAAACATCATGCTTAAACGACAGGCAGCGCTTGTTATCGCACTGTGCTCAATGTTCTTATCGGCAACCACCATGGCAACAGAAGAAGCGGAATACTCAGTACTTCTGAAGGAAGACAATCTGGAAGTGCGTCAGTACGAGCCGCAGATCGTTGCAGAGACGGTCGTTGACACAGAATTTGAAGATGCGGGCAGTGACGCTTTTGGTCGCTTGTTTAAATACATTTCCGGCAATAACCAATCCCAAGCGGAAATCGCCATGACCGCGCCCGTTGGCCAGGTGGCTGAGAGCCAGAAAATCGACATGACGGCACCAGTAGGGCAGACCCAGGTTGATGGTAAATGGGTGGTGAGTTTTATGATGCCCAGTTCGTTTACGATGGACAGCATACCGAAACCCAACGACGAACGGATCGCTTTACGTTCTGTGCCGGAACAGACCATGGCGGCCATTCGCTACTCCGGGCTTTGGAGTGAGTCAGGTTATCAAAAGAACAAATCCAGGCTGGAAAAGTGGATTGATACAAAGGGGTACATCGCAACGGGAGCGCCGGTATGGGCTCGTTATAACGCGCCGTTCATCCCATGGTTTTTGAGACGGAACGAAGTGTTGATTCCCGTAGAACAGGCGCAATGACACATTGGATCGAAATTTGAAAATCAACGAACTCACACCAGCAGGATGATGCCATGTCCGAATCGCCCCTCGCCCAACCCCTGAAACTCCCTTGCGGGGCAGTCCTGCCGAACCGTATCGCCAAGGCTGCCATGACCGAGGGGCTGGCAGACGATCACCTGCATGCCACACACCGCCATGAAACGCTTTATCGGCGCTGGTCCGAGGGCGGGGCGGGGCTGTTGATTACCGGCAATGTGATGATTGATCATCGGGTGCTGGAGCGGCCGGGTAACGTGGCTATTGATCCGGCGCCCGATTTATCAAAAGGGAAGGGCGAGCCCGAGGGTATGGCGCAGTTGCGTGCCTGGGCCGAAGCAGGCACCCGCAACGGCAACCATTTGTGGATGCAGATTTCCCATGCCGGTCGTCAGTCGCCGCGTTACGTTACCTCGCGTCCCATAGGGCCTTCGGCGGTTCAGCTATCGCTGATGGGTAACTATGCCCGCCCACGGGCACTTACGGAGCCTGAGATCCTCGACTTTATCCAGCGCTTTGCCAACGTGGCCCGGATTGCCAAAGAAGCGGGTTTCACCGGTGTTCAGGTGCATGGGGCTCATGGGTATCTGTTGTCGTCTTTTCTGTCGCCGGCCACCAATCAGCGAGCCGATCGCTGGGGAGGGTCGCTGGAAAATCGCGCCCGTTTCCTGCTTGAGGTGGTGCGGGCTACTCGCGCTGCCGTGGGGCCGGAGTTTCCGGTAGGGGTAAAGCTGAATTCCGACGATTTCCGCAAGGGCGGGTTTACGCTCGATGAGTCTGTGAACGTGGTGCGCTGGCTCAATGAAGAGGGGATTGATCTGCTGGAGGTGTCCGGCGGCACGTACGAACAGCCGCGTCTTCTTGGGTACAGTGGTGATGCCGACACCGCGAGCGATGGGCCTGCCATGCGCGAGAGCACTCGCAAGCGAGAGGCTTACTTCCTGGATTATGCACAGACGATTCGTGAGGTTTGCGATTGCCCGTTGATGGTCACCGGTGGATTCCGTACACGCACGTTTATGGAAGAGGTGGTTACCAGTGGGGAAACCGATGTCATTGGCCTTGGCCGACCGCTCTGTACGGATCCAGATACGCCCAGGGACCTGCTTGAAGGGCGCATCGATAAGACCGTTTGCCACGAAGATCACGTCAAGCTTGCCCAGCGGGGATTTTTCTCGCCTGCCAGTCCGCTGATGCCACTCAAAATAATAAACGTACTGGGTGGCCAGGCCTGGTACTACCAGCAGATTTTCCGGCTGGCGGATGACGAAGAGGCTGATCCAGACCTGGGTATCCTCAAGGCCGTCGGGGCATACCTGAAGGATGAACTGAGCCAGGCCCGGCAGGTGAAAAAGTCCCGCCTTTTTTCAAGATGATGCTCTGGATCATCATATATCGAGGCTCGCATAATCCCGGGATGCGACGTAGAGTTGCCGTTCAGGATCGGAAGCTGATGTCCGTTTAGCCCCAAGGAATTTCTTCATGGCCAACCAAATTACCTCAGACACGCTGGTTATTGGCGGCGGTATTGCCGGCATCGTAACCGCGTTGGAACTCCTGCGGGCGGGCAAAACCGTTACGTTGGTAGACAAGGATACGCCGGATCGTCTGGGTGGGCTGGCATTGTGGGCGTTTGGCGGGATGGCTCTGGTTGGCACGCCTCTGCAACGCAAAATGGGTATTTCGGATAACCCGGAGCGTGCTCTGAAAGACTGGATCAGCTTTGGCGAGCTGGATACCCGCGACGAGCATTCCCTGGCCTGGGCTCGCTACTATGTAAAGAATTGCTGTAATGAGGTGTACGACTGGCTGAAAGCCGAAGGCGTCAAGTTTCTGCCTGCGGTGAACTGGGTTGAGCGAGGCCGGTTAGGTGAAGGGAACAGTGTGCCGCGCTATCACATAGTGTATGGAACCTCCCGGGAGCTCACCCGCACCTTGATTACGGCCATGCGCGATGCGGGAAAGGACAATCGTCTCACGATACTTCATCGGCACAGCGTTGACTCACTTGAGTGCGACAGCGGTCTTGTTACGGGCGCCACCGGCACCAATCACGAAACCGGTGAGCAGGTTCGCTTTACTGCCAGCCAGGTGGTGGTGGCCACGGGCGGAATCAACGGAGGCCATCAACAGACTCGCGCTAACTGGCCGAAAGATCGGCCCATGCCAAAGACCATGCTTAATGGAGCCCACCCGAATGCTGATGGCAAACTGCACCACGAAGTAGCCAACAAGTTGGGTGGGAACATCGTCAACCCGGGCGAAATGTGGAACTACGCCGCCGGCTTTCCCCATCCCTATCCGCATTTCAAAGGCCACGGTTTATCAACCATTCCTTGCAAATCTGCCCTGTGGCTTGACCACAAAGGCAATCGGATTGGCCCGGAGCCACTGGTGACCGGGTTTGATACCCACTGGCTTTGCCAACGTGTTGCCGAGCAGGAGCAACCCTGGACCTGGCATCTGTTGAACTGGCGCATTGCGGCGAAAGAATTTGCGATATCCGGAGCCGAACACAACCAGCGAATACGCGACAAGCAGCTGGTTCGTTTCGTGTTCGAGACTTTGACCGGCAATCATAATCTGGTCAAACAAATGGCGCGTGAAAGCGACGATTTTCTGGTTGCTGACACGCTCGGTGAATTGGCCGAAATAATGAATGCGCTGACTCGCTCGCACGATATCGATCTGGCCACACTACAAGCCACAGTCGATGCCTTCGATGCAAACTTTTGTGCTGGCAGCAAGCTGGAAAATGATGATCAGATCCGTCGCATACTGCATGCCCGCCAATGGGGGCCAGACAAACTGCGAACCTGCAAGCCTGCTCCGCTGCAAAAGACCGGTGCAGGGCCATTTATCGCCATACGCATGCAGCTGATTACGCGCAAAAGCCTCGGCGGTTTGCGTACCGATCTGATGTCCCGTGTTCTTGGCACTGACAACCAACCCATACCCGGGCTGTACTGTGTCGGAGAAGCTGCCGGTTTTGGTGGTGGCGGCAGTAATGGAAAACGGTCTCTGGAAGGTACATTTTTACCGGGTTGCATCTTGACCGCCCGGGCGGCGGCACGGTCCATCTTGTCGGGCTCAATAAATCAATAACAAGGAGATTCCCAATGAACGGTGCGCAAGCCCTGATGAAAACCCTGGTGGACGCTGGTATCGAGGTCTGTTTCAGTAATCCGGGAACCAGCGAAATGCACTTTGTGGCGGCGCTGGATGATGAACCGAAAATGCGAGCCGTGCTGGCACTGTTCGAAGGGGTAGCAACCGGCGCAGCTGATGGTTACGCCCGGATGGCCGATAAACCCGCCGCTACGTTGCTGCACCTGGGTTGCGGGCTCGGCAACGGCCTCGCCAATTTGCACAACGCCCGCAAAGGCAAGGTGCCGGTAGTCAATATTGTTGGTGACCACGCAACAGACCATGTGAAATACGACGCCCAGTTGCAGTCGGATATCGAAACGGTCGCTCGCAATGTGTCACCGGGTTTTGTCCGAACTTCACAAACTACAGCCGAACTTTGTAAGGATGCCGTGGAAGCCATCACGACGGCCCGTGGCCTGCCCGGGCAGGTGGCAACCCTGATTCTTCCCGCCGATGTATCATGGGGTGAGGGCGGCAGCCCCAGTGCCCTGCCGAAGCAAACAGAGCCCCCGGTGGCCGACGATGACGCCATACAAGCTGTGGTGGATGCCATCCGCTCCGGAAAAAAGACAGCGCTGCTGCTGGGCGGGCGAGCGCTGCGAGGGCCGGCCCTGATGGCGGCCGCAAAGATTGCTGCAGCTACCGGTGTGAAGTTGTTGGCTGAAACCTTCCCGACTCGTATGGAGCGCGGCGAAGGCCTGCCGCCGGTTGAGCGCGTGGCCTATTTTGCGGAACTGGCAGGTGTGCAACTGGCCGACATCGACAACCTGATTCTGGTGGACAGCAAGGCACCCGTTTCCTTCTTTGCTTACCCTGGCAAAAAGAGCTATCTGGTGCCGGATGATTGCACTGTTCACACTTTGTCCCGCCCCGAACAGGACGCCCATGCGAGCCTTGCCAAACTGGCCGGGATACTGGGGGCAGACACAGCCCAGCCCGAGATCCAGCAGCTACAGCGCCCATCTGCACCCCGTGGTCGCCTTTCCGCACCCAAAGTCTGTAAAGCCGTTGGCCACTACCTGCCAGAGAACGCCATTATTATCGACGAGGCCATCACGTCCGGGCTGATGCTGAATACCATGACCGCAGCTGCCCCTCGCCATGACATGATTACTTTGACCGGGGGAGCCATCGGCCAAGGGTTGCCCAATGCTGTCGGCGCGGCAATTGCGTGTCCGGAACGGCCCGTGATTGCGCTGATCGGCGATGGCACCGCTATGTACACCCTTCAGGCGCTATGGACCATGGCGCGTGAGCAATTGAATGTCACCAGCATTATATTCAACAACGCTTCTTACTCTGTGTTGAATATTGAGCTGGAGCGTGTCGGTGCGGAAGAGGCGGGAGCCAAGGCCAAATCCCAGTTGGATCTGAATGGTCCGGTGCTTAATTTCGCTCAGTTGGCACAGGGGATGGGGGTTCATGGCGTGCGGGTAGACACCGCTGAAGCCTTTAACCATGCCCTCGAATATGCTCTTTCGCATCCGGGGCCTCATTTGATTGAGGCCATGGTGCCGGAGTCATTGACCGGGGTGAAACGAAAAATCCTGCCCTGGGTGTTGCGCTCACTGCCGAGCCTGCCTGTGTCGCTCTCTCGTAGCCTGAAAAACAAAATCGCGCCCTGAGCCTGCAGAGGGCGACCCGTGGCGGGTTGCCCTGACGCCGCAAGAATCAGAAAAACAGGAACCGCCATGTACGACTACATCATCATCGGGGCCGGCTCGGCGGGCTGTGTGTTGGCCAACCGGCTGTCGGCAGACCCGGGAAACCGGGTTTGCCTGCTGGAGGCAGGCCCCAGCGATCGCACCCACTGGATACGCAACTGCAACCCCCTGAACATGTTGATGTTGATGAAAAGCCGTACCTACAACTGGCGCTATCACACGGAGCCGGAAGCACTCACCGGCAGCCGCCAGCATTTCTGGCCCCGTGGGCGCGCGCTGGGTGGGTCCAGCTCGATCAATGCCATGATTTACACGCGAGGCCACCCGCAGGATTACGATCACTGGGCATCAGTGGGCAATCCTGGCTGGGACTATCAGAGCGTATTGCCCTGGTTTCGACGCTCAGAGCGGCAAGAGCGGGGCGCCAACGATTGGCATGGCGATCAGGGCACCATGGATGTTGTGGATACCAACTACCACTTTCCCGTCAGTGAGGCTTTTGTCACCGCCTGCGGTGAAGCTGGTCAGGCCATCAGCAACGACTTCAATGGTGCTGAACAGGAAGGTTGTGGTTTTTTCCAGGTAACCCAGACACCTTCCGGGCAGCGCGCGAATAGCGCCTACTCGTTTCTGGATGAAGCCATGGGCCGGCCCAACCTCACGGTTTTGACGGGCGTGCATGTTACCCGGATCTGCTTCGATGGCACGGTTGCCACCGGCGTGGAAATCACCCGCAACGGACCCAAGGGGACTCGCGAGATCCTGACGGCAGCCGGGGAAGTCATCCTCAGTGCCGGCGTTATCAACTCACCGCAACTGCTCAAACTCTCCGGCGTAGGCCCGGCGGAAGAATTACAGGCCCACGGCATTCCGTTGGTTCATGATTTGCCGGGTGTCGGTGAGAATCTGCAAGATCACCCCGATGTCATCATCCGCTGCCGGGACAAAACCGGCACCTCGCTGGCAGTTGCACCCACCCGTAACAGCCTGGCGTTCTTTACGCGGATGCTCAGGCAGAAGAATTTTGTGTTCACGCCCACCGACTGCGGTGGATTCGTGCGTTCGCACCCCAGCGAGCCCATCCCGGATCTGCAACTGCAGTTTGCCGCCATAAGAATGCAGCCCCATGGCCGTGGGCTGTTTACGTCGATGCGCGCGGGATTTGTGCTGCACATCTGCCACCTGCGCCCGGAGAGCCGCGGCCGTGTGGTGTTAAGCAGTGCCGATCCGTTTGCCCATCCGGTAATTCAGGCCCGTTACCTTGAACAGAAAAAAGAGCTTGATGCCCTGATGCGGGGCATCCGCCTGGGCCGTGAGATTCTTGCCCAGCCCGCTATGGAACCTTTTCATGGCGGGGAGGAAAGCCCGGGGCCGAAGGTCCAGAGCGATGAACAGCTGCGCCAGTGGATACGCGACCATGTCGAAACGGTCTATCACACGGCAGGCACCTGTGCCATGGGGGAGGGCGCCATGGCCGTGGTGGATTCGGAGCTGCGGGTACACGGAATAAAGCGGCTGCGGGTTATCGATTCGTCTGTGATGCCTACCATTACCGGCAGCAACATTCATGCACCGACCGTGATGATTGCCGAAAAGGGTGCGCACAGTATTCTGAACCCGCTGAAACACGTTCCGGATGCCACTCGCTTATCTGGCGACTTGTGACTCCGGCGCGGGCAGTCTGGCTTTCACTTTCATAATAAGCCGTTGGCTTGTCGAACGGATCGTTCGTTTACACATCGCAACTTTGCGTTATCATAGCGCGCCTGATGTCCTCTTCATCCGGGCCTGCCACGCTTGCAACTTTTCTACGCGCCCACCGGACCATCCGTCTCATTAAAACTGCAATACGAGGTTTTCATGTTTTCTGCACTGAGCAACGTTTTTCGACCTTTACTGCGCCTTGGGCTTGTGGCTCAAATTGCTCTTGGCATTGTCGCAGGTGTGCTTCTGGTCATTATATCGCCTGACGCTGCAAGCTCAGTGGCACTGCTCGGTGAGTTTTTCGTCAAGGCATTGAAAGCCGTGGCACCGGTGTTGGTTTTCGTGTTGGTGGCAGCAGCCATCGCTGGCCACAAGCAGGGGCAGCCCACCCATATTCGTGGTGTGTTGCTTCTCTATATCGTGGGAACACTTGCGGCTGCCGTCGTTGCCGTGATTGCCAGTTTTCTGATGCCTACGGAGCTATCGCTGGACTTGAGTGGTGTGAGCGGTAATCCGCCCAAAAATATCGGGCAAATTCTGCAAAACCTGGTGCTCAGCGCTGTAAACAATCCGGTCAAAGCGCTGCTGGAGGCTAATTTTATTGCCATACTGGTGTGGGCGGTTGGCCTCGGTTTTATGTTGCGCAATGCCAGCGATACGACGCGCCAGGGCCTTGATGATCTGTCAGACGCCGTCTCTGGAATCGTTCGTGGTGTTATTCGCTTTGCACCCTTGGGTATCTTCGGGTTGGTTGCCAATACACTGGCGGAGTCGGGCATCAGTGCTCTGCTTGGCTACGGCCAACTGCTCGGCGTTATCGTCGGCTGTATGCTTTTCGTTGCGCTGATAACCAATCCGCTTATCGTGTTCTGGCAGATTCGCCGAAACCCGTATCCACTGGTGTTTGAATGCCTGCGTGGCAGCGCCATCACTGCCTTCTTCACACGCAGTTCGGCAGCTAATATTCCCGTAAACCTTGCGCTTTCTGAGCGCTTGAACCTGGATTCGGACACCTACGCAATTTCTATCCCTCTGGGCGCGACCGTCAATATGGCCGGTGCTGCTATTACAATTTCTGTGATCACTTTGGCGACTGCCCACACACTTGGCATTCCTGTGGATTTTGGAACTGCGCTGCTGCTTTGTGTGGTCTCGGCGCTCGCGGCTTGCGGTGTTTCCGGTGTTGCTGGCGGTTCCTTGCTTCTGATTCCTCTGGCAACCAGCCTGTTCGGGATACCAACAGAAGTGGCCATGCAGGCAGTTGCTATCGGCTTCGTTATCAGCGTAGTTCAGGATTCCGCCGAAACGGCACTGAATTCCTCTACCGATGTATTGTTCACCGCTGCGGCCTGTCGTCGGGCCGAAGCAAAGCAGGGCTGAGGGCCTTGACCCACTACCTGGAATGCGGGTTGGTAGCTACGGGGAGATAAACCCCGGCCGGTGGTTTATCCTAGGCATAAAATTTTGCCCGGCCCGGACCGGGCGCGTGCCAACCCCAAAGGAATTTCCTGATGAACAACCTTCCCAATCTCACCGATGCTCTGCTGACTCTCGAAGACCGGGTTGCGGTGCTTACTCTGAATCGACACGACCTGCGTAACGCCCTGACCGGTTCCCATCTGATTGACGACATCGTTACCACGGCCGACTGGGTAAATCACTGCAATGACGTGTCTGTGCTGGTTATCACCGGAGCCGGTTCTGCCTTCAGTGCGGGCGGGAACGTTCGCGATATGGCCGAGCGTGGCGGTGACTTTGCCGGTGATGTGGCCGAGTGTGCGGACCGGTATCGCAAAGGCATACAGAAGATCCCGCTGGCGTTGCAAGGCGTGGAAGTTCCCGTTATTGCCGCAGTGAACGGTCCGGCCATCGGTGCCGGCTTTGATCTGGCTAACATGGCCGACATTCGTATCGCCTCAGAGAAAGCCAAATTTGGTGAGACTTTCCTCAATCTGGGCATCATCCCCGGCGACGGCGGTGCGTGGCTCATGCAGCGCCTGATTGGCTATCAGCGGGCCTTTGAGCTTACGCTTACCGGTCGCATTGTGGAGGCGGGTGAGGCAAAAGAGCTGGGTATTGTTCTGGAGGTGGTGCCTGCGGATGATCTGATGCCGACTGTGATGAATATGGCAAAACGCATCGCCAGCCAGCCCCCGAAAGCCACCCGCCTGACCAAACGCCTGATGAAGATGGCCCAGCGTATGGAACTGAAGGACTTTCTGGACCTTTGCGCTGTGTTCCAAGGCATGTGCCACAACGAGCCAGAGCATCTGGATGCGGTAAACCGGATGTTGGAATCCATGGCGAAGAGGTAACGACTCGGGTCGTTACACTCTCTTTTACCCACTTCTTATAAAAAAGGATATTTCATGACTGAAGCGCTCTTTCAGCGTGATGGTGACTTGTATGTGCCTACGCCTGCATGCTGCAGCCCCTGGAGCCCCCAGCATCTGCACGGAGGGCCTGTTGTCGGCTTGATGGCTCATGCGGTGGAGCAGGCGTCGGATAGCGAGAGTTTGAATATGACGCGGCTCACAGTGGATTTGCTGCGGCCGGCTCCCTATTCACCTTTGACGGTTTCAACCCGGCTGGTGCGTGGTGGTAAGAGGCTTCAGATTCTGGAGGCGTCGCTGTTGGCGGGGGATACAGAAGTTGCCCGGGCGAGCGCACTTTTTCTTGAAAACAGCTCGGTATCGGTTCCGGAATACGGCTGCTTTCCGGCACCGGAATTTGAGCCTCCCTCCGGTCCTGTTGAGGCAAATATTTCTGAGGCCGCTGGCTGGCAGAACCAGTTCAGCCCGGTGGGTTTGCACAGCACGGCCAAAGCTGTCGTCATTGATGGCGTCAAGGCCAAAGGCCATGGAATTGCCTGGATGAAACTGCCACTGCCGCTGGTTCAGGGGGTCAAAACAAGCCCCACTGTTATGGCGGCCACGCTCTGTGATTTTGGTAACGGTGTTGGTCAGCTCAGCCTGAGCAGTGAGGTGGGTTGTATAAACGCAGACGTTACGCTGTATCTCCACCGGGCACCGGTAGGCGAATGGCTGGGGCTGGATGCCCGCAGCCGTATGCAGGAGACCGGCGTTGGCCTGGTGGAGACCACACTGTTCGACAGCCAGGGCCCGGTGGGCAAGATTCTACAGGCTATCATCACCATGAAGATGCCCTGGGCACAGGGCTAAGCTCAGCGACGAACCGGCGCCGCACCCAGGTGCGCGCCGCCGTCGATGAGGATGGTTTCGCCGGTAGTCAGATCGCCACCGATGATCAGGCCCAGGCAGACAGCATTTATCAACGCCGATGTCCCTTCTACCTCCAACAGAGTCCGGTTAGCGAATGGCTGAGGCTAGATGCATGCAGCCCTACGCAGGTCCGGGATTATTTGAATTCACGGCTAAAGACGGGTTTGCTGGACGGTAAATTTTAACCTGTTTAAAAGTTGTTACGTTTTAAGGTTAAATGTGGAGAATTGTTAATCCTGCAGCAATGTTACGATCAATACATGTAGACTCATCCGACTTATTTCTCTTTCAATTTTCTTCGGTAAATTAAATTTTAAACACCCGAGAATAATAGGAATATAAACATGCTATTGAAAAGCTCATTTGCTGCAGTAACGGTTATGGTTTCAGCATTCGCCAGTGCGGTCGAACTACCTCACACTTTCGCCGCCGGCGAAGCCGCATCGGCTGCCGAAGTGAACGCCAATTTTGAAGCTCTTGCCCAAGCCACTACGGCCGCTAGTGCAACTAAGTTTGGACCAGAATATGTTCTTAGAGCCTCGGCTAGTGGAGCGCCTGGCTCCAGGAACGTGATTGTTCTTAAGCAAGATATGGGTGATGGGGACTCCTGCAATCACAAATACCGTTTTCGAGTCTTCTTCGACAACACTGAAGAAGAGTCCGTAGAGACCCCTAACGGAATCGAACAACCAGATAAGATCTGGATTGATGGGCAAGTCTGCGCGTCTCGTGATAACCCGACAGTTGCAGATTGGTACAGAACGTCATGGATCGCTCATAAAAATCTATCTGACGACCCCAATAACGTTACTTCCGAAGCGTATGCATCGGAAACTTCTGACTCAAACTCTAACCATAGCGTCGAAGGCTATAGAGAGACTAAAACCAGCAACCCACTAGCCGGGTCTGAGTTGATTCAATCTGTCATAATTTGGAGCGATGAAAATGGCCAAATTGACCGAACATACAACTTTTCTTCAATTGTCACCTCATATGGCAAGCCGCTAACTATTGTCGCCCCGGTTGATCGCACATTTAACGATGTGATGATGCAGAGCTTCTTCTCCGGAAACCTCCGCCTTCGAGCTAAAAACGTCGGCATGGTTCTGGAAAGTAAGCCAGGCGAAATTGAGCCGGCAAAGGCAATTTATTACCGCATTGACGGTCAAGCTGTCGGAGATCTTGCTAATACGCCATTTGCTGATGGTGTCCTGAGTAGCGGATGGTTCACTCAATAATTAATTAGCTCAGAACCGCATCCAGGACAGACTCCATAAGGTAGTGAATATGAAAATTAAGACGATGCTAACGAAGCTATTCGGGAAAGCCCGATCGGCTTATTCGTTTTGCCTTTTCAGACCGCTGGCGGCCTTGATATGTTTGGCATTTATCACAGCTTGCAGTGGTGGTAGCAGCAGCGACTCCACTTCGGCAGTCGAGAATACGACAAACGTTCAAACCGTTGGTGGTAATGCCACCAAAGGTCCGCTGGCGAATGCCGACGTCAAAGTTTTTGCGTTGGATACTAGCGCGAAGAATTTACGGGGAGCACAAATAGCTTCCGGCATCACGAATAGCCAGGCGAACATCCGCGTGGATTTGCCGGTTGATGCCCAAGGTCTGCTCCTTGTTGTGGTGACCGCAAACGCAAACACGATAGACCTGACAACCGGGCAACCACCGGTACTCACTCGGCTGAGTACCGTTGCTGAGGCATCCGAGTGGCTTGGAGGTCAACCTGTCTATGCGACCCCTCTATCGCACATGGCAGTGGGTATTGCCGCCCGCAATATTGGTGGAACCACTGAAGTCAGCACTGCAAAGGTTCGCAGTGCACTTGCACAAGCCCAACAGGTAGTTCGTAAAACAGTCGGCTTCGACCTGCTTGATGATGCGGGTGACCCCGGCGGACCAATCGACCTTTTCACCACTGCACCCGTTTTGACCAATTCTTCGGTTGATGCCAGTTCAAGGCAACGGTCGCTCAGGTATCGTAAGGCATCTGAAGCCGTCGTTGCTGTAATCGCAAATATTTCCGGTGACACAGAAACAGCGGCCATAGAAACGTTCTTCGACTCTCTGACTGACGACCTTGCTGACGGTCGGGTCGACGATTCTGCCGTTGCTGCAGACTTGGAGGCGGTAGATCCCGAAGCGTTGCCAATTCCGAACGCATCAGGGCAAACGATCGCCGACACGCTCACCATTCTCAACTTGGAACGTACTTCAGTAGGAGTTGATAACCAGAGTGTCGCGGACTTGGGTGTGACGGATGATATGGTCAGCCAAAACGCACGTACTGACTCAAAATTAACATCGGCTGATCTCGCCGGAGAGGTCGGAGAGTTATCGCTTGAAACGTTCCCTGCGGCCGCTGGCAATGTTGCCCTTGCCAGCCAAGGCTCCGCACAACAGTCTGTGTTCGAGGTAAGTGTGGGCGAAACCGTTACGGTAACGGCCTCTGCCTCTGAAGGTTTCGCATTCGAGCGTTGGACGAAAGATGGCGTTGAGCTTTCGTCTAATAGCTCTTTCTCGTTCTCCACGGACTCCACTAACAATCTGGTCGCTGAATTCTCAGCGAACCTCGCTGTTAAGGCAGCCCCGAAGACAGGTGGTGCGCCGTTGGCAGACCAGGAATTCTTCGAGCCTGGCGCGATGGTAACCTTAACCGCGAATCCGGAACCTGGGTTCGAGTTCTATGCTTGGGTGAACAGTGAAGGCAACCGGCCGGGCGTATTCGCTGAAGATGAAAACCTGAAGACACCAGCGTCATTTACCATGCCGGAGAATCCCTTAAGCCTGATTGCCGTATACGCCTTCACCGCTCTGACAGATTCGGATACACAACAAGGTGAAGTTAGCCAGTCATATGATGAGGATGGCAATGTTCTGCTTACTGCCACCCCTCAAACAGGCTTCATCTTTGTCCAGTGGATCAACCAGAATGGAAACGTTCTCAGCAAACAACAGGCGGACTTTCAGGTTGATCTTACGGAGTTCGGTACTGACTCGCAGATTACTGCTGTGTTCGCTAAGGAACCACTTAAGGCAGCAGTTTGGGACGAGACCAATTGGGATAAGGCTGCATGGCAATGAATGGTGGGCGCTATGCCGCTACTCTGAAAAGCAAAAAACGAAGATTTAACCAAACAACCTATCGCTATTAGTTAGTGGCTTTAGGAACCGCAATGTAAAATGCGCCATGCGACGGAAACCCCGCACCGCTTGGCGCTTTTTTTAGGCGTATAGATCCATTTACATCTCAATGTCAGAAGTCGGGCGCATGGATATCAGCTTCCGTACTCAATGGTTCAGAGAGCATGCATTCGATCAGCACTTATTTTCGGTAGCTTGAGCATAGAACAGAGGGCTAAGTTCAGCGACGAACCGGCGCCGCACCCAGGTGCGCGCCGCCGTCGATGAGGATGGTTTCGCCGGTGGTCAGATCACCACCGATGATCAGGCCCAGGCAGACATCCGCCACGGTTTCCGGCGACGCTGTATCGTTCAGGGGTGCCGCGGCTTTGGTCTTTTCCAGTAATGCGTTGTATTTGTCCTCACCAAGACCTTTCTTCAGCCATTCGCCCTGAACAAAACCCGGGCACACAGCATTGACCCGCACTTCTGGGCCCATCACGCGGGCGAGGGAGCGGGTCATGGTGATCAACGCGCCTTTGGATGCCGCATAGGCAATGGAGCTGCCAATACCCGCCAGACCAGCAATAGACGCCATGTTTACGATGTGACCGGAGCCATTGGCTCGCAGCGCCTTCTCTGCGGCCCGTGTCATCTGGTAGGGGCCGATTGTGTTGACCTCATACAGATCAAGGAAGTCCTGCTTGTCGAGGCCGTCGAGATTGTTGTGGTTACAGAACCTGGTAGTGCCTGCGTTATTAACCAGAATGTCGATGCGGCCAAACTGTTCCAGTGTGGCATTTACCATAGCGCGGCATTCGGCATCCTCGGCCACATTAGCCCGGTAAACCAGCGTCTTCACACCATGCTTTTCGCACTCAGAGGCCACTGCGCGGGCACCGTTTTCATTGTTGCTGAAGTTGATCACCACATGGCAACCGTGTTCTGCAAACAGACGTGCGATGGCGGCACCTATGCCAGAGGATGAGCCGGTCACAATGGCAACAGAATCTTTGAGTTTCATGGCGTGTCCGTTTTGTGTTTGTTGGTTTGAAAAGAAGTTTAGCTAAGGCGCATTCTATCGGAAACAGACGGGCGCTCAACTCTGTGCATTTTTCAGATTAAATCCAGCTGCTGAGTGGAGCTTGCCTCATCTGCATGTTCAGGCCCTGGGTCCGGCAGGCCCGTTTTTATTGCGTGAATCCGGCGTTTGGCGATTTTCGACGTCTTTTTGTGATCGACCACCGGTGCCGGATACGCACCAAACCCTTTTTCTTCCGCAATTCGAGATTTGTACCCCGAGGTGCGCGAAAGATCGTGGATGCTGGTACCTTTCAGTTCCGCAAGTTCTGGCACCCAGCGCCTGATAAAATGTCCTTCAGGGTCGTGATCTATTGCCTGCTTCATCGGGTCGTAAACCATCAGTGCATCAAAGTCGGAGGTTCCGGAAACGATCTGGTGAATGACATGGTGTATTCCTGGCTCGTAATCGAGAAACTCATTGGCGAGAAACTGTGCGACTTTGTGGGTGGGCAGCCACAGGTTCATCGTGGCAAATGAAACGACCGTTGCCCGGAGCCTCATGTTGATCCAGCCGCAGGCACTCAGACACCTTATCGCTGCGTCGATGTATGGAATCCCGGTGTGGCCAGATGCCCATGCATTGAACAGGGCGTCGTTAAACTCTGCCTCACGGATGCCGTTGAATTGTGGAAGCATGCATTCGGTTTCCAGCTCCGGGTGTGTTTCAAATAGCTGAATATACTGCCGACGCCAGCGCAGTCGTTCGAGGAAGAACCGGGCCCGGTCCTGCAGGCGCTTTGATTCGGTGTCAGTCTGGTTCTGGTGACCACTGGAGACCGCACGATCGACTGCCTGGAACACCTCGCGATCTGAGACAACGCCATACGCCAGATAGGTAGAAATCCGCGAACAACCCTCCCAGGCGGTATTGGGGCTCGATATCTGTGAAGGATAGCGGCTGAGATTACGCACGTTGAAAAATGCATTCAGGATTTTTTGCGCTGCCTTCCGCCCGCCTGTTTGCCGATAGGGTTTGTCGGACCCTTGTGCCAGTGGAATCTCGTCTGCGAGGCAGGTTGGGAAGGGAAGTGGTGCGAATCGCTCTGACAGATCAGCTCCGGCCGGATCTCTCAACGTGAGGTTGATGCATTCTGAAAAATACGCCGGGAACGATGCTGGAACCCGAGAGCCGCGCGCAACACCATTTTGCCCGATTTCCAGCAGTTCAATGCCGTTTGTTTCGCACCAGGCCCGAATGTCGTTGTCTCTTTTATGCTGGCTGTTTTGTGTCGTTTCCCGGTGCGTCCATACCCGCGTGATTCGGGAACATCGATGAACTTTTTCTAAAACCGAAATTGTCTCTCCCACTGCTTGCAGCAGCTCGCCACCCAGCGCTTGAAGCTCATCTGAAAGTTCGGTGAGGGTTTCGTGGATGAAGGCCTGATGTTGGCGAGATACGTCTGGTTGGGCGATAAGACTGGGCTCATGAACGTAAAGCGGGAGAACTTTTCCGTGAGCGCGAAAGGCTTTCATGCTGTAAAAAAACGGCTCGGAGTCCTGCAGCCGAAGGTTGCGTTTAAGCCAGAAGATTTGCATTTAGACGCTCTCCATCAGCGTGCGCGTTTGAATATGCAATACCGGGATTGACTCGTTTGTTGTCTATGCCCAGAATACTGTATGTATAAACAGTTAGCGACGTATATCTTGCCTCTTGCCAGCGGCTGATTGGCTTGGTTGCGGAAATGCGAGGGGGAAGTGATGACGGGACAAGCTTCGGTGTCTTTTATAACAGTGAGACGCCGATTCGATTTCCGCAGCATCGAAGTCGGAAACTGGGTAACACCGGAAGAACGCGACAGGGCAGCTGGCCGCTTCTATCGGGCGCTAAGCGATCTGTTGCTCATTCTTCGGGGCCCGGAAGCACTTGTTTCCCTGCGAGGCTCTTTGGGCCTTCAGTACGGAATTGGTGGGCGGCCTGGCGTCGCCGCACACTATATTCCCGCAACCCGGCAACTGGCTCTGGCCAAGAATGCGGGGGCAGGTAGCCTTGCGCACGAATGGTTTCACGCCTTCGATCACTACATGGGAAGCAAAGCGTTTCGCAACTCCGCCAAGCATGGCTTTGCATCCGCCGCCTGGCTGGATAGCGCAGACCAGAGAGAACACCCGCTCAATGAGTTACTGAGTAAGTGTTTCAGAACGATTCTCCTGAATGAAGATGGCACCCAGCCCAGTGAGCTGTTTCTATGTTCAAAACAGGCCGATCAGCAGCGCAATGTGTTGTATTACGCGCAACCTGAAGAACTCTGTGCCCGGGCTTTCGAAGCGTTTGTAGAAGACAGTGAACCCGGTAACAGCTTTCTGGTGCGTGGCACACTCTACTCAGAAGAGGCCAGGGCCGGGCTCTACCCGGTGGGCAGGCACCGGCAGGCGATTAATGCTGCGTTTGCGAGGTATTTCGAGAGCCTCGGCCGGGCACTCTTTCGGGAGCAGGCGAAAGCGGGGTGAGGTGCCTCGCGTTCTGATGTTGAAATCAAACTCTGCGGTGCTGCTCAAGGTATCGCACGGCATCACTGCTCAGTGGCAGTTTCAGCGCATCGAAAAGGTTTCTGCGCTCGTAGCCCAGGTCTGAGAGAACATCGTCTTTCTCCGCCAGCAGCGACATAGCCATGCGCCGAAATTGCTGACGCCGGGAGTAATTCTTCATCCAGGACAAAGCACGTAGCCCGTTTACCTGATCGTTGCTTCTGATGCTGAGCATGGTCGCCACCTGTCTTTAAATCTTCCTGATTCGAAAGCAATCGAGTGCGCAAAAACTGCCCACCGGTTCACCGAATTGAACAGGATGGGCCTCCACTTGTGTTCAATCAAACGAAAAGAATTTAACTCTGCGTTCAGATATGCTTAAGTCAGAATTCTGGCTATTTATGAGTGAGGAGTGGTCTCGTGGCAATTCCGTTGCTGGACAATGATGTGCTCAGAACCTTCGTTGCTATTTCCGAGTGCGGCACCTTTACCGGTGCGGCCAAGGTTGTGCATCGAACGCCCTCGGCACTCAGCATGCAAATCAAGCAACTGGAACAGAATCTTGGCAAATGCCTGTTTATCCGTGAACCTCGGCAGGTTCGCCTGACAGCTGAAGGCGAAGCGCTTCTGGACTATAGCCGTCGATTGCTGCGCCTGAATGAGGAGGCGGTTCGGTATTTTCTCTCGCCAACGTTGGAAGGCAAGGTTGGTATCGGAACATCAGACGATGTTGGAACGCGAATTCTGCCTGAGGTGCTGGCCCAGTTTGCGCGCTCCTATCCTGCTGTGTTGGTGAACGTTGTTGTTGGCTCGAGTAAGCAAAACCTGGCCCGGCTGGATGCTGGCGAGCTGGATTTGGCGTTGGTTACCGTTGCGGATGAAGTCCGGGATATTCGCGGTGAAGTGGTGTACGAAGAGCCGCTGGTCTGGGCTGGGCGGGAGGATGGTTCCGCATTCTTGCGAATGCCCCTGCCGGTAGCGGTGGCTCACGACGGCTGCTCCTGGCGGCGCATGACATTGCGGGCTCTTGATAGTGCTGCAAAGCCTTACCGTATTGCCTACACATGTGAACATTGCTCTGGTCAGGAGGCCGCGATGGTTGCGGATCTCGCCGTTGCGCCCTTCCCGAAGAGTCTTGTGCGCTCGCCGCTAAAGGAAATAGCCAACCAGGGTTTACCCGAAATAGGCTCCTACCAGCTGGCACTCGTCCGAAAGGGCTCTAACGAGCTGAATGACGCACTGGCGCTCCATGTGAAAGGTGCATTTCGGAGCCTGCAGGGCAGTTAGAGTGCGTTGGCTGGACTTATGCCCAACGCCAGCTTATGGTTTTTAATCGTGAAGCGCAGGCTTGCCATGTGCGCGCTTTGCAGGTTTTGATATCCATGATCGCCAGTCGGCGATTGTAATACTGTACTTTGTATCGGGACACGCCAGGCCACTGATGTTACTCACGCTGCTCGTCTGTACTTTTGCCATAGCTATAGCGACCTTTCTGCCGCTTTGGCAGAACCCCCACTGGAGCGTTCGGAGCTTCGACTTTCCGCGTCTGCAGCTGGCGGTGCTGGCAGCGTTGTTGATGGTTACGCAGTTGCTGCTTCTGGATCTGGCCCGCCCTCTGAGCTGGTTACTTGTTGTTGTGGCAGGATCGTCATTGGTAGCACAGCTCTGGTGGATCTTACCCTATACCGCGATCTGGCCCTGCGAGGTCAAAACTGCCCGTATGAAAAACCCGGAACGGACGTTGGCCATACTGACATCCAACGTACTCACGCCTAATCGTAACGCCCCGGCACTATTGAAACTTGTTGAACAGCATCAGCCCGATATTCTTGTAACGCTCGAATCGGATCAGTGGTGGGAAGACCAGTTGGCGGCGCTGGAAAGTGAGATGCCTTACACCATCAAGTGCCCGCTGGATAACCTCTATGGCATGCATGTGTTCTCGCGGCTACCACTGCACGAGTCGGAAGTGTGCTTTTTAATTGAGGACAAGGTGCCCTCCATGCACGCACTGGTTGAGCTTGGGTCCGGCGATTGTGTGAGAGTGCACTTCGTGCATCCTGCGCCGCCGAGTCCCACGGAAAACGACGAATCAACAGAGCGGGATGCAGAACTGGTGATTGTCGGGCGAAGTGTTGCTGACAGTGATGAGCCTGTGATCGTAACCGGCGATCTGAACGACGTGGCGTGGTCGCCGACGACTCGCCTGTTCCGCAAGGTAAGTGGTTTGCTTGATCCAAGGGTGGGGCGAGGATTTTACAGTACGTTTCACGCAGATTATTGGCCGTTACGCTGGCCGCTTGATCACCTGTTCCACAGTCATCATTTTACGCTTGCCTCCATTACCCGTTTGCCTTCAATAGGGTCGGATCACTTTCCATTGCTCACCCGAGTGGTGCTTGCTCCGGCTAGAGGGCAAGATCAGGAGCCACTGCGACCCGATGGCGATGACCGTGGCCGGGCAAAAGAAATCGTCCGGGAGCAGAGCGCGAGTAAACAGGATGTGCCAGCGCCAGGCGAATAACGCTCGTCATGTCAAAACAGCTGGTACCAAAACAGTCGTAACCATAAGGACTCTTCCCATGAAAAAGCATTCCCTGCTGGCGATTGCCATTGCGGCTTCACCGTTGCTGGCTCAGGCGGAGATCACAACCGCAACCTTATATCCTTCCCATGCGGAGCTCACCTGGGAGGAAAGCGAGCAGGTGAGTTCCGGTGCAGGAGCTCTGGAGATTGAGGGTTTACCGGTCAGCCTTCTTGATCAGAGTTTGCAGGTTATGCTTGAAGGTGTGCCGGGATCGCAGATTATGCAGGTTCAGGTCAGTCGGGTTGAGCAGGCAGAATTCGTGGCCGGAGAAACTCGACGGATCCGCGATGAGCTGGCTGCGGTTACCTTGCGGATTCAGGAACAGGAGGATTCGATCCGGTCGTGGAATCAGCAGGTTACGCTTATGAGCAAAGCAGCTGAGTCTCCGCACGAGCTGTCGGCTTCAGAGCTTAATGACATGGCTGCCGCGTTGAAGAATACAACACAGAGTGCGTTGTCTGAAATACGGGCGATTCGTTCAGAAATGACTGATGACATTGCCTTGAAAGACCAATTGGTCCGCGAGCTTTCCCAGATTAAACAGGGTGCAAGGGCAACCAAAAAGGTAGTGGTCAGCTATCTGGTGCCCAAAAATGGCGAGCTGCAGGTGAAGCTGAGATTTCAAACGCCGGAAGCCAGTTGGCGGAGCGAATACACTGCCCGCCTGAAAACGGAGCGTGAAGGTGAGGCGGGTGGTGAAATGACACTTGAACATCTCGCCGTTGTGCAACAGGCGACCGGAACCGATTGGCAGGGTGTTGAACTGCATCTTGCGACCGCAAACGCCCGTCGGGGAATCGCGATGCCACCTCTTTATTCATGGGTTGTCAGCCCTGAACCTCCTGAGGTTTATCGCTCGAAGTCATTAGCGCCTATGGCCGATATGCAGGCGGAGATGGTCATGGGTAGCAGCGCGGCGGTTGTGGAGCGTCAGAGCACCTTTACTCAAAGCTATCGGCTGCAACAACCGGTTGATATTTCCAGTGGTAATTCTGGGCAGCGGCTAATAGTTGCAGAACACCGGATTCCGGTTAAGGTTTCGACCTGGACGGCGCCTGTCATAAATCCCACTGGGTATTTGCATGCGACGGGCACTTTTCAGTCTGATGCTCCTATACCTGCAGGCCGGTTAACATTATACCGGGATGGGCAAAGCGTGGGTGAAAGCCAGCTTCCGGAGCTGACAGACGGTGAGAAGCTCACGCTCGGATTCGGGGTAGATGAGGGTATCCGGGTTGCGGTGGTGAACGAGCTTGAACGCACCGGAGAGGAAGGCATGTGGAAAAGCGAGAATGTTCAGCGCCGGCAAAACCGGTTTGAGATCACGAACCACCATTCGAAACCTGTGCAGGTTCGGATTTTTGACCGGCTTCCGGTGTCGCAGAAGGACATTCTTACCGTTAAGCCGCTGGAGATCAGTGAGCCAGTAGAGCGGGATGTTGATGACAAAAAGGGCATTCTGGCCTGGAATCGAGAAGTGCCCGCCGGTCAGGCTGTGAATGTGAAATCCGGGTTTGAGATTCGGGTTCCCGAGGGAACCGCGCTGCCAAGCCTGTAATTACTGAAACACCTACTTTGGATAGCCGGTGATATCCCGGATTTTCTGGTAAAGCGGCTGAAGTTGCGGGTACATACGAAGGTAGACTTCGGAGTAGAGCCTTTCGTATAGCTCCCGCGCTTCAGGGTTGGGCTCGAACACATCGCCAACGCGGGTCATAGCCGCCACGGCGGTTTCGAAATCCGGATGCAGGCCCAGGCCAACGGCGGCATCAATCGCGGCACCCAGCCCCGAGGTCTCATAGGTGTGAGGGCGCTCGGCGGGCAAGCCGAATACGTCGGCGGTCAACTGCATGGCCGCATCGCTCTGGGAGCCGCCGCCTGCAACCCGAAGCTTGCGGATTTTAATGCCGCTGCGCTTTTCGATCTTTTCTTTACCCTCGCGCAGTGCGTAAGCCAGGCCTTCGAGAATGGCCCGGTAGATATGCGAGCGAGTGTGAACATCGCCGAAACCGATGATGGAGCCTTTGGCTTCCGGCCCGGGTTGGCGCACACCCGGCGACCAGTAAGGTTGCAGCATCAGGCCCATGGAGCCCGCCGGTACAGCCTGAACCAGTTCATCAAACAGCTCTTCCGGCTCAATACCCCGTTGTTCGGCAATTTCCCGCTCTCGTAAACCGAATTCCCGCTTGAACCAGCTCACCATCCAGAAACCCCGGTAAATCATCACTTCTGTGGAGTAGTGTCCGGGCAAGGCTGAAGGATAGGGTGGCATCAAACGTACCGGTTCCACATAGCGCTTGTTGGTGGCGTTGATAGTGGCGGTGGTGCCATAGCTCATACAGCCTATGTCAGGCGTCAGACCGCCGGAACCGAGTATTTCGCAGGCTTTGTCAGAGGCGGCCGCGATCACCGGCAGGCGTTCCGGAAGACCAAGGTGGCTGGCGGCCTCCGGGGTGAGATGGCCCAGAGTGGTGCCAGGACTGACCAGTTCCGGCAGCATGGATTTTTTTACCGGCATGGTTTGCCATTTGAAATCCCGCGAGGCGGCCCAGCGGTGCTTTTTATAATCAAAGGGCAGATAACCCACCTGGCTGCCGGTCGAGTCCCGGAACTCACCGGTTAAACGGTAATTCAGGTAGCCCGACAGCAGAACATAGTGTCGGGTTTTGTCCCAGATCTCTGGCTGGTTCTGGGCAATCCAGGTGGCCTGGGTGTTCTCCCGAAAGCGGTTGATGGTGTCTTCGAGCCGCGCCAGTTTGAATAGCCAGCCCCAGGGACCTTTGACCGGGCCATCAACGCGCGCGTGCCGTTGATCCAGCCATATAATTGCCGGGCGCAGCGGTTCGCCGTTCTCGTCGAGGTTGATTACTGTGCCGCGCTGAGTGGTCAGGGTAACGCCCGCAACTCTTTCTGGCTTGACGTCTGTAGATTCCCAGAGCTGATCGCAGGCCTTGCCGAGGTTGTCCCAGAAATATTCCGGTTGCTGTTCCGCCCAGCCCGGCTGCTCTGAAAAATACGGCTGTATTTCCTGCCTGCCTTTGGCAACAAGATTGCCTTGAGTATCGAAAAGCAGGGCGCGTATGCTTTGGGTGCCGTTATCAATGGCGAGAATGAGTGGGTTAGACGGCATGCGTCGGCTCCGAACGACCCGGAAGAGAATAGGCTTCGCGCCACAGAGCAAGATACCGGGTCTCTTCGGCTTGCCAGTGTTCATCATTCCAGTTGAGTATGTTCTGGCAGTGTTGCCGAACTAACGGAAGCAGTGCTGCACCACCTTCGGGGGCTATGAGCCCAAGCCGGGTGCGGCGTAGCATCAGATCATCGAGGTGTTTTACGTCTTCGTGCTTGCAGGCCCAAACAACTTCGGCCCACAGTAATTCACCCGGAACAGTGCCAGAAGCGGCATCATCGCTCACCGGTACCATGGGCCCGGCCTGCAGAACGGAGTGAAGATCCGAACCGTAAAAGCCCGTAAGCCGCTGCCAGTTCTGGTGGCTTATGTTTGCGGGGCGTCGTGAGGCGATCGCTGATTTGAAAACCGGATCCTTCTCCGGTCTCAGGCGTTCTGCACCTCCAAGCCCTCTGGCAAGTGCCTCCCTTGCTATCAGCCGGAAGGTTGTGAGTTTTCCGCCTGCGATGGTGATCAATCCTTTATCTTCTCGAAACTCATGCTCACGGCTTTCTTTCGACGGAGCCTTGGGGCCGGCGGTACTTTTTGCCCCGGTGACGACGGGACGAACGCCTGCCCAGGTGGAAAGAATGTCACCTCGGGATACCGCTGCTCCGGGAAACAGACTGTTGGAAACTCGTAACAGGTAGCCAATTTCTTCCTCCGCAATTCGCGGCTCTTTATCAAGGCTTTCTGTGTGATCCAGATCTGTGGTCCCGAGCACGGTTGTGCCAGCCCAGGGGAATGCGAAAACCGGGCGTTTATCATCCGGGTGGAAGAGGGAAACCGAGCAGGAAACCGGGAGCTTATGCCAGGGAAGAACCAGATGACTGCCGCGCAATGGCCGTATGGTCATCGGTTTTTCATCGCTGTCGGGCTGTTGAAGCTGGTCAGCCCAAACGCCGGTGGCGTTGATGATCAGCGGCGTAGTAACCGTGAATGTCGCGGTATCGCCTTCGGCTTTCAGTTCAAGCCCGCTGACCTGGCCGTCCTTTCGCAGAACCTTCTGTGCTTTAACGTAATTGAGACACCAGGCCCCGTCCTGACGGGCTTCAGTGATAACACGCTGCACCAGACGGGCGTCATCGGTTACTGCATCCGTGAATCCGCTGGCGCCGGTCAGTTTTTCGGTGTTCAGCCCGGGTATCCATTGCATGGTCTGGCCGGGCGTCAGGAACTGGCGCGAATGGGTGCGGGATATCCGGTCGTAAATTCTGAGCAATATCTGAAACAGTCGTGGGCCAGGGAACTGACGCTGAAAATGCGGCATCATAAAGCGTAAAGGTTCTATCAGCCCCGGTGCCTCGGCCATCAGGCGTTGGCGTTCGGTCACCGCGTCCCGGGTCAGTCGGTACTGGCCGCTGCCGAGGTAGCGCAGGCCGCCGTGTACCATCTTCGATGACCGGCTGGAGGTTCCCCAGGCGAAATCTCTCTGTTCAACCAGCAGGGTTTTGAGGCCGCTGCCAGCAGCTTCTCGGGCGATACCTGCACCGGTTATTCCGCCACCAACCACAACAACGTCGAATGTATGTGTGCTGCTTTGAAGCTCATTGAGCAATGTGTCCCGATGCTTCATCGCACTCACTCCACGAGGGTTTTCGGGTTGAGAATACCGTCCGGATCAAAGGTCTGGCACAGAGATCGAATGGCCAGCATTCCCAGCTCACCTTTTTCAACCGGCAGGAAGGGTGCGTGATCTTTGCCGACACCGTGCTGGTGACTGATGGTGCCGCGGTTGCGCACGATCAGTTCCGAGGTTGTGTTTTTCAGGTGTTTCCAGCGCGCAAGTGTCTCGTCATAGGTGTCTGCAACACGGAAAACATAGGTGGTGTATATGCTGCAGCCCTGAGCGTAAAAATGGGAGAGATGGGTAAATACGTGGGTGCGTTCGCTGTTGCTCGGTTCACGGGATTGAAGTCCTTTGCGCAGGCTGTCTTCTATCAAACCAAGCAGGTTATCAACGTTGTCCCAGTCAGTTGCTGTTTCCAGGGTGTCTACGGCATAGCCCATCTGCCAGAGCGCCTCCCGGAGATAGGGCATGGTGAAGCGTTTTTCAGCCCATTTCTTACCCAGCCGGGTGCCGGTATAAACACCTTTGTATTCGGAGCAAATACGCTTTGCTTCCTGTTTGGCACTGGCGCATTGTCGTGCACTACCGGTCAGCCCGAAGGTCATCATGCACTTGCCTTCATCGGCGCCGCGCACGGAAAGTACTTTTTCCAGCATGCCGATAAGGTGCGGGTGTCCCGCCAGCGCCAGCTGGGTTTCAGTCTCAATGGCGTTACTGAGCCGCAGCATCGAAAGCGGAGTGCGGTTCTGTACAAGTTTTCTGCAGGCAGTGCGAGCCCGGTCCCAGTCCGGGAAGAAGACCACGTGAAAGCTTTCCTGCTCCGGCAAGCGGCTGACCCGGACTTTTACTTCGGTAATAAAGCCAATGCGTCCTTCAGAGCCCAGAATCATTTCGCGAATGTCCGGGCCGGCGCTTGAGGCCGGTATGGTGGGCAGATCCAGAGTGCCTTTGAGCGTTTCAACCCGGCCACCGGCAAATAATTGCTCGATTCGACCGTAACGCAGAGACTGTTGCCCGCTTGAGCGGGAGGCCACCCAGCCCCCGATGGTGGAGAGTTCGAAGGATTGGGGGAAGTGCCCGAGCGTGTATCCGTGAGCCCGCAATTGGGACTCCACAAGTGGCCCCGGTGTGCCTGCTCCGAAGGTCGCTATCTGGCTTTCCCGGTCGAGGTCGATGAGGCGGTTCATACCTCCCATATCCACCGTAAGTACAGGCTTGTCGCCTGCAAGCGGGTTAATGTGACCGGCAACGCTGGTGCCACCACCGTATGGGATGAGCTCAATGTTGCTGGCTTTGGCATACTGGAGCAGCTTCTGTATATCGAGGCTGCTTTCGGGGAGGGCTACGCCGTCCGGGAAAACGCCGAACTCCCCGCTGCGCATGGCCAGCCAATCCGGAAGGCTCTGGCCACGGGCATGGCGTACCCGGGCTTCGGGGCTGGTGTCGATCAGCGCATCAACGCTGGCATCTGCCGGCAGGCGTGTCTCCGGAACTCTTGTAAGGACAGATTCGAGGGAGGCGTCACTCAGAGGCGTGCCGGAATCGATACGGTTTGCGAGAAAGCTTCGCCCCTGTATCGGAAGCTCCAGATTGAACTGCTCATCGCCCCAGCCATTCCAACGTCGCATCAAGGTTCACTCCCGTTATCAATTGAATGGACGCTAGTCTATCGGCTTATCCGGTGCTTACACTGTCCCATAACGACATTAAGTGTGTCATTTGCCGACATGGCGACGTGCGCATGGGCAATTTTCCGTTAGCCATTGGTGCGCAGACGTTCCCGGAGTTGTTCCAGGCGCTTGCGTATTTCTTCCCGGCGCTCTTCCTCGTTTGCGGGCGGCGTTGTCGACCGCACGGATCGATTGCTGATATCGGGCACCCGGGTTTGCTGTTCAGGTTGTTCCTGGATGTTGTCGGCGTCTGACGAAAAGGTCATTCCGGTGCGATTGTCAGGCTCCGGAAAATACAGATTTTCCAGCTTGCCGGCGCGGTCGAGAATCACGCGGTTCGGATGAACGGAGCGGAGCCTTGCGTTGCCTGGTAGCTCGTCGCCCACAAGGAATACTTCGGTTTTGCTTTTGTCGTCCTCGATCAGGGCGCTGCCGGGGAAGTCGCCGTCGGCTGCGAGAACGCCCCGAAGAAAAATTCGCAGGTTTGTCTCCGGAAGATCCTCTGTATCTTCTGGCTCTTCAGCTCCGGTGGCCTGAACGCTGCCGAAAAAATCCAGGGAGGCGAGCGGCACGGATGGAACGCCGGGTTTTTTTGGGACGGGTTTTGCAGCGAGGTTGCCGCTCGGGCCGTCTTGCCGGCTCTCGGTCTGCCAGAAGCTATAGCCTTGCCAGGAGGTAAGCGCAACCATGGTAACCCCGGCTATCAAAGCCAGAATGAGGGGAATCCTTCGATTGATTGAAAGCATTTATAGTCCTGAATTCAAGTTCGCCAGCCGCCCACGCGCCTTCGAAAGGCCCACAGGTTATCAGACTGACACCTTTTATTGGCAGTATAGTGTATAGAGTTATTCAGCGGGCCTATGTCCTGTGATAGCCTTCCCATGATTGCCTGACAAGAACGAGGATAACCTTGACCACAGAAACCGAACTTCAGCCGCAGGATGCTCCGCTGGGTCGCCTCCCTTTTACCTTTGCGAAGCGCAACGGCGTTATTCTGACCCGCTCGGAAGAGGGCAGCCCGGTTATTCTGGTCAGGCCGGGCGCTCCCCATTCTGCATTGGCCGAAGCCAATAGAATAAGCGGTGGGCGTGCCCGGTTTACAACGATTGATCCCGGCTACTTTGATCAGGCGCTGAATGCGGCCTATCAGAACGACTCTGCCGAAGCCATGCAAATGGTTGAAGGCATTGGCGATGATATGGATCTGGCTTCGCTCGCCGATTCCGTTCCGGAAACTGAGGATCTGCTTGAGCAGGAAGACGATGCGCCGATTATCCGGCTGATCAACGCGATTCTGACCGAAGCGGTAAAAAACAGTGCCTCGGATGTGCACATCGAAACCTATGAGAAACACCTGGTTGTGCGGTTCCGCGTTGATGGTGTGTTACGGGAAGTTGTGCAGCCCAAACGGGCGCTGGCACCACTGCTGGTCTCACGGATCAAGGTTATGGCGAAGCTGGATATTGCCGAAAAGCGGGTGCCTCAGGATGGCAGGATCGCGCTGAGGGTCGCCGGCCGCGAGGTGGATATCCGGGTCTCGACCATGCCGTCTTCCGGTGGAGAACGGGTTGTATTGCGCTTGCTGGACAAACAGGCGGGAGCCATACGCCTCGAATCGCTGGGTATGGCAGCCGACGATCTTAAAATCCTGCGTCGCCTCATACACAGGCCCTATGGCATATTGCTGGTCACCGGCCCTACCGGCTCAGGTAAGTCCACAACTCTGTATGCCGCGCTGCAAGAGATAAACGACCGTAGCCGAAACATTCTTACGGTTGAGGATCCTATCGAATACAACCTGCCGGGCATTGGCCAGACTCAGGTAAACCCCAAGGTTGAGATGACGTTTGCGCGGGGGTTGCGGGCGATTTTGCGGCAGGATCCGGATGTGGTGATGATTGGTGAAATCCGGGATCTGGAGACCGCTGAAATCGCTGTTCAGGCCAGTCTCACCGGCCACCTTGTGTTATCCACTTTGCACACCAATACTGCGGTGGGTGCGATCACGCGCCTTATGGATATGGGTATTGAACCCTTCCTGATTTCGTCAAGCCTTGTGGGTATTGTGGCCCAGCGCCTTGTTCGGGTGCTGTGCAAGGATTGTCGTGAGCCATACACGCCCACGGAAGAGCACTGTGAATTCCTGCAGCAGGATTTTGCCAACCCGCCAACTGTTTATCGGGCGAAAGGATGTGAGCATTGTAATCAGCTTGGTTACCGCGGGCGTATTGGTATCTACGAGGTGGTTGAAGTAACTGAGGAGATCAGTGCGTTGATTCACAAGCGCGCAGGTGAACTGGATCTGGAAAAAGTTGCCCGGCTGAAGGGCCCAAGCATTCATTCAGACGGTGTCCGAAAGATACTGGATGGTGTCACTACGCTGGAAGAGGTGCTCCGCGTAACGCACCGGGGCCAGTAAGCTATGGCTGCCTATGAATACAAGGCCCTGGATGCACGGGGCAAACAGAAACAGGGTGTGCTAGAGGCAGATGCGCCTCGCGCCGTGCGCCAGCAACTCCGGGAGAAAGGTCTCACGCCACTGGAGGTTGAGCCGGCATCCCAGAAGCCGAGTCGCAGTAACCCTCTCAGTGGTCGGGGCTCTATCACTGCAGCCGACCTTGCTCTGGTTACGCGTCAGCTGGCAACACTGATCCAGTCGGGTATTCCCATTGAGCAGGCGCTTTCAGCAACCGCCAGGCAATCCGCCAGGCCACGCACTCGCAGTATGTTGATTGCCATTCGGGCAAAGGTTATGGAAGGCTACACGCTGGCCGACAGCCTCGGCGAATTTCCCAAAGCCTTTCCTCGGCTCTACCGTTCAACCGTCGCGGCAGGTGAACATGCCGGGCACCTGGATCTGGTTCTGAATCGGTTAGCTGATTACACAGAGAGTCGACAGGAATCGCGTCAGAAAATCCAGCTGGCAGCGATCTATCCTATTATTCTGAGTTTTGTCGCGATCGGCATTGTGGTGTTTCTGCTGACCTATGTTGTTCCAGATATTATTGAAGTTTTCGTGAAGCAGGGGCAGGAGCTTCCCGGGCTGACCGTAGCCATGCTGACGATGTCGGAGTTCCTTTCAAGTTACGGCCTCTATCTGTTTATCCTGTTGGCAGGATGCTTCGTGGCGTTCCGTTTTTTGCTTACGAAGCCCGCTTTCCGTATGCGCTTCCACAAACGGCTGCTACATCTACCTTTGTTTGCCGGAATGGTCCGTGGCGTCAATACGGCCCGTTACGCCAGCACCCTGAGCATTCTGACGACCAGTGGTGTTCCTCTGGTCGATGCCATGAGAATTGCAGGCGAGGTGCTTTCCAATGACTATCTGCGTCAGGAGCTGAGAGACGCAGCGCGGAAGGTCAGTGAAGGTGGCTCTTTGCACCGGGCACTGGACCAGTCCGGTTACTTTCCGCCGATGATGCTGACTATGATCGCGAGTGGTGAGGCCAGTGGGGAACTGGACAGCATGCTGGAACGTACTGCAAATATGCAGGAAAACACGCTGCAATCAAAAATAGCTGCCATTGTCGGGCTTTTTGAGCCCATGATGCTGCTGGTAATGGGTGTTGTGGTGCTGGTTATCGTGATGGCCATCATGCTGCCCATACTCAACATGAGCAATCTGGTCGGCTGAAAATTTTGGCCGTTAAAAACAGACAGTATTTTGTAACAAAAGCTTTTCAAGCCAACTTTCCAAGCCAACGATGAGTGACACAATGACGATGAAAAAACTGAATACGCCTGAGTCCAACCGGGGTTTTACACTTATTGAAATCATGGTCGTGATGGTTATTCTCGGCCTGCTTGTGGCTGTTGTGGCGCCGAATATTATGGGCCGAAGCGATCAAGCGAAAATAACCGTGGCGGAAACCCAGTTGACAAACATTTCCAAAGCGCTGGATCTATACCGGTTAGATAACAGCCATTATCCCTCTACACAGCAGGGCCTGGATGCTCTGGCCTCACGCCCCAGCGGTAGCCCCGAGCCAAAGAACTGGAACCCTGACGGCTACATGAAAAGCGTGCCGCAAGACCCCTGGGGCAGCGAGTTCCAGTACGTGAGCCCGGGCAGGGAAGGCCCTTACGATCTCTACTCCAAGGGAGCTGATGGTCAGGATGGTGGTGATGGCGACGCTGCTGACATCAGCCTCTGGGATATCGGCGGCTGATTGGTGATTCGCGAAAGATCAGGAAACAACAGCAGCGGGTTCACGCTGATTGAGATACTGGTTGTCCTGGTTCTAATGGGGCTGCTCGCGGCTCTGGCGGTGTTTAGCATGGGTGGTAACTCCCAACAGCGGGAGCTGCAGAATGAGGTACGGGAACTGTATTTGCTCATGCAGACAGCATCGGATCAGGCGGTACTGAACAATCTGGAGTATGGGCTGCTGCTAGAGGAAAATGGGTATCGCTTTGTGGCATTTCAGGAAGAGACAGGCGACTGGAAAGGATCCGGTGAGCATATATTCCGGGCCAGAATCTTTCCGGAATGGTTGGTAACAACCCGTTTTATTGAAAGTGATGCTCCCCGCCTTGCTTCGGCTGAAGATAAGTTGCGGCCGGATGTCGTGTTTTTCTCAAGTGGAGAAACGACGCCTTTTGAGCTGGAGTTCACGATCGGGAGTGATACGGATTATATGCAGGTCCTTGCTTCCGATGGAATCTCTCCCATCGAGTGGCGCCAGCCCGGCGATGAGGGAGAAGGCGGGTGAGGCCGGAACAGCCCTCAAACTTGGGGAAATCGGCAAGAGGCTTTACGCTCATTGAGGTGATGATCGCCTTGCTGGTGTTCGGACTGATTGCGACCGCCGCCGCGGAGGTTGGCAGCCAGTATATCTCCAGCTATGAGCGAATCCGCGATAAAACTCTCGCGAGCTGGGTTGCTGACAATCGCATCAATGAAATCCGGTTGGAAAAAAACCTGCCCGGGGTATCCGAGAACTCGAAAGACAAAGACTATGGCTCTTACCGTTGGCAGGTGACAACAAAGGTACTGGCCACCGCCGAGCCTAAAATGCGGCGCGTGGAAGTCAAAGTGGCCCGCTACCGGGATGATCGTTCAAAACCATACCCGGTGCATACGCTCTCCGCCTTTGTGGGTGAAAAATGAGAGGCCAGCGCGAGCGGGGCTTTACGCTTCTTGAAGTGCTGGTTGCGATCACCATCACGGCGGTTATTGGTATAGGCGTTTGGCAGGTGCTGAACGGCGTAATTCTCTCCCGTGACCGCGTTGATGAGCTTGCTGAGGATTTTGAAAACCTTCAGCGTGCAATGCTCCTTCTCGAGCGTGACATCACCCAGATAGTCAACCGGCCGGCCCGGGACCTCTACGGTGATTTCAAGCCTGCGTTGACCAGTCGTGAGGATGATTTTTCCCTGATGTTGACGCGGCAGGGTTGGCGTAATCCGCTGGGTATCCGGCGCAGCAGTCTGCAACGGGTTGGCTGGGAATTCACCGGCAGCGAGCTGCGGCGCCGATATTGGCCAACGCTGGACCAGGGCCAGGAGGATAACGGCCAGGATCTGTTGCTGCTCGAAGATATCACCGCCTTTGACCTGCGGTTCCTCAATGAGCAGAACAGTTGGGAGCCGGAGTGGCCTTCCGACGAGGCCATGGCAGCGCTGAGCCCCGGCAGTCGCCCGGATATACCACTTCCTCGTGGTATAGAGATTACTCTGGAGCACGAACTCTTTGGTGAGCTTGTTCGGACTTTTGTGTTGCCAGACTTTGATCCTGCGGGCGCGCAGGGACTGGTTAACCAACAGAATGAAGCCAGCAGCAACGAAAGCGATGAGGAAGATACGGGCGAACAGGGCAATGAGCAGGGCGCTGTTGAGGGCGCTGTCCAGGGTACAACAGGGCAGGGAGGCTAGGATTATGGTTGGCGCTTCCCATCGTTCATTACCGCATAATCAGCAGGGGGTTGCGCTGATTATGGTGCTACTCGCTATGGCATTGGTGGTTATGCTGGCCTCTGGCATGACGCAGCAGCAAAGTATAAGAGTGTTCAAGGCCGGGCATTATCTGGCGCAACAGCAGGGGCAAAGCATTGCCCTTGGTGCAGAAGCCTTTGCGCGCCAGATTCTGGTACGGGATTTTGAGGAAGATAAAGAAGACAGCGTGATGGTCGACAGCCTTGATGAGTTCTGGGCAATGAATGCGGCCATTTTACCTTTGGATGACAATGGCGTTGCGGAAGTTCAGATAGACGATCTGGGCGGGCGGATAAACCTCAATGATCTGGTTGCTGTTACGGGGCAGGTCGATCCGATAACCAAAGACCGCCTTGGTCGCTTGCTGATCGTTCTGGGGGTTACAGGCATTTCGGTGGATGCACTGGTGGACTGGGTTGACCCGGACGATCAGACGGTCAGTGCTTACGGTGCCGAAGACGGCCAGTATCTGATGGCAGAACCCGGGTTTCGTGCAGCCAATCAGCCCTTTGCAAGCGTATCTGAATTACGGCTGATCGAGGGCATGACCGAGGAAATATACGTGGCGATGCGACCTCACGTAGCCACTTTGCCGGTCAGAGGCCTGGGTATCAACGTAAACACCGCGACAGCGGAAGTGCTGATGTCATTACACGAAGAGCTGACGACAGCTCAGGCTGCGTCTATTCTTGAAAAGCGAGAGGAAGAGCGTTTCGAGAGCATTCAGGACTTTCTGGCGCTCCCTGAGTTTGCAGGCCTGGGCCTGAAGCCCGAACGGTTGGGGTTGCAAACCCGCTTTTTTGAAGTTGTTTCACGGATTACCTACGATAACCGTGTTGTAAGCATGGTGAGTACGGTTTTCCGCAATCAGGAAGGTAATGTCCGGACGGTTCACAGGGATACCGGGCAGAAGAATCGCATTACCAAAGAGCCCTATACCATCTCGGAAGGATAATCATGTCTTATCGCCTTTATGTGCGGCCATTGCCTCCCATTTTGGGTAACGGAGAAGACCCCGAAACCCGTTTGTATAACTGGGTGCTATACGATGCCGGTGGTGACGCCCAGGCACAGGGCAGTAGCGATCTCCGCAGCACAATCGAACAGACGCTCAGCCAGAACGGGCTTGAAGATGTGTTACTGGCAGGACTCATTCCGGGCGACGAGGCGCTGTTCTGCGTTGCGGATATCCCGGCAAAACAAAGCCGGTTCATCAATCAGGCGCTGCCTTACGCTGTTGAAGAGCAGATTGCACAAGACATTGACAGTGTTCACCTGGCGCTTGGCCTGCACACTCAGGAAGGCTTCCGGGTGGCTGCGATTGACCGTGGCAGAATGGCGCAATGGCTTGAGCTTTTCAGGGGTTGGTCACATACGAGGCTCGATGCCATATATCCAGACGCCGCCCTGCTTCCGGTGACAGAAGGTGGCTGGTCCATTTGCCTTGATGGCGAGTCTGCAATGATGGCAAGCGAGCGGGGCGAATGGCTGAGCATGCAGTCTGCCAATCTGGGCATGTTTGCACACACATTGGCCGCCCCCTCGTCAGAGGATGTTGTCGTTGACGTCCCCGTGGTGATTTACGGCACAGAAACGGAATTTGAAGAACAGCAGGCTTTGCTCGGGGAGCTGCTGGTTCCCGGCCGGCTCTCTGTGCGCCAGGAGTCGCTGGAGCTGATGCCGCTGGAGCTGCTGGCTCATGCTCATCACCATCACCTTTGTCGGCCGATAAATCTTTGTCAACGTGACTTCTCAGTCAAAGGCGGTAAGGCAAGCCCCTTCAAACCCTGGAAACCACTGATTGCGGTAGCTGCTTTGTGGTTTGTGGTGCAGGTAACGCTGGAGGCCGGAATGGGCTTCTATTACCAGAAACAGGCTGAGGAATTGCGCCAGCAAGCGATGTCGGTATACCGCGCCTCCTTTCCGGGTGACAGCAGAACTCATGCCGGCAACGTAAGGCGTGTAGTCGAAGGCCAATTGCGCATGGCGGGCACTGACGGCCCGGATGCCAGTTTTGTCACGTTGATGAAGTACACCGGCCAGCAGTACTCCAAGGTTGCGAACACAGGCTCGGTAACGTTCAACTCCATTAATTACAGCCAGTCTCGCGGGGAGTTGGTGGTTGATGTGCGTGCTGAAAGCTATGATCGACTGAGCGCGCTACGTAACGGCCTGGCTGGCCAGGGGCTCGATGCCAAGATTGGCTCCGTAGTAAACGAACCCAGCGGTGCCCGTGGCCGCCTTACGGTATCTGGAGGTTAGGATCATGTTGACGAAACTGAAAGAGCAGCCCTCGGTCGGCAAATTAATAGCTCAGTATGATCAGCTCCCACGGCGAGATCAGCAGGCACTTACGGTGTTGGCACTTGCTGTGTTTCTCGGGATTCTCTATTTTGCGGTCTGGAAGCCGGTAACAGGGTTTCACGATCGGGCGGCTGCGAGTAAAGAAAATGCCTCAGAACTTGTAGCCTGGATACAATCCAATGAGCCGGTTATCCGGCGCCTGGGAAGCAGTGGCACAGGGCAGGCTGCAACTTCAGCGGATGTTCCCGCCGATGGCCGGGCACTGATGGGTCTGGTAACTCGCTCTGCAAGGGAGTCCGGGCTTACTTTGCAGCGTTTTGAACCAAGTGGTGAGAGTGCCATCCGTGTGTGGCTGGAAACCGTTCCGTATTCGGAGGTTGCAGCCTGGCTTGAAATGCTCAATGGTAAGCACGGTGTAGTGATTGATCAGGCCGCGCTCGATCGTGCCGGTGAACCGGGCAGGGTGTCTGTGCGTTTAACATTGGCTATCTGAATACGAATAACTGGGTTCCGGGGTAGTCTCTCCGGACAGGGGCAGGAGAGAGAGCATGAGTAGCGACAGCGATAACAATAAAAAGCCGGAGCCGGTCATTGTCCGGTTGGACGTCAACGCCTTGAATGAAGCCAGATCGATTCTGTATGACGCATACCGGAACGAGCCAACCTTTCAGTTTCTGTTCAATCACCGAAAACCCGGTTATAAGCAGCGCGTACGGGCAACCATACGTGAGCTGGTTGATCTCTATTTTGAGTTGGAGCAGGAAGCAGTCGGCGTGATGGTCAATGATACATTGGTTGCCGTTGCGTTCATCGGCGACCCGGATTTGCGGCTGGACCTGGCAAGCCAGTTCAGTTGGAGAATCCGCATGGTGCTTACAGCCGGCTTTGCGTCTACCAGGCGTTACCTCGATTACCACGAAAAAATACGTGCAATGTTACCGCAGCCATTGGCCCATCAGTTGCCAATGATGGGCGTGAACCCGAAATATCAGAATCGCGGTTACGGTCGCGTTCTGCTCAAGGCGGTTCAGCGGCTCTGCGCCGAAAATCCGCGAGGAAGCGGGCTGGTACTGGATACCGGCAACAGCCGCTATCTGCCTTTTTATGAATCAGAAGGTTTTCGCAGCCTTGGGAAAATCCGCCTTGGTGGTTTTGAGGATCACATACTGTTCCGTGAAATCCATACCGAGGCCAAGGCTACGGCCAACCAAAACTAACGTTGTTCCAAACAACAGGAGACACTGTGTCTGACAGCCACGATTATGATCTGATTGTTATTGGTGCCGGTTCAGGCGGCGTGCGCCTGGCGCGTATGTCGGCCGGGCGCGGTGCCCGGGTAGCGGTAGTAGAATCCCGCTATCTTGGTGGTACTTGCGTGAACGTTGGCTGTGTGCCCAAAAAACTGTTTGTCTATGGGGCCCATGTCCATGATGAGCTGGAAGACGCAGCAGGTTACGGCTGGAACGTTCCAATGGACGGTGTCAGCTTTGACTGGCCCACACTGGTCGCCAATAAAAATACCGAAATTGAGAGGTTGAACGGCATTTACGCACGCCTGCTTGAGAACGCCGGTGTTACGGTGATTGATGGTACTGCATCCATAAAAGACCCGAACACGGTCGTTGTGGGGGAAAAGGAATACACTGCATCCCACATCACGGTGGCGACAGGGGGTTGGCCGGTGATTCCGGATATTCCGGGTAAGGAATGTATCCTCACATCGAATGAAATGTTCTATCTGCCACAACTGCCGAGGCAGGCGGTCGTCTGGGGTGGTGGTTACATTGCGGTGGAATTCGCCGGCATTCTGGCAGGCCTCGGGGTTGAAACTACGCTGCTTTACAGGGGCGATCTGTTCCTTCGCGGCTTTGATAACGATATTCGCCGCTTCACCGAGCAGGAAATGCGTAAAAAAGGTATTCGGCTTGAGTTCGGCGTGACCATTGAGTCCGTAGAAGCCGAGAACTCCCATTACCGGGTCAAACTCAGTAACGGAAACGTTATGGAGACAGGGCTTGTTATGGCAGCCACGGGCAGACGGGCGTTGGTAGATGGCCTGGGCCTGACCGAACTGGGTATTGAACTCAATGCCTCCGGCCATGTAGTGGTAGACGAACATTTCCAGACCTCAGTACCCTCGGTAACGGCACTCGGTGATGTCATCGGTACACCGCAGCTGACACCGGTAGCACTGGCGCAGGCAATGGTACTTTCCCGCAGGTTGTTCGGGGATGGTGAGGGTGAGATGGACTATACCGCGATTCCGACGGCTGTTTTCTGCCAGCCGAATATTGGCACCGTCGGGCTGACCGAAGAAGAAGCGAGGGAAGCCGGGCACACCCTGAGAATCTACCGCTCAGAGTTCCGGCCCATGAAGTATGTTCTCAGCGGTCGTGATGAACGCTGCCTGATGAAACTTGTGGTCGATGACGAAACTGACAAGGTTCTTGGGGCGCATATGGTCGGTCCAGATGCTGGTGAAATTACCCAGGGGCTTGCCGTGGCCATCAAGGCAGGTGCAACCAAGGCTCAGTTCGATTCCACTATGGGCATACACCCGACATCGGCAGAAGAATTCGTCACCATGCGGGAACCTGCTTCCTGATCAGAACAGGAGCCCATGGATGGGCTCAGCTTTCAATCAACTCTCCATCAATGCTTTATCAGCCTTCTAGCAGCTGGACCCAGCGTACCAAAACCTCCCTCAGATTTTCTTTTCTTACGGGTTTCGATAAGTAGTCGTCCATGCCACTTTTAAGGCAGTTTTGTTGTGTCTCGGGCAGCACGTCGGCGGTGAGCGCGATAATAGGTGTTCTGCCCAGGCCGCTTGAAATTTCCCACTCACGAATATAGCGGGTTGTTTCGTAGCCATCCATCACCGGCATCTGGCAATCCATCAGAATTACGTCATAACCTTGATGGCTGTTACGGACTTTATTCAGGGCCTCTTCGCCGTTCGTAACGGTTTCCGTATTAAAGCCAAGACGGTTCAGCAATGCGGCTGCAACACGCTGGTTTACAGGGTTGTCTTCCACAACCAGAGCCTGCATTGAGAGAGGTAATTCGGCTTGCGCGGTGGTTTCATACACTATCGCGGTTTCAGCCAGAACCACAAGTTCCAGAGGCAACTCGAAGCGGAATGAAGAGCCTTTACCAGGGTCTGTTTCGACTTGTATATGCCCTCCCAAAAGCTCAACCAGACGCTGCACCAAAGACAATCCCATGCCGGCGCCACCAAAGGCTCTGGCGCTACCCGTATCCATTTGTTCAAACGAACTGAACATATCCGGCAGGCTGTCATGAGGTATACCGCTCCCTGAGTCGTTTACAGAGCAATTGAGAATAATGCAGCCATCCTCAACTCCAAAACAGCCAACCTGCACGTTAACAAAGCCCTCGCTTGTGAACCTGATAGCGTTATCGAGCAGGCACGCCAGAATCTGTCGAAGCCTTGGGGCATCCCCTTTTACTTGTGACGTTTCAGGCCAGTCGCCATAAAAATTGAGTGTCAGCGCCAAACCCTGTCCTTCAGCCACATGACGATAGGAAGCAACGCAATTTGTTATGAGGGCGCGCAGATCAAAAACCTTCTGTTCCAGGATAATCGCGCCCTTGTCCAGGCGAGAGTATTCAAGAATGTCGCTAATAACGGTAAGAAGGTCCTCAGTGGACTGACGGGCGGTTTGCAGATAATCCCGCTGCCTGGAAGTGAGCGTATCCTCCTGAGCGAGGTCGATCATACCCAGTACGCCGTTCAGCGGTGTACGCAATTCATGGCTCATGGTTGCCAGAAATTCCGACTTGGATTCGCTGGCGCTCTCTGCCTTTTCACGGGCCTGCTCGGAGGCGGCCAGTGTCTGCTCGCGTGATTCCTTCTGCGCGCTGAGATGCTCGGCCAGTTCATTGAGCTGTTGCTGTATGCCAATAACGTCTCTGGAGTTGCGCCTTGTTGTCACTTTGACTGTTCGATAGTCCCGTTCAATTAAACGGCTGATACGCCCGGAAACCTCGTGGATAGGCGATAGAATCGAATTCAGCGAACGTTTGATGATCAGGATAGTAAACAGCAACAACGAAAATCCGAGCGTTACGGATGTCCAGAGGATATCGCGGCGCCGTGCTTCCAGTGCAGCATCACTGACGCCAACCTGAACGGAACCGACTCGCAGTGCGCCCGATCCGTATCCGTACTCTGGCTCGAACCATTGAGTTTCCCTGTCCGTTCCAAACTCCAGGGGTTTCTGGAGAATCTCGGCCCGGTAAACCCTGAACTCACCCGGCAGTTCAAGCGCTTCAATATCGCTATGTGCTACCAGCCCAATCTGCTCTTCTGTTACGTCCATTACGCGAATCCAGTCTGCCTTGCTATGCCGGATCGACTGGGAGAGTATTTCTTGCAGCGCCAGTGTGTTACCTGAAACAACGGCGTACTCGAGAGAAGGTGCCAGGCTGTCTGCCATTAACTGATTGCTATCGGCCAGATCGCGACGTGCATCTTCCAGCCGCACCGAGGTAAAAAAACCGATCAGGGTTATAAACATCACAATGGCGGGCATTGCGCCCAGCAATAACAGCTTTCGGGACAGTGGGGTGCCGGCGGTTTTGTGCTTACTCATCGCCTTGGCCTCCCTTGTTTTCTATCTGCAATTCAACGGAATTAACGATTTGCTCCTTCGGTGCGAGAGGAATATTGAGCGATCTGGCAACCTGCTGGTTGATCTCGACCTTGAAAGCGGCAGGGTAACGCGGTTTCGGGAACTTCCCGGTTTCAAAGAATTCATGCAAATACTCTGCTGCCATCTCGGTCATTGCCGGGAAGGGCGCGTACCCGGATGCCAGGACGCCGGCTTTGACATAGGCCTGGCTTGGACCGATGACGACCTTGTTTCTGCGGTAAGCGGTCAACAGAACATGTTTTATGGTTCTGGGGTTATATATGGCGTTGTCTGGCGCAGCCAGCAAGAAATCGCCGTAGCTCAGGGCCCGTACAAGTGTCGGGATGAGCTGTTTGTCTTCTTCTACAATAAAGAGCTGGGCTTCAAGCCCGTATTCTGGAAGCTGATCGATGAGAGAGTCGTACAGTTCAGCGGAACTTGTGGTAGCAATCAATGCTATCCGGGTAGCTTGAGGAAGAATAGCTTTCCCGATCAATGCTTGTCGGAGCAGAGGGACGTCGTAATAGACTCCGGAAATCTGCCCCGGTGATCGGTTAGCGAACCCCTGGAGAAAATCCTTTGCTGCCAGCATCGCAAGCACCGGCGCTTTGCGATTAACCTGACGAACACGGGAAAACGCGCCGGGGCCGACCGTTATAATAGGAGCGTCTTCTATAATCGCCGCCTGCTCGTCTGTAACTGAAATCAGATTGCGCTGGTTCCGAAGGCTTTGCTGCAAGAGGCTTCTTATATGCTGATCCAGGGCAACGTTGCCCGAACCTGCAAGGTAAACAGGTGAACGACTCACATCATCGGTTTGCGCAGAAACAGAACTGACAAGCACTGCCGCTATTATCAGAGAGCGGAGTACTGTGGCGGTAGCCAGTTGCCAAAACAAAACGACGTTTTCTGTCATACCATCCCGGGCCCGAAGCATTCCCTGATTAAAGATCAGAAACGGATACCTGCTTCCAGGAAAAGTTGGTTCTGATCCTCGATATTATTATCAATACTCATATCCGGATCTGTGTTCATGTAATGCTGCACTGTAACAGCAAACTCCGCCGTGTACCGGGGCTGAAAGATCGATTTTGCCAACCGAAGATCGAGGCGCTCAAACCGGGACTCTTTGAGTTGATCTGCCCAGTAAAAGGCAGTGGAGCCTTTCAGGCCGAACGGCAAGTTCTGAATTAATGCGATACTGCCGGAATGCCTTGCCGAGAGGCGGCCCAGAAGGTCTACGCTGTACTGCTTTTCTTCCTCGTTGATACCGTCCGGACCGTTGTACCAGTCATCCTGATCAAGATAGCCGTAGCTCACCCTGAATGTTGTTCCGGGGTACTCCACGGCAGCTTCAACTTCAAAGCCTTTCTGATCGATATCTACGTTGTTATCGATCGTCCACTCTTCAAATCCGATGATGCCGCTTATCATGTCCCGCATTTTGTCCTTGAATACCCTGACTTCCAGAGAGATCTGACCTCGGTCCATAGGAAATTGCCCGAAATAACTGATCTCTCGGGAAATAATGTTCTCTTCCTCCAACGTTCCGGCACGGGTAGCAAGGGGGTTTTCTACCCGATAGCCCTCTAGAAAAGCATATTGCGCCGGCTCTACATCTCTCAATGTAAACCCGTAATCCGGATTCTGCTCAAAACTGTCAGGTGTGCGCACAGCTTTCGAATATACAAACCTTAGCGCGTGGTTGTTTCCAAGTGTGAAGTTTGCCGCAAGCCGGGGTGAGAAATAGCCCTCGTCCGTGGTTGTCGTACACTCCCAGTTACCGCCACCATTCAATGTGAGCCAGTCGATAGGGGTGTATTCCAGGTTGCCAAATACACGCGACTGATAGCTGTTTCCCCGCCCGTTGAAAAACGTCTCAGAACGATAAGTGTCTTTGCGGTAGCCCAAACCGGTAACGAGCTTCAGGTCCTCACTGAATAACAATGTATCCTGCAGCTCGAACTCCAGCCTGGAGTCTTCGGAGTCTGAGTTCACGTTGGCAGTTAATGGGGTGCCGCCTGGTTGAAAGCAGTTACTAGCATCGTCAAGTACATCGGCACCGTTGGCGAGGCAATTTACGACCGATTCGGGTACTTCTATTGGCCAGCGCTGCCTGCGATTGAAGTTTTCGAAATTCACCTGAACGTGGAAAAAATGGGTTTTCGATGTCGTGAAATTAAGCTGTGTCTGAAGGTAGAAGTCCCGGACGTCTATGTCCGGGTTGTCAGTAGCACCGAGTTCGCCACTTTTATCAATATCTTCTTCATTTATTCCATCAACGATACCGGCGCGAAAATCTGCATTAAAATTCGGGTTCACCTTCAGTCGGGAGTCATAGTTAAAAATGTTGATGTTATGGCCATCGTGAAAAGGTGTAGGCTCGTAGCCCTCATCAAGCTGGTAATCAAAGCCTCCGAATTTGCGCTTTTCGAAAGCTAACCGCCAGTCGTAGCTGTCGCTGACATCGCCAACGGAAGCAAAAGTGCGGATATAGTCTCTGGAACCTCCAACAACGCGAACCTCTGCGCCGGCTGTATCAGCAGGGTTGCGGGTAATAATGTTAATGGTGCCCAGAAAGGCGTTGATGCCATAGGCCGCGGAATTCGGGCCACGGCTTACTTCAATTCTTTCGATAAGCTCAAGCGGAACCGGCATGGTTTGCCAGTCCATATCTGACAGGGTAGCGCGGTGCGCCGTGCGCCCGTCGACAAGAACCTGCATTCGCCGTTGTTCATAATGTACAGTGCCATGATAGGTGGTGACCGGTGTGCTACTTCCAACGTCGCCCACAACCATTCCCGGAACAAGTCGGAATATCTCCACGAGGCTCATAATGCCGAGATCACGAATCATCGCGCCATCGATAACTGTGGTTGTTCCGGGCACCCTCGTTTTTGGTTGCCGCAGCCGGGTAGTCGTCAGTACTTCCGGTATCTCGTCGTTGAAACCGTAAAAACCAATCTGGTCAGCTTCATCGGACAACGGTTGAGCATCCGCCGTAATCGGGAACAACAACCCCATAAGCCCTGTCGCTGCGAACGTGAGGGCGCAGGGAGTGGAATGCCGTCGACTGTGATCTTTGAAATTCGTAACGGACATGGGTGTCGTTCTATAATTGCGGAATTGGAAGCGACAAAACAAATTTCTTATATTTTTCACTATCGTATTTGACTACACGCTGTTTGTCTCTCAAAAATGTCATGAATTATAAGGGTGGGAGTAAGCCTGATATGAATTGCTGGGAAATTCTTGGAATTGAGCCTACCCGCGACCGCCAGAGGGTTCAGGATGCATACGAAAACCAGCTTCGGTTTGCATCGGATGACGAAGCTGTGCAGCTCAAAGAAGCGTTTCGGCAAGCAGTTGACGAACCGGTTGACGAACCGGTTGAAGAGAAACCGGCCGCCCCGGCAGTAAGTTCGGAAAGCCGGGAGCTGGATGCATCGGAAAGCCAGGTTGTCCGTGAGGTTATGATTCAGGTCAAGGCGCTTTTGAATGACTCCGGCAGGACTTCGGATGCGGGTATATGGAAAGCAATTCTCTGCGAGCCGCCCGCTGATCAGTTGCCTCTGCGACGGGAGATAGGCCGGCAACTGGAGCCACAGCTTCGCCCTATGGCCGAAAACGGCAGCTTTCCTGCCCCGGTCGTGCGTTTCCTGGCGGAATGGTTTGACTGGCACAGCCTTCAGGATGCGGTTGCTCAGGAAGATGAGCGCAGCTATCCGGAGCCGGGGATGGCAGAGGAGGTTGCAGATTCAGAGCCTCCGCAGATGGTTAATTTCTGGCCGGCTGTTATCGGTTGGGTTATCGGCCTTGTCATACTCGCCATTCTCTTTGGCGGCATGAGTGGCGGCTAACGCCACCACCCAATCATTCTGCTTCTGATCCAGTTTGTGTTGATCTGGACTCTGCGATTTTGTCCCGGTATTTCTGGGCCAGAATAGCGCCGAGAATCACCTGAACCTGGTTGTAGCACATAATTGGCAGAACGATCATGCCAAACCCGGGGTGCCCGGAGAACAGCACTTTGGCCATGGGCAGCCCGGAAGCCAGGCTCTTTTTAGAGCCGCAGAATACAACCGCCGCTTCGTCTTCCAGGCTGAATCCGAACCTCCGCACCAGAAACCTCGCAAAGAACATAAACAATGCCAGCAGTCCGATGCACAGCAAGACTGTGAGAACAATCGCTTTTGCCGGCAGATTCTCCCATAGCCCGCTTTCTACCGAATGCGAAAAGGCCGAATACACGATCAGCCATATAACGCATTTATCGTAGCGCGCCATCAGGCTCTCATTGCGCGCCAGGAAGCCTCCCAGAACCGGCCTCATGGCATGGCCCACCGCAAACGGTAATAACAGCTGCAAAGTGATATCTTTCAGGGCTTCGCCCACCGCAAAGTCGCCGCTACCGGCGGAACTGACGAGCAAGAGAAGCAAGAAGGGTGTGAGCATCATGCCAAACACATTGGATGCCGCAGCGCTGCAGATAGCCGCAGGGACATTACCCCGCGCCATGGCGGTATAGGCAATGGATGAGGATACGGCGGAGGGGAGTACGCCCAGGTAAAGAAAACCAAGGCCCAGGTCTGCCGGCATCCACGACGGTGCAAAACTGCTCATGCCGTTAATGGGAAGTACAACCAGGGGGAAGAACACGAACGTGAGCAGGGTGATGAGAATGTGCAGTCGCCAGTGTGAAGCGCCGGCAACGATCTGCTCCCTCGAAAGTGCGGCACCATGAAAGAAGAAGAGCAGGGCGACAGCTACGGTTCCTGCACTGGCCAGAAAGTCCCCGGCAGAGCCTGTAGCGGGCAGAAATGAAGCCAGAACAATGGCGCCCAGCAGTAGAATGGTAAAGATGTCTGGTCTGAACTTCATGATCAGGAGTCTCTCTTCCGAAGCGCTTTAAGGCTGGGGGCAAGAAGATCCCGGGCAAGCTTTTCAGCTTTTACCGAATCCTGTCGGCGCACTGCGGCCAGAAGCAGTTCATGATCTTCCTGCGAAGGCTCGGGTAAGTCGGCATCGCTTTCCGTTCGCTCGATTGTCTGCGTGATGGCGTGGGAGAAGTAATCGTAAAGTTCTGCCAGTGCCGAGTTATGGGATGCAGCCACCAATGCATGGTGAAAGGCCTCGTCGTGGCGAATACGGGCTGCGAGGTCGGCATCGGCTTTGCCTCTGGCATCCAGTGCCATGGTCATGGTGCGGAGATCCTGATCTGTACGTCGCTGCGCAGCGAGCTTTGATGCTTCGGTTTCCAGCATAATCCGGACCTCCAGTTGGTCCGTCAGCTGGGTGCGGGCGATGCGTTTGAGTGTTTCCCCAGCATCCCGGGTTGCTCGTACATAGGTGCCATCTCCCTGTCGGGTTTCCAGCATCCCCACGTGGGCCAGTACTCGTACAGCCTCGCGAACGGTGTTTCTGCTTACTCCCAGGGCTTCCGAAAGCTCCGACTCAACAGGCAGCTTGCCGCCAACAGGCCACTGTTCTGTTTCGATGGCGTGCCGCAGGCTTTCTATAGCCGTTTCCACCAACGAGCCTTTCTGGATTCTTTTCAACATGGACCTATCATCCGTTTATATGATCATCCAATCATCCTATGTATTTGCACGCTATGCAACTTCTGAAGCTCAAGCCGGGTATTACCCGGCCGGGTCAAGCAGTTGATAGTCTGCAGTGTCGACGTGGCGCGTGGAAAAACGGTAGGAAAAGGTGAAGCCAGGCCAGTTCAGGGTATTTTTACCATTGGCGTCCAGGTACCAGGAGTTGCAACCAGAGCTCCACACACTGCCTTCAAGTCCCTCTTGAACGACATTGGAATAGCGTTTCAAGCGGTCTTTCCGGACGTCCATCGCGGCACCGGGGTACTTTTGTAAAACGTTCAGGCAACCAAGTACGTATCTGAACTGGGATTCCAGCATGTACAGGATCGAGTTATGTGCCAGGTTGGTATTGGGCCCGTAAAGCATAAACAGGTTCGGGAAGCCGGAAACGGTAATCCCTTTGAAGGCAACAGCGCCATCTCGCCAGGCTTCGTTCAGCGTTACGCCCCCGCGCCCGGTTACACGAATCGGAGACAGGAATTCTGAAGCACGAAAGCCGGTGCCAAATATGATGGCGTCAACGGGGTAATGTTTGCCGGATTGTGTCTGAACGCCAGTGCGGTCAATTTTTTCGATCGGATCAGTGACAAGGTCCAGGTTGGGCCGGTTAATCGCCGGATACCAGTCATTGGAAATCAGAATTCGTTTACAGCCAATCTGATAATCCGGAATGATGTGCTTGAGCTTTTCCGTATTCGTGACGTGCTTTCGGGCTTCTCTTCTGGCTTGCCGCGCAAAGATATTGAGCAGGCGGCTGAAACCGGTGAATGCCAGGCCCCGGCTCTCGTTCTTCCAGTAGATCAGATAGCGGTATAGCCTGTCCCAGGCGGGAATGGTTTTGAACAGGGTTTGTTCCCAACGTTTGAAGGCGCGGTCTGGTTTTGGCAGAACCCATGCGGCCGAACGCTGGAACAGGGCAAGGGATTTAACCTTGCCCGCAATTTCGGGCACGAACTGAATTGCGCTCGCTCCAGTGCCGATAACCGCAACGCGTTTGTTCCTGAGATCGTAATCATGGTTCCAGCGAGCTGAGTGAAAACAGGCGCCTTCGAAATCGTCCATGCCCTCGATATCGGGCCATGCAGGCTGGTTAAGTTGGCCCGTAGCGGTGATGACCACTTGCGCTTCAAGCGTTTCTCCGCTGGCAAGTCTCAGTGTCCACAGATTACGGGCGTCGTCGAATATCGCTTCAGCCACTTCGCAGTCAAAGCGGATCTGCTCCCCGAGGCCGTACTTTTCAACGCAGTGTTCCATATAGCTCAGGAGCTCATGCTGAAGCCCGAATTTGCGAGACCAATCGTGTTTTGGTTCGAAAGAGTAGGAGTAAAAATGCGATTGCACATCGCAGGCTGCACCGGGGTAGGTGTTGTCGCGCCAGGTACCACCAACGCGGTTGTCTTTTTCCAGCAATGTGACCTGTTCAAAGCCGGCTTCTTTCAGTTGAATCGCCATGCCCAGGCCACCAAATCCTGTTCCGATAATAATGATTGAGGGCTGCGTACTGCTGTTTTGCTGAGTCATACCTGATGGTCCAACCTTTTATTATAATAATGACGACTTGTTCATTGTACGTATCCCGCGCAATCCGGGTCATGGCTATTAAGGACAAAGTGGGTAGTCAGAATGATCAGCTCATGGCCGCATCATGAAATCCTCCACCGGCTGTGAGAGCAACTCCCGCAGGGCCGGGCTTTCAAACTGGCGCCGAATGCTGATTGCATAGAATTCCTCATAGACCCCCGGTAGAGCTCCGTAATCAAAAAGATCTCCATTTCTGAGCTCATCCCTTACCACCACCGGGGGTAAAACTGCGAAGTGTCCGGAATCTCGGGCCAGCAGTCGCATCATGGCCATATCATCAACTTCTGCGACCAGCCTTGGGCGCACTTTGTGGTATTCACAGAGCTGATCAAAGGCTTGCCGGATATTGTTGTCAGCGCCTGGAACGATCAGGCTGCGACCTTCCAGAAAGTCCGGGAAGGTGACATTTTCGCCGGCTTCCGGCGGCCCGATAATGCTTACAGGCTGCTTGGATATCAGCTTTGAACGCCAGGGATTGGATTCATCACCGCGCACCGGCTGATTGGAAAGGATGAGATCAAGCCTGTGGGCGGACAAACGCCTGAGCAGCTCGTCAATATCACTGCTTTGCAGGCTGAACTCAAGGTTTTCGCGCCCCAGTAGCGGGTGGAGGAAAGCCTCCTGAAAGTTTCTGGACAAGGTTGCCACGGCTCCGATACGCAACGTCTCCCGATTTACCTGCGTTCCCGACGCAAATACTGCAGAAAGCTCTTCGCCCTGTCGGAAAATTTCTTCGGCATAGGAAAACGCCATCCTCCCCGCCTCAGACAACTTTAAGCGGCGACCCTCACGGATAAACAGATCGTGCCCAAGGCTTTCTTCCAGCTTGCGGATCTGCCCGGACAGTGCGGATTGTGAGATGTGCAGGGCGTTTGCGGTGCGTGTCAGGTGACCGGTACGGGCAACCATCCAGAAGTAATAAAGATGGTGATAGTTGAGTTTCATGTTCGGGGCTCTTTTTACCGTTCTTTAAAAGTGAACATTAAGTTCAGTATAAACCATTTTTTATATCAGTCTAATAGCGGCAAAGTACGTGGGAAGAAAGCACTCCCGGAAGTAAGTAAAGAGACATCAGGAGAAAAATACCCATGAATGACCTCGCTTTGTTTTTATCGACACTGGTTCTTGTGGCCTGGCTGGCGGCGCCTGCCGCTTTGTTAGCGCTTGCCGGTTTCAGTGCCTGGACCCGCAACCCGCTGAAGCTGAACCACTGCTGGCGCCTGGCGGAAAAGCTGCTGGTTTTCTCAATGGGTGCCACACTTTTGATTGCCGCAATGCTTCTTGTCGACTTACAGAGCGGTTCGTCGATTAGCTCGCTGACGGTTCCTGGTCGATGGCTGGGTTTGTTCCCCACGGGCGTGGCTGCCTGGATGGCGGTGATGGTCGGGTTTGTGGGCTGGGTAATCCTGCGTTTTTCCGAACGTTATCTCCGGGGTGATCCCGGTCGTGAGCGCTTCCTGCCCTGGTTTTTATTGACCATAGCCTGTGTACTGGTACTGGTTATGACCAACAACCTACTGGTGCTTGCCGGTGCCTGGGTTGGTGTGAGTATTTCACTGCACCAGCTTCTTACCCTCTACCCGGAACGGCCGCAGGCGCGGATGGCCGCCGTTCAGAAGTTCATTGTCAGCCGGGCAGGGGACGCGCTTGTGGTAGCAGGTGTGGTCATGCTGTACCTCCATCACGGCACCTTTTTCCTGCCAGATATGATCCAGGCGCAAAGCGCTTCGCCGTCGTCGTCCTCGACTCTGACTCTTGCCTCTGTGGCCCTGGCCCTGGCCGCCATTCTCAAGTGTGCCCAGATTCCGTTTCACGGCTGGCTATTGCGGGTCATGGAAGCACCGACCCCGGTATCCGCTCTGTTGCACGCAGGGGTCATCAACCTGGGCGGATTTCTCTGGCTGCGTCTTTTTCCGGTGTTCGACGGTTTCACGGCCGGGCATCTGATTCTTCTGACCATCGGCGGGCTTACCGCAGTAATCGCAGTATTGACCATGATGACCCAGTATTCAGTAAAGCACGCCCTTGCGTGGTCTACCTGCGCGCAAATGGGGTTCATGCTCTTTGAAATCGGTATGGGAGCCTACACTCTCGCTCTCTTGCACCTGTTGGCACATTCACTATACAAAGCGCATTCGTTTCTCGCCTCCGGCAGAACCGTCAAAGCGTCTGCGGTTGGTATCTTTGCCCAACAGCGTTCTTCGGCAAGGCTGTTATGGGCACTTCTGACTGGTGGTTTGGCAGCGCTGATCCTGCTGCAGGTTCCCGGCCTGGTGGAAGGAAACCTGGTGTTTGGCGCCTTGCTGGTACTCGCGGTATCAAGTGCGGTGATGGCCGTGCCGGCGGGTGCGACCCTTGTATCAAAAACCCGAATTGCCGTGCTTGCACTGCTTCTGGTTCCTGCTTATGGCGTGCTCCATGCGCTGGTCGGCCCTGCCGTGCCTGAGCATGCAAACTTCGAGGCTCCTCTGGTCGCCTACGCCATTGCGCTTGGCCTCCTGATTGCGCTGGTCACTGTCTCGGGATTGATAATGCAGGGTGGTCGTAACCGGTTTACGAGCAACCTGTGGCGTCACTTCAGCAAGGGTCTTTACCTCGAACTGATGTTTGACCGGATTACCCGTCGCCTGGCGTCCGAAGCACTGAACGCCCCGGGCATCCTCAAGAGAATCCCCCATCATCCGTTTACCGTGGAGAAAAGATCATGATGGAGTCCAACGCAGCTGTATCTGCAACCGTTATGGATGAGACTGACTGGCAGACCGCCATAACACGAGCCTGCGGACTGATTGCACCAATCTGGCCGCTGGATCAGTGGATTGCCGTCAACCCTTTCTGGGGGCTACGCGACCAACCGGTAAAGCGTGCCGAGCAATTGCTGGAGCAAAGGGCGGGCTTTTCATTCCTCATGCCCGTGGCGTTCTACCGGGAGGCCTGGGAGGGCGGCAGGATTTCCGATTCAGATCTGCAGGCAAGCCTTGAAGAAAGCCAAGAAGAAAGCGGCACTGCATCCGGAGTTCAGCCATTGTTTGATTTGCTGAAGCGCGGAGAGACTGCCAGAGAGCCCTTGGGCTTCTCAATTCTTGATGTGTTTCCGGAAAATGCCGAAGGCGTCAAAGCGGCGGATGCGGTATGTGATGAGATCGGACGGCTATGCGGCGCTTTCTTCGACGCGCGTCAGGCCCGCTGGTCATCAGATTCCAGCCGGCACGGCCAGAAAGGGTTCTTTGAGTTCTGGCTGGAGGCCGCCCAGCAGGACCTTTCACTGGATTATAGAACAGGCATTGCCGGAGCTCGAAAACGGATCAAAGCACTCCCTGTGAGCCGGACAGAAGCGGTAGAAAGAGCTGTTGGCCTGATTAACCTGAATGCTGACGACCTGGAGATGCTTTGCCATAACCTGTTGATGCGTTTGCTTGGCTGGGCCTCGTGGAGCAGTGGCATGGACTGGCGCGCAGGGCTTGCTGGCGATGACTCCGACGCGAGGGAATCTCTGCTCTCCGTATTGCTGGTATGGGAGTCTGTTGCTATTGAGTGTGCCGCGGCGGATCAGGTTGCAGCCAGAGCAGAAGCATGGAAAAAAATTCGCCAGACAGTAAAGGTTAACGCCTTCGATGGCGGCAGTGTTGTGGATGCTGCGAACGACCCTGAAGAAAAACTGCTGTGGATCTGGCAGCGTGCATACGAGATTGGGTACCAGCGCAAGCTTGTGCAGATACTGGGTGAGAACTCTCGAAAAGATGTCGACAGAGACGCCGGTGCCGAACTGAAAGAAGCTGGAGCGGACGTTCAGGCGGTTTTCTGTATCGATGTGCGCTCTGAGGTTATGAGACGCCATCTGGAAAATGACAACCCGAAGATACAAACGCTGGGCTTTGCAGGTTTCTTTGGTTTGCCGGTTTCACATCAAAGCCATGGCCCCTTTTCAGAGGTGCAGAGATTACCCGGGCTGCTGGCACCTGCGTACCGTCTTATCGACACCGAGGGCAGTTTCGAAAGCGACAATGCGTTGAATCGCGAACTTGATCAGCGGGAAATAACCCGCGAATCCGTACGCAACGCCAAATACAGCAGTCTTTCGACCTTTACTCTGGTGGAGACAACGGGCCTTGCATGGGCCTGGAAGCTGTTCAAAGACAGTCTCCATCAGAAAAAACATCGGAAGCCTGAAAAGCCCGGTTCGCTTGCAGGGACCCTGGTGCACCATCTCGGAGGCGACCCTCTGGCAACACCCGAGAAGGTTAAGCTGGTTGCAGGCTTTTTGCAGGGAATGTCACTGACCGGCAACTTTGCTCCCATACTCATGTTTGTTGGCCATGGCACACAAACAGACAATAACCCCAACCATGCGGGTATGGCCTGTGGTGCTTGCGGTGGCCAGAGTGGCGGTGTAAATGCGCGGCTGGCTGCTGCACTCTTTAATGAAGTGGAAGTGCGCGAAGGACTGGCTGCAGAGGGCATTCATATACCGGATTCAACCTGGGCTGTGGCGGCAGAGCATTGCACGGTAACGGATGAAATCACGATATTTGATCAGGAGTCGGTACCTGCATCTCACCAAGTATTGCTTGCAGAGTTGCAGGCCTCTTTTCTCAACGCCGGACGAGAAGCAAGAAAAGAAAGAGCTACACCGTTGAAGCTCAATGGGCTTGACGACAAAGAATTGCTGGCGGCCATGCACAAAAGAGCCGTGGACTGGTCCGAGGTTCGGCCAGAGTGGGGCCTTGCAAACAATGCCGCCATCATATTCGCAAAGAGGGATTTAACCCGGGGGAAAAACCTCGCGGGCAGGGTTTTTCTCCATGACTATGACCCTGAGCTGGACACCGGAGGCCAGGTTCTGGAGGCACTGATGTCGGCGCCCATGATGGTCGCTAACTGGATCAACCTGCAGTATTTCGCGTCGGTTACGGTTCCTGAAGTCTATGGTGCAGGAAACAAGCTGTTGCACTCAGTGGTGGGCGGAAACCTTGGTGTTATCGAAGGAAATGGCACAGATCTGCGTATTGGCTTGCCACTGCAGTCTGTACACGATGGTATCTACTGGCGCCATGAACCGCTTCGTCTCACCGTGCTGATTGATGCGCCGAGAGAGCGCATTGAAGCAATTGTTGAACGCCAGCCGGACATTGCACGGTTAGTAAATAATCAATGGTTGTGGCTGCACAGAACACTGCCCGGGGGCGGGCAGGAGCGGTTTGATAAGGGCGTTTGGCACTGCTGCTCAGGTTAATCCTGAGCAGCGTTCAGAACATCCGGCTTTTTCAGAGCTTTCTGAAAGAGATCTTTGTCCTCGGCGATGGCCATGGCGCACTTTTCGGCCATATCATCGCCCAGGCCTTCAACCTTCCGCGCCAGAAAAACCTGAATTTCTTCCGCCAGTTCCAGTATTTTATCCCGGGCATCGGCGTCTGCTTTTGATGTGAAAAGCATGGTGTCAGGGTTTTTTAATGCCATATCCAGGCCGTCCCTATCGGAAAAATAGACTGCTTGTACCGCCATGGTCATTCCTCGCAGTGAATGTCTGCTTTACTGTATAAAAACACAGTGTATCTGACTGTCACTGAGAAATATACCCAATTGCAGTAAAAGCAATCAGTCCGCCCGGAGGGCTATTAAATAACGCCTGTTAATAACGTAACAGTGCTGAACCCCAGGTAAACCCGCCGCCAAACGCTTCAAGCAAAATAACTTCATTGCGCTGGATACGCCCGTCTCTTACGGCAACATCCAGAGCCAGAGGAATAGACGCAGCGGAGGTATTACCATGTTCGTTGACAGTAACGACCACCTGGTCCATCGACATATTCAGCTTTTTTGCGGTGGCGGAAATGATCCGAAGGTTGGCCTGGTGGGGCACCAGCCAGTCGATATCAGACTTTTTCATCTGATTTGCAGCAAGGGTCTCGTCCACAATCTTGCCCAGGGTATTCACGGCAACCTTGAAGACTTCATTACCTTTCATTTCCACGAAGGCCAGCCCGGCTTTTACCTGATCGTAGCCATCGGCAATGCCGCAGGGAACATGGAGGAGTTTTTCGTACTTACCGTCTGCGTGAATGTGAGTGGAAAGTATTCCGGTCTCTTCATGCGCTTCAAGAATCACAGCGCCCGCGCCATCCCCGAACAGCACGCAGGTGCCTCGATCTGACCAGTCTATGATGCGGGAGAAAACTTCGGCGCCGATAACCAGCGCTTTTTTACTGCTGCCGGTCTTTATGAACTTGTCAGCAACCGAGAGAGCGTAGACAAAACCACTGCATACCGCTTGTATGTCGAAAGCGGGGCAGCCACGGATACCAAGCCTGGCTTGCAGAATGCAGGCAGAACTCGGAAAAATCTTGTCGGGAGTGGAGGTGGCAAAAATGATCAGGTCAATATCGCTGGCATCAATGCCAGCAGCTTCTATGGCATTTAGAGCAGCCTGTTCGGCCAGATCTACAGTTGTCTGGCCCTCCACGGCAATATGCCGTTGTTCGATTCCGGTGCGCTCACGGATCCACTTGTCTGTGGTGTCGACCATTTTTTCAAGGTCTTTATTGGAAACAATATTCTCTGGCAGGTAAGAACCAGTACCGGCAATGCGTGCAAAGGTCATTCGCGAAAATCCCACGGTGTATCCGATTGGGGAGCAATGTGCATTTACAGTGGCCTTTTGATGTCTCGGGCACTTAATGCGTTTTAAACGCTCCTTGGCTTTCGATCATGCTATACCTCTGAACCATTGTCTGTTATTAGCGGTTTGTCAAAGACGCCAATAATAATGCAACTTGACGACGGCCTTAATGCAGCCGTCGCTAAACAGAATAACCGTGGTGACTCGTACTATGCTGAAGTCACTATTCAATGAAATTTGCCTGGCTGGCGATTAATGGCGAGAGCTTGATATTCCAGTGCGCCATTCCACTTTTGCTGTACACGTAATGCCCGCTTAGAGATTTGACCTGTGGTATGCGATCTGGCTTTATTCCGTTGAGAATCAGCGATGCTAACCGGGCACCGGTAACACCCTCCTGGTACGCTGAAATTGTAAAGCCACCCAGAGCTTCCTGCGCCCCGATAGAGATGTCCCAGAATGAAAAAATCGGGATCGGTGAGCTGATGTACGCCTGATTTATCAGCTCTTTTGGCTGTATGTAGTTATTTTCAGTGTCCCTGATTGTATGGTGAGTGCCTACAATTATGGCGTCGTACTCGATGTATGCTGTTTCTGCTGTGCTCAACCAGGTTTCTTTGTCATTGGTAAGCACGATATCGATTCGAGAGCCGTAAAGCTCAGCCTGGCGCTTGTCTCCAAAGTAGTCATTGACCGCATTGCGCATGGTAATCGAGTCATCCATCAGAATTAAAAATCGCTCTCTTTGCCGCAGAACCTTGCGCAAATGACGGATGCTTTGCTCAAAAAATGGACGCTCCAGAACTCCTGTGACCAATGGGTGTTCGAGGGCAGGATGTTGCACGGTGGTGCCGTTTACACCGAAAAAAACAACCGGGATATTCTGATCGACAAGATGCTGTGCCATCAGTGAGAAGGCATTGTCATCACCCAGGATGGCAACATCCGGTTTGATTTCGGCCACCGACTTTTGAATGCTAGCAACCTGTTGTGCCCACTCAGACTTCGGCAGGCGTTTGGTATCCAGAGCCAGAACGTGGATATCATGTTCTGCTCCCAGTACCGATTCGATGGCAACGAGATAGTCGGCATCCCATTTATATTCTTTGTGATAGCTTTCTATGACGACCACGGTCTTGCTGAAACACAACGGGCTTACGAGGAGTAAGGCTAGAATAAGCAGACGCATGTAATGTCCTTGTTTTTGTTTTGGGTATGGAAAGGGTTGTTGGCCCAATGCCTGACAGCAAGAAGTGCACCATACCGCTAGGTGTTTGTTATTTATTATTTTTCATCTTTTATGACAAGCCGGCGTGTCCGATTTGTCAGACACGCTTGTATGCTTTTCCGGACATCTGTGATCAGGTGACCTGATTTCCGGACGATGCATGGTTTTCAGCCAGTACCCAGCAAGGAGACTTTTATGAATTTGCGTGAGAAATTACTGGAACAACTGGGCATTGCTCACCCGATTGTTCAGGCACCGATGGCCGGTGTAGCAACGCCCGAACTGGCTGCTGCCGTGACCAACTCCGGTGGGCTGGGTTCCCTGGGAATCGGAGCCAGCACACCAGCCCAGGCTCGAGCGATGATCGAACAGACCCAGTCTCTGACCTCCGGGCCTTTCAATGTGAATGTGTTCTGTCATCAGCCTGCGCGTCGTGATGCAGCGTTGGAGATGGGCTGGGTGCAGTATCTGGCACCTTTGTTCGCTGAAGCGGGTATAGAGCCACCGGATGCACTCAGTGAAATCTACACATCGTTTGTTGAAGACGACGAAACGTTCCAAATGCTGCTTGAACTTAAACCGGCGGTTGTCAGCTTTCACTTTGGTATTCCATCGCCGGAATGCCTTTCTGCACTGAAAGGGGCAGGGGTCTTTACCATGGCGACGGCTACGAGCCCGGGTGAGGCCGCGAAGATTGAAGCCGCTGGCATCGATGCCATTGTGGCACAGGGAATTGAAGCCGGCGGACACAGAGGGATTTTCAATCCTGAAGTAACAGATGAAGGCCTGAGCACTTTGGCTCTTGTCCGGTTGTTATCCCGCCAGACAACCCTGCCAATCATCGCAGCGGGCGGAATCATGGACGGTTTCGCAATGAAAGCGGCGCTGGCATCCGGTGCGGCTGCGGTTCAGCTTGGGACAGCATTTGTTCTGTGTCCCGAGTCCGCCGCAAATGAAGCCTACCGGGCGGCACTGAAGAGCGAGAGGGCATCGGAAACACGATTAACCAAAGTGCTCTCCGGCAGGCCGGCGCGTGGGATCGTCAATCGGCTCATTTCGTTCGGTGAAGCCAAAGGCAGCCCACCGCCAGCGGATTATCCGCTAGCTTACGACGTAGCCAAGCGCCTCAATGGTGCGGCTTCCAAACTCGGAAGCCATGAGTTCGCCGCGCAATGGGCCGGGCAGGGCGCGCCCTTGGCGCGTGAGTTATCGGCAGCGGATTTGGTGGCATTGATTCTGGAGGAGAGCGTATCATAAATGATCGACAGGTCAGCAATCTCGCGGGATGCACATGACAGTCATAAAGCTTACTTGAGGCTGTTATAAGCCTGGAGAATCCGGATGAGTTTAAAGATTGGTATTCTGGCTGCCGGTATTACCCCGGACGACCTGCTTCCTGAATTCGGTTCTTATGCCGATATGTTCAAGCGCCTGTTCAGGCAGGCCGGCTTTTCGTTTGATTACCTTACCTTCGACGTTCGCGACAACGATTTTCCGGCCTCCGCCAGGGACTGCGATGCCTGGGTCGTGACAGGATCAAAAGCCAATGTGTACGAGGACTTGCCCTGGATGCGGCGACTGAAATCGCTGATTCTTGAGATTTACAACGCAGATCTACCCACGGTGGGTATCTGTTTTGGTCACCAGATCATTGCTGAGGCTTTTGGGGGCGACGTCAACAAAGACCCTAAAGGTTGGGGCGTTGGGCTGCACCGTTACGAAATGGTCCCTGGAGGAGGACCTGGGGCGGGCATGACCGGGTTCACTCTCAGCGCGATGCATCAGGACCAGGTTTTGGTAAAGCCCGATTCAGCGAAGGTGTTGGCCTATTCGCCTTTCTGTCCTTTCGCAGCGCTGCAGTACGATGACCGCATCCTGACCTTCCAGGCGCATCCAGAATTTGACGTCACCTTTGAAACGCGTCTTGTAAAGTACCTGAGCGGTAAATCAGTCCCGGAAGAAAAGGCGGATCAGGCATTGGAAGGCCTGGAGCAGCCTGCGGCTGCTACGGATTCCATTGCCATTGCACAATGGATGGCGGGCTTTCTGCAGCGTGAGAACTCTCCTCGGCACATGCCCGCCAGTGCTAAAAGCTGTTAGCGGGATGCGTAACTGGCGCCCGAGGGCGCCAGAACCCAGTCCGGATCGTCCTAAACCCCTTGATTGCCCCCGCTAAGATCGGAAAAACAGTCATCCAGAATATCCATACTCTCATCAATCAACGCATCGCTGATCGTCAAGGCCGGCAGAAAGCGAATCACGTTGCCGCGAATACCGCAGGACAGCAGAATTATTCCCGCTTTGGCAGCCTCGGAAACCACGGCTTTGGTCAGTTCCGGATCGGGTCGGTTAACATCACCGTCAACCACCAGTTCCATAGCAATCATGGCACCCAGATTGCGCACATCTCCGATGCGCTGAGGGAAGCGTGATTGCAGTTGCCTGAGGCGGCCTGTGAGCCTCTCACCAACCTGCAGCGCACGCTCACACAATTGTTCATCTTCGATTACATCCAATACGGCAAGTGCAGCTGCACAACCGATTGGCGAGCCGCCGTAGGTGCCGCCAAGACCGCCCGGGGCCGGCTGATCCATAATCTCAGCCTTGCCCACAACGGCTGCGATCGGGAAGCCGCCGGCAATGCCCTTGGCCATGGTCATCAGGTCTGGCTCAACGTTGGCGTATTCGATTGCAAACATCCGGCCGGTGCGAGCAAAGCCGGTCTGGATTTCATCGACAATCAGCAGGATGCCGTGATCATCGCAGCGCTGGCGCAAGGCCTGCAGGAATTCCGCGGGGGCATGGTAGAAACCACCTTCACCCTGAACAGGCTCGATAATAATAGCCGCGACCCGGTTCGGCTCGATATCACACACAAACAAATCATCAAGGGCTTGTAGGGACTCTTCAACCGAGACGCCGTGATAAGCATTGGGGAAGGGCGCATGGTAGATCTCGCCCGGGAACGGACCAAAGCCGACCTTGTAAGGCTTAACCTTGCCCGTAAGCCCCATTGTCAGGTTGGTACGGCCATGAAAACCGCCCTTGAAGGCAATAACGCCGGGGCGCCCGGTGTATGAACGGGCAATTTTCACGCAGTTTTCAACCGCTTCTGCGCCGGTGGTTACAAAGATACTTTTCTTGGGCGTATCGCCTGGCGCAATCGCGTTGAGTTTTTCAGCCAGTTGAACCGCGGACTCATAGGGCGTGACCATCAGGCAGGTATGGCTGAAGCGCTCTACCTGTTCCTGAACGGCTGCCTGAATGCGCGGGTGGCTGTGGCCGGTGTTATTGACGGCAATACCCGCACCCAGATCGATAAAACGGTTGCCTTCGACATCCCAGATTTCAGCATTGAGCGCTTTGGCCACGTAGACCGGGTGCAACGCCCCCTGACCCTGAGCCATGGCTGCGGCGCGGCGGTGATGCAGAGATTCATTGGACATGAGCTCGTTCTCCATATTTTGTGTGGCGGTTCAGCGGATGCCGCCCATGCACAGGTATTTGATTTCAACAAAGTCATCGATGCCGTAACGCGAGCCTTCACGGCCAATGCCTGATTCCTTGATGCCGCCAAAAGGCGCGACTTCTGTGGAAATAATGCCTTCGTTGATTCCGACCATGCCGTACTCAAGAGCTTCGGCCACACGCCAGACCCGACCGATGTCGCGGCTGTAGAAATAAGCGGCAAGGCCAAAGGGCGTATCGTTTGCCAGCGCTACGGCTTCTGATTCATCGCTGAACCGGAACACGGTCGCGACGGGGCCAAAAATCTCTTCCGTTGCGATAGACATGCTTGTGGTCACGCCAGTCAGCACGGTGGGAGGAAAGAAGTTCGGGTTGTCGGGGATGGCGGTATTCTGCTGGGTGATCGTCGCACCCTTGGCAAGCGCATCGTCGACCAACCCGTGTACTTTGCTGACGGCTTTATCGTTGATCAGAGGGCCAATGGTAACGGCTTCACCGAAACCATCGCCTACGGTGAGGTTCTGCACGGCAGCGTTGAGCTTTTCGATAAACAGATCGTGAACGCCATCCTGAACCAGAATGCGGTTGGTACACACGCAAGTCTGGCCTGCATTGCGGAACTTGGAGGCCATTAACCCTGCGACGGCTGCGTCCAGGTCGGCGTCATCAAAAACAATAAATGGCGCGTTGCCGCCCAGCTCTAACGAGACTTTCTTTACCGTATCCGCACACTGGCGCATCAGCAATTTGCCGACCGGTGTAGAGCCCGTGAAGGAGAGCTTGCGCACACGGGAATCTTCACACAGTGTGCGGCCAACTTCCGGAGCCTGAAGCGTAGTCACAACGTTCAGAACGCCCGCTGGAATACCGGCCTGGCGGCTCAGTTCTGCCAACGCCAGCGCGCACAATGGGGTATCTTCACCCGGCTTGATGACTACGGTGCAGCCCGCTGCCAATGCTGGGGCAACTTTCCGGGTGATCATGGCAATAGGGAAGTTCCAGGGCGTGATCGCCGCCACCACACCTATGGGCTGCTTGATGGTTACCAGCCGCTTGTCCGGGCCGTGGGCGGGGATAACGTCGCCGTAAATACGCTTTGCTTCTTCTGCAAACCACTCAACAAAGGACGCCCCGTAGGCTACTTCACCCTTGGCTTCGGCAAAAGGTTTTCCCTGCTCACTGGTCATAAGGGTGGCAAGATCATCCTGATGCGCAAGGATAAGGTTGAACCAGTTGCGCAGAATAATGGAGCGCTCTTTGGCTGTAAGGGCTTGCCAGGGTTTAAGTGCTTTTTCTGCTGCGTCGATCGCGGTGCGGGTTTCGTCTGCTCCCAGATCCGGAACGGAGCCAAGTGTAGCGCCGGTGCTGGGATTGAAAACGGGAAACGAACGTAATTTATTGGCCTGAACCCACTGTCCATCTATAAAAGCGCGATCACGGAACAGGTCGGGTTGGTTCAGTTCTAACGTCATACAGTGCTCCAAAACATGCAGAAAAATGGGACTCATACAGTTGCGTGATGGTAAGGCCGGGTGTTTGTGTGATAAATGTGATTGATCAGGCGCACACGTTGAGAGCTATCAAACAATGAAGAAAGATCTGAAGATCAGGCTGGGGCAGGTGGGCGATTATGAGATTCGCCTGCTCAAAGTGTTTGAGGCAGTGGTAGAGAGCGGTGGATTTTCGGCAGCGGAAGGTGAGCTGAATATTGGCCGTTCAACAATCAGTACTCACATCGCAAACCTGGAAGAACGTCTGAACCTTAAGCTCTGTTTTCGCGGCCGAAGTGGGTTCTCGCTTACAGAAGAAGGGGCTGATGTTTACGAACTGATGAAGACACTGCTTTCGGCTCTTGAAGGTTTTCGCTCAGGTGTGAATGCCCTGCATGTAAGTCTCACCGGTGAACTGCGTATTATTGCCAGCGATACCATCTGCATGGACCCGCAATCCGGGCTCTCGGAGGCCATAGCCCGATTCTCCAAAGCCGCGCCCGATGTCAATGTGTTATTGGATGTCAGGTCGCTGAGCGATATCGAACGAATGGTTCTGAACGATGAAGCAGATATTGGACTTATCCCGCAGCATCGTCAGCTTTCCGGGCTGGATTACCGCCCTCTGTATGTAGATGACTGCCACCTTTACTGCAGTCGCACACACCCGCTTTACAATGCAGATCCATCGCCCCGGCTGCTGGATCAGATCCTTTCCAGCAAGGTGGTTCACGCGGGCATCCACACCAGTCCGGAAGTCGGTGCCCAGCTGGCGGATATGAACAAGGCGGCGATTTCCTATTTCTACGAAGCGCGACTCGCGATGATTTTGTCCGGCGCATACATCGGATTCATGCCAGACGCCTACGTTCAACGCTATGTAGATGAAGGGGGCCTGCGCGCTCTGGTGCCTGAAATAAAAAAATATTCCCTGGAAATCTGCACCATTACCCGCACCTATGGCAGAGCCAAGCGAGCGCGGGAACTTTTTCTTGAGCATTGGACAGTTACGTGAGATGGATGTTATTGCCCGGGTTCTGCCAGTCAGGCCAGCCAGGCCAGTATCTGATCGTGCACCACCTTGTTGTCGAGTAAGTCCAGGTGATTAAGATTTTCGAACACGCGACAGTTTTCGGGGCGTATGGAGAGCCTCTTTAAATCATCAGAGTGATGTCCTTTGGCGCTATCCAGCCGAACCAGGAGATCGCCGACCATCATGCTGGTAAAGCCCGATACGTTCTTACCAATGGCTGCGGCTATAAAAAAATGTCGTGTGCCTGCTAGCAGTGGAACCGGCTGGCGATAGTCCGGATGGAAGTCGTCCTGATCGACGCCATCCCAGTCCTCGTCCAGTAAGTTGCCGTGTCGCAGGTCCTTGATGCCTGCGCTGGTATGTTGGCCAACAGCAAAAGGGCTGGCGTAGCGGAATTTCTTCATAACGAAGGTCAACATGTTTCCGGCTTTGGCGACGGCTGAACCATGATGAGGCGACCCCAGGTAAAGCGCATTCTTCAAAAGCTTTGCCCAGGGCAGGCCGAGTTTGCTGCTGTACCAGCAGGCGCTACGAATAACGAGCCCTCCCATGCTGTGGCCAATCAGGGTAAGCTCCTCGACCTTAACCGGCCACAATTCAACTAAATTGTGAAGAAGTTGGCTCAACTCCCTGCCATTGCTGGAAATATGCCTTCCCGTATTGTAGTTCAGGTACAGCGGCGTGAAGCCATGCTCCCGATGCAACTCCGTACCCAGATTCCCTTCATTGTGTCCTTGCCAATACTCATGGGAGAGACACAAACCGTGAACCAATACCACGATTTTTGAGCTGGCATCCGGAATCTCGGCACAGGCATTCCCTGAGCCTGGCCGCACCTTCTCTCCGTTGCGATTTCGAAAATGCATGGAAATCGCCAGAGGATTGTTGGTGGCTTCCAGATGATCGCCGCATATGCCGTTCAGAGCTGCTGCAACCTTCACACTGTTTGATGAGTTCAGGATATCTTCTTGTGCCGAGAACTTATCAAGAGACCAATGCACCCCCTGTTGCAGCAACGAGGTGGTCGACTGAATTATCTGGTAAGTCCTGCCTTGTTGCTTCTCCTCTGGAGGTACTCCTGCCACGTCACGCAGTCGATTCAGCGGGTTCACTTCCCTCGCAACAGTGCGATGGGTTCTTTCGACAATCTGAGTAACGCCACTGGTAACATCCAGGAGCAATTGAGCTGAACCATGTATCGATTTGATTGATACCATTTTACTGTGCTCCAGAAGTCATTCAGAACGTTCTCATCATAGGATAGAAAACTATCCGGTAAATCCTGACGCACGCAAATGGCCCGTTTTACGATAATTGGCGGCAGCTCGGCATAAATGCCACTTTTCCAGCGTGGATGACAAGAACCAAAGCGCAAATTCAATACTTTCAAAAAAATACAATTATTGGTATATTGTTCAAATATGAACAGAGTTCAGTGAGGTGGGCACCATGACAGCTGTAGTTGAGCGTAAAAGCGCGGCAGGTGATCGCGAAGCAGAGAAAGGGCGCGTAGCGCTAAAGGGATTCTTTCGGGTAACGGAAGAGTGGGGGTGTAATGCTGAGGAGCGCAGCAAACTTCTTGGCGGTCCATCCCGGACAACACTCTATAACTACGCAAAGCTTAATCCGACCAAACTCTCCAATGACACAATGGAGCGCATCAGCTACGTGCTGGGTATATACAAGGCTCTTCAGCTCCTGTACCCGACTCATGAACGAGCGAATCGAAGGATCCGCCTGAAAACGTCTGAAGTGCCGTTTGGCGGTAAGTCTGCAATGGATTTCATGACGCAAGGCTCGATGATGAATCTTATGTTGACCCGCCAGTATTTCGATGCCAAACGGGGGTGGTAATGTTCTCCACCCCTCCACTTCACCTCCCGGGGTGGGATACCTACCGAATCATCCCGAGCCATTATCCGCCCATAGACCTTTTCGAGCGCATCTATGAGCCGGACGAATTTGAGCTGGCCTTTGAAATTGAGGGCATGACAAATCCCCGGCTGCGTGATCAGGCAGGGGATATAGAGCTGGTACAACCTGACGACCGTATCAGCGGCCCTGGCAGTACGCCGGTGATGGCGTCGTTCACGCACCTTGGCTTTGGAAGCCGCTTCGCGGACAGGCATTTTGGCGCCTATTACGCGGCCAACACTCTCGAAGCAGCGATCCGGGAGACCGTTTTTCATAAAGAGCGAGAGATGGCAGCGGCTAATGAAGATTCTATAGCGCTCACCATGAGAGCTTACGTTGGTAAGGTTGCATTGGAGATGCACGACATACGGGGGCCAGAGTTTGCAGACCTGCATCATCCGGATCCGGATGATTATGCCTTGAGCCAGAAGTTTGCCAGCCGTTGGCGCAGCAAAGGATCAAATGGATTTTTGTATAAAAGTGTCCGGCACCCGGGCAGCGAATGTATCGCCGCATTTAAACCAAAAGCTGTCTCCATTCCGGTGCAAGGGGCACATTTAAAGTACTTCTGGGACGGGGATAAACGACGTATTACTCACTGGGCGGAAATAGGGGAGGCGCACTCCCTGAACGGGCGCTGAGCGCCCCTCAACGAAATCAGAAAGTTTCCGGATTGGCCTCTGATCATGCGTTCTGCGGCAGCTTCGTATTGACGTTGGTGTCAAAACCCATACACTTTTCAGTCTTGAAAGCAAAAACCCAGAGCTTGTTGGAACTGGTTATGAGTAATGCATAGCTTCGAGTTAACTTTCTGGGAATTAACCTTTAATGCAAGAAAAAGTTATCCTCATCCGTGACTTTCTTAACAACGCAAGAACGCGTTGCACATACAATGCAGCGGCTAAAGCACTGGGTATCAAACCGGCTGAATTCAAGAAATTGCTTGGCGATCGTACACCAGAAAACTCCTGGTTTGTAAATACGGGTGCCGGAGAGCCAGTAGGGTACGCTGACAACGAAAAACACCCTGACCTTTACCGTACCAAACGAATTATCAAATCCGCAGAGGTTCTGACCAGAAATCTCGAGTTGTGAAAACTAAGCAATCCTCACCGCTACCCGTGTGCCATTAAACGCTGCATTACCGGTCAGAACGTCAATGCGCTGTGAGTCGGTTATATCATTCATGCTGACCCCTGGCTGTGATTCTGCAACAGTCATAGCGGTGTTGGCCCGATTGTGTCCCCATCCCTGCGGGACGCTGATTACCCCCTCAAATATATCGTCGTCGATCTCCACAGGCAGTTGAATTTTACCGGTGGATGAAACGATCAGCGCGATTTGACCGTCGGAAATACCCAACTTTTTAGCATCAGCAGTATTCATCTGAACTGTGCATGGATTTTTACCTTTGACCAGCCGGTGGGAATTCTGGGTCCAGGTGTTGTGACTGCGGGGCAGACGGCGGCTGATCATGGAAAACGGGTAGTCGCAATCCTGTTCAGGGTTCAATATTCCGGATTCGTTCAGGCGTTTGAGATCATCCAGATACAGTTGCGGTGCAATGCGTATCAGGCCGTCGTCGGTCTGGATTCGTTGCTCCAGGCAAGGCTGCAGTGGCCCGAGATCCACACCGTGTGGACTGTCTTTGAGCTTGCTCAGGCTCATTCCCTTCGCACCATAGGTGCCGTGCTTCAGGCCGGCATCCAGCATCATCTCCGGCGTCACCCCGTCGTCGTCCCGCCCGGTCAGATGCAGGCCGAGATCGCGAAGAATTTCCCAGTCATGTTTCTGGTCGGGCGATTTCTCGAACATGGGCTCAGAGAACCTGGCTGTATTCCGCACGGCAAACGAATTGAAGAAAACGTCGAAATGGGGAACTTCCAGGCCGGTTGTAGCCGGCAGAATGATGTCCGCATGACGTGTGGTTTCGTTCAGGTAGATGTCAACTGAAACCATGAATTCCAGGTTATCGAAAGCCTCTTCCAGACGTACACCTCCGGGCGCGGAAAGGACGGGATTACCAGCGATGGTAATCATGGCTCGAATCTGACCTTCGCCGGGCGTCAGAATCTCATCGGCCAGGGTCGCAACCGGGAATTCATTGTTAAAGTAAGGCAGCTTTCTTACGCGGGACTCATAGCGGCCGTAGGAACCGGGTTTGCCTTTTTTATCCCGCACCAGATCCAGCGCGGGCTGAGGGAACATGGCTCCGCCCCGGCTATCGAAATTTCCGGTCAGAATATTCAGCACGTTGTTCAGCCACTGGCAAAGACCACCAAAAGACTGAGTGGAGGCACCCATCCGGCTATAGCAGACTGCGCTGTTTGCTGCAGCCATATCGCGTGCAAGCTCCCGAATGGTAGCGGCATCCATACCGCAGGTACCGGCTACGTTTTCCGGTGCATAAGGCTTTACTGCCTCTGCGAGGCTTTCCAGCCCGTGAATCCTGGATTCCAGATGGCCAAGATCAATCCGTTGTTCGTCAAACAGCGTGTGCGCGAGGGCAAGCATGAAAAGAGCGTCTGTTTCGGGCCGGATGAACAGGTGCTGATCGGCTTTTTTGGCGGTCTCGGTGCGCCGGGGATCCACTACCACCACCTTTCCGCCCCGTTGCTGAATCGCCTTCAGGCGCTTACCAACGCCCGGTGCCGTCATCAGGCTGCCGTTGGATACAATAGGGTTGGCTCCGATAATCAACATGAAATCTGTATGATCGATGTCGGGAATGGGAATGAGCATGCCGGCCCCAAGCATGTAATTGGAGGCCACATGATGGGGCAGCTGGTCGGCGGATGCGGAGCTGTACCGATTGTTGGTACCCAGAGCCTTGAAAAAGCGCGGCAGCATGATGGCGTTGCCGAAATTGTGGGCGTTGGGATTGCCAAGATACACGCCGACCGAATCCATGCCATTTGCCTGCTGGATATCGCGGAAGCGAGTGGCTATTTCCGAGAAGGCCTCATCCCAGCTGATTTCCTGCCAGCCATCTGGAGTGCGTCTGACGGGTTTTCTCAGGCGGTCTTTGTCCTTGTAAAAATCCTGGAGTGCAACTGCTTTAGGGCAAATATGACCACGACTGAACGGATCGTCGTGGTCACCCTTGATCGACAGAATCTCTCCGTCCTTATGTTTGATTTCCAAGCCGCACATGGCTTCGCAGATATTACAGGTACGATAGTGGGTCTCGGCTTCGCTCATAGAAAAAGACTCTGTCGTGAATATTGTCGTTATTTGAATCCCAAGTGTGGCATAAACGACAAAAAAATCAGACGGTCATAATTCACATATATCTGGCCGATTCCGCCAAAAATAACGTTACTGACGGTTTGCGTTCAGTACCTGCCGTTCCAGTTCGGCGGCGAGTGGGGCTTCCAGCTTCAGGGCGTTGGCGAGTTGGTCCAGCCAGGCGCGCTCCATAGGATTTTGTTCATCAATCATTGCTGCGCTCACTACATAGATCTCTCGGCTTGCCTGCGGAGAATCTGATTGATTGGCTAGAGCCTGCGCATCCAGAGGTGCATCAAACTGGGACTGAATCCAGGCGTGGAGCTCATCGTCCGGGCCCAGACTTTCGATTTTCTGGGTAAGCAGGGTGCGCTCGTTGCTGTCGATGTGGCCGTCGGCCCGGGCCGCCATGATCATAGCCTGGAGAATTTCCAGCCCCCGCTGCTCCTGCTCGCGGCCCTGGAGTTGTTCCAGCGGCTGGCCTTCCCGGGTGTTGTTGGCCATTTGAGTTCCGGCCTGTGCAGGCGATTGTGACTGGTAGTTCTGGTAGGCCTTCCACGCCAGAGCGCCAACGCCCGCTACGGCGCCATACTTGAGCGCTGTGCCGCCCATTTTGCGGCCTCTTTTGGAGCCCAGCATCAGCCCGAGCGCGCCGCCGCCCAGAAGGCTTTTAACGTCAATGCCTCCGGTTCCACCGCCGCCACTATCGGTGCGGGCTCCGCCGGACTGGCTCATCAACTGCTGGAGAATCTTCATGGCATTCATCAAATCACTCCTGGTCCGTGAGGGCTGCCTGCCCGTTAGGTTTCTGCTCGGTCATATAGAGTTCGCAGAATATGACAGCAACAGGCGACAGTAGTTCAGGGCCAGCGGGAATTAGCGCGTGCATTTTTCGTTGTCATCGTCCGATCAGTGATGCACACATCAACGAAGTTTTACCGGAACACGGCAGTTCCGCTATCGAACTTGAGATCGAAGATCAATTCGCCACGGGAGGTAAAACGATAGAGCTGAATATCCCCAAGAAGCACAATAAATTCGGCCTCCTGTGACCCTTCACAAAACATACTGGTCGTGGCAATTTTCTCGAACGAAATTGATTGGCCAACAGCTTCATAACCACCACTGATTTGATTACAGTCAGTCGTCGCTGAAAAACGTCCGTCTTCAGTAAAAGAGAGGGTGAATATGTCAGGTTGGCGGGGTTCGATCTGGCGCCCGTCGCTGTAAAGTGCAGCAATCCAGATCCATTCCTTCATGGTAAGAGACATTCGAGATGGATCGGCCTCGCCTTCAAAGTCACGTTCCACCACCCCAAATTGAAGAGTATCGGGATCAAGCTTAAGCAAAACACTTTTACCCATCGACGGCTGCGCTGACATTGGTTCGCCTGGCGCGCGATCAGCATAGTTCACGACGATAACATTCTGGTGGCGTGGATTGGGACTGAGTTCAGTCGTCTGCGGCGCGATACGATCGCCAAGCGGATAGGCGTGTGAGCCAACATATCCTTCTGCAGTATAAAGCGCAGCAACGACGTAGAAGAAAACGCCTGAGCCGCCTGATTCTTGAGTGAGTAGAAAAACAATATCATCACGGCCATCACCATCCAGATCAGTCGTGACTTCATTGCCGAAGTAGCGAGTGGTGATCTTCGATGCGGAGCCCGGAGCTGATGCCGTCTCAGCGACGCCATCATGTAGCTTTACGCGCTGCCCGTCGATGACGTATTCAGCATCCTTGGCATGCACCGAAGAGGTGGTCTGCTTCTCGCTGTCTATGCCGGTATTAAAAGCAAAGCAGCCTGCAACCGTGGCTGCTGTCATTCCGAGTACAAGGAGGAGAGATTTCATAGTCATTGACATGTACACACTAGATGTTGGGTGGGGGCAAGCATCCAACGCCCCCACCAATGCCTATGCAGGCGTGACACCCGGCGCCACAGCAGCGCTGTTATTGAACCAACTCGATCTCGCTCGGACGCCAGGTCTTGTTAATCCAGGGCTCAAGTGGGCCGTACATCCGCAGGATCGCGAACCAGCTTTTTCCTGGCAGGGTCTGCAGCCAGTTGCCTTCTTTTCCTTTTGGCGCCTTTGGCCCGAAATAGAGATCGTAGGAACCATCCGCATTCTTTTCAAAGCTACTGTCCTGACTGCCGAGCGTCGGGAACGGTTGAGACGTCTGCAGCAGTGAACGTGTCTGGGTATCGTAGATGGTGACGGCCCAGAAATTGTTCACCGGCACGTTTGGCGGCAGGTGCAGTTTGTAGCTTTTGGAGCCGTCAAACGCCTTCTTGTTGGCATCCAGATAGGCAATGCCGTAATCGGAACCAGCGCCCGCTCGTGTCATCGCCATGGCCGGAGTGACGCCGGTGGCGTTAAAATAGAACAATACCCGTGCATCGGGGTTCATGGCGCCATCAGCCGTGAACGAGGTGTTTTTGTTCGCGTAACCCATGGTCCAGGCGCTGTGAGTATCGGGATAGATTTCCACCCCATCGATACGAGGCTGGTAGGTGATGGCACGTGCGGTGGCGGCGCCTATGTCAGCGGCCTCAGCCAGTAGCTTCTGCATGCGCGCATCGGGCTCGAACGGTTGGCCCTTGACGATACCGATGGCAGCCAGAGTGCCGCGCACCTCGGGCCCGATGGCATCGATCGGCTCTTCCTGCACAACCTGGTTCAGACCTTCATAAAAACCCAGATCTCGGGTCACGACCGTGTTGTAGCTTGTGCCGGAGAAATTGACGAACTCTGTAGCAGGCGGATTGTCGACCTTGGACAGGGGATAAATCTTGAGTTGGGATTTGATATTTTTGACAGCTGGCGCCAGACCTTTGGCGATGGAGCCGCGCAAGAACATCAGGTTATGGTAAGTGGGCATCTTGACGACGAAATAACCCTCAGGCACCTCACCGTCGTAGCCCGGAGGCAAGAGCAGATACTTACCGCCTTTTCCTTTGTCCGGACCGGGCAACCCCATGTTTTCGATATAGCGAAACCAGGCGTCGTCCAGAAAGCCGAGCATGCCTGGTGGCAATTCGACCACCAGCGCACCGTCGACTTTCAGGTCGAGATAGGTCAACGCATACAAAGTGGAGGTATTACCGGTCAGGTACAGGGATTCCGGCTTGAGCAGTTGCTCGGTGATGCTGACTTTGTTTGACGTCGCGCCGATGGCTGCATTGCCTTTGCGCATTGCAAACAGCGAAGCGGCACCTTGATTGTCGAGGTACGCCTCGACTGCCCGCATGCGATCAAGGTTGTCATACACTCTGTCGATGGTGGCGTCGGTGGGGACGCCATCGAAGAATTCCAACGTGCCAATAGGCGTCTCGAGTGTGTCTGGAATGGAGATGGACTCCAGCTCAGCCTTCGACACCTCGGCTGACGCAGGAAGGCTAGCGACTGCCATAACAATTGTTGTTGCGATAATTCGGGTGATCATTTCGTTACCCCTTTGGAGTTGCTCTCTACCAACTCAATATCACCGGGACGCCAGGACTTGTTGATCCAGGGCTCCATTGGTCCGTACATGCGCAGAATGGCAAACCAGCTCTTTTCCGGAACGGTTTGCAGCCAGTTGCCTTCGCGCCCTTCAGGTACTTTCGGTGCAAAATAGACGTCGTACGATCCGTCGGGGTTCTTCTTGATGCCGCTGTCCTGGCTGCCCACTGTCGGGAACAACTGGCCGGTTTGTAACTGGGTACGCGTTTGTGTGTCGTACAAGGTGACTGCCCAGAAGTTGTTCACGGGAACGTTCGGTGGTAGATGCAACTTGTAGGTCCTGGCGCCATCGAACGGCTTGTCATCGCTGTCGAGCATGGCGAGTGCGTAATCAGAGCCTGCACCTGCGCGGGTAAGCGCCATCGCTGGCGTTACGCCCCCGGCGTTGTAATAGAACAGAACACGCGCATCGAGGTCCATCACGCCGTTTGCCTCGAAAGACGTATTCTTGTTTGCATATCCCATAACCCAGTTGCTATCGGAATCCGGATAGATATACACACCATCGATCCGCGGATCATAGGTAATGGAGCGCCCTGCCGCGTTGCCCAGCGTTGCGGCCTCGGTAAGCAGTTTCTTCATCCGCTCATCAGGATTGAACGGCTTGCCTTTGACGATTCCGATGGCGGCCATATTACCGCGCACTTCCGGCCCGATAGCGTCGACCGGCTCTGCCTGAACGATAGTGTTCAATATTTCATAGTATTCCAGCGTGCTCGGGAAGATGGTGCTGAATGAGCGCCCGGACATGTTCACGAACTGCGTCGGTTCCGGGTTGTCCTTGTTCTTCAAAGGATAAATTTTCAGTCCGGCTTTGAAGTTGTCGGCTGCAGCTTTAAGGCCATCTTTGATCGAGCCGCGCAGGAACAGGAAGTTCTTGTTGGTGGATGGCTTGAGTAGATAGTAGCCGTCCGGTATCTCGCCCGTGTAACCAGGAGGCAGTACGAGGTACTTGCCACCCTTGCCCTTGTCGGGCCCGGCAGCGCCGATGTCACCGACGTAACGCTGCCAGGCATCGTTCAGAAAGCCAAGCATGCCAGGTGGAACCTCAATAACAGTTGGTCCGTCATTTGCGAGATCAGTAGGGGCATAGGCATACATCGTCGATGTGTTCGACGTTATGACCGGTGTTCTTGAATCCATTAACTGCTCCCAGAGAGCAATCTTGTTGGGCGCATCGGCCCCCTGCTGGGCCATGCCAAGCAGTACGGCGTAGATGGATACAGCACCTACATTATCCAGGTACACACCCAGCGCACGTGCACGGTTCAGATAGTCGTAGACCAGATCATTGGTGTCGCCGATCGGTACGCCATCGAAGAACTTTAGTTCGCCAGCGACCGTCTGTACCTTGTCAGGCATCGACGCCGCTTTGGTTTTTGCCATTTCCCTGGCGCTGTCTGCCTGTGCCGTGCCGACGTTAAATATCAGTGCGGTTGCGAGAACCGATGCGATCGCTGGCTTTTTCATTGTTCTTTCCTTGTCAATATTGAGAGCTTAAAGAGTCTTCTCGACTTTGGGCATGTTGTATGTGCCGTTCGTCAGCGGGGCGTAAGGCCCATAGAATCGCGCTGTGAACCTGAATCCTTTGGCCGGAGCCGGGAGCCAGTTTTTTGCCTGAGCCGGATCCGTGGGTTTCTCGTTCTGCACGTAGATCACCAGCTTACCGTCTTTCGCCACGAGGTCGCCGGCCTCCAGCATGAAGCTGTTCACGGTGTAGCGGTTGATCTCGTTGGCAACGAAATAGCCGTTGGCGTCGTAAATCGGGATCGACCAGAACTCGGTCACCGGTGGCAGATCATTCATGTCGAAGGTCAGCGTGTATTTGTTGTCGCCGGTCAGTGGCTTGCCACTCGCGTCGGTGAACAGGAAGGCTCCGCCGTGGGAAATGTTCTTGTCTGGTGCCGCCCAGGCCGCATCGGCGATGACGGCCCTGTCCATCCATCTGGTTTCAAAACCACCATCATTGCGCACGATGCCCCAGCCGTTCATGTTGATGAGGTTTGTTTTCAACGTTTTGCGCACACTCTCAAAACCCGCTTTGAATCCAGTCTCAAGCGCTGTTTTCTGCTCTGCCGACAGTTTTGACCAATCGAATGTCATCCCCTTACCAATACCGATTGTCTTGAGCTGGGCAAGCATCTCGGTTTCGAGGAGCGAATCTTCAATCACCGGCACGGTCGGATCATTCAGGATAACGTTGAGCAGGGTGTAGTACTGTTCTGCGGTCTGCTTGTCTACTTGACCCACTGCATACTCCGGCAATCCGGCAGGGACGGCAAAATCGCCTGGCACAATGGCTCGGTCTGCCTGGGCCACGCCTTTGTGACCATTCGACAGCCAGTCCGCCAGAGGCGTCATGGTTATTTGGTCCTGGTAAGCATTAATGGTCTTTATTTCGGCATCCGACCCCGTCTCAACGGCCATACGGACGACGCCGTAGGCAGTTTTCGCAGGCCATTGAACGATGTCTGTTGTCGGGAAGTCAGCCGGCACCGTTCCCGAAAAGTCCGGTGGAAGCAGAATGTAGCTGCGGGCCTTGGTGCCATTAAAGGGCGACCCAACGATCATCCGGAAGATTCCATACTGGTCCATGATCTGAACGCTGAAATAGCGGTCGGTGATTTCCGGGACCTCAATAACGACCGGCCCGTCACGCAAATCCAGGAAGCCGGACCCGTAGAGTGTTGTTGCGTTCGGTGTCACAACGGGGAAATCCGGGGTGATCTGCTTCCGAACCCAGAAGAACCGGTTCAGCCCCGAGTAGATATCATTGCTTGCTGCATCGTTCTGGGTATAGATCCATCGCTGGCCGTAAAAAATTGCCTGTTGGAGGCCATAGGTATAAGCCTTCTCGGCGATCGTTTCCGGTTTATTCTCGGTCTTCGAGGCAGCCTGAGCACCGGCTGCGAAACCGATGAAGGCAATCATCACCAACAATTTTGAGGTAAGTTCTCTTACCGACTTCACAGTCGCTCTGCATTTCATAGCTTTTTATCCTTTATTTTCCAGGCGAAAAGGGAGCTTCATATTTCATAGCATTACCCGTTCGCTCCTATGGCGCTATCAATTATGCGCAAGACGAAGCCGGGTTCAGGCAGTCGTCTCGAAAGCGACGTTTGGCTGAATGCTTGTTGATGGATTTCTAGCGGTGAAGTGATGTTTGGCCTATGATTCTTGGTGCCTATCAAAAAATCGCAGGGAGCGTCTCATGAGTGAAGTGTGTGGTCTTTCGGGGATTCAATATCAACCGCGAGTTCGATATCACGATCTGGACGAGATTAATGATGCCGTTAGCGGTGCCAACCTGGAGTTCGTCCAACTAAAACCCGGAAATCTCGATATTGCGCTTGAGCAGATTTCACTGGGTGACCTTTCAATCGATCTCGGTACCATCAACCTGCCTATTCGTGTGATGGGTGAGCTCGATCCGAGTCGATTCAGCATTGGAGCTTTCACCAAAGGTGCTCAGGCAAACTGGAGTGGCAATCCCGTTGACGATTCGAAATTACTGTTCTGCCAGCCTGGTCAGGAAATCAGCGGTTACGCTTCGACAATCTATGGATGGGTCTCTCTGGTCGTGCTCCCCGAGTGGATCGAGTCAATCGAACGAACCACTTCGCGCACGAACCTGACACAGATCGTCCCCTGTACATCCATCAGGCCCGATCCGGAAAGGTTAAAAGACCTGTGGCAAGCCATCGAAAACATTGTACAGCCCGCTGAAATTCCGCTGGATACTCTGGCAGCCGATTGGTTGGTTACCGATCTCCGCAATGCGCTGGGCGCCGCCCTGAGCTCTATCGACATTGCTCCAGCGAAAGTCATGTCTCAGGCCAGGGGGCATTTCATTATCGCGAAGCGTGCCGAATGTTATATGCGGGAGAGGATCACAGAACCAGTCAGTATCGACGAATTGTGTGTCGCCATGCACGCCAGCCGCCGATACCTGGAATATGCCTTCGCAGAGGCCTTCGGAACAAGCCCTTCACGCTACTTTCGCCTGATGCGGCTGCACCAGGTGCGCAAGAACCTCAAGGCGTCAGGAGGCCGAACAACTGTCACCAATGAGGCCTTCGGGCTCGGCTTCAACCACATGAGTTTGTTTACCACCCAATACAAGAATGCATTCGGTGAATGCCCAAGCGACACGCTTGTGCGAGCGACCACATAGTTACAGTAAGCCTGCTTGCCAGTTCCTTCTCGCCAATCGATACCCGTGCGGATTCGCGATAGCGAAGCTATTACTCACCGCACTAGAATCAACTCTTACGCAACCTGGCATCCAGGAGTGGTCTCATTAATAAGTCCATGCAATGTAAGAGATCGAATAATCACAGGGGGCTCGAGGAAGCGCTCGCCTTCATTGCGCAACACATGAAAGAAAGAATTCAACTCGGCCACCTTTCTGAAGTGTCTGGTGTTAGCAAGCGAACGCTCGGTTATCTTTTTTTGCACACCTACGGTATTACACCCATGGCTTTCGTAAAACGGGAACGTTTGAGGAAAGCCCGTAGGCTGTTGCAGCATGCCGACCCCTCTACCACCACGGTTGCGAGCATCGCGCGTGAATGTGGCTTCGCCCACATGGGGCAATTTTCGCTCGACTACAAGCGCCTGCTTGGCGAATCACCATCTGCTACCTTGCACCAGCACCCACAAGCCGACCGGATACCGGAAAGGCAGTAATCAACTGATAGAAGTCCTTGTTGGTGTTTAAACACTGCGCAGATTGGTGCTCAATCTGCGCAGGCGAAATGCACGGGGCGCATTACCCGATCCGTTTCACTCCGCTCTGACCAGCATTGGCGGGACCCACGAACCATCCAGTGCAGATTCCTTCGGCCAGTAGAGCCGCATGATGACCCAGAATGGACCTTTGGGAGCCGGCAACCAGTTCGCTTCTTTGTCTTTACCGGGATTCTCGTTCTGGAAGTAGAGGGTGATGCCACCGTCGGCGTCCTGGACGAATTGCGGCATCATCGTTGAATTCAAGAGATAACGGTCGATCGGATTGGCGACGAGTAGGCTTGCTGGCAATTCGTACATGGTTGTTGACCAGAACGCATTCACCGGGGGAAGATCGCCCGCCGGGAAATGCAGGGTGTAACGGTTCGAACCGTTCAATTTTTCCCCTTTGGAATCAACCGCAAGAACCGGATACATCGCTTCCTGCTTCGAGTTGCCGTAGATGCCAAGAGCAGCACCGGCCATGCGGTAGAGATAGTTGTTCTTCAGAAATTCGCGGGTTCCGAAAAAATCTCCGGATGTCGCTTCGCCGGTGTCGACTTTTTCCTTTCGGAACTGGCCAAATTCGGCCCAAGCGTCTGCCATGCCGTTCTCGATTGCGGTTTTCATCCCGGGCGACAGGGACGCCACATCGAATGTCTGTCCGGGGCCGACGCCAATCTTGGAAAATCGTTCCATCAATTCGACTTCGGATGGAACAGTCGGCGCATAACCCAGAGCAAAGTTGAGAATTTTGAAGAACTCCAGCGACGTTTTCTGTGCCTCAGGCGTCAGAGGCTTGAGAAAATCAATAGCCGGTAACGCAGCTGGGGCCGGTTGCCCCAGAAATGATGACAGCGTCTCGACCTTGTAGCCCGCCTGTATCTTCTTCACGTTGTCGATATCGCCCGGATTGAACAACTGCGTCCGATAGACCGCTACACCCAGTTCTGTTTCGGAGTGGAAGACCTTGTCCACTCCTTCGGGCTTCTCGCCTTTCCAGTTCGGGCCGGCCACGACAAACACACCGCCATCGTTCCCTGTTGCTCCGCTGCTGATGTAGTCGAAGTTTTGGGTATAGGCGTCGGTCAACTGGACGCTGAAATAGCGTTCCTTTTCCATCGCCGGCACGGTCAGCACGATCGGCTCGGCACGCAGATCCATACCAATCCAGGAATAGGGTGTGTCGGAGTTCGGCGTCTGCACGGCCGTATCGTCCGGAGTAAAGACACGCGCGATGTTGGCAATCTGGTTCCAGGGTGCCTTGAAGTTCGGGTCGCTCTTGTCGGTGTAGTAAGCGTACGAGACGCGGTAGTTGTCGACGATCGGGAAACCGTAGACGTATGCGTCCTTGGCGATGGCGCGGGCTTCGGCTGGCGTTACAGCGGGTTCAGCAGCGCTAGCAGCCCCGGCCGGCAGCATGGCTAGCGCAAACACGCTTGCGATGGTGAGTTTGAAGGTGGTGTGAAGGGATGTTTTCACAGCAATTGCTCCTGATTGATCTCTATTTTGTTGCGTGTGCGAGCCGGCGACTTGTCTAAAACCTCTTGATTAGCATCACCTGTGCGTCTCTATGGCGCTATCAGTTATGCGCAAGACACAGTGGGCACAGGGCAGTGGTGGTAGAAAGGATATGTGCTGGAAATAGCGCCATGCGTTTTCTTGATAGCGAGCGGGCGCATTGAGGGGAATACTGAAGAAAGAAAATCAGGGGAGGGGATAACATGCGAGCCACGTGGCTTTTTATGTTGCTAATGATCACGAGCACTGCGATCGCACAGGAAGACCCGACATTCAGTATAAGCATCGGCGCCTTTTTTACGGATCGTGAAAGCCGGACGAGAGTCGACGGGGACTCTGGCCGGGGAACGGACATAGATTTGGAGGACGACCTTGGGCTCAAGAGGTCGGATACGGTTTTCCGTGTGGACGGTTACTGGCGATTCGCAGAAAAACATCGTTTCGACTTTAGCGCATTCGACCTGTCCCGCTCATCCTCGAAACAGATTGAAAGGGAAATAGTCTGGGAGGACACAACATACCCTATCAGCAGCACGGTAAAAACCGATCTCGACCTGACGATCTATAAGGCTGCATACACCTGGATGTTTCTGAAGCGCGATCGCAGCTTTCTCGGCGTGACTCTTGGCGTTTACGTAGCAGACCTGGGTGCGAAGTTATCCACATCGGGTGGCGGTAGTGTGGAATCGAATGACCTTACCGCACCCTTACCCGTTATTGGCCTGCGCGGAGAATACCGGTTTGCTAAGCGCTGGGCACTTCGAGGCAGCGGCGAAATTTTTGCTGTTGATTATGGAGACTACGAGGGATCTCTTTACGACGTCTTCGCCGGACTCGATTTCAGTGTGACGAAAAACATCGCGATTGGCGTTGGCGTCAATGCTGTAGAACTCGACGTTAGTGTCTCAAAAAACAGATTCGATGGTGACATGAGTTGGCAGTACGAAGGTGCGTTGGCCTATCTTAAATTCGATTTCTAGAGGCCGAAGAAAACCAAATGAAACCTAACCATATTTTTTGTTTATCTGTCATCAGTATCGCGATGTCAGTCGTGATCGGCTGCGCAAGCATATCCAAGGACGTGAGTCCCGACGAGGTAAAAGCGCAGCAGGCGGAAATACATGCCGAATTCCAGAATCTGATTGCCAGTGAAATTGATGATCCGGCGAGGGCTAAAGAATTCGCGGCTTTATCAGCAGAACGGGACCAGTTGATCAGTCAACACGCAACTTCGGTGCACCAATACTCTGAAAAACTCAAGGCTATGACTCTGGATTATGCAACCGAACGCGAGGAGTTGGACAACCTCATTCAAGACTACAACGGGGAGCGCCGTGCCGCTCAAACCGAGTTCCTGGCACTGATGACTAAGATGAAGTCAACGGTTACCGCAAAAGAGTGGGAAACACTGGCAAAGTTTGAGCTGAAGAAGCTTAACCCACGAACCATGAGCCTCACAGCAGGAGACCAATGAGATGCTCGTAGCATTACTCGTTGCTTTTTTTCTTGGTGGTCCTAACGCATCCGGTGCCATCCTGACCCACGACATGCTCAAGAGTTTCGAGAGCTTTGCTCAGCAGGTAATAACAAATCCGGATCGAGCTGAAGCAGTACTTCATGAGGTGAAAGCACTTCAAAGTGAATTGAAGCAGTTTGACAAGGTGTTCGCCAAATCCGGCAAGGTTTTGAGCAAATTATACGAAGATCATGACTCAGGGGCTGCCAGCATGCAGGCGCAACTTGATTTGATGAACGCCGACTGGGAGGCCGCTCAATCCCTTGCGCTCGATCACCGATTCGCCATTCGTGATCAAATGACAAATGAAGAATGGGCTGCAGTGGTCGCAAAAATAGAGGAATAGATTGTATTTACAAAACTCTAAACTTTAAGGGAGAGCAATAATGAACATTTCAGGAGCAAATTGGGGTGCAGTTTTGCTGTGTCTGATGCTCACAGGTCCTGTTCTTGCGAATGAACCGGCAGTTGGTGCTGATTCCGGGCTTGAAATGCCGGCCGTGGCGATGGGTGAGAGCGTTATGGTGACAGCCATTGTTGTGGCAGTTGATTGGGGCAACCGTGTCTTGGTACTGCGCACTGAAGATGACGAGCTCGTTCGCCTGAAGGTGGGTGAGGAGGCCCGCAATCTGCCGCAGGTTCGGGCAGGTGACAGGGTCGTTGTGGCCTACAGCATTGGCGTTGCGCTTGCGCTCAGCCCGGCTGATGCTGATATCGACATGCGCGCGCGGGTTGATGCCGTGACTCTGGATCGTGCCAAACTTGGCGAAATGCCGGGCGGAACGCTGCGTTCGACGATCCATGCCCGGGGTGTAGTACGCGCTATCGATTCAGAACTACGAACAGTTACGTTTGAGGGCGCGGAGCACACGGTCACATTGGCGGTGGAGGAAGATATCGATCTGTCCAATATTCGTGTTGGTGATCAGGTGGATGCCCTGTATGAGGAATCGCTTGCAATTAGCGTAGAGCATACGTCGTCGTCCGCCCGCGATTGACCAAATAAAGTACAGGCGTGTTTTTTTAACAGCATATTCTCCGGTTAACTTCCTTATTTGCGACCCTGTTATCTGTGGCTTTATCGAGAAGACAGGTTGTCCTGGAGGGTAGGGCACTTACGCCCCTCCGTCGATCATTTAATACCCCAAGGGACAGTTCCATGCGCTGGCTGTCCGTGGTGTTATCAACTCATCAGCCGGCTGGAGATCAACCCATGCACATTAAGAAACTATTCGCCATTCCGCTGGTTCTGCTGGGCTGCAGCGCGAATCAGGCAGCCTTTTCGGCCGAGAGTGATAGTTGGCAATTCGAAGCCACGCCTTATGTGTTCGCAGCCGCTATGGACGGAAAGGTTGGTGTGCGGGGCGTCACCAGTGATGTGGATGCCTCTTTCAGTGACATCCTGGATGACCTCAATTCAGGTTTTATGGGGTTTTTTACAGCCAGAAAAGGACCTTGGACCTTTGGTCTGGAAGGGGTTTACATGAAGTTGTCTGATGAGGGCTCTAAAAGTGTAAGCGGGCCTTTCGGTCAGGTGACTACCGATGGCGCGTTAAACCTGACAAGCAAGCTGTATGTCTACCAGGGATCATTTGCTTACCGGGTTCTGGACAACACCACGGCTATCGATATGGTCGGTGCGCTGCGAATTACAAAACTCGATACTGACGCCAGAGTTGCGCTTTCGACGACTCCAGGCATTGTTTTCCCCGGTGGTGCCAAAAGCGCCAGCGATTCGGATAGCTGGACTGATGCGGTGGTCGGTGTGCGTGCACTGCACCCGCTTAACGAGCAGTGGTCCTTGCTGGGCTATGCGGATGTCGGAGGTGGCGGCTCTGATCTGACTTATCAATTTATGGTTGGTGCAAACTGGGATTTTACCCGTGATTTCAGTGCCAAGGCGGGGTATCGCCAGCTTTATTGGGATTACAAAGACGACGGAACGACCTGGGACATGACAGCAAGTGGGCCCTATCTGGGCCTGGGGATCAGGTTCTAACATAACGACATAAGGGGCTGTGAAATGAACAGGTTAAGTACATCATGCTTGCTCTCAGTACTGTTACTCGGTGCCACGCACCAGGCGCTGGCACAGGAGTTATTCATCTATCCCGATAAAGGGCAGTCGTCTGACCAACAGGCAAAGGACAAGCTTGACTGTTCTAACTGGGCCAAAACAAATACTGGTTACGATCCGGCTAATCCGGCGACTGGCAGCGTGGCTCTTTCTGAGCCCGAGCAGCAAGCGGGTGGGGCAGTGCATGGCGCGGCTGGTGGTGCCGCTTTCGGTGCCATCGCGGGCGATAGCTCGGAAGCAGCGAGGCGCGGTGCCGTGGCAGGCGCCGTTGTTGGTGGGCTCAGGCAGCGCCGTGCCAATCGGGAGGCAGAGGCGGAACATCAACAGGAGGAGCAGCAGCTGGTAGCTCAATCCACTGCCAAGAAGGACGACTTTAATCGTGCCTATGCTGCCTGTCTTGAAGGTCGTGGCTACACTGTTAAGTGAATAGAAGAAAAAACCTTTGCACACCTTCGTTGAGTCGGAGATACCCTTGCGGGCGGAGATTAAAAGCATGCGCTCTGAATTAAAAAAGAATGTTCTCGTACGGCAAGCTTGCTCGCTGGCTGTTTTGGCGATACCGCTCGGCATAAGTTGCTCTGCTGCCTATGCGCAAGGGTCTGCCGACGAGCTGGCCAAGCAACTTGCAAATCCCATTGCCAGCCTGACCAGCGTACCCATGCAGCTCAATTATGACGACGGCATCGGCACCCAGGATGACGGCTACAAATACACCCTCAATGTTCAGCCAGTGATACCCGTTTCGATCGGTGAAGACTGGAATATGATCTCGCGCACGATCGTCCCGCTCGTTTATCAGGATGAGATCTTTCCCGGTGCTGGCGACCAGTCTGGCCTTGGCGATGTAACGCAGAGCCTGTTTTTCTCGCCAAAGGCTTTGACGGCAAGCGGCTGGACATGGGGCGCCGGACCGGCTTTTCTTATTCCCACCGCAACCGATGACCTGCTTGGGACAGAAAAATGGGGTGCTGGTCCCACTATCGTTGCACTCAAACAAACGACCGCCGGTTGGACATACGGAGCACTGGCTAATCACCTCTGGTCCTTTGCCGGGGAGAGCGACCGTGAGGACGTTAACGCCACCTATTTGCAGCCGTTCCTTGCAAAGGGTCTTGGCAGCGGCCGCACTGTAAATGTCGCCCTCGAGTCTACCTATAACTGGGAGGCCGAGCAGTGGACCGTTCCGCTGAATGTTGCCTACAGCAAAGTGACCAAACTTGGTGAGCAATTGGTAAGCTTTCAGGGCGGCGCCCGCTATTACCTTGATGCCCCGGACAATGGTCCCGAATGGGGACTGCGTTTCACGTTTACGCTCCTGTTTCCTAAGAAGTAATGAAAGCTTAGGCCCGGCCACTCTTAAATCAAAGGAAGCGGTCAATGATCGCGGGATTAGTAGCGACATCTCAAATGCCAGTTCTCTTTCTGGGAATGGCAGTGTTGATATATATTGCATGCGAAGTCGGTTTTCTGCTCGGCCGGTACCATCGACGCACGTTGCGTGACAAGGAGGCTCCAAGCTCAATTGGTTCTATGGTGGCCGGGCTGCTCAGCATGCTGGCTTTTATCCTCGCGTTAACGTTTTCCATAGCAATAGAGCAGTATCAAGCCCGTAAACAGAACGTTGTTTCCGAAGCGGCTGCGATTCACAGCGCTTACCTGCTTGCGGATCTGGTTGCCGCGCCGCACAACGTTGAAATCAAACGCCTGCTTCGTAATTACGTTGAGGTACGAGTTCAGGTTGTACACGATCGCGACCTGGAGAGCGCGATTTCAAAGTCTATTGAAATTTACCAATCGCTTTGGGAGCAGGCCGTCGAGATTGCACCGCTCACTCGGGACGGTATTATGGGCACAGTGGCGCAGTCCATAATCGATGTGATCAACCTCGGGGAACGACGAAAGATCACTGCGGTAAACAGTCAGATTCCTGGCAGCGTTTGGGCAGGGTTGCTGATCATTACGCTTCTCTCTATTGCCATATTGGGGTTGCAGCTAGGCTTCTACGGCAAGCGAAGGATTGTTGCAGTTATGCCATTAACGATTGCATTCGCGGTGCTTATCACACTGGTGGTTGATCTTGATCGGCCGCAAAGCGGATTCATCACTGTAAATCAGGATGCGATGGTGGATTTGCAAGCGATTATGGATCGCCAATGATCTATTGAAATGAGAAAAACCAGGGAATTACATGGGACATGACAGCAAACGGCTCCTAGTTCACGCAACACTCGACGATCTTGCAAAGTGTGCAGATTATTCACTGATGGATTCCCTCCAATGCGACCCTGATGCGAGAGCAGACGGGCTCGACCACGATCCGCGCCAGGTCTTCACGGGCCACTATGTGCCCGTTAGTCCCACGCCAATCGAAAACCCTGAGTACGTCGCGCACAGCAAAGACCTGTTTCGCGAACTGGGCTTTGCCGACAACCTGGCGCAGTCGACTGACTTTATCCGTGTGTTCTCCGGCGATCTTGCGAGCGTTCCAGAGCCAATGCGCAAGGTCGGTTGGGCGTGTGGTTACGCACTTTCCATTTACGGTACCGAATATACTCAGCAGTGCCCATTCCAGACCGGCAACGGATACGGCGACGGGCGAGCAATTTCGGTGTTTGAGGCTGCCATTAACGATCGACGCTGGGAAATGCAGCTAAAAGGCAGCGGTCGAACGCCATACTGCCGGGGCGGCGATGGGCGGGCTGTTCTTCGGTCGAGTGCCCGGGAGTTTCTGGCACAGGAGCACATGCACGCGCTCGGGGTGCCAACGTCGCGGTCTTTGAGTCTGTACGTTTCGAAAACGGAGAAGGTCAGGCGGCCATGGTATTCGGAGGGCTCACATTCGAGAGATCCGGACATACTTGTCGCGGAACCAGTCGCGATCTCGACGCGGGTCGCACCGTCTTTCCTTCGGGTCGGTCAACTTGAACTCTTTGCTCGCCGAGCCCGAAAGAATGAACACCCAAAAGCGATGGAGGAGCTCGAGAAGATTGTGCTGCACCTGATCGATCGTGAGTACGGAAAAGTGATCGACCAGGCGCTGACAACTGCCGAAAAAGTGGTGTTGCTTGCGCGGGAGTTTCGCAGCCGGCTCACATCGCTTGTGGCGAACTGGATTCGTGTCGGCTACTGCCAGGGCAACTTCAACAGCGACAACTGTGCGGCCGGGGGCTTCACACTCGATTACGGTCCGTTCGGATTTTGTGAAGTGTTTGATCCGCATTACCAGCCATGGACGGGTGGGGGACACCACTACTCGTTTCTGAACCAGCCTGTAGCAGCCGAACGCAATTTCCACATGTTTTGCTCGGCGTTGCAGCCATTGCTGAAGGAACATCAGGACTGTCTGCGAAAACTCGATGAGATTCGACGCGAGTTTCCAAAGGTGATGCAAGCGCAACTGGAAAGCATGTGGGCTGCAAAACTTGGGCTAGATGCTTTTAACCCCGCGCTGTTCAGCGAGCTCGCAACGCTCATGGTGCAAACACCTGTGGATTACACCATTTTCTTTCGCGAGCTCTCAACGGTACCTGACGATATTGGCCCGCTTAAAAAGAGCTTCTACAAGAACTCAAAGGATGGATCGGATCCGTTGGGGTTGGACAAGCGGTGGTCTGAGTGGCTTACAAAATGGAAATCGGCCACTCAACCTCAGTCTCGTGAGGCGCTGTCTCGCCAGATGAATCTCGTGAATCCAAAATACAGTTTGCGGGAGTGGTTGGTTGTGCCTGCTTATCAGCAAGCAGCTGCGGGGGATTACGCGTTAATTCGAGAGCTGCAGGAGGTTATGACGCAGCCATACGCTGAGCAATCGAATGACGTGGAAGAGAAATATTACAGGCTGAAGCCGTTGGAGTTTTTTGAGGTTGGTGGAGCGTCGCATTATAGTTGCTCGTCGTGTAGATTTCAAAGATACGTGAGACTCGCTATTACGAGAAAACAGGGGCTTATCGGAAAGGTTTCAAACTAGGTATTTCGGACATTCAAATTGAACAAGAGATTTTTACCCAATAATTCAAAATAAGATGAGATTTTGTGTTTAGGTGTATGCTCTATGTTTCTGAGTTTATTTAATTTTTAGTATTTTATAACATCAACCTTGTCATGTGTAAAGCAGGTGCCGGAAAGCTAATGGCTGTAGTCCCGATATCGCCGGTTCCACAGAAAGAGTCGAAGAGAAGTCAGAATTCTGGAGGGAGGCGACACGTCCGTGTGTCACTGTTGCTTGTTACTTCTTCGGTTTCTTTGGCTTGCCTGTTGATTCAGACACCGTTGTACGTGGATGTTTGCGGGCATACTCTTCAGTGACGTATAACCCAGTTACTGCACTACGGTGCTTCTTTGATTTGGACAAGGAGGTCTCCTTTCTGTTGTCCCTGGGTACAGGCTGGCGGCCTTTGTTCAGTGCTGACCGCCAGTTATTCGCTTCAACGATTAGCGTCGGGGTCTACTGCGAAGGTGCGCGCATACGTGTTGCAGTACGCCTCGCACCGTCCGGAAGTAAGACCTGACGTACACATCAGGACGAACTACCATTTGGATAGCCCTCAAGTAGGGGCCAAAGGGACAAGGTAGGAGTTTGACTACAGTTCAAACCTCCGGCGATTGCCACAACCTATTGGCTGCGCTCTGCCAAGTTTTGTACTATCATCCACTCACATCGAGCCTCATTTGGCTTGGTGAATTTAAGCGAAGGTACTTTTTGACGGAAGACGCCTTCGCAGCCCTTGGAAACCCCGTAGGCTTATGCTTTCGGGGTTTTTCTTTATGTGTGGTTAGTCTATCAGGATATAGTGACTTGTGAATTTAAGCGGAACTATTGATAAGTGGTTTCTGGCAAAGAAAATCAATGGGAAATCAGTTGTATATCGTATTTGTTTTTAAAATTACTGACTTGCATGAAAAATGCACAGACACTATATGTTGTGGTTTTGGGTTTTCGGGTCATGCTTACTCATAATTATCTCGTAATGTAATTTTGTTGTTTGTTTTCAGCTTCCTGTTTGTTCATGCAGGCCACGGTCTACGTGGGCAGGCTGGAGGGGTCATAAGGTGACCTTAGAGTGTCTTTACCGGTGTGGACAGCTATCTTGTAAACAAACCACGCGTGGAGACAGCCCAATGAGATGCGGGTATGCAGAGTAAGCACCACAGGCCAGAGCCTGGAGGCCCAGTTAGCGCAGTTGGGGTAAGCCGGTTGTGACAGGATCAAGTCAGAGAAGGCGTCCGGTAAGACATCTGCACGGGCGGAGCTACAAAGGCCCTTTGCAGCATGTACTAGGACCGGGGGATACCTTGGTTGTCTGTAAGCTCTACCGGCTGGCACGATCCACCTCAGACTTGCTCAAGATCGCTGAGGAACTGGATAAGCTGGGAGCTAGCTTTGAGGTGCTGAATACCAATTTGGATACCGTTTTGTATCACAGTGAGCTTGTTGAATATCAGGCAAGCCGTTGGCATTAAGGGGTGTTCAAAGAATATTTGGTGTCCCCCGACAGGACTCGAACCTACTATCGCGCCCTTAGGTGGGGGCGGAAGCCCAGAATTTCTAACCGTTATAACCTGGAAAATTCGGAGTGATAGAGGCTATATCAGGTTGCTGTACCCTAAAGACCTGGTCGATGGCCGACAGTCAAGAAACTGAACAACAAAGATCAGGCGCTGGACACGCAGCGCCGATCAGACTGACCTGACAGTTGTTTACAGCAAACGGGTAAAGCTCATGCTTTATCGAACGCTTTCGCAAAGGGCTTCTGATGTTGATGGAAGCGCACATGGCCCGCAGAGTTGAGTTTGCGCCTACCTTCTGAAAAGGCGGGAGTGATATAGCCCCAATCGGAGGTGCGCGAGAAGTAGATAACATAGTCGATGTTGGCCTCTCGCCACTTATTCTCAACGAACACGCTATCATCACCACTTTCCAGTGACTTCACTTGTATGCGGTAGTAGTGGTTGTCGTCTGCCACAACAAGATCGGTTTTCCGGTCATGGTCTGTAACTGGCATAAACACTTCCCAGCCATCAGCCGTAAACCAGCTAGCGGCTAGGTTTTCGTATGAAATTTGCTTGTAGTGTCGGTAAGCGGGAGCAGTACGCTGTGCGTTTTTGATGGGCATGGTGGCACCTATAAATTGATGCCGTATGTCGGGCTATGGCTCCCCGAATACGAACCGGACCACCCTGAAGGTTGATCCCCAATTTACAATCACCATGCAGCTATCACTGACATCTAGCGACAAAGGCTGCCAGCCTCGAAGAACCCCGGACGGGATATCTTTCGTGAATGCCACTATCAGACCCTAAAGGCCGTGATCAAGTTGAGTTTGGAATCTATCAGCGATAGGCAGTAGCGTCAATCCATGTGTCGCACAGAATATTTGTGATCAAGGCGATCATTGCATTGCTACAACTGGCCTTGAGTGTCCGTCCAACAAATTGACTTTCGCCAAGCGCGCTTCAACCCAAGACTACGATGCGACTTTTGCTCTGCCAATTGGACTAGTAGGTTAATTTTTAAGCTATACTCGGGGATATGGCAGAGTTGGTGATGGCAATGAAAGAAAGAAATTTGGTTCGGGAAATCCCAAACGATAATCGTAATGTGGCTTCTAAAAAAACTCCACTTAGAGGTAAGTTTCGGGTTGCCCCTGAAAGACTCAAAGCGATTGGGAAGGAGGGCTTCCGGAAAATGGAGAAACTTGACCCAGCCGATATTGGCAACTTCTCTGAGTGATCGTGAACTGTATGAAAGTAGAGAAGCGCCATACAACCCGTATTACCTTGCCGTCGGGTGGCAGCTCCTTTCTGGTTGGGGTAATGGTGTGGTCGCACTAGGATCTTCTTTTGAACATTGGTTAAAGGCAGTGGTACTGTAGCTCATAGCAAGTAAGGTTCCACGAGTCAGCGTATAAAACGAATCACGGGGAGAGCAAGAGATGGTTGGACCGAAGGTTATTTAGTATCAGAAGCTTACGCTTTCCCCGCCGGAGCGACTGCCGCTTTGGTGCCGGTGTGCATAGGGAGTTTTGGTCGCCTAAGAGATCGTAATAACCTACCTCTGCGCTAGTTCTGGCCCGCTCAATCGCCCTGGCAGCCAAATATTCGCATCTTTTGCGCTCTTCTCTAAGTAACCAATGTTTTCAGGTATTCCCAGGGATGACTGGTGGCTCCAGTGCGTACAGCTTTCGCACGTAGCAAAAAAATGATCGCCCGGTGATTTGATCTCGCCCTCCGCTTTCCCAGTCAATGCACTCGAGTTCTCCGGCTGCGACAAGGGACATCAGTTTACTTTTGCCACAGTGCAAAGCCGCCATCGCTAGATAGCATTCGACGTTTTGAGTGCAGTGCACCTCAAGTTCTTCACTTAACCACCCTAAGAAATGTGTCTCGTCGACTACAATCTTTGGAAGGTTATTGTCCCAGAACAAGTAGCCGCAAAGCTCACGGCCCCAGACCTTTGCAAGCAAGCGCCCAAAGCCTGTCAGGTGCCGGTCTAGCCTCAAATCACTCATTTCCACAATAGTCGTAGGTTGGTGTTCGAGCTTTTCATCTTGGATCGTCGGCAAGGTTGCCAGATCCCGGATGTCAAAAACCTTCTGTCTGATGACTTGAGTGTCATTGAGGGCCGTCATGCATTGAGCCTCAATGCTCCATCGCAACTCCCTCATGGAAATACCCAGCGCAGAAGATAGGGAAGAGGCGGTAATGTGGTTTTCCAGCGCCGCGTCTGAGCCGTTTCCGTTGATAGCCTTTCTTTTAGCGGTGACAAATTCCATCCGCCCGCTCTCAGCGTGCATTTCAAGTGCAGTTTCTGGGCAAACGGGGAGCCTTTTGTTGGCGCTTTTCATCGGGGGGATCAAAGACAGCCTTTGTGACAGGTCGTTAGCGATGCCAGGCAAGGCCTTTCGTTTGGACCTCTCCTTCATTAACGTCTTTTGGTACTTCTTAGCTGCGAGAAAGGTATACGCTGAGGCGGTGAGCTGCCAGAGGTTCGGGGTCAGCGGTACTCCGTTGATTGGGTCTAGCGCTGAATCAAATGGGCGAGCCATCAGAACCATCGATGAAGAAATCTCACGGAGAAGTTCGGCATCTCCCAGGTGGCCATCAACTGCCTCAGACCATAGCGTCATTTCCAGGTTTGAAATGGGTTGTTTCTTTTGAGCAGCCTCACTCCATGTGATTTTGCAGGAAGGGCAGCGTTCCAGCAGCTCTGGCTTCCACGACAATTCGTTGCCACAACTCGGGCAACAATCGACGAGAGGCGTACCATGCTCCTGACAGTGGGCTAGGTGTCCAAGGCCCCATCGCCAATCCATAAACCCGTTTTTAGATGTACAGCACGTGCAAATGCGCGGCATGCCTGTTTTCAAATTCTTGATCATTCGAAGCGGATCGACAGATTGTGCCAGCACAAGTTCATATTGGAAATGGTCAATAATCTGCTTACTGTCCCGCCCCAACCTAAGCGCCAAGCCCTCACAAATCCTATTGCAATGTCCGGCACCCCATTTATCCGGCCTAGCTTTTGCACTCAAGCGGGAGTCACATAGCCCAACGACTTCTTGCAACGACGCGAGTCCATTGCGTCTTCCAAGACGAACTAAATAACCGGCAAGACTTTCCATGCCTTCAGGGAAGGGCCTGACACCGAATCGCATTATTGCTCCTCTAATCTTTTGAAAACGGCGACGTCCTGAGACAGGAAAGGGTTGAATGTTGAGGTGAGATCATTGTCAAGAAAAATACGCGAGTAGCCTTTCGCATAATGATGCTTTGTAAGAGGCACTCCAATGTCGTTGAGATCCAATGTGCTCGAAATAAGCCCAATGATGGCCCGAGGTAGGCCAAGTGTTGCCAGGTAGATTCGAGGAAGCATGAACTTTGATGCTAGAGAAATACTCCGAATGCCTTCTTCCTTGAGCTTTTTGTCGTAAACCTCCAGATACTTTTTGAACTCCTGAATAGAGGCCTGATCCTTAATGGAAAAAGGATTGAGTTGAAACCGGTTCATTGCAAAGCGCTGGCGAAGCTCATCATGCTTTACAAAAGCTTCTAATCCTTCTGGTAGACCTGCGAGCAAACACGTGAATCTGCAATCATCCATAAGATTTTTGATTAGGTTCAGAACATCTCTCGTTGAGATACGGGCTTGCTCACTCAAGAGGTGCTGGAACTCATCAATAATGAGCATTTCCACACCTTGTTCTGTAACCATTGTTTTAATGCACTCGTAGAGATCGGTGCTGTCACCGGATACCTTAACGTGATCCGCCGCCAGGAGAATCTGCTTATGCAGTCCCTTATAGGTAGGGCGACCTGTAAGCTTGACCTTCAAAATCGGAAGCTTCGTAAGCTCATCGGTTTCGAGGTCGGGGCGGCTTGCCAAATAAGCGTCGATATAGGTCTGGACGGCCGTTGACTTACCTGTGCCTGTTAATCCCGTCAGGATCATTCCAGCTTCTTTCGAGCCGTGCATAGAGTGCGCGTAGCGGATCGCTCTCATAGCCTTTTTAAACTCCGGATGCAGGATCGCCGCATCCTGAATTCGTTTTGTGACCTCTTTCTGCCCAACGTCGTCAATTGACTCATAAAGATTAGCCAATTCGGCCGTATTCATTGACTTAGACACAATCGAAGCCCTCTTCGTCAGAATCATCATTAAACAGGCGGTCAAAAGCAGTACCGAAGCTTTCACTCGCAGCGATATCCGTCGGTTGTTCCGGTCTCAGATTGCCTAGCTCACGCATGCCTTCAGTGATCTCGGAGAGATTTGCCGTGGCTTGTTTCCTTTTGCTCGAGGCGGCAATCTGTTTTTTGTTTTGCTTATGTGCCTTCGCTAGTTCTTGATCGTTGGCCAGGCTCGATCGTCTAACCTGTCGTTTTGGTTTATTTTCCAGACGAATAGCGTTCCATTCCGCCGAAGTCATGCCTGGCAGAATCCGGGGATCTTTCGCAAAGACCTGAAAACGCTCCTCAGTAATGGGGTCTCTAACAGTCGCTGTATGAATATCATTAGGCGTGTATTCACAGGTCACGCGTGGCTCTTCTCCAAGCTGTTTGAGCTGATTATGAATGGACTTCAACCTTTTGCCGTGATCGTTGTATTCAACGTTTTCGACGACGATGCCAAGGTGTCCATCCGGACCCATGATTTTCGGTGTTTTGGTTTCGCCATGGGTCATGCTTAGCTGTGAGAACAGGCCTGCTGGCACGGCGGGTGGGAAAAGCTTTGCGTTTTCTGTCCATACCTGAGATGGCGTTCTACCCAGGAGGCCGTCATGTGGCTCCTGATGATAATCGTCCACGATCCACTTCGTGATTTTGCGTTTCAGCGTATCGAGAGTAATGACAGCCTGTTGGCCGATCGTTGCATCCAATGGCTGGTCTTTCGGGTTTTTCGGAGTGTAGCCTGGGATATCTGTTAGGCATTGGAGTCTAATCGTTTTATTGAAACTCTCAATGAACGGTTTCTTTTCGCCGCTATATGTCTGGACCATCGTCGAAGCGATACCAGCATGAAGCAGAAACGATTGCGTTTTTAGAGCTGCATAACCAGGGCCACCATCACTTACAATCTGCTCAGGAACACCATACATTGGCCAGGGGTTTTTGATTGAAGGGTCCACTTCTTCTGAATGCTTTGGCATTAACGAGTGCTTGTACGAGTCAATGACGGATGCCGCCAATTCACCTCCTCCGATCTGAAGCTGAAAGCCGAGGATCGCCCTCGAAAAGCAATCAATCACCAGAAAGAGAATTACGTTTCCAAGATATCGTTTCTGTTCATCAGTAACGGCAACTCCAGTTCTCAAAGCATCGACTTCCACCCGCTCAAGAATGCGGTTCAAAACGATCTTTTTAGAGGCGTTGCGGCTCAGTGACTTTGCTGCAAGCTTCCCGACCCTTTTTTCAGCAACCTCTGACGGATCAAGTTTCTTGATCCAGTTGCAAAAAGTGCCATAGTTCGGGATCTCAGATGTTTCCGATCGCTTAAGTTCTTGCTCTAGTCTCTCAACGAAAACCGCATAGGCTTTCGTTCTTGGTGGCCGACGTAAATTAAGGAAGTGCTCCTTGACGACCGCAATAAAAAGGTCCTTCACATCTTCTCCAAATTTCGAGCCACCAACGCGATTATTGGATGGCAATGTCGCAAGCACGCCTTGGCTATGAGAATTGGCTGTCGCCACCCATCGTGCGAGCGTAGATGGGTCAGGCGGGTTGCTGTCTCCGATCAACTGACTGACAAACTTGATCACGGCTGCTCGCTTTGCAACGCCGCCCGTTTTACCTTTTGGAACGACTTTCCAAAGCTGATCTAAATACGCGTTAACCTTTTGAAGATAGAGAAGCTGCCTGCTGCTCAGCTCCATGTCGATGAGATTGTTTTGAGACTTTGTTGTCAGAAAAAGCAACTCTTTGTGGAGTCGCCTCTCAGCTTCCTCAACCGAAATGCAGACAGGCGTCGCCGGATCTCGATCCATTACAATCGCAATCATGTTTTGGGCCAATGGAGTCAATGTTCCACTTAAGCCATGAAATGAGACTCGTGTGCCTGGCTGGTGAATCGATGGATTGATCAAAGGTTTGCTCCTGACAGTTAAATTGATTTGGTGATTAAATTCGTTACCAATGCGCAACGATTGAAGGCCAATGATTCGTCAGATCAGCTTGCATTAATCGATGAGCGACAGCCCGACTGACCAGGCAAGGCGAAAGCCCATGCTGTGGCAGAATTTCCTGAAGTTCAGAAACAACAAATTGCCGTTCAGTCAGAGTCTGGCAGAGCTGCTCAAATTCCTGATGTGGAGGTGCATCCCCAAGCTTGGGATGTAAAAACCGAAGATTGTGGTGTCTTTCACCGGAATAGATCTCTTTCTCTGTAATAACCCGGTAGTGAAATCCCTTGTCTAAGAACAACTTTGTGAATCGGCGAACTGTTCTCTGAAATTCAGGATCGAGTGTCTTATAGAAAGGTTTGACCTCATCCACGAAAGCAACGCCATCCTGAACAACAAAGAAATCAGGTGTATACCTCGCGTCTTTTTCACCGAGCTGATAATGAGTAGTCTCGTGCTGCGCCTCAAAAAAGCTGACCCGTTCATCGAATTCGAGCAGATGAAAATAATCCCGCTCCAGTGCACTCTCAAAGGCCAGCGCACAATTCGTTTTGACAGCCCGGCTCATGTAAGAATTTCTGTAGGGTGACTGTTTTGCTAATTTTCGGTTTTCCATCTGGCTATTCCTTGATCAGTGGGGGTAATTCAATACCGCAAAAAAATCCCCGTCAACTCGGTAACACGTTGTTTTTCTTATTTAATTTCCATTAAATTAAATCTTACGTTGGGGCGCTTATTCGTAAATAACTAATTAGTTGAGGAAAACCGAACAAGGATCTGTTAAAAAAACAGATATTTTTCTCAAATCTGCTTTAAGACTATTTTGTAACATTTTGTAATTTGGGGTTTTTAGCTCTCTAAATGAGACTTGAAGTTCGACAAAGGGGAGGTTCGAAATGCTCACTGATATCGAAATTGGAAGGGTGGCGATAGACCCCAGGGTTAAAGCCATGGCACTTCGGATTACCAGAAAGAAACTGGGGCATATCCTGGGATCTGAGGTCCGGCAAGTTGCGGAAGATGCGCTTGGAGATTCAATTCGAGCACTGTTTCAAGCGCGTGAAAACAAAACTTCCGGTCTTCAACTCGAAGAAGCTGTACCTGATGAGGAGATACTCAAACACCCAGTATCGAAATACCTCTATACCGCTGTTGAGTCATACTGCAACACACGTTTGACGCGGTGGTCTCATGAAAACGAGAAGGGAAAACTGGGCAGCAGGGCTCGTCATGTGTTTGGTTCTGACCGACCCGACAGCTCAGATTTCTGGGATCAGCACATGGAACTGGAAATGAATCTAGCGCAGCTCGATGCTGAGCGGGTTGATGCACTACTCTCCAGCAGAGGTTTGAATTATGAGGATATTACCCTTATAAAACAGTCACTTTCCGGCTGGAGTTACGTCGACCTCGCGAATGAATATGGCGGAACACCCGACAAATACCGGGTAAAAATGAAACGGGCTCTGGAAAAGGCCGACATCAACAGCAAGCTTCTATGAGAATGAAAAAAGCAAAATCCATTTGAGCGAAATGGCCGCATGTCGGAGTGCTGCTCGGCCTATTCACAATAGACGAAATCTATGTAATTCAGTACATTACTCCATTAGTTTTTTTCAGTAGGCGGGACGCGACTTAATCCAGTGTTCTGTTGGAAGGCTCAAGGACAGCAAGATATCGTCAATGAAGCAAAAAACAGTCTCAGCTTTATCCGCATTCCATCACGGTGAAACTTCGATTTTCCAAACGCCACGGAATAATTGCACGTCAATTTGATAGTTCTTCATTCCGAGATTCCTGATCCTGCGCAACTGCAAGGTAAGGCTGTACATCAATGAAAAAAATTCTAGTGACTGGTCACCGTGGTCTTATCGGGCGACATCTCGTTCCATTACTTATAAATTTGGGTTACGAGGTTATTGGGCTGGATATATCGGACAACAGTGGCGACATCACTCGGTCAGAGGATATTTGTCCCGCTATCTCAGACGTTATTGGGGTGGTTCACCTTGCCGCAGTGTCCAGAGTTGTATGGGGCGAGCAGAATCCGTCTCTTTGCTGGGAAACAAATGCCGTAGCTAGTCTTGCGATTCTTGAGCAGGCCTCGAAGCTCACAAGGAAGCCCTGGGTGCTATTTGCCAGTAGTCGAGAGGTCTACGGGGAGCCCGAATTGCTTCCAGTGTCTGAGGAAGCTCCTGTTTGCCCTGTCAATATCTATGGACGAGCCAAAGCTAAAATGGAGCAATACGCTTTTGAAGCTCGGGATACAGGCTTGAACACAGCCATCGTGCGCCTAGCTAATGTGTACGGTTGCATTGAGGATCACGAAGACCGCGTTTTACCTGCTTTTTGTCGAAATGCTGCCGAGGGCCGACCACTAAGGGTGGACGGCTTTAACCACCTTTTCGATTTCACTCATGTCGACGACACAGTTAGGGGAATTGCCCGGATTGTAGCGGTGCTCGAAGCTAATGAGCGCTATTTGCCTCCGATCCATTTGCTACCAGGAATGGGGACGACTTTGTTGGAAGCAGCCAAAATAGCGGTTGATGCTGCCAGTTCAGATTCGACCATTTATGCCGGACCATCGCGTACTTATGATGTGGCTCGTTTCATAGGCAACCCTGAGCGCGCTAAAAGATTGCTGGGTTGGGAGGCCACAATCACCCCGACTGAAGGAATCTGCGCCTTGGTAAGAGCATTCAAAACCAACACTTCATTGATTGAGACTGTATGAAGATTCTCAAAGTAATCCATGGCTATCCGATGCTCTACAACGCGGGCTCTGAAGTTTACTCACAGACGATTTGCCATGCGCTTGCTGATCGAGGTCACGAGGTTCATGTCTTTACCAGAGAGGAAGATTCCTTCAAGCCTGACGGGGCGATCCGGCAGGACTTAGACCAGGATAGACCGGCTATTAAGATCCATCTGGTGAACAATCCACGCCACCGTGATCGATACAGACTGTCGGTAATTGACCAACGTTTCACTGAACTGCTTGATGAGCTTCAGCCGGATGTCGTCCACATCGGGCATTTGAACCACTTATCAACGTCGCTGGTGTTTGAAGCGAAGCGCCGCGACGTTCCGGTCGTCTATACCCTGCATGATTATTGGTTGATGTGTCCTCGCGGCCAGTTTATGCAAATGCATTCGGAAGACGACAATCTTTGGGCTGCTTGTGATGGTCAGGAGAACAGAAAATGTGCGACGCAATGTTACGCACGATATTTTTCGGGGGCAGAGGATGAGTTCGAGCGGGACATTGCCTATTGGGAGAATTGGGTTGGGCGACGCATGGCGCATGTCCGTGATGTCGTCGATCAGGTGGATCTCTTCATTTCTCCGTCCCGATACCTAAAAACGAGATATGAAGAAGATTTTGGGCTGCCAAAATCAAAGAGCATATATCTCGACTACGGTTTCGATCGAGGCAGAATGGTTGATCGCCAGCGGACGGCAGATGAGCCTTTCACATTTGGCTACATCGGCACGCATATACCGGCGAAAGGCATCCATCAGTTGATTCAAGCGTTCGGCGGGGTGGAAGGAGACTGCCAGCTGCGAATTTGGGGACGAGACAGAGGCCAGGATAGTAGGGCATTGAGGGCAATTGCCGACACGCTCCCTGCTGAAAAGCAGGCCCGGATTCATTGGATGCCGGAATACAAGAATCAGCAAATTACGAAAGATGTCTTCGATAGAACCGACGCAATCGTTACACCGTCTATCTGGGTTGAGAACTCGCCGCTGGTGATCCATGAGGCTCAGCAAGCCAGGGTTCCGGTGATCACGGCTGACGCCGGTGGCATGGGCGAATATGTCCACCACGAGGTTAATGGACTTCTCTATAAGCATCGAGAGGTTGCAGATCTATCCCACCAGATGCAGCGTCTCGTAAAGAACCCTGCGTGGGCCCGGAGCCTTGGGGAGCGGGGCTATTTATTCAGCGATGATGGAGATATTCCCTGCATACAAAAGCACGTCATTGACTTGGAACAGCAATACAAGCGAGTTATGAATTGAGTTTAGAACCAGCATTTTGGCGAGCGACGCTCGATACCAATCCGGATTTTTGCAACCTTAAATGCGTCATGTGCGAAGACCATTCTCCGTACGGTGACGACCGGACAACGCGTAGTGCCCAAGGCAGGTTGCGTCCCATTATGGATAAGGGACTGTTGGAAAAAGTGGTCAGGGAAGTAGCCGGACTTGGTTTCTGCGAGATTATTCCCTCGACGATGGGAGAGCCGCTGCTATACCCACATTTCGAGTTGTTCCTGGAGCTGTGCAATGAGCTGGGCCTGAAACTCAATCTGACGACAAACGGAACCTTTCCAGGGCCCCAAAAACATCAGAGTGTTGAGCATTGGGCGAGGCGCATCGTGCCCGTCGGCAGTGATGTGAAAATCAGCTGGAACGGAGCGACCTCAGAAACCCACCGAGACATCATGCTTGGCGCAGACCTGGAAGAACACATTGAAAAAGCCGAGCGATTCATTGCCGTCAGGGATGAACTGGCCAATAGCAACTACTGCTCCGTGACAATGCAGCTCACCTTCATGCGCCAGAATCTGCATGAAATTCCAGATATGGTTCGTTTGGCAGCCTCCATGGGCTTTGACCGTGTCAAAGGTCATCAGCTCTGGGCTCACTTTCCTGAATTGGAAGCCCAAAGCCTGCGGAATGATATCGTTTACGCCACTCAATGGAACCGGGTCGTAGACGAGTGCCAGGCATTTGTCGCAGAGCAGGAAACATTAGGTGGCCACGCACCCCGATTGGACAACTTTTTCAAACTCGATCTGGCGAATCTTGATGACATAGCGCCGGATGGAGAGTGCCCATTTTTGAACAAGGAGATCTGGGTCGATCCGACTGGGCGTTTTAATGTCTGCTGCGCCCCGGACCAACAGCGCAAGTCTCTTGGTGATTTTGGGAACCTGGTGGATACGTCAGTTGAAGAAGTGATCAACGGCGATCATTACGTGCACCTTGTCAGGAACTACCGTAGCCTGGATTTGTGCAAGAGCTGCAACATGAGACGCCCATCGTGAGCGCCTCAGCGGACTATCCCAAAGTTAGCCCCTGTGGGACACACCATGTTGATTCGCAGGGAAGGGCGATTTACCGACACCGTTATGAACAAGTGCTGCCTTTTCATTCGCCAGGGTTGGCCCCGGTGCACGCAAACAAGGCTTCGTGGCACGTTCACACGGACGGAACGGACGCATACGCAGCGCGGTATGACCGTGCTTTCGGCTTTTATTGTGGAGCGGCAGCGGTCAATTCGGAGGGTGCATGGTTTCACATCGACCAAGATGGAAACCCACTGTACGAAAGCCGATATGCGTTTGTCGGTAATTTCCAGTGCGATGTCTGCGTGGTTTGTGATCATGAAGGTTCTTATTACCATATAGATCTCGCGGGAGAGCCTCTTTATCCATCGAAATGGTCTTATGCTGGAGACTTTCGCGAGGGCTCCGCCGTCGTCCAACATCGAAACGGTCTGAGTTCCCACATCGCCTTCACAGGTCAGCTTATCCATGGGCAGTGGTTCATTGATCTTGATGTGTTTCACAAAGGCTATGCCAGGGCACGCAACGAGGAAGGGTGGTATCACATAACCAAGGCGGGGTGCTCGCTATACGAAGCGAGGTACGCGAATGTCGAGCCGTTTTATAACGGTTGCGCTCGAGTCGAGACTTGGGACGGTGCGCTGCTCATTATTGACGAGCAAGGAACAACACTGCGTACCCTGCGCTCTCCAACAGCTGATCACTTTGCTGAGCTGTCTGCCGATATGGTGGGCTATTGGCGAACGATGAGCTTAAAAGCGGCTACAGAGTTAAGGTTATTTGATCTTCTGCCAGCCGATCACCAGCAACTTGCTGACTCAACTTCTATGCATCCCGATAGATTACTGCGGTTTCTCAGGGCCCTGGGGGAGCTAGGTGTTATTCGGTTGGTGCGGGATAAATACGTGCTGACCGAAAAGGGCGAGTATTTACGATCCGACCATCCGAAAACCCTTGTCTCAGCTCCTGAAGAATATGGAAGTGATTTGTTACGACGTTGGGGAAAACTACCAGCGATTTTGAGAGGGGCGGTGGTTGACCAGGATATTTTTGACCACATCAGCAACGACGAAGCTCGCATTCACGGCCATCATCAGATGCTGGCGAGCTACGCAATGCACGATTATGAGTCTCTCGTTCCGGAGCTGACGTTCAGCGCCGGTGAAGTGGTTTTCGATGCGGCTGGAGGTACCGGCACCTTAAGCTCCCTGATAAAGAAATGTCACCCGGATGCTGATGTTTATTGCGGAGACAAAGCCGAAATTGTTCAGCAGCATTTGTATGAAGGCGTTCAATACCTACCGTTTGACCTATTCAATGCCTGGCCAATCTGCGCTGATAAACTAATGCTCGCCAGGGTGCTCCACGATTGGAACGATGAACAGGTAGTGTCCATTCTTCGGAACGCTCAAGCCGCACTTAACCCTGGAGGCGAGTTACTGGTTTTCGAAATGCTTTTGCCAAAGTCGGGATATGGCGGAGGGCTGTGCGATCTGCATCTCCTGGCTGTTACGGGAGGCCAAGAAAGGTCCGAGGGTCATTACTCATCACTTCTCACTAGCGCAGGATTCGAAATCACCGAGATAATCACCGGGACAAGTCTAGTGTCCGTATTGCGCTGTAGGGTCATATCATGACTAAAACCCTTCTCATCCTAAGGCACGCCGAACGGCCTGCTATTGAAGACGGAACAGTGGGTGACGAATTAGCACTGACACAGAACGGTATTGACCAAACGACTCGGTTTGCCCAATCCCTGAGCCAGAAAGTTCTGTCTATTGAGAGCAGTCCGATTCTACGCTGCATCCAAACAGCCGATATTGTTGCCAGGCACCACGGTTTTCCACTCGACTCGGTAGGCCGGTCCACTTTACTTGGCGACCCAGGTTTTTTTATCGAAGATGCCGAGTTGGCGTGGACGAATTGGCTTGAACAAGGCGTTGACGCGGTTAACCAACATCTACTGTCGGGCACCTCAACTTGGCCTGGTTTTAAAGACCTTGATCAGGCCGTCGGGCAGATGGGGCGAAGCATCAAAGAGAGGCTAACGCGGTCTGAGGACGGCATACACCTGTGGGTCACGCACGACACGATCGTTGCCACACTTGCCAGCAGATTGCAGAAGTTTCCGTTGGAGCTTTCTGACTGGCCGGATTACCTGGGTGGTTTGCGAGTCGAGTTGGGTGTGGAGGGTTCTCTCGACATCTCCTATTCGCAGCGCGGTTTTGGTTCAGAGCCAACTGACTTGGTCTTTGGGTAAATTGTAAGCGCCAATGAACCAGCAGCTACACCCCAGCACCAAGATTGCCGACACTGATTTCCTCGCCAATAGTAGAGGAAATCAGCATGGTACACACTCAACGAGAACAGATCTGGCAGCAGCGTATCACGGACTGGCAGGCGTCCGGCCTTTCCGGCATGGCCTCCTGCAAGAAACAATCGCTGACCTATTGCCAGTTTGTGTATTGGCGAATGAAACTGACGCTCGGCGTACCTGAATTAAACGAGGTTGCATCGTCCGGATTTGCCAGCGTGACGGCGGCTCCCGACTCAGGAACATCCGATGGGCTAAGGGTGTCTCTGCCCGGTGGTGTGTCGATTACCGGCTTGCGTGCGGGCAACATTGAATTGCTGGGCGCGGTGCTGAGGCAACTGTGATGCGACACCGATACTTGCGTCCGTCCTGGGATCTGCCGGAGATCTACCTGTATCTGATTTCCGCAAGCAGGCCAACGGCTTGGCCCTGATTGTTGAGCGGGAGTTGGGACACAGTCTGTTCTCCGGTGCCCTCTACGCCTTCACCAACCGGCAGCGGAACAAGGTCAAGTGCCTGATGTGGGAAGACAACGGTTTCGTGCTCTATTACAAAGCCTTGGCCGAGGAAAAGTTCAAGTGGCCAGGTCCGTCCGATGAGCTGATGTCGCTGACTGGAGAGCAGATCAACTGGCTCGCGGTGGCAAGGTACCCATGCGTCTGCTGGATGACTTCCAGGGTATCCTGCAAGCTGATGGCTACTCTGGTTACGGGAAAGTGTGCCGCGAGAACAAACTGACGCGGATTGGCTGTTGGGATCACGCTCGCCGCAAGTTCGTGGAAGCGGCTCGGGCCGCACCGGCCAAGAGCAGGAAAGGTTCGCCGTCAAAAGCCGATGTAGCTCTGAGCCACATCCGGAAGCTGTATGCCATCGAGAAGGTTACCCGAGATCTGAGCGATGTCGAGCGCTATCGGGTGCGGAGCCTGCCGTTGCTGGTCTCCTTCAAGACCTGGCTGGAGAAAAACGTCAGCAAAGTGGTGAAGGGTATGCTGACTCACAAGGCCATGGTTTATACCCTCAACCAATGGGACACCCTGATGGGCTATTGCGAACGCGATGACCTGCACATCAGTAATGTACTGGCCGAAAACGCCATCCGGCCCTTCGCAGTGGGACGCAAGGCTTGGCTGTTCGCCGATACGTCACAAGGCGCAAACGCCAGTGCCACCTGTTACTCGCTGATCGAAACGGCCAAGGCGAACAATCTGGAGCCCTCCGCTTACATCTACGATATGCTGAAACACATTGCCGAAGCGGACAGTCTTGAAAAACTGGAAATGCTGTTGCCCTGGAACGCTGAACTGCCGGGTTCAAAAGAAGTGGCTCAGAACGATTAGCGCAAGTATGTCGATTTAACGGCGCTTACGATACTCTGAAAGTATGGACTAGTTTACCTTTGTGCATGCCCCCGATTCTGTCAATTTTATGATGCGAACATCATCTATGGTAAGATTTTCTGCATTTTTACCCTTGCCTTCAGATGTGAAAATAGAGTGATGAGCAACGAACACATCGCCGCCGTTGGTAAAGCCTAAGTGATTAAAATAATCTAGGCTAGTTTCCGATTTCCTGCAGAGCATTCCATGTTCGTCGCAAAGATAGAATATAACCTCTCCTGAAGGCACTCCTTTCACCTGCCACGAGCCACTTTCATTTGTGAGGATATATTTTCGATTTGCAACATTAGCGACTTGGCTGCTAACAGCTCCTTTATGGTTGTACGTTACAACAGCCCCTTTCTCAGACAAGCAAAGGTAAGTTTCTGAAAACGCGACGGTTGGCATCATCAAAAGCATGAATGAAATCAATCTGGTCATTTTCTTAACCTTGGGGGTAGTTGGCAATTTTTGAACTATAGCAGTTGTAGACTCTGCTCAGTAACAACAAAGCTTGGCGGAGATTTAGGGAGTTGGTGACAAAACTGCCAGAGAAAACGATCCGGATTTGTTTTAGCCCTGAACGGCAATCCGAGGTTGCTTGCAGTAGGCCATGCCGGAAAGGCCGGACGCCTGCCAGTCCGTGATACGCTGATGCCAGCCTTGTGCTCGCTGAGTATGCGCCATACTGATTTCCTCTGCTGTTGGTGAGGAAGTCAGTTTGGGCAATCTCGGGGCTAGCGTGTAGGTGCTGGTTTATTGGCGCTTACGGTAAATTCGAGTGCATAAGTGCGCATTTATCATCGGTCCCGTTCACTCCAGTCGTCGATAATCCCGTCAATGTCCACAGCGCCTGGTCTCGCTTCTCCAATTTCCTCATACACGACATAGAATCCAGCACGGCTGTAATGACAGTCCGAAATCACGAGCGTCTGTCCGTTCGTTCTGGCAGCCGCTTCCAGTCGCTTGAACAGTAGTTCTCTTTTATGCGTGGCAAGCTCCTCCGGATACAAAAATACCAGGTGAGGGTAGCTCGTTGATGGTCCTGGAAGGCTCTTTTCCCACTCCGCAGCCAACGCCACAAGTTTTTTTCGGCGTCGGTAGGTGTCTAAAGAAATACACTTGTGTTTATTCTTCGTCATTCATCACCTTTCAATTTTTTGATTTTCAATAACTTAAACATTTGATTTTTATTTTGATTAAAAATAACCCCAAAAATAGATAATTAATGTTGAAATAACCTTCAAAAACAATGCTTTACAAAATTAAATTTGAAGTATAGGTTATTTTTAGAACTCTATGTTAAGAAAGCCAGAGTATTTAATGATGACCGATACAATAATTGAGAAGTGGTATTTAGTTGATTTGGAACAGGAGGGCGATGTCGTTGCTCAAGTGCTTTGGGGGATTGTCGTCGAAGACCGAAAAAGTCGATGGGTAGCCGGAGATTTTGTCTGCACCAGCCCCGTTGTTGAGTGAATGGGTGAAGGGCTTTACCGAACAAGAAACAGTGAGTACCTGTGCCAAGAAGAAGGCCAGGCAGTTACCTTGCCAGCCGAGGCGTTACTTGATCTTCGTACCGGATATAGCCCCGATGAGTTCTTGGGTCGGAAGACGCTGAGAGCGCAAGGATTTCAAGTCCAATGATTGCTGGCGTGGCTGGCAGCATCCCGGTGAACTGAGGGGACTTATGCGAATTGTATGTATATCTGACACACACAGCAAACATGAGGAAATCAATCATATCCCATACGGCGATGTACTCATCCACGCCGGTGACTCGCTAGGTTTCGGTTCCTTATCGAATTTAGAGGATTTTGACAAATGGCTAGGTACGCTGCCTCACCCGAACAAGATACTCATTGCTGGAAATCACGACACGTGTTTCGAAGATAACCCAGAAGAAGCGCGTAATCTTGTGAAAAATGCCATATACCTGGAAGACTCAGATGTAGTCATTGATGGCTTGAAATTTTGGGGTAGCCCTTGGACGCCAGAGTTTTTTGATTGGGCTTTTAACGCAAGGAGAGGATTACAACTTTTCGATAAATGGCAAAGAATTCCATTGGATACCGATGTACTGATTACTCACGGTCCTCCAGCAGGAATCCTTGACCTCGTTGTCACCCATCGGGGCGAAGCGCAGGTGGGGTGCAATGACCTTTTGAGGCGAATCTTCGAGTTGAAAAATCTTAAAGCTCACGTGTTTGGCCATATACACAGCGGTTACGGGACAGAGATTCGCAAATCCGATAGGGAAGTACGGTTTGTTAACGCAAGCATCTGCACGGAGCGCTACCAGCCTTCTAATCATCCTATCGTTTTCGATATCGACTGACAGATAATAGCTACAGTCTGAGATAAATATGCTTTAGTCATACTCGATAAGGGCAATGTGGAGAAGTCGAAAGGGATGCGCTGAAGCACCAAGGGTGGTTCAGCCATTCAATCAAAGCCTATTGCTTTGCAGGTTGTTCATATTCGTCCACCAAGTTCCTAGCTGCGGCCTACTGGAAGCCGAGAATCTTCTCCCGTATGCTCGTGTAAATCCCAACAAGGAAGAGGTAAGCATGGCTCGCAAAGTGTTTTACAGTTTTCACTTCAAGAACGATTTCTGGCGAACACAGCAGGTTCGCAATATCAACGCGCTGGAAGGGCAAAAACTTGCTACGGCTAACGACTGGGAGCAGGTCAAACAGCGGGGCGATAATGCGGTTAAAGAATGGATCGCCAAGCAAATGGAAGGGAAAAGCTGTGTTGTCGTTTTAGTTGGCGAAAGCACATCCAATAGACGCTGGGTGAAGCATGAAATTGCCAAAGCTTGGAACGATGGGAAAGGTGTGTTGGGCATCCACATTAATAAGCTAAAAGACAATTCAGGAAACAGCTCCCCAAAAGGTTCAAATCCCTTTGAAAACGTTGTTCCCACCTCATTGGGCCGAAACTTGGGAGGCATTGCCCCCATCAAGACTCCTTCAGGCGCAACCAGCCAAGCAACATATGCTTCAATCAAAGACAACATCGTTGACTGGATTGAAGAAGCTATAGAAGCTAGACGAAAGTACAAGTGATCGGTATCCAATGCCCTTTTCTGAGATTGAGGGGCTCTGTCAGGAAGTATCTCTATGAGTTTGTATGAAATCGTCATACTAACATCTGGACAACGCAAGGAAGCTGAGGAACGGCTCTCCCGGAAACTTGAATCTTCCATTGCTGATTTTGGTCTTTCAATCGGAGAAGACGTTGTCGTCCTGAATGAAGAAAACCTGTCTCAGAGAAATCGCAAGGCTCCTTGTGTGGTCGCTTATTTCGGCAGTCCGGAGAAAGAACATATAGAGGAACTCCGGACCCTTATCTCCCAAAAAGTCCCGATTATCCCGATCGTTGATAATGCAGCCTCAATCCAGGAATGCATTCCGGATCTTGTTAAGCAACTCAATGCCCACTTTATCGATAATGACGATGAAAACGTAAGTTCGTTATTAGCAGTACTTTTGGAGTGTGTTGGCCTGCTGCGGGATCAGCGACGAGTGTTTGTCAGCTACCGTCGCACGGAATCGAGACTAGCTGCGCTACAGCTGCATGACATACTTACGTCAAAAGGCTTTGATGTTTTTCTAGATACGCACGACATCAGGCCGGGTGAGCCTTTTCAAGATGTTCTCTGGCATCGGCTAGTAGACTCCGATGTCATGGTAATGCTCGATACTCCGACCTATTTTGATAGCAAGTGGACAGTTCAGGAGTTGGGCAGGGCGCGGGCAAAGGAGATTCACATCCTTAGAGTAGTTTGGCCCAATCATGAATCTCACCGCGCCATGTCACTATCTGAAGCTGTATACCTTGCTGAGGAGGATCTGGAGACCTCTGACGGACCCATTAAAGGCGAGCGGGTAGAGGAAATCGCTTTCGCTGTTGAAAACCTTCGCAGCAGAAGTATCGCGGCAAGATATCTTTCTATTGCTGGAAAACTTTGGGAGGAGGCAGAAAAAATTGGCGCTGAAGTTCAGGGAGTGGGAGCCCACAGAGCTATTTCACTCCGATTACTCGACCAACGCCTATTGAGGGCCTACCCAGTGGTTGGTCTGCCAAGTGCTGAACTTCTGAACGATATTGCTGATAAGTCCGACGCAACTCAAGAGCCAGGCACACCAGTACTGATCTACGATCACGTTGGTATTAGGGAGAAATGGCAGCAGCATCTTGTCTGGTTAGACAAAAACATTAGGTCTGTCCGAACCTTAAAAGTGCGCGAAGCAGATTGGCTGTTGGCCGGTTGGGAGGAGTAGAATGACTGGTCCCGTATTTTTGTCAGCAAGCATACCTGACCCGCGCCGTTCTCCAGAATATGCAAAGACAGCTGACACAGTAGCTATTACCTCAGCGGTATCGGCTTTGGTCCATGTTCTTTTGGGTCGCCGACATCTTGTATGGGGTGGACATCCTGCAATCACGCCAATGATTTGGGCTGTTGCTGAAGATTTGGGAATCAACTACGGAGATTGGGTAACACTTTACCAATCGAATTTTTTCGCAGAGGAGTTTCCTGAAGAAAACGAAAAATTCAAAAACGTCATTTACGTAGATTCCGTCGACAACAGTCGAGATAAAAGCTTGGTACGCATGCGAGAAGAGATGTTGGCCCATGACAGGTTTCAAACCGGGATTTTTATTGGTGGGATGGAAGGGATCGTGGATGAATTCGAATTGTTCCGATCTATGCAACCTCAGGCAAATGCTATCCCAATTTTTTCGACAGGAGGAGCAGTTTTGGACCTGACAAATCGCTCGGACCGTAACGCCAATAGCGATCTGTGGGACGAAATGGACTATGTGAAGCTTTTCAACAATCTCCTGGAGATATCTGCATCAGAGAATAGAGAACCGTCTCGCGAGCCAGGGGTCACAACGGCTACACACATAAAATCTTAGGATTGGAAATTCCTCGATAACGGCTATCTGAAAATGGTGCAGGAGCGGCAATCTTCTACAGCAAGCAGTAAGCCAACTCCTTCATTCGCGATAATCCGACAAGATTCGCTAAATATCCCTTCCCGAGATGAAGCAGAACGCCTTCGTGACTAATGACAACTTAATTTAAGAATAGAAAGAGAAAAGACGGAGTATCAAACTGAATGGCTCAGCTAGAGAATATTGAAGTAATAGAAAAGCGACTTTGGGGTAGTGCCGACAACCTTCGCGCTAATAGCAATTACGCCAGTAATGAATACTTCATGCCTGTGATGGGCCTGATCTTCCTTCGCCATGCCTACAGTCGCTATCTGGCGGTTAAGCCGGAAATTGAGGCTTCACTGCCCTCTCGAGGCGGTGTGACGAGACCGCTCACAAAAGAAGACTTTTCCAGTAAAGGGGCGATATTCCTTCAGGAAAAAGCACAGTTTGACACTCTGGTGAATCTTACCGAAGCAGATGATCGCGCCCAAGCGATAATCGACGCGATGGAGATCATCGAAGCCGACTACGAAACCCTCAGAGGTGTATTGCCCAAAAGTGAGTATCAAGAACTGGATAACGATGTTCTTGGCAATCTGCTTCGCACCTTCAACGATCCGGCACTTAAGAAAGCGACTGGCGACATTTTTGGCCGCATCTACGAGTATTTTCTAACCCAATTTGCTAACCAGAGCGCCCACGATGGAGGCGAATTCTTCACACCTGTTTCCTTGGTGCAAATGATAGTGAACTTTATCGAGCCAGATCACGGCTCGGTGATCGACCCTGCTTGTGGCTCTGGCGGTATGTTTGTGCAGAGTGCTCATTTCATCGAGAAGATGCACAAGAACCCACAGGATGTAGCCACATTCTACGGTGCGGAGAAAAACCCGACTACCATCCGTCTTGCCAAGATGAACTTGGCGGTCCATGGGCTGGAAGGCAAAATCCAAAAGGCCATTTCATACTACGAAGATCCTCATGATTTTTTGGGCAAAGCGGACTTCGTGATGGCTAATCCGCCGTTCAACGTCGATGACGTGGATGCGGAGAAAATAAAAAGCGATCCACGCTTACCGTTTGGCTTACCAGGAGTGAATAAGAAAGGCTCAGTCTCCAACGGTAACTATCTTTGGATTTCGTATTTCTATAGCTATCTGAATGACGAAGGCAGGGCTGGTTTTGTTATGTCCTCGCAAGCTTCCAGTGCCGGAGGGCAGGAAGCCGAAGTGCGTCGTAAGCTGGTGGAAAGTGGTCATGTCGGCGCAATGGTCGCCATTCGCTCAAACTTCTTCTATACCCGTTCAGTGCCCTGTGAGCTTTGGTTCTTTAACAAGAAGAAAGCTGAACACATGCAAGACAAGGTGCTGATGCTCGATGCGCGGAATGTCTACACAAAGATAACGCGTAAAATCTACGACTTCTCGCCGGAGCAACTGGCTAATCTGACCTCTATCGTTTGGCTCTATCGTGGCCAGAATGAACGCTTCCTGGAACTGGTTGGGAGCTACCTTGATCGTACACTTGTAGAAGCCAAAGCTAGCAAAGAGCAGATGGGTAGTTTTGTTGCTGGACTGGATGGGCTGGTCGGTATGATTCCAGAAGTAGATGAAGAGACGAAATCTGCTTTCGAATTTTTAGGCCAGGATATCAACGCTTTTGAAAACAGTATTGATGCTGAGGCCAAGGCTTGGGAAGCGGCAGCAAAAGATAATGCAGGGCTTAAAGCCACTGCTGAGAAATTGGAACCTTTGGCAGAGACAAGCCGTGACCTCATCAAGCAGATCGACCAGCTCTATAAGTTTGTTGAGAAAAAAGCCAAGGAAAGCGGCGAAAAGGGGATGAACAGACCAATTAAAGAACTGGACGAGAAACGCAAAGAAACTGTCGAGCAGTTAAAGCTTATCCGTTATTTCTTTAAACAAGTCCACTGGCTGCAAGAGCACTTCCCCGATGCTGAACTGTGTGATGTGGAAGGCTTGGTCAAGTTGGTAGATATCGAAGAGATTAAAGCCAATGACTGGAGCCTGACGCCGGGGCGTTATGTTGGGGTTGCACCGGAGATCGAGGCCGAAGGCTTCGATTTTGAAGAAACGCTTCGCGATATTCATATCGAGTTGAAAGGATTGAATGAAGAAGCCTCAACATTAGCCGCCCAAATCCAAAAGAATTTTGAGGAGTTGGGTATATGAGTTGGCGAGAATGCAAACTGGGCGATTTGATAACTCTGAAACGTGGTCATGACTTACCTAATGCTAAAAGAGTTGAGGGTGACATTCCTGTCGTGTCATCCTCTGGAATTACGGGCTATCACAATGAAGCTAAAGCTGCACCGCCAGGTGTTGTAACTGGTCGATATGGTACGTTGGGCGAAGTTTATTTCCTTGAGAAGGAATATTGGCCGTTAAATACAGCTTTGTATGTTATTGACTTTAAGGATACAGACCCTAGATTTTCAGCTTATATTCTCAAAGACACACTCAAATTATACAAAAGCGATAAGGCGGCCGTTCCAGGAGTCGACAGAAATGTACTGCATTCGTTGAAGGTACGTGCACCTAACAGGGATATGCAAGAGCGCATTGTCGACATTCTCTTTAAATACGACAACCTCATCGAAAACAACAATCGGCGGGTTGAGTTGTTGGAGGAATCTGCGCGGCAACTTTACAAAGAATGGTTTGTGCGATTCCGCTTTCCCGGTCATGAGCATGTCACAATTATTGATGGTGTGCCGGAGGGGTGGTGCCTAGGAACATATGGCGACGCTTTCCGATTTTTAGGAGGTTTTGCTTTTAAGAGTAAGGCCTACACAGATGGTGGGAAGTATGGGATCGTGACTATAAAAAATGTCCATGATTCTCGTTTCGTGCCAGAGTGCCCGTCAAGAGTTGAACAGCTTCCAGATAAGATGAAGGAACATTGCAAGCTTTCAACTGGCGATATTCTTCTGTCGTTAACCGGGAATGTCGGACGAGCATGCATTGTTTTTGGAAATGATTATTTGCTAAATCAACGTGTCGCAAAAATTACAACAAAAGGAAATGCAACGCCCGAATTTGCATACTGGACTTTTACGGATAGAGGTAATCAGAAAAAAATAGAAAACCTTGCATATGGCGTTGCCCAGTTGAATTTGAGTCCAGTTAAGCTTGCAGCGATGGAGTTTGTTATGCCTACGCGTACTCTCATCGAACAATTTAGTGTGACCACTTCACCAATATTCAAGCAGATTGTTCAGTTAAATCTCACTAATCAAGAGCTGGCTAAAGCACGCGATCTACTGCTTCCTAAACTTACGAAAGGGGAGATTGCCGTCTGATGCCTCCGCTCAATGAAGATACACTGGTTCAGGCAACGACTGCCGATTATCTGAAGGAGCAGTTAGGCTGGGAAAGCGTCTTTGCCTATAACAGCGAAACCTTCGGCAAGGAAGGCACACTCGGCAGGGAGTCTGATAGAGAAGTCGTTCTCACCCGCTATCTAGGCGAGGCGCTTGTAAAGCTTAATCCAGGCTTCCCCAATACCGCCTATCAAGATGCGCTGCGCCAGATCACTGAAGCCCCAGTGACCGAGAACACGCTGCAAATCAATTTTGAGCAGTATGAGCTGCTCAAAAGCGGCGTTCAGGTTCAGTTTCGGAATGCCAAAGGCGAGCTTGAAAAAAAGCGCCTGAAAGTTTTTGATTTCGAACATCCTGAAAACAATCACTTCCTTTGTGTGCGTGAGCTATGGGTGCGTGGTGATATTTATCGCCGCCGCGCCGACATTGTTGGCTTTGTTAATGGCCTTCCCTTGATGTTCATCGAGTGCAAGACCATCCACAAAGACATTCGTCATGCTTATGAGCAAAATTTGTCTGATTACAAAGACACTATTCCACATCTCTTTCATCACAATGCCTTTGTGATTCTGGGTAACGGTGTGGATGCCAAGATCGGTTCGGTTTCCAGCAAGTTTACGCATTTCAATGACTGGAAGCGTTTGGCCGAGGATGACCCAGGCGTTGTGGATATGGAGACCTTACTCAAAGGTATCTGCAATAAACGCGATTTTCTTGATCTCTTTGAAAACTACACGCTGTTCGATGAGAGCGAAGGCAAGCTGATTAAAATCCTTGCCCGTAACCATCAATTCTTAGGCGTGAACCGTGCCATCGAAGCAGTAAAGAATCGTGAAGAGCGGCAAGGCAAGCTTGGCGTGTTCTGGCATACGCAAGGTTCTGGTAAGTCTTATTCCATCGTATTCTTTGCTCGTAAAATTCACCGCAAGCTCGGCGGCAACTTTACCTTTGTAATTTGCACTGATCGTGAGGATCTGGACGGTCAGATCTATAACACCTTTGCAGGGTGTGGGCTTGTTGATAATGATCAGGACCCATGCCGCGCAGGCTCAGGCCATCATTTGAAAGAATTGCTGCACCAGCATAAAGCCTATGTCTTCACGCTGGTGCAGAAATTCAATAAAGACGTTGATCCCGATGATCCGTATTCGGATCGCGGCGATATTATCGTGATTACCGATGAAGCGCACCGAACCCAATATGGGCGCTTATCATTGAACTTGCGCAACGCGCTGCCCAATGCCAGCTATATCGGCTTCACCGGGACGCCGCTCTTTAAAGATGATGAAATCACGCGACGGGTATTTGGGGAATACGTCTCGACCTATGACTTCCAGAGGGCTGTAGAAGATCACGCAACAGTACCTCTTTACTACGATGCCAGGGGTGAAAAGCTCGGACTTGCGACCAATGACCTTAATGAAAAAATCGCAGCCAAGCTCGAAGAGATCGAGATTGAAGATCAGGATGTGTCCGAGCGCCTGGAGCGGGAGCTAAAACGTGACTACCACATCATCACGGCGCAAAGCCGTCTGGAGCAGATAGCCGAAGACTTCGTCGATCACTACAGTGTTGGCGGTCAAAACGGCAAGGCGATGATGGTCTGTATCGACAAGATTACCTGCGTCCGCATGCACCAGATTATCCTTGAGAAGTGGCAGGAAAAGATCACTGAGGTAGAAAAAGAGTTGCCGAAACTGTCTGATGAGCAAGCTGTCATGGAGATGGAGCGCAAGCTTGCTTGGATGCGTGAAACCATCATGGCCGTGGTGGTAAGTGAAGAGCAGGGCGAGGTCGATAAATTTCGCAAGTGGGATCTTGATATTACGCCGCACCGTAGGCTTATCAAGGAAGGCTTTGAAACGGCCGATGGCAAACGCCTGGACATGGAGAGCGCGTTTAAGAAGGAGGGGCATCCATTCCGTGTAGCCATCGTATGCGCCATGTGGCTGACAGGCTTTGATGTGCCAACCATGTCGACGCTCTATCTTGATAAGCCGCTCAAGGCCCACACCTTGATGCAGGCGATAGCCCGCGCCAACCGTGTCGCAGAAGGCAAAAATAACGGCCTTATAGTAGATTACTGCGGTATCTTGAAAAACCTACGCAAAGCCCTTGCGACCTTTGCTGGACATACTGGCGGTGAAGGTGAAAATGGAGAGCCGCCACCAGAACTTGATCCGGTAAAACCAGAAGAAGAGTTGCTTGCGGATCTGGAAGAAACTATAGAGACGATAAGAGCTTTTCTGGCAAAAAAAGAATTTAGATTGGAAGATGTCCTTGAGAAAACAGGCTTTGAGCGCAACAAGGTGATCATTGACGCAAAAGAAGTCATTAACCAAAACGACGAAACTCGGAAGCGTTTTGAAATCATATGCCGTGAGGTGTTCAAAAAGTTCAAAGCTTGTTTGACGATTAAGGCTATAAATAACTATCGCGCCGCCTATGATGCAATCAATATTATCTATAAAAGCTTGCAAAAAGATGTTGAAAAGGCCGATATTTCCGACATCATGCGCAAATTTCACGCCGCAATTGAAGAGAGTATTGAGCCAACAATTGGCGTCAAAGGTCCAAGCAAACTATACGATATCAGCAAGATCGACTTTGATCGGCTGAGGAAAGAATTTGAGCGCTCGCCCGCCAAAAATACCACCGTACAGAGCCTCAAAGAGGTCATCGAGAAAAAGCTCCTCAAAATGCTCATGCAAAATCCGACTAGGACGGATTTTCAGAAACACTACGAGGAAATCGTTGATGCATATAACAATGAGAAAGACCGAGTAACTATTGAAGCGACCTTCGAAGCTTTGATTAAACTGGTTGATGATTTGAGCGAGGAGGATCAGCGGGCAGTCAAGGAGGGCCTCTCGGAAGAGTCCCTGGCGCTTTTTGACTTGCTATTGAAGCCGGATCTCTCTAGGAAAGAAATTGATCGCATTAAGAAAGTGTCTGAAGGTCTGTACAAGACGATAAGAGAAGAGCTGGATCGAGTGCAAAACTTTTCTGCCAAGCAGAGCACCCGAGATGAGATTAAGGTGAAAATCAAAAATTTCTTGTGGGATGAGAACACTGGTTTGCCTAAGAGTTTTAATCCCGAAGAAGTCGAGGAAAAAACAGAGGCAGTCTTTGTGCACTTGTTGATATCACAGCGTAATGATGCCTGGTTGAGTGGTGCCTTAATTTGATCCAACAATGACAAAAATGGTTCATGGAATTTATAGGCGCTTAGTCGGAAACTAATTCGGTGAAAGCGCATCACTGAGTAAGTGCGAGCATGTCACGGTTCGTTAACGAGGCAGGGGTGACCTGTCAAGGCAACAGGAATCTCACCGTGTTTTGAAAAATTGACAGTGAGAAACCAGGGAATTCCTCATAAGCTATTGAAAAATGGCTGCTTAGAGATTTTAAACCTCGTGAGACCGAATCTCAGTCTCATCTGAAATCTACAGTCGTAACCAGGACTGAACGCCTAAGATTACATGCCATACTGCGCATAATGTATATTATGTTAAATGGAGTATTAAGTCGCGTTTCCAATTCCCGCTAACTCAATCCCCTTTTTGCGAAAACGTACTAAATCCAGAAATACACTCGGTTACGATAACCACGTCTTTCTTAACCCAAGAAACCTGATTTTTGTCATGAAATGGCTATATAGTCTTTGAGCAAAATAATAGGCAAAAAAGGATGAGGGCCATAATAGATGAATAAGAAAGCAACTGTGTTTGCTGGATTTCTGATTTTCCTGTGCAGTTTTCCGATACTCGCTGACACTATCAAACTTGGATTTAACTACCCGGAATCCGGTCGTTACAAAGATCTGGGCCTGCAGCAAAGACTGGCCGCGTTTCTGGCCGTTGAAGAAATAAATAACGCCGGCGGGATTCTCGGTAAAGAAGTCGAGTTGGTTATTCGCAATACCACTGGCTCACCTGAGCGCGGAGCCGCTAACACCAAAGAGCTCATCAATCAGGAAAAAGTGGATATGGTGTTTGGGGGCGCATCCAGCGCTGTGACTATTGCATCTGGCAAGGTCGCGAAAAAACTGGGTCGCCTTTATTTTGGTACAACAACCTCCGCGAATGCCACGACAGGTAGTGAGGGGCACGATCACATGTTTCGTGAATACCCTAATGCCTGGATGACGGCGAACGCTCTTGGCAGTTACCTGACCTCGACGTTTGGTGATTCCAAATACTTCTACGTTACCGCTGATTACACCTGGGGCTGGTCCTCGGAAGAGTCTATCCGCGAATTTACGAACACATCCGACAAGCAAGCCCATCCCCATGCCCTGACCCCCTTCCCAAGAGCTTTTATTAAAGATTTCAAGAAAGCACTCGGGGAAGCCGAGGCCAGCGGAGCCGATGTGCTGATTCTGGTTTTATACGGTGACGACCTCGTGAGAGCGCTCAAGGTTGCGTATGAGATGGGCCTGAAAGACAAGATGAAAATTGTATTGCCCAATATTACGCTCGGAATCGCTCAGAACGCGGGCGCCACCATTATGGAGGATGTGATCTCCACGACGCCTTGGGAATGGATGATCCCCTATCAGCTTGGCTTTGTCCGTGGTCAGGAATTTGCCGAGGCATTTACTGATAAATATGGAGTAAGGCCCACGTCGACTGCAGCTACTGCTTATGGAATTGTTTATCAGTACAAGGATGCAGTGGAGCGCGCCGGTACGACAAACACCCAGGATCTTATAAAAGCACTTGAGGGGCACAAGTTCACCCTGCTGAAAGATGTTCAGCAATGGCGTGCTTTTGATCATCAGAATCTTCAGACAGTGTATGTGGTGCGCAGTAAAAAAAGAGAGAACGTTATCAGTGACCCGCTGCGTAGCGATTTTTTTGAGGTGGTTGGTTCGCTCGAAGGCGAAAAAGCCGCACAGACCCTCACTGAATGGCAGGCCGAACGCACGGGAGCCAATAAGCCGCCATATTTGTAATACCTGCATCTGACCAAGGTTGTAACGAGTAGGCTCGTTTCTACTCGTCACGACCTTCCTTTCCCTCTTTCAGTGATTGTTTAAACCGCTTCACTCTGAAAACGCCAGATCGAATTTATCGCGACATGGGTGCGATTATCCCAAGCTGTTTGTTAATTGCATCGCGGATTTCCCGGTAACGATCGGGATGATTGATCAACACGTTCAGATTGTCTTCGGGAAAAATCATGTTCTTCTTCGCTTTGGCTTCGTCTGTGGAAAATATCGACGGTATCAATTGCTCCAGACACCGCAACATGACCTCCGGAGAAACCGACGCTCCGGGCGATGCTCCCAGCAAAGTTCCGTAAGTTTTATCTTTGGACACGAGGATTTCTGTGCCCATCTGCAAGTCACCGTCTTTGATGATTTGTACTCTTTGGCCGGCTTGAATCGGTTTCCAGTCAAACCTCTTACTCAAGCCCGGTGCAAAATGCTCAAGCTCCTCAAACATGCTCTTCTCGCCCTTGAAGGTCTCCGAGATCAGGTATTTAACCAAGGGGAAATTCTCCATAGCGACATTCAGCAGGCCCGGAATATCATGCAGCCGAATGGATTTCAGATAGTCGACAAATCCCCGGTCTCTTTCGAGGCGCAGCTTGAAGGAAGCGAAAGGGCCAAACAACAGGTAGTGTTTTCCATTAACCACGCGCAAATCCAGATGCGGCACAGACATCGGAGGAGCGCCCACTTCCGCTTTGCCGTATGTTTTAGCGCGATAATATCCGGCTTGTTCTTCCGTGATTGGCGCCATAAGAAAACGTCCGCCAACCGGAAAGCCGGCGAAGCGGTTTCGGAACGGCAAACGGCTTTTTTTGAGTAGAGGAAATGCGCCTCCACCGGCACCCACAAAAAGCACATCAGCTTTGTGCCGAACCGGGTTCCCGTTGCATTCAGCTTCAACAACCCATTGCCCGGCCGGGCTCCTGTGCACGCGCTTAACATGGGTGCCATACTCGAATTTCACACCCAGATTCTGCCTCGCGTGGAAGGCCATTTGCTCCGTTAATGCACCAAAATTAACGTCCGTGCCTGTTTCAATAACGGTAGCCGCCATTTTTTCATGGCGCGGGCGCTCGTCCATGGTGTACGGAATCCAGCTTTTTATCTCATCAAAGTCTTCTGAATAACGCATCTGGTCAAAAAAATGATGGGCCGACATGCCTTTGAACCGCAATTGCAATTCTTCAATTGCGGACTCGGAAACGATGGTGCAGTGCCTGGTTTGATTGATGAATGTTTTGGGGTCTTTGATGGCGCCCTGCCCGATCAAATAAGCCCAGAACTGTTTGGCAACGTTGAACTGAGCATGGATTTTGAAAGCTTTTTCAATCGAAACGACCTCCCCATCGACCGGAGTGTAGTTAAGCTCACAATTCGCTTCATGCCCTGTGCCGGCGTTCCAGAAGGGCGAGGAGTTGCCTGCCCCGGCACTGTCCAGCCTTTCCAGAATGGTGATATCCAGATCCGGAGCCAGCTCTTTCGCCAAGGTGGCAAAGGTGGTTCCCATAATGCCTGCGCCGATGATAATTATGTTCATAGAGTCCGTTCGCCAAAGTGAATGTTACTGAAATTGCTCTTCATAGCTTTTCTCAAAAACTGCAGCCCAGCTTGCACGGCCCAGCTCTGTAGCTCGCTGAACGCCTGTTTCGGGAACCGCAGCCATGTCTCCCACCTCTCTTGAGTCATAATGAAAGACGCACAGACGTGATGCAAACTCCGCAAACGCCAGCGATGCTTCGCCATGGCGCTCTCCATAGCTCTGGGTTGAGCAGTTGATACCCTGCCCCCAATCCTGGCCGCTATCGTTGTTGGGGTTATAAAAATAGATCCGCATTTCGCCATGGCGGTCAAGACTTACACGCCTGATTGTTATGGCATGGCGCCCAACCATTCGCCCTCCGCTGTCGGTGGCTACGATGCCCGCGGGTTGCGGGTGAATAACGGGAATACTGCCGTTGTAATAAGGGTGATAACAGGCGTAAAAATGACGAATAAAGTGCTCATAATCCTCAATGTGCCCCGTTTTCTGGCTAATCACGCTGAGAAATGCATGCCCTACCCACCAGCCGTACATTTCCGGGTTGATCCAGCGGTGTAAATCATCGTCGCGCTCGCCGCACAAACGCCCCATTTCTGCATAGATACGGTCGAGGTGAGGCACCAGAATCAATGACACCGGATCCACATCGGTGGGGCGCTCTTTTGCAAGGCCGGGTTCCAGGTGTTGTGAGGTGATCTGATGGCCCTCAAAGCGCATGATGATATCGTTATCGCGGGCTGCCCAGGCCACCAACTGCAACAGGTAATCGGCGTCGTTAAAGGCCCACATTGAAAGCCCGATAACCGACTGACAGGTCGGGTTATTGCCCTGGCCAACACCATTTGGCTGTCCCAGAATACTCATGACACCAGCGAGTAAATACACCCGTGGAGGGTGAGCGTCGCCGAAAGCCTCTGACAGTGCATTGCAGGCTGTCTTACACAATGTCAGCTCGATTTGCCGCCACAGGCCCGAAGCCACTGCAGGCGTGAACAAGCCTCCGCGCTCAAGAAACATGGCCAGGCCGTAAACTGCCTGGCAGGTTTCCGGGTGTACGGCGTCATCGATGAGTTTGTGAACAATTTCCTGGTAGCACTGAAAAACATCGTTGCCTGTGAGGCTCAGGCCCAATGCCAAAGGTATAAGGTCGTCCTGATGCCCGCGCAGGTGGCGCAAGAGCATGGGATGATATGGAGACACCATACCTGTCTCGTCCATGGCAGCAGCAAAGCTCACTGCCTCGTCGTGGAGTGCTGGTTCATCCATCGCGGCCAGGCGTTCGCCATAAACCTTAAAGCCTGGATCATCGCGACAGCCTTTCGTCGGACCGAATAGCGCGCTGACAAGGCGTGCGGCTCTATGCATGCCCTCGGTCTCGATTTCAGGATCAAACAGGCATTTGGCTATCTGACCAACCATCTTTTTAATACTACCTGTTTGTATCGGGCGCTGTGCCAGCAAACGGCGCACTTCATCTACGAGGCTATCGAGAATGCTCTCATAGCCAAGCCTGTCGAGGAGATACTGATAGAGCGAATTGACGATCTGCCCTAGCCCTTCTGGCCGCTCCCGATCCGCTTCGCTCATCTGGCCAGACAGGAGATCCAGATTCAATGCCGTGACCTGAGCGAGAAAATGCCTTGCCTGCTCCGCGGAAATGCCGGGGTGACGATAAGCACCGACAGCCACAGCTAGCAGGCGAAGCTCACTGAGCGCTTCAATGGCCGTATAGTCTGGTGCTCCCTGGCGCAGGGTTCTCACGGCAATCGCGGGCCTCAAAATGGCTGGCTTGCCCCAGTCACCATTGGTGAATACGCCCTTCGCTTCTATCGCCGATACTCGAGCATACAACGCATCCAGTCCATCAGGTGCAGCCATAACGGGAAGGGCCGCCTTCAGCACCTCCCTGTTAGACGCCATTGGGGCAGTTTTGCGGGCAACCGCAAGCTGCTCCAGAGCCTCATCAAACTTTGCAACAGTAGTGTTTATGTCTGGACCGGAACCGAGATCCGTCATGGTGTTTTCCTTAACCATTCGATGTGTAATCCAGTATCGCCCAAAGATGCTCTTAAGGCCTTTTGGAAGCAAACTCTTCCGCGGGTTTGTTTCAAATTGTAACAATTAGACTATATTGAGGGGGCAGAACGAAAAAACGCTCAGCTTACTTGGTGCGTTCGTCAGCGCCTTGTCTGGGTTCATCAGCAAGGAGAATACTTAATGTCGATAACACCAGAAGAACAATCACCCAGCGATGTTTCTGGCTGGATCGATCCCGAAATGGACTCTGTGAAAGGTACCGAGACCCCAAAGGATCCAAACAAAGGCTACATCGCTCTGCTCGGCTGGAGTGTAAATGCCATCAAGGCAGCGCAGAAGTTTGACCGTCGCTACATTGTGGTTGCTCCAGACTGGGCGGCCGATTTCTGTACCGCAAACAAGATCCCGTTCATCCCCTGGGATTTTCTCCGCTTGAATGATCGGTCTTTCGAGATTGCACAAAGGCTCAAGGCGGAAGGCGTGGATGTGGCGATTCCGCTGTTCGAGGAAACCGTAGAGTGGTCAGGGGCCATTAACTCCGTTCTCCTCGACAGCCCTCGTATGTTCGGGCAGTCGATTTTGTTTCGCGATAAGGCGTTGATGAAGCGCCGTGCACAGCTTGGCGGTATTCGCGTCGGGATCTTTGAGGAAGCGCACGAAAAAGATGACATCATCCGCTTCATGAAGCGAGTCAATCAGACGCTACTCAAGCTGGACGGCGACCCCGATGACCCGATTCACGTCAAGGCTTTTGACAAGGCCGGGTGCCTCGGCCACCGAATGATTCGTAAGATCGAAGAAATAGACGCCATTCCAGCCGAGGAATATCCGCTGCTGATGGAAAGTCACCTGGATGGCTGGGAGTTTGCCGTCGAGGCCTGGATCCACGACGGGAAAATCAAATTCCTCAACATTTCCGAATACGTAACGCTGGGCTACTCGGTATTTGTGCCCGCGACTGAGCAACTTGAGAGCTGGCGTAATGCGATCACCAAGCAGATCGAGTTGCTGATCAAGACTTTCGAAATCAAGTTCGGGTTGATTCACCCTGAGTATTTTGTCACTGCTGATGGCGAAATGTACTTTGGTGAAGTTGCGTACCGTCCGCCCGGGTTCAAGGCTTTTGAGCTTATTGAGAGAGCCTACGGATTCAGTGCGTACCAAGCTTCAATGCTGGTGTTCGATCCTAAAAGTACCAAAGAAGAAGTGGACAGTTTCTTCCCCCGTGAAGTGGTTGACGCCAAGGGCTATGCAGGTTGCTTTGGTGTGTACCCAAGACGCCGCGTAGTGAGCAAGCTGGAAATGCCCAAAGAAACCATTGAGCATCCCTACTTCGAGTCACACGAACTGGTCGCGCCCGCAGAAGAGACAGTTCCCGACCGGTCCGCCTTCGGAACCCATTGGGGTCTGGTCTTCTTCTTCGGTGACGACCCCATCAAGATGCGGGATTTGCTGAAAGCTCAAGAAGAACTGGACTTCTACGTTTAGAGGCGAAAAAAACCTAACCAGGCGTTCGCGCCTGGTTCTTCCTGTAGTGCTTTTCCATTCCATCCAGAATGTTACGGAGCAATTGGTCCAGACATTCCCGATAGTTTTTATGATCCGGGCGCCGAAACAGAGCGCTCAGTTCATGCTTACTCAAGGTGAACTCGTTCAGTTCAAGGATCTCTAGCAAATCATCTGCTTGCAGATTTAAAGCTATTTTTAGTTTCCGGAGCACTATGTTGTTGGTGAGCGCAGGTTCAGGCTCAGGTGGCTCATCACCTTTAGGTCCCCTGTTTTTGATGATCAGCCCATTCAGAAAGCGAGCGAGTTTTTCATCCTCGCACAAAACGAATTCGGGCTCTTCTTCGCGCGCCAGCCAGGCAATCAATTCAGGCTTCCCTGCTTCACACCCGCCCAGCTTGAAAATAGAAAGCATTAGCTGGTCGCTATAATCAAAAATATAACGTACTCGGCGCAAGATATCGTTATTGTTGATAATCAACTCTCCTTTGCAGACGGGTTTTCATCGGCCGCAATGGCTTTGGGTGTGATTTCCACATAGATGGTCTTGATGTTGTTTTCGGCAAGCTCATCGATATATTTGGTTAACGATGATAGCTCCACCTTGACCGCAGTCTCTTCTGATTGCCCGAACTTGCAATCAAAGCCCCAGAATTTAGCGCCCGAAGGGAGAGGTTTCTTACGTTCATTTTTCAGGAATTTTTTGATGTCGTGCTTTACGGAATCAACGAGGCGGGGCACTTTGATTTTGGGGTGATCTAACTTGAAGGTCTTTTTCATTGGGATCCTGTTGGAGTGGGCAGCCACTGCACGCCATTGATAATGGCGTGCAGTGTAAAATTTCAGAATAGGATACTACCACTGATTGCGTAGCTTCACTCACTTAGCCATCTCTCAGTAAAAGCGCTGGATCAAGCCGCATCGCTCTCAGTGTGGGCAACAGCCCACCCAACAAAGCAAGTGAGCTGACCGTACCCGCGACCAAGGCGCCTAACCACCACAAGTCCCCTGCCGGCAGTTTCAGCGCCACGTCAGCGAGTGGCAGAGCGATCAGCGACCCCAGTGCCGTCGCGAAGATCGTAGCGAGCACCGTCAATAAACCGGTTTCAAGTAGCATGGATTGCCGAATGGCCTGGTGCCTGGCGCCGAGGCAATGCAGCAGGTTGGCCTCGTAAAGTTGTCGCCTGCGGCTGACACTCACGACGCTCGACAGCACAAGAAGGCTTGCCATAAGGCTGACTGCAGCAATAGCTGCAAGGCCGGCGCCCGCCTTGTTGAGCAGGTCGCCGGCTGTCTCCAGCCAGTCGGCCGTGCGCAGCGTGATCACATTCGGAATATTTCTGGCCAGCCATTGCTGCGACGCTTTTGCAGAGGGATCGCTCTGATAGACCGCACCGACGTAACGGTTGATCAACCCGTCCAGCGCGCCGTCCTGAACAATACCTTCGAACCAGAACCGTGTCTGAAGCCCTTTCTGTCGGTATATGGCCCTGATTTCAAAAAGCATTATCTGATCCTGGGTCGTGAACTCTACCCGGTCCCCCACACCCAGCCCGAGTTGGTTGGCTTCTCTGTCCTCCATGGCCATGAACGCGGGCTTGCCCGCCGGAGCTGGTGACGACCACCAGTTGCCTTCCAGCAGCTCAAGGCCTTCAGGATTTCCCGAAAGATAAGTGAGCTTGTATTCATCCCCCATTGCCTCGCGTCTGGTTTGCGCATTGTCTGCGAAAACGTCTGCAATCTGCTCTGAGTTGATCGCTGCCATGCGGGCACGTACCAAAGGCAAGAGCTCTGCCCTGCTGGTCGCATCAAGCGACAAAAGACCGGACTCGAGTGACTCTATCTGGTCAGGAAAAACATCGTACAAAATCAGCGCCGGTGACTCGGCCGGTATGGTGGTTTCCAGCGCGCGCATAAGCGTGGTTACCATCAGGGTGCAAGCCACCACAAGGGTCAGTGCTGTGCCCAGCGAAAGCAGTGTCGCCCGTAATGGAGAATCCGGTCTGTGGAGATTGGCCAGCGCCAACCGTCGGGCAAACTTGCGATCGGCAAAGCCGCTGTTCTCAAGTGCTTTGGCACCATGCCGCAACCCCTCGACTATGCCCTCAAGCAAACCCCAGAGTACGATCACCGCCAGCAGGAACAGGAACCCCAGTTGTGGGGAAGGTAACCAGAACAGCGTGGCACCGATGTAGACAGCCAATAACAGATAACTGGCTATCCGCCATGTGCGAGGCTCGTGACTGGCCGCACGAACCTGGCCCCGAAAAAGCCCGGCCGGCGGAGCTGCGAGCGCTCGCGCCAGCGCGGGCAACGCGAAGACATAGGCGGTCAGCACCGCAAACAGCCAGCTCAGCAACAATGGAACCAGCCACAGTGACAGCCAGTTGCTTGATCCGCCAGGCCCAGACAGCGCAAAGGCGTCGCCGGCCAAAGATATAGCTGCAGCGGAAAGCGCCAATCCAGTTCCACCGCCAATAATGCCAGCCAGGCTGCCCAGCAGGCCGATCTGCAACAGGTAAATAGATACCAGCGGTTTGCGCCGTAAGCCCAGTGTCTGCAACGTGGCAATGGAACCCAGTTTTTCGTCCAGGTAAGCATGTATGCTGTTGGCAACGCCCAGGCCGCCAATGAATAGTGTGGTGAAAGCGATCAGGATGAGCGCCGTTGCAATCTGGTCAAGCCGCTCCGAGATGCGTGCGCTGCGTTCCGCAAAGGTGGTGGTGTCCCACCTTGATTCCGGGAAAGCCTGTTCGAATTCGTCCAGCCAAACGTTCAGATCGCGGTCAGTCTGCACCCGGTATTCGAAATCGACGCGGCTTCCCGGTCGGATAAGTTCCGTAGCCTCCACGGCTTGTTCTGAGATCATGATCGGCAGGCCGCGCCAGTTTGCGTTCAGGTTACGATCCGGCTGCGCCTGAATAAGGCCGCTGATGCGAAAGGTCGCGGCGCCGATCTGAATCTGATCGCCAATGGACTGGCCCAGACGCTCAGCAAGCAAGGGATCGATGACAGCACCCCAAAGATCGTCTTTCTGCGCAGTGAGCTCCGTACGTGGTCGGTTCGGCGCGAGCTGGAGTTCGCCATAGAGTGGATAGGCAGCGTCAGGAATCAGGATCTTGGCTCTGAAGAAGTCCTCTCCGCTTTCCCCGCTGACAATGGTGTCCAGTTCGCGAACAAGCGAGAGCTGGCCTGTGGCGCGAACCCACTCGAGTACGTCATCTGGCAACGGCTCACTGGCATCGATCTCGACATCTCCACCCAGCAGCGCGCGAGTATCTGCCAGCAGACTCTGTTCGATTACTCGGTAGAGGCTGGCCGTGGCGGCCACCAGAGTGACGCCAAGAATGAGACACGCGAGAAAAACTTTGAGCGCGGAGATCCGTGATCGAAGATCAGTGATCGCGAATTTGAGCATCCATAGAGGTTTTGTCGATCGAGGCTTGGTGGAGGTTTTACGCTTCATAAAGACGCCCATTATCCATCCTGACCCGATGCTGGCAAAGCTCAGCGACACGCTCGTCGTGGGTCACCAAAACCAGTGTGGACTTGCTTTCTTTATGGAGATCGAACAACAGGGAAAGCACTTTCTCGCCGGTTTTGTGGTCCAGGTTGCCTGTCGGTTCATCGCCCAGTAGCAGGCTTGGTTGGTGAACGAGCGCCCTGGCAATAGCGACACGCTGCTGCTCGCCGCCAGAAAGCTGACCCGGATAATGCTTTAGCCTGTGGCTCAGGCCAACGGCTTCCAACATGGAAACAGCTCGTTCTCGGGCATGCTCCTGTCCTGCAATTTCAAGTGGCAGGCTGACGTTACCAAGCGCAGTCAGGCCTGGTAGCAGATGAAACGACTGGAAGATGATGCCAAGGTGTTCACTGCGCCAGTCAGCCAGGGTATTGGAATCCATGTCTCCGAGGCTTTGGTTTCCAACCAGAATCTCGCCATGAGTCGGACGTTGAAGGCCAGACAGCAACAAAAGTAACGAGGTTTTCCCGCTGCCCGAAGGGCCAGTAATCGCCAGAGTCTCGCCGGGCGGAATCTTGAGGGAGGCGTTTTTAAGCACAGCAACGCTACCTGACTCTGTCGGATAAGTGAGGTGAATATCATTCATTTGGACGCTGGTGGACACTAAGGCACCTTTCTGGTTGAAAAGCTTGATATAAGCATCTGGGATATAAGGAAATTACGCTCTACGCTATTTGCCAGATCACTGTATAGGTGACGGGCAATCCATCGAGTTAAATGCACACGAGTACCTGATTCGAATAAGTGTGGCAAGGCATGCTCCGTTTTTATGAACTACATCGGATTTAGATGAAGGCACCTTTCAATGCGTCACCCGTTCCAAAGCTTGTTCAACTTGCGCCAGCACGAGATCCTGTCCATATTTCTGGCGATGCTCTATTTCTTCTGCGTACTGACCGCATTGATGGTGTTGCGGCCTGCCAGGGAATCGCTGGGTATTCAAGGCGGTATTGATACCGTGCGCTGGCTGTTCATTGGTACAGCAGTAGTGACCCTGGCCGTCAACCCGGTATTTGGCTGGCTGGTCAGCAGGCTACGGCGACGCCTTTTCATCTCTGTCACTTACTTGTTTTTTAGTGCCAGCCTGTTGGTGTTCTACAGCCTGATGACCATGACGCCGGATGTTATCGGGATAACCACTGGGCAGGTGTTTTACATTTGGTTCAGCGTGTTCAACCTGTTTGTAACGATGGTATTCTGAGCCCTGATGGCCGACCGCTTTTCTTTCGAGCAGGGCAAGAGGTTTTTGGTCTGATTGCGGTTGGAGTTACCGGGTTGGGCTGCAGAATTCGACGCTCAATCCTGGGCCCAGTTCTTTCTGAAGTTTGTTCTCTCTCATCCGGTAGTTACCACCGCCACGCCAGCTACCAGTAAAGCCCGTCATATGATCGACAACATGGGCGGGGTCATGGGAGCGCTACCGGATCAGGCGCTGCGCAAAAGAATCGTTACCCATATCGAGAGCCTTTAAGTTCAGGGGGGGATAGTCAGCGCAACAGGTCAGGCGGGTTTATTGTTCAGAGCGACTCGCTGAATCGCAGCTTACGGTAGCCTTTGGGAATAAGATGCTGAACAGAGGAATGGGATTCAGTAGAAGCGGATATGACTTCCATATCCGCCCTGAGGTTCGAAAAATCCGGGCTGTTACTGATCTTTATCGCCATCATTCCAGGTCCTGATGGAAGCGCCAGCAGGTTCCCGATAACCGGGAATTCAATTGGCCCTGTGTCAGCATCTTTTACAATTTTGGAAAATGCGGCAAGATCAGAAAAAAATGAAGCCAACGCCTGCCCCTGAGCAACGATATGGGTTTCCGCCAGACACGCAATGCCCACCAACTTATCACCACTGTTTTGATGTTCGATCATGTCATGCCACTGGCAAGGAATTCCGGCAAACTCCCCTGCCCGGTCTTGTGGCACAAATCTATCCACTTGTCCGGCTGCCCTCTGATTGGCTCGTTCAAACAATTGTTCAAAGCGTTTCATAGCGAGGACTTTTTCGTCTTCCGGCAATGACGCAATACTGGCTTCGAACTTTGCTACTTCATTAGCAAGCCTGTCCGCAAAAATCTGGACTTCCTCACGATTAATTTTTTGGGCTAGTTGGCGCTCATGATCCAGTAACCAGAGATCCCCGGTTTCCGAGTTATAAAAAGAATTCAGCCTACCCGAATCAGCCAAGAACGCGACAGAAGCCTCATCTATAACCATTACTGTTCTTATGCGCTGCGCCCCGTCTACCTGTTCTACTGTTAGCCGTGTTAGCGGCTCAGCCATGACTGGCTCCGCCAGAAAACAAAGTAGAACTATGCTCGCAATGGTATTTAGCCAATGTTCGAGCCCTGAATACGTATGCATTGAAAGCACCTGAACCAAGAAACAACAGGGTCACACCTGTGGCAATCAGTAACGAGCGGCCAACCAGAATGTTGGCCGCCCGCATTGCTCAAACCGCTGTCAATTTGGAGTGGACCAGCGAGCGGCGCCCCCAGAGAGTGATAAGCCCCAACAGTAACAGGGATACAGTCATGGGCTCAGACACTTTTACAAGAGCATTACCGCTTGCCAGCAAATCAAATGCCTTTTGCCCCAAATAGCTGTGGGCGGCGGTGGTCGGATGGATTTCATCCCAGAAAACATAATCTTCAGGGCTGGAACAGCTCCGCTCTGACACAAATATGAGGAAGCCACTCACCGATCGACATTCGTCAGTCGTGTTTGTGAAACCAAACGCGCCCGGTTGTGTTAGCAGGTCGTTAAACAGGCCAAATACATCAAAATAGAAAATATCGGCGTTCGTGGTTTCATTGAGTTCATCGAGACCCTGTTTTAACCCCAGATTCCAGACTGTTGACACCTCTGTACCTGACAGGCCGTCAGGGCCGGCGCGGAACTCCGGAATACTACCGAGGTCGGGCAGGTTCGGTACCAACAGCGTCGTTACTCCGCTATTCAACAAGCCGTTTAGCATCCCGAACCAGGAATCCAGCTGCAAATTTATAGCAGCAAGCGGATCAGCACTACCGACCAGATCTCGCATATCATTCCCGCCGGCCCAGGCTATAAATAGAGCATCAGGATCGGAGCCAGCGCCACTCTGGCGATCGAAGTACTGGGTATTTTGTGTGAGCAGCCCCGCTGATACGCCACCTGTGTTGTCCACACGGGCGCCTCCATACGCAAAATTATTACCCCCTGCTGTAGAGTTTGTTGCCCGTGACAAACCAAGGGAATCGGCCAGGTACTCATGCCAGACCGGGCCATTACTGAACCGGCCATTTGGGCCGTAGCCAGCTAAGGTAGCGACGGGCCCTGTAGAACCGAGAGGTACCTGGCTTCGGGTATTTCCGGTATCAGAGAGGCTATCGCCGAAAACATAAATATCGTTGAATGGAATGGCGCTAGCCGAAAAGCTCGCTAAGGCCAGAGAGGTGGACAAAATAAGAGAGGTGCCTAATTTTTTACACTTCATCGTTATTCACCTTTGAGATTTTTATATTTTTGTTTTGCGTTTTATCAAGATTTACCGATTCTTTCCTGCAAAAAAAGGGCCGGTCATAATACTCGTTATGATTGTCAACGCGTTGCGGAATAATCTGGGCTTAAAACACGTTTGCAATCGTTTGATCTGTAAAATCTTTCGACAGTTTGGGCTTATCCCACACATCTGGACTGGTGCCGGTTAATACATCCGATGCCGGAACAACCACCCGGCCAGGGCCAGCGTCACCACACCAATGATTGCCATTGGCCAATACTGGTTCATCAGCAGCTCATAACTATTACCTTCCAGTGTGACCCCACGGACAATCACCAGGAAATAGCGAAGTGGATCAAGGTAGGTCAACCATTGCACCACCTCTGGCATATTGGCAATCGGCGTAGAAAAGCCAGAGAGGATAACCGCAGGCACTAGAAATAATAAAGCACCCAGCACCGCCTGCTGCTGGGTTATTGCAATGGATGAGATCATCAAACCCACTCCCACTGCTGATAGCAGAAATAACGCAATACCGAGATACAGCGCGCCCCGGCTTCCGTGTGGTTGTGCGAGTAGAGTTGCTTCTGCTTCGGCCAGTTGTGCTTCGAGTAACTCGTTGTTTAGTCGGGCCAGAAGCTGCCCCCTCAGTAACGCGATCCCCTTTCTCCCATACTAATTCTCAGGGCCTCCAACACCAGCGAGCAAGCTTGCAGAACGTCAGCGCACCACCGCGTGGGCGCATGGCTGGTCGTACCGGCCCTGCGCTACTTCACCGCGCCCCGATTTCCCCGGCACCTGCATGGCAAAGCTGGACAGATAACCTATACTGCAGTTTGCGGGTCCACTTTTGAGGAACAAAAATGAAACGAATCCTTACTACCAGCGCATTGGCGCTCCTGTTTTCTACCTCCACCGTTGCACTCGGGCAGGAAGTTCTCGATGGCAAACAAATTAGTGATCTGCTTGTAGGCAATACATTGCAAGCGGATTACCAGGAAGCAGGCAAGAATCGGCACACGTTTTACGAGTACTTTTCGGAGGATGGAAAAATCTATGGACAGGACAAACGAGCGGAACAAACCTCTGGATATACACAATACCTTGGAACCTGGGAAGTAAAAGAGGGAGAGTTCTGCGTTAATATAGGTTATGGACACCGCGGCGGTTGTAGCGTGTTTGAAAAGGTGGATGAAGACACCTACATGAGGAAGTTCGACGGTTTTGAAATTGACCGCGTCAAGGTTTATGAAGGGCGACACCACCCTATTATGTAATCCGGGTTTCTGTCCCGTCCGGAGGACCGACGATGATGGCAGGTTTTCCGGGCGCATTTTTATTCCTGCCAGCGACCAAGCAGATTGAAAATTTGCTCGGCATCACCGTTGATTGTGGAATGCTTATTGAATTCTTTCCAGAATTTACCGGCTTAAATCGACTTCAGGCAAAACTAGCCCAGCGCAAGCCAGACGCCCACCAGCATCATCAAAGTGCCGGATATCCGGTTAGCCAGCCGAACACTGCCGCCTTTTCTCAACGCACGGCTCAGCGTTTTGCCGCCATGGGCGTATATCTGTAGGCACATAAACTCCAGCGTTAGAATGATAATGACCAGTGCGCCCAGTTGTGGCGCAAAAGGCAAAGAACTGTCTATAAACGGCGGCAGCAATACAACGAAAAACGCCCAGCCTTTCGGGTTGGCGATTGCGGTAATAAATCCCTGGGCCGCCAACTGCCAACGCGATGCAGTATTGGGTGCCGAGTTATCATCGGGCATGGCCATCTTGCCTCGGGAGCGCCACATCTGAGCGCCCAGCCAGATCAGGTAAGCGCCGCCGGCATATTTGAACAGTTCAAATGCCGCCGGGTAACGCAGCATAAACGTTGCAACACCTATTGCGGAGGCGGTGGCAACGATTGCCACGCCCATCAACTCCCCCGCCATCATCCACACGGCCCGCCGCACACCGATCGTGATACCGAGCGACAGCGACAGCGTCATACACATACCGGGCGTGATCGAGACTACAAAAAAGGTCGGGATAAACGCTGACAACAGAGATAGGTTCAAAAACGACACGTCAGTGCACTCATAAATTGGTAAGGGCAGGTTCAGCGGATTCCATGGTAATTCATCCAAACCTTCCATCCCAGTCAGTCCTGGACTATCTTGCTCCCTGATCCGAATTCGCTCTGACAGGAATGAAAAAACAATGCCTTCAATATCAGCGAACGAACGCTACGTTTCGACCTCTGCCGGTGAGCTCTATGTGAAGAGCTGGACGCCTGCCGCAGTTTCCAGTTCCCCGACTACTGTGCCTGTGGTGCTCTTTCACGACTCGCTTGGAAGTGTTGAGCTCTGGCGTGATTTTCCTGAACAATTAGCGATCGCCCTCGGTCGCCAGGTTATTGCCTATGACCGACCCGGGTTCGGACGCTCCTACCTCCGCACAGACGTTCTGGAATCTGACTTCATCATTAATGAAGCAACCGGTCCGTTTACGGCCATACGCAATGAATTGGGCATAAAAAACTTTATCGCCTTTGGGCACAGCGTTGGCGGAGCTATGGCTGCAGTTTGCGCCGCAACCTTCCCGGATAACTGCGTTGCCCTTATAACAGAAGCGGCCCAGGCGTTTGTTGAGGACCTTACGGTTCAGGGTATTCGTGATGCAAAGCAGGTTTTCGCGCAAGACGGCCAGATAGATCGACTTAAAAAATACCACGGTGAAAAAGCCGACTGGGTTCTGCGTGCCTGGACGGGCACCTGGCTATCAGACAACTTCCAGCACTGGACTCTGAACGAAACCTTGTCCAGAGTGACCTGCCCTGTGTTGGCCATTCATGGTGAGGACGACGAATTTGGCTCTGCAGCCCACCCCGAACTCTACACCTCACTGCCGGCTGGCCCCTGTGTTTTGGAGATGCTCAACGAATGCGGGCATGTTCCGCACAGGGAAAAACCGGATGTTGTTGTGCGCCTGGTGAGTAATTTTATTGAGGCGCAGCTCAAGCCCTGTTGATCAGGGCGGCAAGTGTCTCGGCTAGTTTAGACCCGAAGCTTTGACGATTTTGGCCTGATGCTCCTCAACCAGTTCTTCCAGGCTCATGTACTCGCATTCCTTGGCAGCGATAAAGCTGTCCGCGGAGTCGATCAATATGTTGTCATCCCTCATGAAGCGACGCCCGAGCAGTACCGGATAGGAAAAGTTGCCGCGATCGGTCAATGAAAATTGGGTTTCGTGACTGGTGCCGGAAATGCAGAAATCCATCATTACCACATAGCGTCTCTGCGACGGCGCGCCTTTACGCTTTATGAGGACGGTGCGTTCAACCGGTCGTTCAAGCTCGAGAATGATTTCTTCATGGTCGATGTCGCCTTCCGCAGGCTGATCCTTGTGATCTGCCAGGGGAATCTGGAATTTAACCCACTTCTGGTCATCCTTCTTGAACTCTTCGACGTTAACGGCATGCAGAGATGAGGTTTTTGCGCCGGTATCCAGTCGTGCTTTAAGCCTTAGGCCCGTATCGTTCATGACAACCCACTCGACAAAACCGAGGGTCTCGGGTACTGAAGCCTCACTTTTGGGCGCGGCTTCTGCCAGCGCTGCTGCCGGGATAATCAGTGCCGTAGCCAGTGAAAAAGGGATCAGAAACTTCATTCAATTCCTCCTGCAAATTCCTGTAAATCAGGGAAAAATGATAAAAAATGATCTTCAAGTTCAGAATGCAGCGGTCGTATCTCGTTAATGATTCCTGCAAAGGAATTCTGGAACCGGATGCGGGCTGCGACTCTGTCGAGGGCATATCCAATGTTGTCGAGACTGCGGTAGGACCCGAACCAGTCGTGCGAAACCATGTGTCGGGTTGCCCTGCTCATATCTGGCGTCATCAGGTCTTCGTTGGCTTGTAGTTCGGTATAGACGTCTCTAATGAAGGTGTTCTGGTCGGCATCGGTAAACTCGCTCCAGTGGCGCAGAAGAAAATGGTCGTACAGAACATCCAGAGCCACCCCCGCAAATTTGCGTCGCTGTCCGGAAAAAAGCCGTTTGCTTGCAAGCACATCGGGATGTTTGTCGGTAAAACTGTCCACCGCCAGATGGTGACGAACGCCAAGTCTTACGGTGTGCGGAAGCGCCGTGAGATCGACGCCCCGGGTGAAGTCCCCCAGCAGGCTGCCCACCCGCGCTTCGGGCGAGTCCGGGGCAAGAAAAAGATGGGCAAGATGGTTCAACGTTCGATTCCCGGGTTGCTCATGTTGATAGTCACTAACGAGACTGCATCAAACTGCGTTGTTTTTCCATATCGAAAGGCTTTATCAGGCCATAACTGACGGTGTTTTAATGCTGGGTTCATAAAACCTCAGGCCCCCGGTTTCCTTGCGGATGAGGTCCACCGCAGGTATTCTGACGCATCTCTCGGTTCAGCTGATTCGGGCATCCATTGCGAAACCTCTATCCTGTTGTTTTTATTGTCAGCCTTATGTTTGTGCTGTTGAGCATATTCATGACGCTGCCGGTATTTTTGTTGCTCGGCTCAGGCGCGCCGAACGCAGCGTCATTTGTGGAATCAGCTGCCATTGTCTTCGGCATCGGTATGTTGGGTATTGCATCCACGTACAGGCAACCCCGGGACCTGAAACCACGTTATATGTTCGTGCTTACGGTATCCTCCTGGTTCATTATCGCCCTGCTCTCTTCACTTCCTTTTTATCTTAGCGGCCATGGCATTTCTGCAGCAGACGCATTTTTTGAGGGTGCCTCCGGTATAACCACAACCGGTGCGACGGTGTTCAGTGGTCTGGATACCATGGATAAGGATCTGCTTCTTTGGCGCTCTATTTTGCAGTGGATAGGCGGGATCGGGATTATCGGCATGTTCGTAGCCGTGCTGCCGTTTCTCCGTGTGGGCGGAATGCGGTTGTTCGCCACAGAATCGTCGGAATGGACGGATAAAGCGCTTCCGAGAATGAAAACACTGAGCCGCGGACTGCTTTTCGTCTATCTTGGTTTTTCAATCATTGCTGTGGTGACCTACTGGTTTTCAGGCATGACGCTCTTCGATGCGTTCAACCACGGCTTGACCAGCATCGCCACGGGTGGCTTCTCCACATCAGATCTGAGCATGGGCAAGTTCAACGATCTGATCCTGATGGAAGCTTCATTCTTCATGATGATCGGCAGCTTGCCGTTCTTCCTGTTCGTAAGGGAGCTACACGGCCAGCGTGGGGTGCTCTTCAGGGATCAGCAGGTCAGATTGTTCCTGACTATATTGCTTGTGGTGCCTGCGCTTCTCACGCTTTACCGGTGGTCTGTTTCTCCGGTGCCTTTTGATCCCCTGCACAATTACGTTGCAACGCTGTTTAATGTCACATCTGTGGTTACAACGACCGGCTATGCGTCAGAGGACTATTCGGCCTGGGGGCCTCTGGCTTTTGTGCTGTTTTTCTTCCTGATGTTCATCGGTGGGTGTTCAGGTTCCACCTCAGGGGGAATGAAAATTTTCCGTTTTCAGTTGTCACTGATCGTGCTCCGCGAGCAGATGATCCGTTTATTGCACCCCCGGGCGGTGCTGACCCGCAACTACAACGGCCGCGCTGTCAGTGACGATATTATCGCGTCGATGATCGCCTACACCTTCATATTCCTGTTGTGTCTGTTGCTGATCACCGTATCGCTGGCCGCTATGCAGCTTGATTTCGTAACATCTTTGTCCGGGGCGCTGACAGCGTTGACGAACGTCGGGCCCGGGTTGGGCGATATTATCGGCCCTGCGGGCAACTTCGGCCCCCTGCCCGATGCCGCCAAGTGGGTTCTGGCTGTCGGCATGCTCATGGGGCGGCTGGAGATTTTGAGCGTGGTAATTGTTCTATCACCGGCGTTCTGGCGTAGCTGAGGCAGAGCAAGCCGCTCATGGCGTCACTTCAGCCAGAGAACTGCCTGGTTTTCCATCGGTAGAGTGAGGCGTTCGTCTTTCAGGCGAAGACGAGGCGTGTAGTGACCTTCCGGCCTGGCTGGCACGATGCATTCGTATACAAAGCCGTGGCTGGATCCGCTCAGTGCGTATTTCATGTCCATTACGGTAACGCTCCGGGGGCCATATTCCGAAGCTTCCGCCACTAATTCAACTGCAATACGTGGCTCGGGAATACCATCCAGGTAGGCATCCACGGTAAATCTTTGCGTGCCATCTGCCTCCTGAACGTTTACGGCACTGAAACGCAACTTTGGCCAGTGGCTGTCTATTTCGCGGTATTCCCTCACGATTTCAGCTGCGGTTTTCGGGTCGCGCTGACGCCCCAGCTCGATCATTGGTAAATAGAAAGCGTCTATGTATTCCCGCACCATCCTGTTGGCCGAATACTGCGCCGTTAATTTATCCATGCTCATTCGAATTCGGTTCAGCCATTTCCTGGGTAGTCCATCCTCGTCTACCTGGTAGAACTCCGGTATTACCTGTTGTTCCAGAATTTCATAGAGCTCCCGCGCATCGTCATCATCGTGCTTGTCGGAGTTTTCGAGTTCGTCAAATGAAGCTCCGGGGCGGATAGCCCAGCCCAATTCATCAGTCCAGGCCTCAGCCCACCATCCATCATGTTGCGACAGGTTGAGACCGCCATTTACGAGTACTTTCATGCCGCTGGTACCGCAGGCTTCCCAGGGGTGTCTGGGGCAATTCAGCCAGACATCTACGCCCTGAACCAGCTGGCTGGCCACGCCCAGATCGTAATCCTCAACAAAAACAACTTTGCCCTGAACTTCCGGCCGCCGTGAAAACTTTTTCCAGAGTTTGATCAGTTGCTTGCCATAGCGATCATAGGGGTGCGCTTTACCCGCAAGAACAATCTGCAAAGGTCGGTCGCGGTTGTTGAGCAGGCGTATCAGGCGTTGTTCGTCCTTCAGGAGCAAATCAGGCCGTTTGTATTCAGTGAAACGACGCGCAAAACCAAGAGTCAGTGTTTCGCTGTCCAGAAGCAAGCCACAGGCGGCGGCCTGCCCTTTTCCGGACGCATCTGCAGTATCGTGCTCACAATGCTGGCTGGCCAGGCGCTTCCGAAGATACTGGATGAGCCGAGAGCGCTGCGCGAGGCGCATGTTCCAGAGGTCCTGGTCCAATGTATCGGCCATCGGACAGGTTTTCAGAAGCGAACGCCGCCACCTGTCTTTGCCGCACGCCTGAGTCCAGATTGTATCGGACTCCGGAGAATCCCAGCTGGGGGTATGCACGCCATTCGTTACGTATCCTGCAGGTATATCTTCAGCGGGCCAGCGCGGAAAAAATGGCTGAAAGATTGCTTGCGTTACTTTCCGGTGAATTTTACTGACACCGTTTACCCGGCCACTCATATTCAAGGCCAGCCAGGCCATATTCAGCGAACCGGCGGCGGTAGTTTCAGAACTTGCATCATTGGAGCTACCCAAAGCCAACAAATGTTCAGGGGTCAGCTCACTGCTTCTCAGCCAGGGTTCTACATACAGCTCTATCAGAGATTCAGGAAACACATCGAATCCTGCTGCTACGGATGTATGTGTGGTAAACAGATTCGTTGGCCGGTTGGCCATGCGAGCTGTATCAAAATCGGTCTGGTGATCCGCTTGCCAGCTTAGTGCACGCTCAATCAGGGCAAGTGCGCAGTGGCCTTCGTTCAGGTGGCAAATGGCCGGTTGAATGTCCATCTGCCGGAGCAGTCGCCAACCCCCGATGCCAAGAACCATTTCCTGTTGTAACCGCTTTTCCGGGTCCCCACTGTACAGCTCGCTCGTGATACCGCGATCTCCGGGTTCGTTAAGAGGGTCGTTGCTGTCCAGCAAAAGCAGCTGGCAGCGTCCGACCTGAGCTTTCCAGGCTCGCAGCCGAATATCCCGGCCGGGAAACGGCACGGTTACTCGCTGCCACTGCCCATCCTCGTCTCTTAGCGGTGAAACCGGGAGCATGGTCGGATCGTTGTAGGGATAGAATTCGAGCTGATCGCCTTTCGTATCTATAGCCTGACGAAAGTAGCCTTGCTGATAAAGCAGACCAACGGCAGTAACGGGTACGCCCAGATCACTGGATGCTTTGAGAAAATCACCCGCAAGAACACCCAGCCCCCCACTGTATAGCGGCAGGCATTCACTGAGCCCGTATTCCATACAGAAGTAGGCAATGCCACGCTCAAGATTCCCGGAACAATCGTTCGAGTACCAGGTTTCGGCCAGAGTAAATTCATCGTGAGCCTTGACCTGTTGCTGGTAGTGCCTGAGAAATGCGGGATCTTTGGCGAGTTCTTCCATGCGTTCGCCGGAAACACTGTTCAGTACCAGCCAGGCATTGCGCGTGCTGTCCCAGATTTCTGCGTCGAGGGCTCGCCAAAGCACATCACCGCCGTGATGCCAGCTCCAGCGCAGATCCAGTGCCAGTGAAAACAGACCGGCCAGAGACTCTGGTAACGACCGTGATGTATAGGCTGCCAAAGTCACTGAGCCGGCCCCGTGTGAGATGAAAAAGCGATGTTGTTAACCCTGCTTGAGAGCAGGAGAATAATAGCTGGACATCTGATGCTTATCTAACCATTGGATGAGTTTGGATATAGCGAAAGCATCGCTGTTTGTTTCGCCAAAATCCAGCCCTAACCCCTTGTCAATCTTGCGCACAACATAAGCTTTGAGGCGGATAAATTTTTTCTCTGAGTCACCTGGAAACTGTATTTCGATTTCCAGCATCTGGTTCAGTTGAACGTCCAGATAGTCAGTGTTGATGAATAGTCCGCGCTTTGAAGCATCACAGATTTGCCCGGTCGCAACGGGTATCCCCTTTCTGTAAATCAGAAGCTTGATCTTGCCTGGTATGCGTTTACTGAGTCGATGTTCCATGTATCCCCCTTGAGTCCAAAACGGCCTTTACGGGTAGTTCTTCTTTCAGTATCCATGACTGCCTGACGCGATAAGTTGATTGTGGTCAAAAAATGAACAGCGCGTCAAGTAAGGCGGTTGTAATGCTCGAGCAGGCCCCGAATCCTGCTAGCCAGCTCTGGCGAACACATATTTTGATCCAGCCGCCAAACCCAGTTGTTGATGATGGTGCCAGGGGTATTGAATCGGGCGTCAGTTCCCAGGGCCAGAAGATCCTGCATCGGAACCACTGCCAGCACGCTGGCTGAATCAAAGACTGCCCGGATAACCGGCCAGGGCATATCATCACCATACCCGTTAAGGTTTTCATTCACGTTATGGCGGGTATGTTCATCCAGGCTCTGGTACCAGCCAAGAGTTGTGTCGTTATCATGGGTACCGGTATACACCAGATTATGGGGCAGATGATTGCGCAGCAGGTGGGGATTGTCAGCGTTGCCATCAAATCCGAACTGCATAACCGTCATACCCGGCATATCAAAGCGTTGCCTCAACTGTTCGACGTCATCGCCTATAACACCCAGGTTTTCCGCAACCAGTGGTAAGCCGGGGAAACGATTGAAGCAGGCCTCCAGAAAGCTGTCTGCAGGGCCTGGTACCCAATAGCCGTTCCGGGGTTCCGGTTGGTCTGCGGGAATTTCCCAGTAGGCCTGCAGTCCCCGGAAATGATCAATGCGAATCAGATCAAACAGTTGGCGTTGGCTGTTCAGTCTCTCCAGCCACCACTGAAACCCGTTCTCTGACATGACGTCCCAGTCGTAGAGTGGGTTTCCCCAGTGCTGTCCTTCCGAGCAAAAATAGTCTGGCGGCACACCGGCAACCACGGTCGGTTTGCCCTCCTTGTCGAGTTTGAACAGATTGCGGTTTGCCCAGACATCTGCGCTGTCGAGGGCAACAAAAATGGGTATGTCACCAAACAGCAATATGTTTCGCTCACGGGCGTACTGTCTGATTTGGTGCCACTGGTAGTGAAAGAGGTACTGCTCAAACCGTATCCGACGAAGTGTTTCTGAATGTACTCCGATAAAATCCTGTAATGACTGAGGGTTTCTGTCCCGAAGCGCTTGCGGCCACTCAAACCACCGGGATCCCGCATGGGCTTCCCGAATGGCGCAAAATAGCGAAAAATCTTCAAGCCAGTGCTCGTTTGCCTGGCAGAATTGCAAGTAGCCGGCATGGCTGAAATCGACCTCATTGTCTTGCAGATCAAAAAACCTTTGGCTGGCAATACTGAGTATTTGCTCTCGTGCTTTCTTGTAACCGCGGCCAGAGAGCTCATCAGCATTGATCAGGCCGGCCGGAATCAGTTCTGCGAGATCGATAAAATAGGTGTTTCCTGCGTGGGCACTCAGAGACTGGTACGGAGACAGGTCTCCATGGGTCGGGCCTATTGGCAATGTTTGCCATACGCTGATGCCACTGTCGGCGAGGAAATCGAGAAAATGCCGGGCGCTTGAGCCGAGTACACCCCACTTGCTACCGAGGCACGTGGGGTGCAACAAAACGCCGGCCCGCCGTGTACTGAACAGATCCTCCATAACCATTGGCGTCATGAAGCTCCGTCCTTCTCATGCCCTCGCCGCATGGTACTTCGTTCGACATGTTGATCATTCACTCGGCTATTCTGATTGAGTGGCAGAAAGACCGAGGCCGGAACCGGACAACCAATGAATTCGTAAAGATTTACCAGGTGTCGGCGGTAGAGATCCTCAAAATCCCGGACAACCTGCTTCGGATTGTAATCCCCGAACCACCAGAACCAGTCAGACCCCTCGCAAACAGCCAGCTGCTTACGGGCGATTTCTGCCTGCTCTGCACCAAGTTTCCCCTCGGCCATTGCCTGGTCGAAGTGGATTTTTGCCTCGCAAAGGAGATCCCAGGCACAGTTCTTGGCCGGATCGCCAATCCAGGTTGAAAACGTACCGTAGATCCAGCTTCCAGCAACCAGGTATGGAAGATTTTCGGGCTTGGTAAGCGGTGCCTCTATCTGCTTCTGATAGGTAGTGAGTTCAAGCTGCGGATGATTTGCCAAAACACGATAAAGCTCGCTGAGGAAATGAAAGCCGTTCTCGGGATAATATTCCCAGGCGTTTTCTCCGTCCATGATGATGGAAATAACCGTATCCGGTTTACCGGAACGGGCGATATTCTCCATGTGATGAACCAGATCCCCCACTGCGTCTTTCGCATGCCAGTCCGAGTAGGTAAAACCAATCAGATCTGACAGTGCGTCATCCCGGAAAAAAACGGTAACGTCGGAGTCCCCGAAGGTATACGGCTGGTGGGTGCCACGATCTGCAAGCTGCCTCGTTTCTGGCGAATTGCTTGCTGCGTGCTTGAGGCTGTTGTGAAGAACCGAGTCTCCCGTGGCGGTCCAGCGAAAACCATGTTGCTCAAGAACACCCAGAGTTCTCTGGCTCACCCCTCCTTCTGAAGCCCAGCATCCGACGGGCTCAATATCAAAGAAGCGCTGGAATACGATTCTTGCTTGCTGGAGCTGCCAGTCAACCCTTTCCTCGCCGCCGGGGTATCGGGAGTGCTCTGGCAAAGTGATATCTGGCAAAGCCTCCCGGGCCGATTCCTGATCCAGAAGTAAGGGAATCATAGCGTGGCTGTATGGGCTCACGGCGAGCTCAACCTGGCCGTTAAGAGCGAGCTTCCGGTACCTCGGCCCAATGCTGGCAAGCTCTTCGAAGATAACATTCAGTAACGCTCTGCGGTCTTCCAGAGTAAATTTTTGCCCTTTTACCTGGAGGCTCTGTACGCACTGATTTTCAAGGCGGACGGTTTCACCCATCCAGCCAAGGTGATACCAGACCAGCAGATCGGCGAGAAAGGCCTCCGACATGTAGCCTTGTAGCTCGACTTTTTTACGATAGAGGCTTGCCAGCTCTGCCAGCCTGGCGAATGCGGGATAGCGCTGAATGATTCGCTCCGGGTTAGCTTTCAGGCATTTCTCGATAAGATCATTAAACGCTGGCGTCCCGGCTTCGGGTAATGAACCGGATACCAGTGCGGCCAGTAACGGGTCACCAATTGCTCCTTTCCCGTATCGCCATTGCTCAATCTGCAGCAGGTAAGTCTCGATCTGTTCGAGCAATGTCGGCGCAAAGTTTACAACAGCCCTGGCGTCGGGTTGGTTTTCGATATGGGCCGCCATGTCGCCGTAATCCTTGATGCTGTGCAAATACACCCAGGGGAACAAAAACTCACCGGTATCCAGATCCTGGTAGCAGGGTTGGTGCATATGCCAGCATAGAACGACGGGCGTTCTGGTATCAGAGGCCATGTGGATAATCCTGCCCGAGCATTTCGGGAGTCACCAGAACAACACCTTTGGGTGATACATGAAAACGGCGGCGGTCTTCTGCTTCATCAAAGCCGATCCGGCTGTTGTCCGGAATTCGGCAACCCCGATCAATCACCGCATTCTGAATATGGCAGTGGCGGCCAATCTCCACATCCGGAAAGATGACTGCATGTGAGATTTCACTATAAGAGTGCACGATAACTTTCGAAAAAATAGAAGAATGACGGACCATAGATCCGGATATAATAGAGCCGCCTGCCACCATTGAATCCACCGCCATACCCCTGCGATTATCGTCATCAAAAACAAATTTTGCCGGGGGTAATTGCTCCTGGTAAGTCCAGATCGGCCAGTTTGCGTCATAAAGGTTGAGTTCCGGGCTAACACCGATCAGCTCAAGATTGGCTTGCCATAGCGAATCAATGGTTCCCACGTCGCGCCAGTAGGCAGGCTTGTTCTGAATGGGGTCCCGGAACGGAAAGGCTGTAACCCGGAGGCGTTTGATAACTGACGGAATGATGTCTTTGCCGAAATCGTGGGACGAACTGCCATCCAGTTCGTGGTCGGCTGCCAGCTCATCAAACAGAATCTGGGCGCTGAACACGTAGATGCCCATGGAAGCGAGCGCTTTGCCCGGGTTATCCGGCATCGACCTCGGGTGTTCGGGTTTCTCGATAAATTCTGTGATGCGCAGTTCATCGTCAACAGACATCACCCCGAACGCCGATGCCTCGTCAATCGGCACCTCGATACAGCCAACGGTTATATCTGCACCGCTTTCAACATGTGCGGCAAGCATGGTGCCATAATCCATTTTGTAGACATGATCGCCGGCAAGAATCAGCACATATTCGGGATGGTGGCCGCGGATGATATCGAGGTTTTGCAAAACCGCGTCAGCCGTACCTTCATACCAGGATGTCTCAATCCGCTGCTGGGCCGGCAGCAGCTCCACAAACTCATCCAGCTCACTGCGCATAAATCCCCAGCCCCGTTGAATATGACGCATCAGCGAATGGGATTTGTACTGTGTGATGACTCCTACCTGACCAATTCCCGAATTGATGCAATTGGAAAGGGGAAAATCAATGATCCTGAATTTGCCACCAAAAGGAACCGCGGGCTTTGCCCGCCACTTGGTCAGATCATAAAGGCGGGAGCCACGGCCACCGGCGAGAACCAGGGCGAGGGTGTGTCGGGTCAGACGACTGACATAGCGTTTGGCCGTTTGCATGGTTGCTACCCTGAAATCTGCAAGTTTGTTTTATCAGTGTGCAGCGGAATTCCAAGAATTCCCGGACAATTTTGACTACTCTGATGATTGTAGTTGAAGGTCAGCAAGTTATAAGTCAAATTTTGCACAAGCCTGCGGGCTTTTTATAAGGCTCCTTAAAAGAGCCTCTCCCAGACGGAGCCCTGGTTGTTATGCAAAGCCCCACCCTCAGCAACTCTGACCTCCAGAGCTTCTCGGAAGGCCGGCATTGGCATATTTACAATGTAATGGGAGCTCACCCGTGCCAGTACGGTGATCGTTACGGCGTTGGCTTCGCAGTCTGGGCCCCGAACGCTGAAGCTGTGGATCTGGTGGGGGATTTCAATAACTGGCAAGCGGGCTTTCACCCGATGGAGCTCCACGAAGGCACCGGAGTTTGGTCACTTTTTGTTCCGGACATTAAAGTTGGCGCTCTCTATAAGTTTTCCATTTCCAGCGCATCAGGCCAAAAGCTACTGAAAACCGACCCTTATGGCCGTGCGTTTGAGTTGCGGCCCTCCACTGCATCCGTCGTTACACAACCTGAGAATTACGCATGGAGCGATGGTGGCTGGCTTTCACTTCGAGCGCATTGGAACTGGCAGCATTCGCCGATCTCGATTTACGAAGTTCATATTGCATCCTGGCGTCACCATGGTTCCGGCCGGTGGCTGACCTATCGGGAGTTTGCGGATCAACTTGTTCCTTATGTACGGGAAATGGGCTTTACGCACATTGAGTTATTGCCGATAACGGAGCATCCGCTGGATGAATCCTGGGGTTACCAGACCACGGGATACTTTGCGCCCACCAGCAGGTTCGGCCAGCCCGATGATTTGCGTTATCTGATTGATCTCTGCCACCGCAACAGCATAGGTGTGATCCTCGATTGGGTACCGGGCCACTTCCCGACCGATGATCATGCACTCGCCCTCTTCGACGGAACAGCGCTTTACGAGCACGAAGATCCTCGCAAAGGCCGCCATCAGGATTGGGGTACCCTGATTTACAACTACGGGCGCAACGAGGTAAAGAACTTCCTCATTGGCAGTGCCCTTTTCTGGCTCGATGATTTTCATATCGACGGGCTGCGCGTAGACGCAGTAGCCTCAATGCTTTACCTCAATTACTCTCGCAAGGATGGTGAGTGGGTACCAAACGCTTACGGCGGTCACGAAAATCTTGAGGCGATCGATTTTCTGCGGGAGCTGAACCAGGTTTGCCAGAGCCGGTTTCCAGGAACCCTGATCTGCGCTGAAGAGTCCACATCCTGGCCAGGTGTAACGCGACCACCGGAAACCGGCGGACTCGGATTTAACCTGAAGTGGAACATGGGTTGGATGCACGACACGCTGGATTATCTGCAGCAGGACCCTGTCTACCGCCAGTACCATCACGATAAGCTCACGTTCGGGCTGATCTATGCCTTTTCCGAGAACTTCCTGCTGCCGCTCTCTCATGATGAAGTCGTGCATGGCAAAGGCAGCCTGATCAACAAAATGCCAGGCGATGAATGGCAACAGCGAGCCTCGCTTCGGCTGCTTTTTACGTACCTGTTCATGTATCCGGGAGCAAAGCTTCTGTTTATGGGTGGTGAGTTTGGCCAGCGCCGCGAATGGAGTGAATCGCGGGAGCTCGACTGGAGTCTGCTGCAATATCCAGAGCATCAGGGGCTGAAGCGCCTGGTTCAGGACCTGAACGGTCTGTATCGCAACGAAATCTCCCTCCACGGACAAAGCCATAACCCCGATGGTTTTGAGTGGATTGATTGCCATGACTCGCCCCAGTCGGTGATCAGTTTCGTGCGCAAAGCCGGGGGCGAGACCACGGTTATCGTGGTGAGCTTTACCCCCATGCCTCGCCACCATTACCGGATCGGAATGCCCTCCGGCGGGGTCTGGAACGAGATCTTCAATTCAGATTCCGAGTACTACGGAGGCAGCAATCTTGGAAACCCTTTTCCGGTTCAGGCGTCAGACCAACCGTGGATGGGGCGTGGCTGGTCGATTGAGCTGACGCTGCCTCCTCTGGGAGCTATTGTGCTGAGGCAGGTGGTGGAGCCGGCGGCAGAAGGAGCAAAATCTTGATCCGGGTGCTTTTCGCAACCAGTGAAGTTTATCCGCTGGTCAAAACCGGAGGGCTTGCGGATGTGTCGGCGAGTCTTCCTGAGGCCCTTTGTCGCCTCGAGTACGATGTGCATATTCTTCTGCCTGGATATCCTGCAGCTATGGAAGCTGCACGCAGTGAACACGCACTTAAAAAAGCCAGTATTCAGGTTGGTGAATACGGTGTGAGCATCTGGCAAACCCGGCTGCCCGGCAGCGCCGTCACTTTATGGCTGGTTGACTGCCCTGCTCTGTTTGATCGCCCTGGGAACCCCTATCAGAACAGCAAGGGTGAAGACTGGTGGGACAATGCCCAGCGTTACGAGCTGTTTTGCCGGGTTGCAGCACAGATTGCTCTCGGCCAGGCAGGTATTCATTGGACGCCGGATATCGTGCACTGTAATGATTGGCAAACCGGGCTGATTCCGGTTTTTCTCGAGCGCCATCAAAGGCGCCCGGGTACGGTATTTACCATTCACAATCTTGCCTATCAGGGCCTGTTTCCACAGGAGATATTCCGCGCTCTGGCTTTGCCTGACTCGCTGTGGAATATGCACGAGCTTGAGTTTCACGGCCAGTTGTCGTTCATCAAAGGTGGGCTGGTATTCGCTGACAGAATCACCACGGTAAGCCCGGGCTACGCCCGCGAGATTCAGACACCGGAATACGGCTATGGGCTGGATGGATTGCTGCAGCACCGACGCGACCGGTTGTCTGGCATTCTTAACGGCATTGATACGCGAGTCTGGAACCCGGAAGACGATCCCTGTCAGGACTTTCACTACAGCCGCGATTCTCTTGAAAACAAACTACTTTGTAAGGCGCGACTGCAGGAGCAACTGGGTCTTGCTCCGGGTAATGCACCTCTGCTGGGTTTTATCGGGCGCATGGTGGAGCAAAAAGGGCTGGACTGGTTAGTTGCCGGCATGCCATCACTTCTGAAGCTGGGCTGTCAGTTTGCCCTCCTGGGTTCTGGTGAAACCCGCTACGAAGAGCCTTTGAAAGCTCTGGCGCAACAGTGGCCAGATCAGGTATCTCTGACTCTGGGTTACGACGAGGTGTTGTCGCATCGCATTACCGCAGGTTGTGATCTGTTTGTGATGCCATCGCGATTCGAGCCTTGCGGCCTGAACCAGATGTACAGCCTGCGCTATGGCACTCTGCCGGTTGTGCATTCAGTTGGCGGCCTGAAAAATACGGTTTTCGATCCTTCTGATGTGGGGCTTGATGAGGCAAACGGCTTCTCTTTTCAGGAGCCAACGGCCAGATCGTTTCTGAGCGCCATTGAGAGAGCCCTCGAATATCGTGACAACCAGAGAGCCTGGCGGCGTATGCAGCACAATGCCATGTCTGGCGAATATTCCTGGCGACTGAGAGCCAAAAGCTATGGCGATCTCTATCAGCAGGTTCTGGCAGAAGCCCGGCAGTAACGGCTGTAATACACAGATTCTTTGAGAGGCTAACTTATGCGAGGTAATCATCAGTATGCATAACGCAACTGAGTTTCGTCTTGAAGCCCGGCCCAGAATTCCAGAGGCACTGGCTCGCCTCGAAGAGCTGGCAAACGACCTCTTCTACAGCTGGAATTATGGCGTGCGGGGCCTGTTCGCCCGGATTGACCTCACACTTTGGCAAAAAGTAGAACACAATCCCAAGCTGTTTCTCCGCCGTGTATCTCAGGAACGACTCAATGAAACCCTTGAGAACCGGGCGTTTCTTGGAGAGTATCTCCGGATTCTGAGCAGCTACGATGCTTATCTGGCCGCTGAACCCGGCCCGGAGGTAACCGAAAAGCTGAACCCGGAAACCTCTCTGGTGGCCTACTTTTGTGCCGAGTTCGGCTTTCACGAAAGCTTTCCTATTTATTCGGGAGGGCTGGGTATTCTGGCGGGAGATCACTGCAAAGCGGCCAGTGATCTGGGCCTTCCTTTCGTGGCGGTTGGCTTGCTGTACCGTCAGGGATACTTTATCCAGAGCATTGGTGCACAAGGCCAGCAAATTGCACGCTATCAATCCCATTCCAGTGATGAGTTACCAATCAGGCTCGCCGAGAAAGATGGCAAGGTGCTGCAGGTTGCTGTGCCCTTTCCCGGCCGCACGATTGTTGCGCGCATATGGGAAGCCCGGGTTGGACACATCCGCCTTTACCTGCTGGACTCAGACACTGAAGAAAATAACGCAGACGATCGAAACCTGACTCTGCAGCTATATGGTGGCGATGAGTCAACAAGGATTTTTCAGGAAATGCTGTTGGGTATTGGCGGCACCCGAGTCCTTCAGGCTCTGGATCTCAAACCGACCGCCTGGCATATCAACGAAGGACACGCAGCGTTTCAGGTACTGGAGCGCTGCCGCCTTGGAATGGCAGAGGGTCTGAGCTTTGAAGCTGCACTGGAAGCGGTGGCGGCTGCAACACTGTTCACGACACACACACCGGTGGCTGCCGGCCATGACGTATTCAATCGTGCGTTGGTCCAGCATGCACTGGGCGCATGGCTGCACGAGTCCGGGCTTGATTTCGACAAGGTGTTCGCAATGGGCACCAAAGCTGGTCAGGATTCCTTCAGTATGACCAGCCTCGGCTTGCGTGGCTCCCGATTTCACAATGGCGTAAGCCGAATACATGGTGATGTGGCCGCAAAAATGGAAGGCGATATCTGGCCTCAGATTCCGCCGGAAGAAAACCCGCTTGGCTACATAACCAACGGTGTTCACGTGGCTACATTCCTTGCGCCGGAATGGTCGAGCCTGTTCGATATTCAGGCGCCGAACTGGAAAAGTGAGCTGAGAAATCCCGGCTTCTGGGAGTTTGTAGAGCAAATTCCGGATTACCATTACTGGAGCGTACACAAGGCACTCAAGGAGCAGATGAGCGACTTTGTAGTGCGCCGGCTCAAGCGCCAGCATAGTCGTAACGGCATCGGTCGCTCGGTTACCGACCGGATGGCCAGACAGATTACTTCATCTGATAAAGATCCCCTTGTTATCGGCTTCGCCCGCCGTTTTGCCACATACAAGCGCGCCACTCTGATTTTTTCTGACCTTGAGCGTCTGGAAAAAATTCTTACCAATCCTGATCAGCCTGTCGTTCTGGTATTTGCCGGTAAGGCCCACCCGAAAGACACACCAGGCCAGCAACTCATAAAGGTTGTGCACGACCTCTCAATGCGGCCTTCGCTCATGGGGCACCTGATACTGTTGGAGGATTATGATCAGGCGATGGCTCGCCGCCTGCTGAGTGGTGTAGACGTGTGGCTGAATACGCCGGAATACCCGAAAGAAGCCAGTGGCACCTCGGGTGAGAAAGCAGCACTTAATGGTGCGCTCAATCTCAGCGTTCTAGATGGCTGGTGGGGAGAAGGTTACAACGGCGTGAACGGCTGGGGCATAGCACCCCGTGATACTGATCTGGATCCTGAGTTCCGCAATGAGGAGGAGGCGCGCGATCTTCTGGATATTCTGGAATACGAGGTAGTTCCACTTTATTACGCACGGGCATCGCAAGGTTATTCTGCGGGCTGGGTGAAGCGCTCCAAGGCATCTATGAAAACCATTACGCCAAGGTTCAACAGCGAGCGCATGGTAATGGATTATGTCCGTAATTATTATCAACCCGCATCACGCCAGGGCGAGCAGTTGATTGCTGACAACGGCAAGCTGGCCACAGAACTGGCGGGCTGGAAAGCGCGGGTTCGTGCGGCCTGGCCCGGCGTTACTCTTAATGTTCAGGGCTGCGTAGAGTGCAAGTGTGCCTTTGATGAGACAGTTGAGCTGCGAGTTGAAGCCATGCTGAATGGTTTGAGTACGGACGATGTGCGAGTGGAATGTCTGGTTACCCCGGAATGTACTGGAACACACAAGGGGTCGGCGCGTGACTGTTTCTTACTCGACAAGGAAGGCGAAGAAAATGGCAAAACAGTGTTTGCCATTCAACTCCGCCCTTCGTACCCCGGACTACAGACTTTGCGTTTGAGAATGTACCCTTACCACAAGGCCCTGAGTCACCCTCTGGAAATGGGAGCCATGCTCTGGGTCTGACTCCGGCAGCCGGGCTGTCAGAGAACGTGCTTACGGATAAAGCGCCCGATATCCTGAACTTCCTCGAGGCAAACACTGTGCTCCATCGGGAAGGTCATGTAAGCAGGATCGTAGCCCATGTCTTTCAGCGCTGCTACGCTGCGAACGCCGAGTGTTTCCGGAACCATCGGGTCGGCAGTGCCATGATAGATATTTACTGGAATGCCGGCGTTTGCTTCCGACGGCCGCACCGTTTTCGCTGTGGCGAAGTAAGTGGAGAGCGCCAGAATACCGCCAAGCCGTTTCGGGTAAGTCAGGCCAAGTTCATAGGCAACCGCCCCACCCTGCGAAAAACCGGCAATAATGATGTTCCCGGCAGGAATGCCGCGTTCGATTTCCTGGTCGATCAGTTTGCCCACCGCCCGGGCTGAGTCCATCAGTTGGTCTGTGTCCACAATCCGGTCGATGTCCATTGCTTTTATGTCATACCAGGCGGGCATGGTCATGCCACCGTTTATGGTGACTGGCAAGTTGGGTGCGTGTGGGAAAATAAAACGTACGGCGGCATCGCCTGGCAAACCGAGTTCGGGCACTACGGGTTCAAAATCGTGGCCACTGGCACCGAGACCATGCAGCCAGATAACAGCTGCCGTTGGGTTGGCCCGGGTTTCTACTTCAATATACTGAAGATCCTGCACGCAGTACCTCGTCTGTAAAAGAATGTGTTATCCGGATCAGTCCGGAATGCTCTCGCTGGCAACTGCATTCAACGCGGTCTGAACCGGGTTGGCATACATGTCCAGTAGGTAGGGTCGGATAGCGGGATCACAAGCCTCCAGCCTTTTTTCCATTTCCAGTCGTGCGACCTGCATGTCATCTTCAGACCAGTTTCCGGCAGTTACTACAGATTCGCGAATGTTCTCCGGCTCCCTGATTCCCCCGGGTTGCAGTCCGCGTTTTTCGTAGGCCACCAGATTAGATGGATGCAGGTGGTAATTCGCATGTACTTCACGGTCGATCAGGCCTGCAAGCTCTTTCGCATTTTCAGGCGCATCAACGATGGGTGCACCAAAATGAACGTGTACATGGCCCTTGAAACCGGTCAGGCCTTTCATGATCTGTTCGGTGTCTTCGCCTTCTGCTTTTTTATAGCTGCCAGCCCGAGCTTTGGTTTCCAGCTCGCGGGCTTTGTCGCCATCGCATGGATCGTATTCATAGGATATGGATACCGGAACGATACGGAGCTTGTTCATTGCTTCGGCGAAGCTGAGGCCGCTTTTTTTGCAGCTCATATAAAACATCTTGATGATCGCAGGGTCGGTAAAATCCAGGCCGTCTTTTGCTCGCCCCTCACGCTGGGCGATCCAGATATTCTCGTTATTCGCGATGCTGTGGTTAATAAAGCCGGAGAGCAGAATATAGGCGTCACGCATTTCCCGTGGGCTTGTCATGTTGCGGCGAACAATAAAACTCTTGTTCAGGCGCATCATTTCCGCAAAAACACGGTTGGCCAGCAAGTTGTCGCCAATGGCTATGCGAGTAGTGCGCAGACCGTTCTGGAACAGTAGGTAATTGACCACCATAGGATCAAACACAATGTCCCGGTGGTTGGAGATAAACAGGTAAGCACCTTCTTTGCTGAGATCCTTTACACCGCTGGTGGTAACGCGGGTGGTCGTGCTTGTGATCAACTCACCGATATACCCGGAAAGCCCGGCTTGCAGGTTATCCACCTGTGTAAAGTGGCCAAAATGGCTGGCAAGCCAGCGGCGCGTAAAGAACCGCAGGGGTGCGGGAGCCCAGCGCGCCAGTGCCGGCGACTTGAAGCGCCCCACCATGTCCAGAAATTCCTGGTCGTTGACCAATCGTTGAATTGCGGGGCCGGTTTCGTCGTCCGAATACGGACGGATGGCGTCAAATTCCTGCATGGATGCCCTGTTGTTATCAGTAACGATTATGTTGAGCCGTGAAACGGTAGTTTGAAACCGCGGTATTGTATCGTTTCTTCTCTGGTTTTGCCTCCCCAAAGGTGGCCTCTGAGGCCATTCCTTGCGCCGAATCTGGTATGATCCGCTACCAGATTTCACCTCAGCATCGCGATTAGCCGGTTATTCTATGTATCCCGACCAAGACTTTGAACAGCTTTCTGCCCACCGACCAACTACCTCAGGCAGAAGCCCCGAGCAGGTTTTGCATGAGGTGTTCGGGTATGAATCCTTTCGCCCGCTGCAGGGTGAAATTATCCGTGAGGTAGCCTCCGGCGGAGATGCTCTGGTTCTGATGCCCACCGGCGGCGGTAAATCGCTTTGTTACCAGGTTCCTGCCCTTGTTCGCTCAGGCACGGCCATCGTCATTTCTCCGCTGATCGCCCTGATGCAGGACCAGGTTGCAGCGCTTCGGGAACTGGGAGTGCGGGCGGCCTTCCTGAACTCAACGATGGATTTTGAGCAGGCCCGGGCTACGGAATATGCACTGAGCACCGGTGAGCTGGACCTTCTGTATTGTGCTCCGGAACGCTTGATTCAGCCCCGTACTCTGGAACTCCTGCATGACGCTTCCATCTCGTTGTTTGCCATCGACGAAGCCCACTGCGTTTCCCAATGGGGGCATGACTTCCGATCCGATTATCTGCAGCTGGCGGTGCTGGCGAATGAATTCCCGGCTGTTCCCCGGGTTGCACTGACGGCGACCGCTGATGAGCGCACCCGTAAGGAAATCGCCGAACGGCTCTCGCTGACCGAAGCCCGGCATTTTATCAGTGGTTTTGATCGCCCTAATATTCAGTATCGAATAGCACCTAAAACTAATGCAAACAAACAGTTGCTTGATTTTATAAAAGCAGAACATGAAGAGGATTGCGGCATTGTGTATTGCCTGTCGCGCAACAAAGTTGATGCCACAGCAAAGATGCTGGCGCAGAAAGGCTATACCGCACTGCCCTACCATGCAGGGCTCCCCGCTAATGACCGGGCTCATAATCAGGAGCGGTTTTTGCGTGAGGACGCGGTGATTATTGTCGCCACTATCGCTTTTGGCATGGGCATTGATAAGCCCGATGTGCGCTTCGTTGCACACCTTGATCTGCCTAAAAGTCTGGAAGCCTATTACCAGGAAACGGGCCGTGCAGGCCGTGATGGCAAGCCGTCTACCGCATGGATGGTTTACGGCCTTCAGGATGTGATCAAGCTTCGGCAGATGCTGGAAGCCTCTCAGGGGAATGATCATTTCAAGCGTGTAGAAAGGCAGAAGCTGGATGCCATGCTGGGCCTATGTGAAGTCACAAAATGCCGGCGCCAGGTATTACTGAACTATTTCGGTGATGAGCTTGAAGCACCCTGCGGCAACTGTGACACCTGTCTTAACCCGCCTGAAACCTGGGATGGAACAGTTGCTGTTCAAAAGGCGCTATCCTGTGTGTTCCGCACCGGACAACGCTTTGGTGTTACCTATCTGATTGACGTCCTGCGCGGCTCGGAAAACGAGCGGGTTATGCAGTCGGGTCATCATCAGGTATCAACCTACGGCATAGGAACTGAGCTCTCCGTTAACGAGTGGAAATCCGTGTTTCGGCAACTGGTGGCTAACGGTTACCTGCGGGCCGACCCGGAGGGCTATGGCGCGCTTCAGTTGACTGAGCAGTGCAGGCCGCTGCTGAAAGGCGAACACAAGGTTGAGTTGCGCAAGGACCCGGTCGTTAAAGCATCGCCCGGACGCACTTCAGGTGGCAGAACAGGCAGCGCGATCAAGGATCAGATTACGGATCATGTCGGCTGGGAGGCCTTGCGAGCCTGTCGCAAGGAACTTGCCGACAAGCAGGGAGTGCCGCCCTACGTTATTTTTCACGACACTACCCTGTTCGACATGCTCGAACGCAAACCCCGAACCCTTGACGAGCTTGCGGGCGTAAGCGGCGTGGGCGCAGCAAAGTTGGAGAAGTACGGTGAAATATTCCTCGCGGCGATTGCCCGGTTGGATCCTGCCTGACGGAATATCAGGACCTTTATTTATGCAGCCTGCTGGAATCCTTTCTTGCGTACCCGGTACTGTGCAACGGAGGTGGCAACATGATTTCCATCACTATCGCGCAACTCCCCTTTCAGCGTAAATTTGGCACGGCCGGTAGCATCGGCATCTGCACGGATTGCAGCAACATCTTCCGGTGACAGAGAGAACTCAACTGTGACATCAGAGTTGGCCGGCTGCAGAAATTCAAGGGTCATTTCCTTCAGGATCGGCGTGTACGCCGGGCCCAGATCAAATAGCGTCAACACCCCACCAGGAATTTCCGCAACAAGAAAGTAGGCACCGGCATACAAGCTGCCGAAGTGGTTCTTGTTACCCTTCAACTGGATGCGCGCTCGAACATAGCCAGGGCGAACCTCTTCGACACTGAACCGGTTCCGGGGCGCAAATGGAATAGATAGACCAATAATTCGGTTCACGGCCGCGTAGCCTCCGGTTTTCTTCAGCCATTCCACCGGTTGTGCCAGGGTTGCTTTTGGATCCGTTGTGGAAATCCAGTTTCCCGTCGCACCGATAATGCTGTCTATTAAGGCCATGATTCCGCTCCTGAGTTTCGCTTGGGACGAATCATTGCAATGGCTCCTGCGCATGGCAACACTCTTTTACAATATTTTTGATGGATTCACATTCACCACATTCATTCTGATCTAGAGTAAGGGTGGAGATGTATGAAACTGCGATGCGCTTGCGATCCGGTTTGGGATCGCAGGAATGGATTCAGAGCAGACACGAAAAAGGATTCAGAAATTGGGATATGGCCACGGCTTGTCAGCTTGTGATCGTTTGAGTGTCAGGCTCATGGCCTCCGTGGCGCTATTTTTCGTATCCTTATCTACGCCACTGTGGGCTGCTGATCATTCGGTTAACCCGCCTTTGCAAGACTATGTACTCTGGTACCGGAATTACGACAGCCCGGCAATTTACGCTTTGGTTAGCCTCGCACTGCAGAAAACGCCTGAATATGGGGATTTTCGCATTCTTCGAAGCCAGGAACTCAGCCAGGGGCGCGCGCTGCGTGAGCTCGCGCAAAACGATAATCGCCTGGTGGATATAGCGAATGTGGCAACTTCTGCAGAGCGTGAAGTTTTTCTTACGCCCATTCCGGTTCCCGTGGATGGAGGGTTGCTTGGCTTTCGCGTGTGCGTCGTTACACCCGAAAATCTTTCGTTATTTGAGGGTATTCATTCTCTTGATGACCTTCGAAACAGGGGCATTCGGATCGGCCAGGGTTCACATTGGCCGGATACCCCGGTTCTCATTGAAAATGGAATAACAGTAATCACCCATTCCCGCTACGAAATTCTGTTCGGGATGCTGAAGAAAAACCGTTTTGACTGTTTTGCCAGAGGCGTCAGTGAAGTTCTGAATGATCTTGAGATTCAGAATGATCCCGGGTTGATCATAGAACCCGGGTTTGTGCTGGCTTATCCGATGCCTTCCTACTTGTTTGTAGGGCCAGAGGACCACCCTACAGCACACCGCCTGCAACTGGGAATGGAGCGGGCTATCCGGGATGGCAGTTTTGGTGTTTTTCTCCAACAATATTACGCCGCAGCAGTGTCAGCACTTAATCTTGGTGGTCGCACGATGATCATTCTGGATAATCCGTTCCTGAGTGATGAATCGGATAACGTTGGGCGCCAAACACTGCGGAATCTGCGCTGGCGGCTTGATTTGCTTGACCGCTGAGTTGGCTCTGTACTGAACCAATCAGCAATGCCCGGCGTACTCTGCGTCTCGCTGCTTTTAAGCAAGGTCCGACACAGGTATTTGGAAGCTTGTGCGAACTCTTTAAAGCCATCTGATAGACTCGGTTCACCAAATCCATTCCCAGCCATACAGGAGCCTCGCTGAATGGCCCATGAAGAACTGCATCTAAATCTTCGCAACCTGACACTTGATGACTACGAACAACTCCAGGTTTTGATGGACCGGGTGTATGACGACATTGGCGGTGCCTGGCCCAAAGACACCATCAAAGCACTGGTTGAACAGTTCCCGGATGGGCAGATATGCATTGAGGACAAGGGTCAGCTGGTTGCAGTAGCCCTCACCGTATCCGTCAAATATGAGCGGTTCAGCAACCCTCACACCTATGACGACCTGATCAAGCACAACGAACAAATCAGGCATGATCCCAAAGGCGACTCCCTGTATGGGCTGGATGTCTTCATTCACCCGGACTATCGTGGCTACCGCCTTGGGCGGCGTTTATACGAAGCGCGGAAAGAGCTTTGTCGCTCCATTAACCTTCGCGCCATCCTGGCTGGCGGGCGCATACCTGGCTATTTCAAGTATTCAGATCAGTACTCACCTGCTGAATACATTGACCGGGTTGACCGCAGAGATATCTACGACCCGATTCTGAGTTTCCAGTTGTCGAACGACTTTCAGGTCACCCGGCTAATGCACAAATACCTTCCGGAGGATGAAAAATCCCAGGGGTATGCAACACTGCTGGAATGGCGAAACATTCTCTATACCCCTCCTTCCTCGGTGCTCAACGAAAAGAAAACCCAGGTTCGTATGGGTGCCGTTCAGTGGCAGATGCGTGAGTTTTTGTCAGTTGAAGAGGTGCTGGAGCAGGTTGAGTATTTCGTAGATGCGCTGTCCGATTACAAAAGCGATTTTGCTTTGTTCCCGGAATTTTTCAACGCCCCGCTGATGGGGCTGACCGATCAGGTAGATCAGACCCGTGCTATCCGGTTCCTCGCCGGGTTTACCCAGCAGTTCCGGGATCGTATGTCTGATATGGCCGTGAGCTACAACATCAACATCATAACCGGCTCTATGCCTTTGCTGGAGAACGACCGGGTCTTCAATGTCTCCTATTTATGCCACCGTGATGGCCGGGTAGACGAACAACGCAAGATTCATATTACGCCCCACGAACGTCGTGACTGGGTTATAGAAGGCGGTAACAAATTTGAAGTCTTCGATACAGATGCAGGGCGTGTGGCGATTCTTATCTGTTATGACATCGAATTTCCGGAACTCGGCCGCATTGCAGCCAATAAGGAAGTCGATATTATCTGTGTGCCTTTCTGGACAGACACTAAAAACGGCTATTTGCGGGTTCGTCATTGTGCCCAGGCTCGTGCGATCGAGAACGAATGTTACGTGGTGATCACCGGCAGCGTAGGGAACTTGCCCAAGGTAGAAAACCTCGACGTGCAATACGCGCAGTCGTCAGTGTTCTCGCCGTCTGACTTTGCCTTCCCTCACGATGCCGTTATGGCAGAAACAACGCCGAATACCGAGATGATCATGTTCTCGGATATGGATCTTGAAAAGCTTACATTAGTGCGCAACGAAGGGTCGGTTACCAACATTAAAGACCGCAGAATTGACATGTATGAAATTATCACCCGGTAGATGTTGAACAACCGCCTCAAAGGTTTATCGTATGACACTGATGGCGTTGCAAAATAGTTAGCCAGTGTCTATTGTTTAAGCAATATCAAGTTATCTCTTTAGAGACTCAGCATTCATGAAAGAAGCGTTGCCCGATCTTGTCGCCCGATTCAGAGTACGGCACGGTCTGTTCCGAAAGGAACGGGTCGAGGCCGCGCTTTTCGAATTGGACGCCTATGGTTGCGTTATGAAGACGGACAAGATGTTCAATCCCGGTGACACTGTAGTACTCGACCTGATTATGGACATGCCGTTTGATAAAATCCGTGCGGAAAACGTTACGGGATTGATCACCGAACGCAGAAAGCACTGCAGCAACTTCTTCTACTCTATTGATTTCGTTGAATTGAAATCTGACGGCGGCACAGCTCTTGAAGAAAAGCTGCGTCGTATCAGGGAAGTTCTTTCCAAAAAGCAGTCGTTAAAATCACGTCGTTCCTCAGGTTCCATGCCCGGATTCCGGCAGATGGCCTGATTACACAACATCCGTTCTATTTTTCTGCGAGGAGACAATCCCATGGCGAAAAAAGCCAAAGCGAGCGTTGATAAGATCGTAAAAAAGGTCAACAAAGAATTTGAGAAAACATCTTCTCAAATAGAAGGGCTGATCAGCGATGCGCTGAAACAGCTCGATACCCTGCAACACCAGGTTCAGGACCCTGTTCGCAAACTCTTGAAAGAAGTTGATGAGCTCCGCGAGCGGGAAATGAAGCGTTTTAACGACGAGTTTGAACGCCGCCTGGATGAGTTCCACGAGCTGCAGTCCAACATACTCGAACGTTTGGGGGTCGCTTCTAAAGAAGACATCCGCAAGGCTGAAAAAGAGAGCAAAAAAGAACTCAAAAAGGCGCCTGCCAGTAAGAAGCCAGCCAAAAAAGAGGCTGCCCCCAAGAAAGCTGCTGCTAAAAAGCCTGCAGCGAAGAAGGCGCCAGCGGCCAAGGCCAAAAAATCGGTTGATAAGAGCGACCTCACTCTCGTGAAGGGTATCGGTCCGGCTACAGCGAAAAAAATGAAAGAGGCCGGAATCACTTCTATTGATCAGATTGCCAACCCATCAGCTGCCGATCAGGAAAAGTTGAATGGTTTCTCTAACATCAAGGGTTTTGACCAACTCTCAGCTGAAGCCAAGAAAATCAACTGATGCGAACGCCTGACCAACCAGTTTTACGGGATATTGTTCTGATTGGTGGCGGGCACAGCCACGTCGGGGTACTCAAACGGTTTGCAATGAAACCGGTTCCCGGCGTCCGGCTGACCCTTATTTGCCGGGACACACACACACCCTACTCCGGGATGCTGCCAGGATACGTGGCAGGACATTACAGCTACGATGATGTTCACATTGATCTGAGCCGCCTGGCGGAGTTTGCAGGCGCACGTTTTTATCGCGCAGAAGCAACTGGCATTGATCGCAACAAAAAGCGTGTGATCTGCAAGGGACGGCCAGATGTGCCATACGATATTCTGTCGATCAATATTGGTTCATCTCCCCGAGTGAATGACGTTGAAGGTGCTTCGCAGTTCGCTGTTCCGGTAAAACCAATTACGGGTTTCAACAATCGCTGGCTTGCCCTTCTCTCGCGTATTGAAAATCACGAAGGTCCGCTCACTGTCGGAGTTGTCGGCGCGGGTGCCGGTGGTGTGGAGTTGACACTGGCAATGCAGTATCGCCTGAAAAATGAACTGAAACAGCGCGGTCGGGATCCTGACCAACTGCATTTTCATCTTTTTGATGCTGCCGAGGAAATTCTCCCTACCCATAACACCAAGGTCCGGGAAATCTTCCGTAAAACGCTTTCTGAGCGGGGGATAAAACTCCATCTTGGATCCCCTGTTGAAAAAGTTGGCGAAGGGCTTTTGCGCACTGCCGCCGGCGAATCTTTGCAGACGGACGAGGTTCTGTGGGTAACCCGAGCCGGGGGGCCGGCCTGGCTTGAAGAAACCGGCCTGGCTCTCGATGAAGGGCTCTTCCTGCGTGTTCGTGATACTTTGCAGGTTGAAAATGATGACAGTATTTTTGCTGCGGGCGACATTGCCAATGTAATCAATCACCCGCGTGAAAAAGCCGGTGTGTTTGCAGTACGCCAGGGGCCGCCTCTTGCGGATAACCTGAAACGAATGGCCCTCGGTAAAGCGCCCAGAGATTTTCATCCTCAGAAAAAATGGCTGGCGCTGATCAGTACCGGCGATAAATACGCAGTAGCCTCTCGCGGCGATATGCAGTTTGACGGCGCTATGGTGTGGCGCTGGAAGGACTGGATTGACCGACGGTTTATGGGAAAATTCACAGACCTTCCACCCATGAAGGAAGGCGCTGCCCTGCCCGATACCGCCGCAGCACAGAACCCCGAAGAAGCCTCTCAGGCAATTTCCGCCGTTGCGATGCGCTGCGGTGGTTGTGGCGCCAAAGTCGGTAGTACCGTGCTGTCACGTGCGCTGGGTGAACTCCGACCCATTGATCGGGACGACATTATTATCGGCCTGCACGCACCGGATGACGCTGCTGTTTTGCGGGTTCCTCCCGGAAAGGCTGTGGTGCACACTGTTGATTTCTTCCGGGCGTTTATTGATGACCCTTATACATTTGGTCGTGTTGCTGCGAACCATAGCCTTGGTGATGTCTTTGCCATGGGTGCGGAAGCTCAGAGCGCGACCGCTGTGGCTACGGTGCCCTACGGCATTGAATCCAAAGTTGAAGATGTGGTCTTTCAGATGATGTCCGGTGCCGTGGATGTATTGAATGAAGCCGGCTGTGCCCTGGTTGGTGGCCATACGGGAGAAGGTCGCGAGCTTGCGCTGGGCTTTGCGGTAAACGGACTGATCGATCCTGATGAGGTGATGAGCAAGGGCGGCTTGCGGGCCGGCGATGTCTTGATTCTGACCAAGCCGATCGGGACCGGAACGCTGTTTGCGGCTCACGCGCGCCTGGCTGCCAAAGGCCGCTGGATTGATTCCGCCCTGGCCTCCATGGTTCAGTCCAACAAATCCGCAGCGGACTGTTTGCGGCGCTATGGATCAAAAGCCTGTACAGACGTTACCGGGTTCGGATTGCTGGGCCATCTGGTTGAGATGACTCGGCCCTCCGGTGTGGACGCAGAACTGGACCTCTCAGCAATTCCTGTCCTTCCCGGTGCGGAAGAAACGGCGGCAGCAGGCATTCTCAGCTCCTTGCAGCCGGCCAACATACGGCTTCGACGCGGCATCCGGGATCAGGACAAATGGGTAAAGCACCCACGCTACCCTTTGATCTTCGATCCACAAACCGCAGGTGGCTTGTTGGCAAGCGTGTCTGCAGATAAGGCGGAAGACTGTGTTCGGGAGCTCAAAGCTCTGGGTTATCCGCATACCGCCATCATCGGGCGGGTATTGCCTCAGGATGAAAGCGGGCCGATTGAGCCGATTACGTTACGAGATTGAGTTCAAAGGCGTTTCCCGGAGCGGCGCTGCACTGCCAGTGCAAGGGCCTGCTCCAGGGATTTCTGCTCTTTCTCTGGTGTAAACCGGCTGGCGAGTTTGCCAACCTGCTCTTGCAATTGCATCAGAAATCCCGCGTCGTTCTCTGCACGTTCGAGTGTATCTGCAAGTGCCTGAGTGTCACCCACGGGATAGTAACCGGTGTAATCCGCTCCAAGTAGCCCTCTATTCCCGGAGATATCGGATGCAATGACAGGCAGGCCGGCACGGCAGGCTTCTGATACCACATTCGCCCCACCCTCCATGATCGAACTCATAACAAGTACCCGGCTATCTGCCATTAGCCGGGCGACGTCGGCCTTCTCCAGCTCGCCGAGCCACCTGAAACGAGGGTTTTCATGCATCTCCTGTTTTGCGAGTTTTTCCCAGTGCGCATTGTGGGCTTTGCCTGCGCAGGAAATATGAATACGGGAGTCGCGTGGTAAAAGTCTGGCAGCCAGGGCAGCCCTGAGAGAGTCTTTTTCATCCCGCAGGTGGCCGAGCACGCACACATCAAAATGGCTCGTTACAGAATCTGTTTTGCCCTTGTAAGAATCAGGCTGGCCAGCAGACTGGAAAAGCGTGATCAGTTTGTCCCGGAAAACTTCCGGTATGTCGTCACCTACTTGTGCATGCAGGCCAATCAGGGCATCTGCTACCTGCATGGAGCCAAGAGTTGGCTCAGGGTACATATGTTGATGGTAATAAATATCTGTTCCCGTCAACGCCACAACCAACGGCTTTTCCGGGTATTTCTCCCGAAACAAGTGGATTGCCTGGTGGCTGCGCCAGGCGTGAAGAGCCAGAAAGAGATCACAAGGTTCACCTTGATACTCGGTAACAACGGCTACCCTGTGCCCAGCTTGTTCCAGCAACAGTTTCCAACGATCAGCGGTAGCCCGGTTGCCAGCTTTTGAGCCCGGAATAGCCGGCGTGATCATGATGATATCCATAGCGCTCTTCGGTATAAGAAGACCCATTAAAGGTCTGGATAGAATTTTGATAAGCTGTGACGCGGTTTTAGGAGAATAATGCCCTGATACCTGACCTATTTATACCCGTAATCCGTATAGCTGTTTAGCGTTACGAAGAATCAGAGTATCCTCCGGCTCGCAGATGCCTGTGGCTTCAATCATGGGCAACGTTTTTGTTTAACCATCCATATAACAAATCAAGGAATTCAAATGGCTTTGAATATTATACGGAAGTTGATGCTTTCCAGCTTTTTATGTTTCTCCGCTGCTGCGGCATCGGCTGAGACGTTTGTATTCACGGCAATCCCGGATGAAGACGAAACCAAACTGGTTGAGCGTTTTCGTGGTGTAGCGGATTACCTTTCCGACCAGCTTGATGTGGACGTACGCTACATTCCGGTGAAGTCCTATGCCGCTGCCGTTTCAGCGTTCCGCAACAACCAGGTTCAGCTTGCATGGTTCGGTGGTCTTTCCGGAGTTCAGGCCCGCAGACTGGTACCCGGCTCCGAAGCCATCGCTCAGGGTGTTGAAGACAAGGCGTTCGAAACCTACTTTATTGCCAACACCAACACGGGTATCGCACCAGCTGATGAACTTTCAGACCTGAAAGATGATTTGCAGGGTAAAACCTTCACCTTTGGTTCCAAGGGTTCGACGTCTGGCCGGCTGATGCCAGAGTTCTATGTGCGTGACACTTTTGACTCGAAGCCTGAAGACTTTTTCTCCCGCGTGGGCTTCAGTGGCAACCACACACGCACCCTTCGTCTGGTTGAAGCCGGCACCTATGATGTAGGCGCCCTGAACTTCCAGGTTTGGGAAAAAGAATTGAGCGACGGAAACATTGATACAGATGCCGTTCAGGTTGTCTGGAAAACGCCCGCCTACCCCGATTACCAGTGGACTATCCGTGGGGACGTGGATGAGCGCTTTGGAGAGGGCTTCAAGCAACGTGTAACAGACGCGCTGCTGAAACTCGATAACCCGGCACTTCTGGAAAGCTTTCCGCGTTCAGGTTTCATACCTGCTTCCAATGCCGACTATGAGCCAATCCGTAAAACAGCTCAAGAGATCGGAATCCTCGATTGATGCCAGGCTTCGATCTTACTGGCCTTGTGGCTTCATTCAGCGGCAGGCGGGTCATTGGCCCGCTGTCGCTGCATGTTAATCAGGGTGACAAAATTGCGCTCGTGGGTAAAAGCGGTGCCGGTAAATCTACGCTGATCCGGCTGATTCATGAGCGGGTCAATCGTGATTCTTCTCTTATTCCTCAGGATCTTGGTCTGGTGAATGCCCTTTCGGTGTTCCATAACGTGTTTATGGGGCAACTGGACAAACACCCTACCTGGTACAACACGGTAACGCTCGCACGGCCATTCGCCAAAGACCGGGCTGAAGTGCTCACTCTGCTAGAATCTTTGGGCATGACCGAAAAACTGTGGTTGCCTGCAGCCTCACTTTCAGGCGGCCAGCGACAACGTGCAGCCATTGCCAGGGCGTTATACCGTAACGCAGCATTATTACTTGCAGATGAGCCGGTTTCAGCCCTCGACGGGCCCATGGCAAACTCCGTAATGACGCATCTGCGGGATCGGTTCTCTACCAGTATTATCGCGCTGCACGATGTAGATCTGGCGCTTGGTTACTGCACCAGAATCGTTGGTATACAGGATGGCCAGATTGCTCTGGATCAACCCAGCGAGAATCTTTCGGCTTCAGATATCATGTTTCTCTACTAGGTAGCACAGCCGTTTCATGTTCTCTTCTCCTACGGTTCGTACCAGCCTTATTTTCCTCGCCATCGCGCTGGTGGGGCTTCTGTTTGCGGATATCGCCATCACCGCCTCCAATCCCTGGCGGGACTTGGGTAATTTTTTCCTCGGCATCGTAACGCCGAACTTTTTCAGCAGCGGAGGGCTGATGACCGCGCTTCTGAGAACAGTGGCTTTTGCATTTGTCGGCGTGGCTCTTGGCGGGTTTTTCGGCTTCTTGCTTGCACTGGTGTACCGATCTCTGCCCGTGCGGACGTTCTGTGCTTTTATCCGGGCCATCCACGAACTTTTCTGGGCGTTGATCTTCCTTCAGTTCTTCGGGTTTCACCCCCTTACGGGCGTGCTGGCCATTGCCATTCCTTACGCAGGGATCTTTGCCAAAGTGTACTCGGAGATACTGGAAGAGGCCGATCCAGAGCCAGGTCGAGTTCTCCCACCCGGTACCGGGAACATTACGGCGTTTCTCTATACCCGCATTCCGGATTGCTGGGTAAAGATGCGCACTTATACGGCGTACCGGCTGGAATGTGGTCTGCGCTCCAGCGCGATTCTTGGCTTCGTTGGCCTTCCCACTCTGGGTTTTTATCTGGAGGCGTCGTTCTCTCAGGGGCTGTATTCAGACGCCGGCGCAATGCTGATCCTGTTCTACGTGCTCATAGCCACCATGCCCCTGTGGGTCAGACCAAAACTTTTGCCAGTCTATATACTTGGCGCGCCTTTTTTCCTGGGTGAGGGACTGCCAATAGTATGGGGTAACGTACAGCGCTTTTTCACCGAAGACATAGTGCCGGCACCATTGCGAAATGGTGAAGGTTTGGCAGGGCTGACGCCCTGGCTGAGTGACCTATTGGTCAACGAAGCTATGCCGGGTATCTGGAACACCGTTGTGCTGACCCAGATCGCTCTTGTGGCTACGGGCATCCTTTCCCTGCTCGCATTCCCGCTGATCTCCAACCACTTTGGCGGGCCCATACGACGCAATGTCGGCCACGTGGCGCTGGTCATTGCGCGCTCCACGCCTGAGTACATTCTGGCGTATATCCTGCTGCAACTCTGGGGTCCTTCAATGCTGCCTGCGGTGGTTGCACTGGCGTTGCACAACGGTGGGATTATCGGACATCTGATTGGCAGGCAAACAAATTCCATTCAGCTCCGCTCAGACGCAGCAACCGGGTTTAACCGGTACAGCTGGGAGCTGGTGCCCCGGGTGTATCGGTCATTTCTGGCGTTTCTGTTCTATCGCTGGGAAATTATTATGCGGGAAACCGCCATCCTTGGGATTCTGGGTATCTACACACTCGGGTTCTATGTGGACAGCGCCATTCAGAACATCCGGTTTGATCGAGCCATGGTGCTGATCCTGGTCACCGCTCTGCTCAACATTGGCGTTGACGCCCTCGGGCGCTACATTCGCCGCAAGCTCGCCCTCCAAACCATGCCAACCTGCTGAAATCGAAAACCAGGGCCCTGTTTTTAAAGGACCGGGCCAATAGTCGCAATAACGTTGTGCCATATTCTTTCGTGGTAGTGCCAGGCAAGGACCGTGGGTAACGTAACAATTTCAGATCGGCTGATATAACTTTGCTGGCGCTCAGTGATCGCCAGAGTCGTCGCTTCATCCTGCAGAAGAATGTTGTTTTCGTAGTTCAGATCAAAGCTGCGTAGATCGAGATTAGAGGAGCCGATCAGGCTGATTTTTCCATCAATTGTGAGGGTTTTTGCATGCAGCAGCCCTCCCTTGAACTCATGAATGACGCACCCCGCATCAAGCAGGCGGTGATAGTAGCTGCGGCTGGCAGCCGCCACAATCCAGCTGTCATTTACTTTGGGAAAGATCAGTGCAACCGCAACGCCACGGTAAGCGGCCGCACACAGAGCTTCAAGAACCGTCGCATCCGGAACGAAATACGGCGTAGTGAGAGTCAGCTGAGTTTGGGCGCAGGCAATCAGGTTGGCAAACAGTTGCGGCGTGGCGCCGTGGCGTTCGGTTGGCCCCACACCCATAACCTGCGCCGGAAAGCCGCCTTCGGTGGGCGCGGAAGACAATACAATGCCATCGAGGGATGCATTGGTGGCCTGCATCCAGTCACTGGCGAACAGCAGTTGATTCTGCACCACGACCGGCCCGGTAAACCTGAGCATGATATCAACCCAGGGTGCGTACTTTGCCTTCACCAGAAAACCCGGGTCCGCCGAGTTACGGCTGCCACAATAGGTGATGCGCGAATCAATTACAGTGATCTTTCGGTGATTCCGCAGGTCAAGCCGGCTGGTCAGAATGGTTCGTATGGGGTGCTTCAGTGAAAGTGCGACAGCAAGCTTGACTCCGGCATCTTTCATGCGCTGCCACAGTGCGGAGTTGATCATCATCCGCGAACCCAGACCGTCAGCCATGGCCCTGCAGGTAACCCCTCTTTGCGCCGCACGGATCAGTGCCTCGGCGATAGCATGGCCGGTGTTGTCATCAAGCCAGATGTAATACAGCACGTGCACGTGATCCATGGCCGCATCAATGTCTGCAACCATTCGGGTCAGGGTCTCGTCGCCGTCGGCCATCAGTTCGGCGGCGTTACCGGCTGAAGGATAAAACCCGTTGATCGAACCGGCATATCGGAATGCGGGCCGATAAACCGGCTCGATGAGTTTTTCTGTGTTCGTCGCTTCGCCCATGAACCAGGACGCTTTAGATCTTATTTCATCGAAGATTTCTTTGTGCCGCTTATCCGCCCGGTTTCCCAGATCTATTTCACCAAACAGAAAATAGATAGCGCTGCCGAAGTAAGGCAAAAGGTTGAGCACAATAAACCACGCCAAACGCCCCGGAGGCGAAAGGTCATCACGGAGCAGAATCCGGACAGTGAAGGTAATCACCAGAAGTGTGTGGAGTACCAGAATAATGGTCATCTGACTTTCTTCGGGGATATCAAACCCATCGTTTTTTCATTAACCTCTTCGTGGCTCCGGAACCCAGTCGGTTCCCAGTTGAACGCTCTCAACCTGGTCTGGTTTGTCTATGGGAACACCCGCTACGGCCGGGCGGGTAAATGTACCCTCCTCAGTAGAAACCATGGAGTCTACATCTACAGAGAGCACCAGATAAGTGACACCCCCTGAAACGACTCTCGCCCGTTGTGCCAGCCCAAACACAAAGCGACAGTAGTCCAGCTTCAGCTGCATCAGATCCTGTTCAGCTTTACGGATTTTTCGCAATAGCACTTTTTGTACACTTTCACCGTAATCCATCACATTTTCTCGGAAGTTAGCGTCAATTTATCAAGTCTGGTTATCTTGGGCCTGGAACGTCAGTTTCATTGGAGCGGGTTCCGAGAGTGCATTCTGACCTGCCTGCAGGTCAATGCGCCACACCATTTCGGAGCCTGTGGTGCATAGCGGCGCAGTGAAGTGAGCAGAGTAAATGCCTTCTTTCTCAATCCTCAGCGGAACCGGGTACTCTCCCATATACATGGATTCGCCGCGTAATACCGCGAGAAACCGATCCGGTGTTGTTGGCGCATTCACCCGAAGCCTGTACTCCGTGCCCTGCCCCTTGTCGCCCATGGTTTCCAGTTCCACCTGCCAGCGCCCGGACTTTGTCTCCCAGCCACATGGTCCTGCATGAAGATCACAGGCGGGTTGGTCGGTATCAGTGGTTTTATTATCTGTGGTCTGCAACCAGCTGGGGCCAAAAACAATGACTGAAATCAGGCCCACGATGAAACCTACAACCACAATTGCTCGTAACATACCCACACCCAGTTGAAACAGATGAGCCATTATGGACACTATCTGCTTCAATTCAAAAATTTCTAAACCGGCGCCATACATGAGAAAATGCCGGGCTTTCATTTACGACCCATCTTCTGGAACAGGATACACCCGTGCAGCCGGATATTTCCGTTAAGAACCTCAACAAGGTTTACGAGGGCGGCTTCCAGGCCCTCAAGAATATTAATCTGGACATAAACCGGGGCGAAATATTTGCCCTGCTCGGCCCCAACGGGGCGGGTAAAACCACGATGATCAGCATCATTTGTGGCATCGCCAGTCTGTCGTCCGGTGAAATCAAAGCCGGTGGTTACGACATAGTGAAAGACTATCGCAAAGCTCGCGAATCAATCGGCCTTGTACCGCAGGAACTCAGTACAGATTCGTTCGAAACCGTCTGGAAAGCTGTATCCTTCAGCCGCGGTTTGTTTGGCAAAGCGCCCAAACCCGAGCACATCGAGAAGGTACTCAGAGAGTTGTCGCTCTGGGATAAGCGCAATAGTCGCATAATGACCCTCTCCGGCGGAATGAAACGCCGGCTGATGATTGCGAAGGCGCTCTCCCATGAACCCCGTATACTGTTCCTCGATGAGCCCACCGCTGGTGTCGACGTAGAGCTACGTCGGGATATGTGGGAGATGGTCCGTAAACTCCGGGAAGACGGCGTAACCATTATTCTGACAACCCACTACATCGAAGAAGCCGAAGAAATGGCGGATCGTATCGGTGTCATTCGGCAGGGCGAAATTATTCTGGTTGAAGAGAAGAGCACGCTGATGAGTAAGCTGGGCAAGAAAGAACTGCGCCTGCAACTGCAGCACAAGCTCGACAAAGTGCCCGGAGAACTCACGCTGGAGCCCGTGGAACTGTCAGAAGATGGCTATGAATTGATCTATACCTTCGATTCCCAGCAGGAACAGGCCGGGGTAGCGCGTTTGCTGCGAACCCTTGGGGATATCGGGATTGATTACCGTGATCTGCGCACCCGGGAGAGTTCCCTGGAAGAGATTTTTGTCGGCCTGGTTCATGAATAATTGGCGGGCTAACTGGAGAAAGGCATGAATTTTTACGGTGTTAAAGCCATCTATAACTTTGAAATGTCCCGCATGGGGCGCACGCTGATGCAAAGTGTGCTCTCGCCGGTCATCTCTACCTGTCTGTATTTTGTTGTCTTCGGTTCTGCCATCGGTTCGCGCATGGGCAATATCGACAATATCGAATATGGTGCCTATATAATCCCCGGTCTGGTGATGCTTTCCCTGTTGATGCAAAGCATTTCAAACGCCTCCTTTGGCATCTACATGCCAAAGTTTTCGGGCACAATCTACGAGGTGCTTTCTGCACCTGTGTCCTATGTAGAAGTGGTTCTGGGCTATGTGGGGGCTGCGGCCACCAAGTCGGTAATACTCGGGTTAATCATTCTTGCAACTGCCAGGCTGTTTGTTGACTACAGCATTCTCCATCCGTTCTGGATGCTTTCCTTCCTGATACTCACCGCCGTCACCTTCAGCCTGTTCGGATTCATCATCGGAATATGGGCCGACGGTTTCGAAAAGCTACAGGTTGTTCCCATGATGATTGTGACGCCACTGACCTTTCTTGGCGGCACCTTTTACTCCATCGATATGCTGCCCGAAATCTGGCAGACCATCAGCCTGTTTAATCCGGTGGTTTACCTGATCAGCGGTTTCCGCTGGGCATTTTATGGCGTTTCCGATGTGCATGTGGGAATAAGCGTGGGTATGACCCTGCTTTTCCTGGCGGCTTGCATGGCCGGCATCTGGTGGATTTTCAAAACCGGCTACCGGCTTCGTTCCTGATGCGTAACTGCAACGCCCTGCTCTGCTCCATAGCCATCCTTGCAGGCTGTTCGGGTGGTTCCGGGGCTGCAGAAACATCAACCGGTTTACCGGTTGTCGCTGCCTGCTTCGTTACAGGTACCAGCACAATCGACGTCAGCCTTGAGCTCGCAAGATCGCCACAGGAGCGGCGAAAAGGATTGATGGGCAGAGAATCTCTCGCGGCCAACTCGGGCATGCTGTTTCAGTATCAGGAACCGCAGAGCCCGGATCACGGCTTCTGGATGTTCCAGACACTCATCCCTCTGGATATAGCCTATCTTGGTGTAAACGGTGAAATTGGCAGCATTCGGCAGATGAAGCCCTGCGCATCAACCAACGGTGCCAGGTGCCCCAGTTATCCGGCAGGCGTCGAGTTTATCTCTGCAGTCGAAATGAACGTTGGTTTTTTTGAGGCGAATGGAATTACTCCCGGAGACCGCCTCATTCTGGGTGAACAGAGTTGTAAAACGCCCTAGCTGTCTTTCCATTCCGGCTTGCGTTTGTCCAGAAACGCACAAATTCCCTCACGTGCGTCGTCTGCACGCAGGTTTTCTGCCATAACGTTGGCTGTGTACTGATAAGCCTCAGCCAGCGGCATTTCCATCTGCTGGTAAAACGCACCCTTACCGATCTTCAGGGTATGCCCGGATTTGTCCGCAATTGTGCGGGCCATGGCGTACACCGTCTCATCCAGCAGTGACTCATCAACAATGCGATTTACCAGTCCAAGTTGCTCTGCACGGGCCGCGCTGATCATCTCACCAGTCAGCAACATCTCCATGGCATGTTTGCGTGACACGTTGCGCGACAGAGCCACCATGGGCGTCGAACAGAACAGCCCGATGTTCACACCGGGTGTAGCAAAATGGGCTGAGTCCGCAGCCACCGCGAGATCACAGCTGGCTACCAACTGGCACCCGGCGGCAGTAGCGACGCCTGCTACCCTCGCAATCACGGGCTTTGGCAGATTTACGATTTGCTGCATTACCTCACTGCACCGGTTAAACAACGCCAGCTGGAACTCATGACTATCAAGCTGATCACGGATCTCCTTGAGATCGTGCCCGGCACAAAAGACTTTGCCCGCAGCTGCTATCACGACCACCCGCGTGGCTTCGTCTGCAGCAATACTGGCAAGTGCCTCAGACAGCGCATCAAGCATACCCATAGAAAGGCTGTTGCGCCGATCGGGCTGGTTCAGTGTGATGGTGGTAATGCCGTTGTCGTCGGTATTTCGCGCAAGCAGGTTTGTCATTACTAACTACCTCGTATCCGGGAGATTCAGAGCTAACTTGAGCCAACCAGTATCGTCCAGGAACACCAGGCTGTCGAAGCGACTTTTGTAGAACCCGGCAGTGCTTGCCGGAAACATCAACGGCATTCAGACATTGCCGAAGCACGACAACCCATGTTGGACCGCAAAGAGAGGTAAGGATTTTTAATACAATGGTGCTCCGGGCCGGAATCGAACCGGCACGACCGTGAGGTCGAGAGATTTTAAGTTATTAGAGCCCTTCTTTTAAGAAAATGGAAAATGTTTTAATACGACTTATAAAACAGTGCGTTACAGAACATTCCTAGAAAACGATGTTTGCAGTTGTTTGAAGAAATCCGCTAGAATTTGACCGATTTTGTCTACATAGTGTCTACATTAAGACACATGAGACTTTCCGGCGAATTCGAGTGGAGCCGTACCTTTGAGAATTACCAAGAGCTTTATCGACAAAGTTCCCCTGCCCCAGATCGGCCCGGATGGTAAATCTAGCCAGGCGTTTTATCGGGATTCAGTCATCTCGGGTTTTGGTTTACGGGTGACCAGTGGCGGAGCTAAATCGTTCATAGTGGAAAAACGAGTGGATGGCCGGGTTACGCGAAAGACACTTGGCAGATATGGCAACCTGACACTTGAACAAGCTCGCAAGGAAGCGCAGAAATACCTGGGTAAAGTCGCAACCGGTATAAACCCGATTCGAGAAGCGCAGGAGCAGCGCGCCCAACGCGTAACGCTAAAAGACGCCTTTGAAGATTATCTGGCCACTCGCAAAACCCTAAAGCCGAATACACTCAACGACTACAACCGCTCCATGCGGGAAATGTTTAAGGACTGGCAAAGCAAAGCCCTTAAAGACATTAACCGGGATATGGTGCTGAACCGCCATGCAGAATACGGACAACGCAGCCCGGCGCGGGCTGACAATGGGATGCGAATTCTACGAGCCGTTTTTAATCACGCCTTACAACGGTATCAGGACGCATCCGGCAAACCCTTTCTGGTGGCAAATCCGGTAGACGTATTGAGCCATCAGCGTGCCTGGTACAAGGTGGAGCGCCGACAAAGCCTGATCAAGGATCATCAGCTCAAGGCCTGGTATGACGCGACGATGCAATTGAACACCCAAACTACGCGGGACTATCTGCATTTGGTATTACTTACTGGCCTGCGCCGCACAGAAGCGGCAACCCTTACCTGGGAACAAGTGGATTTCAAAGACAAAACTCTGACGATTACTGAAACCAAAAACGGACGCGTTCATCGGTTACCTTTCAGTGACGCCATCGAAGCATTGTTAGAACGTCGATTCAAAGAACAGGAAAGCCCGTATGTGTTTCCCAGCGACGCGGAGCGTGGACACCTCTCAGAGCCCCGTACGGCGATCAAGCGCGTCTGCGACTTGTCCGGCGTGACGTTCACACTGCATGATCTGAGACGAACCTTTATCACCGCTGCTGAACGACTCGATATTCCAGCCTACGCCCTGAAACGGCTAATGAATCACAAGGATCCGAACGACGTGACTGACGGTTACATCATCTTTGATGTAGAGCGCCTGCGCCTGCCTATGCAAAAGATCACTGATTTTTTTATTAACCACTTCAACAAGGAATCTGTTGATGTCGCTTCTTGACCCTGAGCTTTTTGATCGCCGAGATCCGTTTGTCCCTTATGACATGTGTTTGGAAGCGCCGCTTCAAGCCAAGCATAAAGATTTCACTATGGCATTTGGCTATCTTATTGAAAGCAGCCAAGAGCAATTACAGGGACGATCACTTGCTGAACTGCAGTTTGCGATCGAGTTCTCGAACTGGCTAATGACGAACGCCGAGCAACGATTTAGACACGAACGTATATTTGGGCAGAGCCGAGAGAAAGCGGTAGTCTTTCTAACGGATCCTCGGAAAATACTGGCACTGTTTGAAGATTACGATCTTAACGACCAAGCGGAATTTCCAAACGGTACACCAGAGGACTATTTTGCGGTTCTCGCCTTGGGCAAGTGTTTTGAAGCAATTGAAACCCATGAACGGTTAACCGCGTATGGTCGCGGAGAAACACAGTATATGGATCGCTCTTGGGGAGATAATAGCGAGTTTGATGTGCAGGATTCGCTCTATCACACAGCCATCAGCGCACGTGATAGCTTGTTATCTGAGGCACGTGACTTGATTGCCTTCATCGATGGAATCCACTTTTCCCAATTACGGGCAAAAAATTCGGGCAAACGTGGTGCCAAAGCCAAGAACAGCGCATTCGCAACGTTGAACACAAAATTGATGGCGGTCTATGATGAAAGATATCAGCACCTCACAAACCGACACGCAGCATCGCGGCTATATGATGATTTTATTAATGAAGTGGATCATGTGTTGAGAACCGACGATCCTGCCCACCGAATAAGCATTTGGATTGGAATTCACAAAAAAAAGCTTCTTAGAACACTTTAATTTTTTGTAGTTGGTAGTTGACTGCCTCCAACTACAAACGGCGCACTGTCGCAGTATTTAGCTCCACCTAAGCTGAAAGTCCGAACTAGGAAGGCCAAGACTGTGGCATAGCCCCACTGGCATCGACAATACTGCATTCAAACCAGTTCTTATGGATGCTGAACCTGCATCCCTCGCGCCATTGTAAGTTGGTTTCAATCGAGGCTATCCACGCCGAGGCCTGCTCTAGCGTGACGAAGCCAACGCTGCGACAGATATAGTTGCCTGACAATAAGAACCAGTGCTTTTTATTTTGGTGGCCCAAAGAGTCTCGAATAATCGATCTATCTCCAAGGTCGCCCAGTCTCAGTTTATTTTCTAGTTGAAATAGGGAGGCATCGTGGTCAAACCTCTCTTCAGACCAGTCAAGGTTTTCAAATCGATTGACTCTCATCCAGGGGTTATCAAACAACGGTTTTCTAGAACCGATGAATCTCACTCGATCACCGATCAAATTATGGGTAGAAAAATGCTGAAGACACTGACCTCTCCAATAGCCAACCAGCTGTTCAGATATTTTGAATGGAGACTCTCTCAGGTCTGTATCAACCTGAAACAACACTTGATTTCCATAGTTTTCGAAACGCGTTATGGCACCTTCGTACCTACGTGCCTGTAATGGCATCGGGGGCATTGACCGGAAGGATTCTGACGCGAGTTCACTGTATGCTTTATGCACTGCGTCCCAGCAAGACTTATCGCTTGGTTTCACGTAACTCGGATCGATTTCGAGGTCATCATCCCGTGCATCTAAAGACTCTGCGTTACCGCGCCCACCACCAGATGGATTGCCCGTTGTACTTGGCCAATTCCCTCCCTCGTATCCTTCAACTGATCTCCTGCTCACCTACGCCTCCAAATTCCTAATGCGTAATCACATTATCCCTTAGTGCTCTCGATCATACCGCCAATAAACACAGCTTTCGAGATCAACCATTGATATAGACTCACCCAAAATACAGGCCTTAGTGAGAGATACCCACTTATATTCCTACCCCCTAGGAATATATCTCTACCCCCCAGGCGTGTTCCAACCCCCTCTCACTCATAACAAGCTATGCGTCATACGATCCAGACAGGAGTATGACCATGATCCAAAATTTACTTACCACAAGTGAAGCCGCTAACTACCTTGGCGTCAGCAAAGCGTTCCTTGAGCGCGACCGTTGGGCCGGTGCCCGGGTTCCCTTCATCAAAATCGGTAGTCGCGCCGTTCGGTATCGGCTGAGCGACCTTCACGACTACATCAACAAACAGGTTCGACTCTCCACATCTGAGATTGCGTGATGGCTACTTTCCGTCACGTAATATCACAAAGTGAGAAACCTTCCCCTATTAGGTATATGTTTCAGAGCGTACTAGGTTCACCTCAGGTACGCCAAAGGGTACATGCCAGAGTACCCACCTACGCCGTTAACCTACAGGTAGGTCAAAACGCAGATAACGACCTAACGAAACCTGTTCCGATTGTTACGTTAACGGCTTATCCAGCCGAACAGCTTTTCGTTACGGTAACGAAGCCAAACCGTTACGGGAGGATTCAATGACCTCCCCTAACCAACGAGATTTCCGTTACTACCGCTCTGAAGGTCGCCTATACACCATTGGCACCCGACAAACCCGAATGGCAGTAACAGACTTTCGGCAACGACTCCCCCAGGTATTTCCAAAGCTTGAACCTCGCCTGTACCTAATAGGTCAGGAACAGGGTTGCGTGGCATTGGAAACAACTCTCGAAAACCTAATTGAAAAACTCCAACGGCGAGACCTCAAACTTACGGTAGACGATGCTCAGATCATCGATTTCGCAAAAGCAAAAGCAAGAACCTGTGGAGAAATCAGCGCGCGAATCAAAGATCCCGCCACTGCCCTGCAAGCTATTGCCAAACTGCTCGCTCGCTATGGCTTTTCTCTTCCAGACGGTGATACGGACAAAGGCCGGATTGAGCGAACTAAAAACGATCGATGGTGGCGCCGTCTGTTGCGGAAAGAGCAAAAGCAAGTGCTGGACAACGTCGCACGCGACTACGGTCTGGTCTCAAAACAAAAAGGCATCTATGTATCAGACTGGGGGTTAAAACTTCATCTCGAACAGCTGACCAGAAATCACTCGTTGCTTGAAGAAATGATAGCTGTGAACGACCAATGCCAGGAGTACACCCTTGCAGAATTGGCTTCGCTGTCTGTCAGTAACCCTTACGTTCGAAGATCAGAACTGATTGTTCGAGCTTCCGGCTTCGAGACCATCGCCCGCCAACTGGATCACGATGGAGTGTTCCTTACCCTAACGACGCCAAGCAAATACCACCCAGTTAAAGCCACTGGCCAACCAAACCCAAAGTACAACGGTTCGACACCTAAAGAAGCCCAACAATACCTCACGGGAATTTGGGCGCGTATTCGGGCTCAGTTAGATCGTGAAGACATCCGCATTTACGGATTTCGCATCACCGAACCACACCACGACGGAACTCCGCATTGGCATCTTTTATTGTTTGTTGAACCGAGCGAAAAGAACCGCCTCGTCGAGATAATGCGTGGATATGCTTTGCTTGAAGATGGCGATGAACCTGGAGCCGACGAGTTCAGGTTTGATGCAGTGGATATCGACTACGAACGTGGCTCAGCAACAGGCTATATCGTGAAGTACATTTGCAAGAACATCGACGGTGATTTCAAGGAAGACGGGAATGACGCTGAGGATTGGCATGGCAACCTCACCAAAAACGTGGCTCCCCGTGTTCGCGCCTGGGCAAGCATTCACGGAATTCGCCAGTTTCAGCAAATTGGAGGGCCACCGGTTACCGTTTGGCGGGAACTTAGACGTTTAGAGCATTCAGATGATGAAACCGTAGAAGCTGCACGAGTTACAGCAGATAAGAGCGACTGGGCGGGATTCATTACGGCTATGTATGGCCCTTGTGCCAAGCGAGCCGACCACCCTATAAAAACGGCTAAATGGCTGGAATTTGATCAGGACACCGGAGAGTACCTTGATTGCCCTGTTAATCAGTATGGCGAGCCATCTAAAGGAAAGTTGTTTGGTCTCTATGCTCGGGGCCGATACTGGATTACGAGGGCTTTACGATGGGAGGTGAAACGACCGCAGCGAACGAAAGAATTAACCTCAACATCGAACGATTCTTGGCTCGAACGTGTTAAGCGCCTCACTCAAGTTCGCGAAGTGACGCAAGCGGAAATCGACGCACTTCCTGACGATACTGCCTATGCCTGGGAGAAATTGAACTGTGAGAATTTCCCGCCACCTTGGAGTTCTGTCAATAACTGTACGACCGGGCATCTGAGCGAGTACACTGCCATACAAACTTTATGACACCAATGGACTGATGTTAGACCAAACCTTTTCTGCCAGATCATTACATAGGCTCTGCTCTGTTTCCGAAGTTGTTGAACACAAACTCGGTTCGACACCCGAGCAGCAACTATCCTCACTGTCGACAATCGCCGAAAAAATAAACAGCGATAGCTTTGAGTTTTCTGATTTCAAGTCGTTTCAACGAAACGGAAAACTGGTATTCAAACCTCGAAAGCCAGAAGATCACTTCGCTATAAAAAAGATAAACCAAAACCTCAAAAAGATACTAGGCGTTCGACATACCGATAGGAATACGTTAGTCAATCAAGTAAAAACTCTACTAGAAGAAAAGTCTCCATTTATTTTATTTAAAGTTGATATTGCGTCATTCTATGAATCAATTCCGTCGCAAAATTTGATATCAGCGTGCTGGGACGACCCTCTTCTGTCCTATAAGACAAAGGTATTGTTAAACGATCTCTTAACAAGCAGCCAATTCGTAAGCAAACCAGGTTTACCAAGAGGACTATCGATAAGCTCGACGCTTTCAGAATTTTATTTGTCGAAGCTCGATGAGTCTATTAAAGGGCTAGAAGGAGTATATTATTCAGCGCGCTATGTCGACGACATATTGGTATTCTGCGTGCCCAACCAGACCAATGTTATGAAAGTCGTTGAATCTTTCATAATCGATATGGGGCTAGAAGTAAATTATAAGAAATGTGATGAATTTCAAAATAAAGTTGGTCCAAAGCCAATAGATTTTGATTACCTTGGTTATAGATTTCAAAAGATTAGTGACAGCGTAAAGATAGACATATCACCTAAAAAGGTGAAAAAGATAAAATCTCGAATTGCAAAATCATTCTATGCTTTTTCAAAAGACAGAGATTTCGACCTTTTGACTAAGCGACTCAAGTTTTTGACGGGAAATTTTAACCTAAAGTCTAGATCCAAGGTCATTGGTAACGACCTTAAGACTGGTGTCTATTACAACTATTCTGAAATACCTGAGCAATCGGAAGCATTAAAAGACTTAGATCATTTTATGCTTAAATTTATTTATGCCAAGCGCGGAAAATTTGGGCGAACGTTAAGCTCAATTCTAAGCAGTAAAGACAAAAGATACTTACGAAAGTTTTCATTCTGTACTGGATTTAGAGAAAGAATTAGTCATAAATTCACATACGATGATGTAGTGGAAATAAGGAAATGCTGGACCAATGGGTAAAGTCAAGAAAGTAAATAGAAGCGATAAATATCGAATCCTTTTGACTGAAACTTTACCCTACGAGGTTCCGGTCCTGTTCTCGAACGACTCATTTCATAAAAAATTAAGAAATGGCGATCTTGATAAGTTCCACGATTGTTTTCTAAAATTGATTTACAATGAATCGGAATCCTATCCATTCACCTATAAAATAGTGAAAAACTCAAGCTCAACTCGTAAAGTAAGCCTGCCTCATCCTGCTATCCAGTTCTCGTTCGTAGACTTTTATGATAGTTTTCAGTCGATAATTACATCGCTCTGCAGCAGGAGCAAAGCCTCGCTCAGGGCACCATACAAGGTTGCATCACATTTTATTGAAAAGCAGGCCACTCTTCGCTTCACAAGAGTTTTAAGAGACGATTTGGTTGAACATAAAAAAAATGCCATTGATGATGACAATCGACATGCTTCATCCTTTTTTCAATATAAAGACTTCCCCTTACTATTTAAGTTTTATGACTCTTATTTATTTCAGCGTCTAGAGCGCCAATTTAAAGTCATGCTTCGCTTCGATGTATCAAAGTGTTTTCAAAGTATCTATACGCACTCCATAACCTGGGCGGTTAAGGATAAGCAGTTCGTAAAAGATAATTTACCTGATATTAAAAGCTCCTCTTTCGAGGGAAAGTTTGACAGAATAATGCAACGCTCTAATTCAAATGAGACCAACGGAATATTGATTGGGCCAGAATTTTCCCGAATATTTTCTGAGATAATTTTACAGCGGATAGACGAAAATAGTCGTAGACTTCTTCACCAAGAAGGATTTGAGAACTTTAAAATTAAAAGATATGTCGACGATTATTTCGTTTTTGCTCAGAGCGAAGAGCAAGCTAGAGCTATAATGCAGGTCTTTAGGAGTGAATTGGAGAAATTTAACCTACACCTAAATGAGTCAAAGATTAATTTATCTTCTAGACCCTTCATCACAAACGAATCGGTTGCGAAACAACAGGCAAGCTCATTGGTCAATGAGCTTTTCGATAGATTCGTTGAGGTCGAAAAAGAAGATTCCACTTCCTCTCATTTTCGTTTTATAAACAGCCATCAGAATCTACGAAATTTGGATCTAATTTATATTTCAAAATATAAATCTATCGCAAAACAGAATGGTATTGGCTATGAGGCGTCGACAAACATATTTCTTACTGGAATGCGCAACAGACTCGTACAATTACAGAACACCATTTTATCAAAATCACTAAACCCAGACAGCGTAAGAGGATTTACATACCTTAAGTCAATTATTACGTTATGTCTTTATTGTTTTTCCATGGATATGCGTTACAGGCCTAGCTATCTCGTTTGTCAAATATTGCTCGTAATTATATCTATCTCGAAAAAGCTTGGCATTGATAAAGAGGAAAGCTTAAAAAAGGTTATTTCTGACGAAATATTAACAACGCTTAGAAGTCCAGCCAATAATGACTCCAGCTTCCCTCACGAGTTTCTCAACCTCCTCATCTTACATAAAGAACTTGGTGATCGTTACCGATTTTCACCAGAGGTGTTGTCTTCATTCCTACCGAAAAGAGTTATTTCAGAGGATTCTATCGACCTTGATTACTTCTCCGCGATGTCATTAATGTATTACCTCGGAGATAACGAATCAGCCAAGGAATTGAGATTCAAAATTGAAAATGGAATTATAGAAAAGCTTGACCTTCAGGCTAGGCCTCTCAAGCATTCGGAACTTTTTTTATTTTTCGTAGATAGTTTAACTTGTCCTTATATCGCTTCATCTACGAAAACAAAGCTGAGGGAGCAATTGATGCGGAAGCACATGGATGGGGTTCCCAAAAGTCAAAAACACGCTATCGCTAAGGAAATTTGCGACCACTTCGAGAACGATACCTGGTTCTTCAGCTGGGACAGTGATAAGAGTATTTTCTATAATTTAGCGAAAAAAGAGCTACGTTCGCCGTACTTGAATCTCAACTACTAACACCCTACTCTAACGTTTGTTGGAAGCGTCGGCAGCCTAGCCGTAATTGGTTGGGTTACCGAAACACTGATCTTTAATTAGATCAGAATTCCTCTAGCACACTGGCCCGGTCTGCAGCTTGGCTGAGAGCGAGGAGGATACACACGAAGCTTGCAACCGTTACCCTATAGCAGACTTAGTTTTCCGGGGTGCCTCGGAGGCTGGGTCTGTTTATAGGGTATCGATCGTTCTTCCCAGCATAAGCCCGCCATCACAGTTTTAACATTCCCAAACCAACTTCGCTGGAAATCAGCACCTCCACTGTTACGTTCTCAGAACGCCAGTTTTAGTTATCGTGTAACTGCTTCTACCGGGAACGCCCGGCTAATTATAGGCAAAACGAATCACTTGGCGTCTACATAACGTCTACATCATGAAAAATCAACCAAAGTGTAGATGAAGCAATATTCACAAGCTATTGTTTTTAATGGTGCTCCGGGCCGGAATCGAACCGGCACGACCGTGAGGTCGAGAGATTTTAAGTCTCTTGTGTCTACCAATTCCACCACCGGAGCAATCGGGGGGAGGTTTTGAGCGCCAGAATTGTATAAGGCCTTGGGCAATAACGCAATTCAAAACGCTGCCGACCATTAGGCTAACGGCGCCTGAAGACTATTCCGAACTATAAGTACGTGGCCGCAATGCGTCTGGCTTCAAGACGTCTTTTTCGCCGCCAAGATTATCGTGGTCCCCGAGTAGCTTACCGTTAACCTCTAAACCGTAGTTTGTATATTTATGGAAAGTGTCGAGGTATTTCTCCCGGGTTTCCTTCACATTGCCGGTATATCGGGGATCCTGCGGCCGCTCGTGGCTGTTGATATAGTACGCAACATCCCAGGATTGCTGATCGGTCAGGCTGTTAGGCTGGCCCAGCGGCATGTTGTGCTTGACGAATGATGACAAGGTAAAGTTGCGCGTGATTCCGGCACCCCAGTTGTAAGAAGCATCGCCCCATACTGGCGGAAAAACGACTTGTCCATTCTGTACAAGGCCGCTGCCATCTTCAGCATGGCAGATGCTGCAGTTTTCCTCGTACACCTGCTTGCCACGCTCAAAGCTCATACCCTTTTCAGGTTCCGGGAGCTTTGGAAAGCCACGGCCATACATGGATTTACCGCTTTGATACATTGGCACACCTTTAGCGAGCCACTGATGATACGCCGCGAGAGCAAGCATATTGTCACTGCCATACTCTGGCGGCTTGCCGTTCATCGAAAACGAGAAGCAGCCTGCGATTCGCTCCTCAAGGTTATTCACGTGATCGTTTTTCGCGCGATAGTTCGGTAAAACGACAGCTGCTGGCCAGATTGGCGCCGAGAATGGCTGGCGCCCTTCTCCCAGATGACAACTGTTGCAGTTCATATCGTTAAAAACGTTCTTGCCCCGCAATTGTTGCGTGTTAACGAACAAGTCGTGTCCACGCCTGATAACCCGTTTTAATTCCGGGTGCATGTCGCTTTTTTCTAAGTCGTCCATGGTTGGTGGCACATGAACGAACTGCCCTTCTTCAGGCTGAGGGATGTTGGTGGGTAAACGCTGTTCGGTGCTTGCTGCTTGAAGAGTAAAGCTGAGTACTCCGGCAGCAACCGCCAATGACAGGCTGCTCTTGGTGAAAAGGCCGTCCATTAGTATATCCTCCCTTACTTTGCTGGCTTGGCAGGCTGACGTGACAACCAGGCTGAAACTGCGATGATGTCTTCATCATTCATGCGCTCAGCAATCGCTAACATAAGGTGCTGTGGATCATTGTCCCGCTTACCACTTTTCCAGGCGCGTAACTGGTCCGCAATATAGCCCGCATGTTGACCGGCGATGGCCGGGAAATGATCGCCTGCCCCCTGGTTGCCGGGGCCATGACAGCTGCTGCATGGAACGATGTAGCGGCTCCAGTCGCCATCAGTGGCAAGCTTTTTGCCACGCGCCAGTTGCTCGTCGTTAGCGCTCTCCCCACCTTTGCCTCCGGTCGGCGGAAGCTGGCTGTAATACACTGAGACGTCTTTAAGCTGCTGTTCATTCAGCATATCGACGAATGGGTTCATTGTAGGGCTTTTGCGTGTGCCCTCTTTTACATCGACCAGCTGCTTGTAAAGATAACTGGCATTCAGCCCCGCTAACTTCGGCCAGGACTCGCCTCCGGGGATATTCATTCCCGAACCGTCAGGCTGATGGCAAGACTGGCACACAGCTGCCGCTTGCTTCCCAGCCTCAGGGTCGCCTTCAACTCCATGCGCTGCCGTAAAGCTGAAAGTCAGGGTTGCAAAGGCTGTAATTACTTGGCTTTTCATGCCCATTTTCGTTACTCCTTTTCCTTTTTCAGTACAGATTTTCTGTCATCCTCAAACTGTTTTCCGTGCGATGCCTTTATAGATATAGCCGGCTATTTTCGGTGCTTTTGGAATGTAGAGGTTTTGCAGCTCAATCAATTCAAATCCCGCGTGGCGGATGAGGTCTGCAATATGTCGGTTTAGATGGCAACCACCAGCCAGTTTCTTCCAGCCGGGTGTAATTCTGTGTTGCCACTTTCGGGTATGCTCGTGGGGGGATTCACCATGCTCAAGAAACAGAAGTTCGCCTCCTGGCTTCAGTACCCGCTTCATTTGCAGAAGTGCAGAGTTCCAGTCGGGTATGGTGCATAACGTGAAGGTGAGCAGAATGGTGTCCACGCTGTTGTCATCCAGCGGAATCTGTTCGCCCGGCAGGCCCAGCCACTCAACATGTATCGGCGAGCGCTTCAGGTTAGGTATAGCTTTGCGTCGCATGCCTTCAGAAGGCTCAAGCCCATAGATCATCTGAACGGCTTGCGGATTGTAGAATTCCAGATTAATGCCCGAGCCCATTCCTACTTCCAGAACCCGGCCTTTTGCACGAGGCACCAGCTGGCTGCGCAATTTCATAACCTGGCCCATTGAGCAGGCACGGTCTATGATATGTGGAAGGATTCGTTCTTCGTAAAAACTCATGCTCTTCACCATAATTGCTTTTAGTCAACAGGTGCGACAATCCGCCCTACCTGATCTGCTACCATATCAAGTAGCATGACTCTCATCTGCCGGTAATAACAATATAACAATTAAAGCTAAGGCAGCGGCTGAGCGGGTGTGCTGTGCTCGCTTATTGTTACATTAACATTACCGAGGTGTTCCTGTGGAACTAGATCCTCTTATCTTATCGCGAATTCAGTTTGCGTTTGTGGTGTCATTCCATGCCATTTTTCCGGTGTTTACCATCGGTCTCGCCTCCTATATTGCTGTCCTTGAGGGGCTTTCGTACAAAACGAGAAACCCGGTATGGATAAAGCTGTCGTCCTTCTGGACTACCGTATTCGCTGTGGTCTTCGGGATGGGCGTGGTATCCGGCATCGTAATGTCGTTCCAGTTCGGAACCAACTGGAGTAATTTTTCCCAGGCTTCTGCCAATTTCCTCGGTCCCATGCTGAGCTATGAGGTCATTACAGCCTTCTTCCTGGAAGCAGCCTTCCTTGGGGTTCTTCTGTTCGGGCGGGATCGGGTACCTCCGGGAGTTCACCTGTTTGCCGCGATCATGGTCGCAACCGGCACCTTTATTTCTTCGTTCTGGATTCTCTCCGCTAACAGCTGGATGCAGACTCCTGCGGGAACTGAACTACGGGAAGGCGTTTTCTACGTAACCTCCTGGAGTGAAGCAATTTTCAATCCGTCATTCCAGTTCCGTTTTGCCCACAAGGTTATCGCGTCTTTCCTTACCGGTGCGTTCGTTGTTGCAGGCGTGAGCGCCTGGTACCTGCTGAAAGGTCGCGAAGTAGAGGCTAACCGCAAGGCCTTGTCAATGTGCCTTTGGCTGATCCTGTTCATCGCGCCTACTCAGTTGGTGGTCGGTGATTTCCATGGTCTGAATACCATGGAGCACCAGCCCACCAAGGTGGCAGCCATGGAAGGTAACTGGGAAACTTCGTCAAACGTACCTCTTTTGCTGTTCGCTATCCCCGACCAGGAAAACCAGACCAACCACTTTGAAATTGGCATTCCCAGCATGGCCAGCATGATCCTGACCCACGAATGGGACGGTGTAGTACCCGGCCTGAAGGACGTTCCGCGGGAAGAGCAACCGCCGGTTGCCATTGTGTTCTGGTCTTTCCGAATCATGGTTGCGCTCGGCATCCTGATGATCCTGATGGGGTTCACTGGCCTGGCATTGCGAGCAGGTGGCCGCTTTTGGCGTGCTCGCTGGTTTCTCCAGGGAATGCGCTTCATGAGTATTGCACCATTTATTGCGGTACTGACTGGCTGGTTTGTGACTGAGGTTGGTCGTGCACCCTGGCTTGTATACGGCATGATGACTCAAGCTGAGGCCCTGACACCGTCATTGACCGGAGGCATGGCGCTTTTCACGTTGATTGGCTACGTGGTGGTGTATGCACTGGTGTTCTCTGCTGGCGTTTATTATCTGATGCGGGTCTTGTACGAGGGCATGGAGAAAGATGCCAAAGAACCAGATATTCAATCTGAACGCGCCAAGCGGCCAATGTCTGCAGCGCATACCAGGTTTGAAGTACACGACTCCAGCAAGCAGCCGAACAAACAGGGAGGTTACTGATTATGGAACTTTTTGATCTGGTACTGATCTGGGCATTTATTATCGGTTTTGGCGTCATCATGTACGTCTTGATGGACGGCTTCGACCTGGGGGTGGGGATTCTATTCCCTTTCGCCCCGTCGGAGCAGGATCGCGACACAATGATGAACACGGTTGCACCAGTGTGGGATGGCAACGAGACCTGGCTGGTGCTGGGCGGTGCCGGGCTTCTTGGAGCCTTCCCTTTGGTCTACAGCATTCTGCTGCCGGCGCTGTATATTGGTGTTTTCCTGATGCTGGCTGGTCTGATTTTTCGGGGTATTGCGTTCGAATTCCGTTTCAAGGCGCGCAGTTCTCGCTATCTCTGGAATTGGGCTTTTGCCGGAGGTTCGACCGTGGCCGCGTTCGCCCAGGGCGTAGTTGTGGGCACTTACATTCAGGGGTACGAAACTGCTAATGGTGTGTTCACAGGGGGCGCTCTGGACTGGCTGACACCCTTTACCGTTCTCACAGGCGTTGGTTTGCTAGCAGGCTATGCGCTGTTGGGTTCAACCTGGCTGATCATGAAAACTGAAGGTCGGCTTCAGGACTGGGCTTACAGGATCACCCTGCCCTTGCTAGCCTCTGTACTTGTGGTCTTCGGGATTATCAGTGTCTGGACACCGTTTATTGACGACATGGTTCGCGATCGCTGGTTCAATAACCTGAGCGTAATCTGGGTGTTACCCGTTCTGACCCTGTTATGTGCATTCCAGATTTTCCGGTCGGTCCGAAACCGGTTTGAAGGTATGCCGTTTGTCGCCACTATGGGGTTGTTCATCACCACTTACCTGGGGCTGATTGTCAGCCGATGGCCTTATCTGGTACCACCTGACTACACGGTTTGGGACGCAGCCTCGGCATACAATTCACAACTGTTCCTGCTGATAGGTTTGCTGATTGTAATTCCATTTGTGCTGGCTTATACCGCCTGGACTTACTGGGTGTTCCGCGGCAAAGTGCGCGCCGGCGAGGGCTACCACTAAGTGGCTGAAGTGCAGGTCGAGAGCGGCGCTGTGAGGCGCTGGCTCTCCGGGCTTGCCAGAGGAAACCGACGCTGGATCCATGGATCGGTTGTTGCCGGCACATTGGCCGGTGTCGCTACCATTGTTCAGATGGCCGTTCTGGCCAGAATTGTTCACCTTGGTGTGATTGAAAAAGCGTCAGCTGAGATGCTGGCGCCTCTTTTTGCCGGCCTTGTGCTGGCGATCGTTTTACGAGCAATCGCCCAGGGTGCTCAGACCCACCTGGCAGCAAAATGCAGCGAACAAGTGCGTCGAACTGCACGCCGGCAGATCCACAGATACTGGCGCAACTGCGGTCCTCTGGCACTGGGGCAAACTTCTGCAGGCAGTCTCGCGCGGGAGTGGATTGACCACGTTGACGCCTTACACGGCTATTTCGCCCGCTTCCTTCCGCAGATGGCGCTGTCCCTTATTGTGCCTTTGATGATTCTGGTGCTTGTTTTTTATCTGGACTGGCTCGCGGGGATCTTTCTGATTCTCTCCGCCCCGCTTATTCCTCTTTTTATGGCACTTGTAGGCATGGGTGCGGAGAAGCTTAACCAACAGCACTTCGAGGTCGTCAGCCGGCTGTCCGGCCAGTTTCTTGATAAGGTTCGAGGGCTGACGACTCTGCAGTTGTTCGGACAAACTGACAGCGCCGCAGAACTGATCCAACAGAGATCAGATCACTACCGCAGGATTACACTGAAGACCCTTCGTATCGCATTTCTGTCATCCGCGGTTCTGGAATTTTTTGCCTCTGTCGCCATTGCAGTGATCGCCATCTATATCGGTTTTGGTCTTCTGGGTTATATCACCTATGGGCCATCCCCGGATTTGACGCTTTTTTCCGGCCTTTTGATTCTGCTACTCGCGCCAGAGTTCTTTCAGCCGTTGCGTACGCTTTCCCAGTACTACCATGACCGTGCCGCAGCTCTTGGCGCTGGCGCCGAGATTCTGGCCAGACTGGGTGATGAGGAACTCGCGCCCCCTGCCGGAAACCACGAAGATGAAGGTATCGATGAACACCTTTCATTTGCTGCGCCAGATTCTGATAGTGGAACGATTCAACTGAATTCCGTATCTCTCGCGTTCCGTGCGGACCATTCTATCCTCACCGATGTTCTACTGACCGTTGCAAAAGGCGAGGTGATCGCCCTTACGGGTCCTTCTGGCAGTGGCAAATCCACACTCCTGCATCTTCTGGCGGGTTTTCTTGCACCCGACAGCGGCGACATTCAGGTGTTTGGTAAACCAGCGGGAAGCTTTGCCTTCGGCTGGCTTGGCCAGAGTGGTTTTCTGGTTCACGGTACCTGGGCAGACAACCTCCGGCTCACCAGCCCGAATGTATCCGATGTAGCTATTGAAACCGCTCTGCGCAATGTTGGTCTAGGTCCTTTGCTGGATAGCCGGGAAGAAGGCATTTACAGCAAGGTTGCTGAAGATGGTCAGGGGCTTTCAGGAGGCCAGGCCAGACGCCTCAGCCTGGCCAGGATTTTCGTGGCCGATTATGATTTGATTCTTCTGGATGAACCGACTGCCGGCCTCGATAGCGACACTGAAATTTTTGTGCTCGAAGCTCTGCACAAGCTTGCCCTGGCCGGCAAGACACTGATCTTTTCCACCCATCACCATGCTCTGCTGGCTCTCGCTAATCGAGTGCTGCTGGTTTCTGGCGGAGAGATCAAAGATGTCTGAACTGAAACCCTGGCTGAAGTTGATCCGTGCACGCCCACAAAGGCTTTTTATCGGTGCCGTGCTGATGCTGGCCGCCCTGCTCTCAGGCCTCGGGCTTCTTGCGCTTTCAGGCTGGTTTATCACTGAAACTGCGCTCGTGGGCATTCTCCTGGCTGCCGGTTTGCCCGCTACTATCAACCTGTACGTTCCCGGCGGTGGTATCAGGTTTTTCGCGGTATCACGCACGGTTTCCCGTTATGTGGAGCGGCTTTACAACCATGACACGGTGTTGAGGCTGCTAACGGACATTCGCGTGGCCCTTTTTCGCAAGCTGTCTTCTGCTGGCCGCGTCCAGAGACGGGAACTGACAGGAGCCCAGTGGCTTTCTCGGCTGACCAGCGATGTGGACGCGCTGGATACGTTATATCTTCGCCTTATTGCACCGGCGGCTCTTGCGGCTTTCGTGACCTTGCTGGTAGCCATGTTGTCAGCAGTGCTGTTTGATATCCGGATAGCTGCTGGAATCTGTCTGATACTCCTGGCTGCGTTCGTACTCGCGACACTCGCTACGTATTTGCGCACAGTAACGATTGCGTTTCGCCAGAGTGATCAGCAGGAGTCTCTGCGAACTGCGGTTATTGAACACCTGGAAGGCTTTGCTGAACTTACGGCCGCCGGGCGGACTGGTAAACATGGTGCCTGGCTCCTGCGGCAGGCGCATCGATCTTCGTCCGAGCAGGTAAAGGCGGATTCACGTATAGGCTGGCACCAGGCCGGCTCGAATTTGTTGATCAATCTGTCGGCGGTGTTTGCGCTCTGGGCTGGTTTCTCGCTGTTCCGGTCAGAGATGATTTCCGGGCCTGTTCTGGTTTTGCTACCTATCGCTCTGCTCGGGCTTGCGGAAGTCTACAGCATGTTGCCTGATGCCTTCGGTAAGCTGGGGGCCACACAAGCCTCTGCCGCCCGCCTGAACCGGGATTGTCGAAACCCTGACGCCATACCAGAAGCTGAAGTGACTCCTGGCCTTCCTGCGAACTCAGCTCTCATCGTGCAGAATCTGACGGTAAAGTACCCTGATCATGCGCCGCTGTTCACGCAGTTTAGCCTGCAGGTCAACACAGGCGAGCGAGTGGGCATTCTCGGGCGTTCCGGTAGCGGAAAATCATCGCTTGCGGATGTTTTCGCCGGGCTGCTATCGCCTTCAAGCGGTTTCTGCACCAGCCTTTCTTGTGTCTATCTCACACAAAAAACCGTGTTGTTTGAAGATACCTTGCGAGCAAACCTGCTGTTGGGTAATCCCGGAGCAAGCGATGCTCAGCTCTGGCGTATTCTGGAACTGGTTGATCTGGCCGAACGATTTCGCACCGAAAGCAACCAGCTGGATACCTGGCTGGGAAGTGCAGGCAGCCGGCTTTCTGGCGGCGAGGCACGTCGTGTCGCTCTGGCCCGGGTACTTTTGAGCCCGGAGCCACTGGTGATACTGGATGAGCCATTTACCGGGGTTGATGCAGCCACACGAGAAAGGATAACCCGGCAAATTGATGCCTGGCTGGAGGGTAAAACGGTCATTAGTCTGGCACACGGGCCGGATGCCCTGCCGGGCACCGACCGCGTGATTCATCTGGCAATTTGAACCGACACGCTTAACGGGTTTCCACAACCTCAAACGTGAGTCCGGCTTTTTTGGTCAGCCGGTCCAGCAATTTTTCGCCCAACACCGATGCCGGAGTCCAGAAACCGCCCGGCTGATCAGCGGGAATGTCGAATGCCAGGCACATGCCGGCTTCGCCCAGCATTTTACTGGTAGAGCCGTAACCCGGGTCAGCATCACCTGTCACTTTGGATATCATGGTCTTCCCGTCCTCGGTGCGCCCTACAAAGCGAATGTCGTAGAATCCTGCTTTCTGCGCTTCAGGGGTCGGGCCTTCACCGGGTTGAGGTACAAATTTCTCCACCAGCCAGCGAGTCGGCTTAATTGCAGATGCCGTAAAGAAGCCTGCAAGAGCGGCTGTTACGCCGTAAGCCGCCAGGCGGCCCTTTGTGCCACTGCCGGTCATCATGGCCTCATCGTAGGTGAATTCCTTACCATAACGGGCATTTTGCATGGCGTTGGAGCGGTGCACTATGCGGGTGTTAATAGCCCCCATAACAAATGGCGCCAGCCAGGCGTTGAATGTCTTGTCGAACTCTGCACCTTTCAGGCTCGGCTGGCGCACCTTCGAACGGTGCTCAGGCGGGCAGATAGAGAACGGGTTGGCCAGTTCCTTGCGCAGTTTCGGATCCGCTGCAGCTTCTTTGGCTATGTTGATCATCGAGGCAACGGTGCCACCGGAAAGGCCTCCTTTAGCGACCTTCACGCGCATACGCACGTCCCGGCATGTTTCTCCAAAGGTCTTTTCAGCCTGTTGCTGCAGGAACCACACGCCCATATCTGACGGAATAGAATCAAAGCCGCAGCAATGAACGATTCGCGCCCCCGATTTTTTGGCCTGGTCCTCATAGCGTTCCACCATACGGCGAATCCACTGCACTTCACCGGTCAGGTCGCAATAATCGGTGCCGGTTTCAACACAGGCTTTGACCAAAGGCTCTCCGTACAAAGCGTAAGGACCAACCGTAGAGATAACCACGGAAGCCTGCTCGCACATGGCCTTCAGGGCCTTATCGTCAGTGGCATCTGCAAGGATCACCGGCAGTTCGACAGCACCGGTTCCCAGGTTGGACTTGAGGTCGCCGAGCTTGGATACTGAACGCCCGGCAATCGCCCATTTGACCTCCCCTGCAACGCCATATGAATCGAACAAATAGTGGGTAAGAATCTGTCCAACAAAGCTGGTAGCCCCGAATATAACCAGGTCGTAGGTGGTTCCTGTTGATTTACTCATTGCCTGTCCTTTTGATGCGTATTACGCGGATTATCCACTGAAAATCGTATTGGTTTAATGTTAACAGTTTTGAGCCCGGGTTCTAACTTGACATTGACAGCCCCGGCTGCGGCGTCACGGCCAATCGCAGAGCCCCACGTATGAGGCACACTGCTGAATATTGTTTGGACGAATTCCCGGAGATATAAATGGCCACGTTTCTCTTGATACTCAGCTTGATTCTCGCCCTTTTCAGCGGTGTTCTCTGCTGGCAAGTGTTGGAGCAGCGCAAGATAATGACACGCATGATGGCGGAATCCGGCGAGAATGACCCGATCTCGGGCATGGAGAAAGAACCAGAGCTGATCCTTACGCTGAAAGTACTCAATCCGATTGCTGTGGCTAAGCGTGAATCCCGCTCCGCCCGGATTTTGGCAGACAAGCTCCCGGTGATGGTCCGTAAAATGGTTTATCAGGGTGTAATGAAAGAGCTTGAAGAAGAGATGAGTCAGAGAGACATAGACGTAGAAATTAATATTGAATATCGCTAGGAGAACCGCACCGTGACTTTTCAGTTAGTCCTGGCGTTACTTTTTCTGACTATCGCGTCCGGAAGCCTTTGCTATGGATTCTGGCAACTTCAGCGCTCCAGGGCGTTGGTGCGCAGGCTGAATTCACACTATATCGCGATCAACAGCGCTGTTCAGAAACGCCGTATGGATATCTATGAGGTTCGCAACCGAGCGAAACTCCTGGAAGACACAGTTTCCGGCGGTGCCAGGGCAGTCGAAAAGATGCACAGAGTCATTTCCGATACGACGTTCAGCCTGGTTGACCGTTTTTCAAAAGATGACGAGTTCCGGCAAAGCGCGCATAAAGCCCGGAAAACCCATGATCAGGCCAGTAAGCAGGTCTACCATGCGGTGCGCACCACCAATAAAGCTATACATATTCTCGCTGATACCCTGTTTATCACGAAGGCAGAAAAACGGGCCGTAATGAGGAAGGGTGCCCACACGGAGATGCCAGAGAAGGATTGATAAGCAACAACACTGGTCAGTTTTTTCTGAAGCGGTTGATGGTGGCTTCTACGGTGACAGTTAGCGATTCAAGCTCTGCCGCGCGGGACAGGCCTTCCGCACTTGCCCGATACATGTGTGGCGTCATAGCCAGCAAGTCGGCGATGGCACTTTTGTCCGGGAGTATGAGGCTATATCGGACAGAGGATGTGCCCATCGTTTTAAAATCGTTTGGCACTGCGTTCGGCGATTTTCGGGCCTCTTTCAGTTCAGGATAGATGATTCTCCGCAGTTCTATGAGGTGGTCCGGCCCTGCATCCACCTGAACAATCTCGCCGCCCTGCCTCAATACTCGGGCGAATTCGTGATAAACAGGAAAACCGAACAGGCACAATACTCTATCCAGCGTTTCGGGCAATATCGGCAGGTTGGCATTGCTTCCGACAACCCAGGATGGCGTTTTTTCCTGTTTGGCAGCGGACAGAATTGCCCACTTGGATATATCCAGCCCCATAAGAAAAAGATCTGCGGTTTCTGGCGCCTTATTGGCGAGATACCGCATGTAGTATCCCTCTCCGCATCCGGCATCCAGACAGCTTAAAGAAGATACGTTGTCAGCTTCATAAAACACAGCGTGGCTGAGGGCTTCGGCTATGGGCTGATAGAAACCCGAGGTCAGAAATCTATGGCGCGCCGCAACCATCTCTTTGTTATCACCGGGATCTTTAGAGCGCTTGTTCTGTACCGGGAGCAGATGAATATAGCCCTGGCGGGCAATATCGAAATTATGGCCATCTCCGCACTGCCAGCTTGTGCCATTCAGTCGCAATGCAGAGCCATCGAGTGGGCAGGCGAAAGCTTCAAACGGGCTGATGGTCATTGTGCGGCATCCGGTGTTGCAGGCGGGTTACGGGAACAGACTCACAGTTTATGGATCTGCAACAAAAAAGACACCCGAAGGTGCCTTTTTTGAGGTCTGAGAGAAAGTTACAGAACTTTCTTCAGCTCTTCTTCAAATTGCGGTACTGCTTCAAACAGATCCGCCACCAGGCCGTAATCGGCAACCTGGAA